>JBBRBF010000019.1:0-61956 GCA_038206105.1 Actinomycetales bacterium | reverse complement strand
AGCGAGGCGCCGGACAGCGAGGCGCCGGACAGCGAGGCGCCGGACAGCGAGGCGCCGGACAGCGAGGCGCCGGACAGCGAGGCGCCGGACAGCGAGGCGCCGGACAGCGAGGCGCCGGACAGCGAGGCGCCGGCCTTCGAGCCGTTGCTCTTGACGGGGGCGGCCTGGGCAGCGGAGCCGGTCAGGACGATGGCGGCGGCGAGGCCGGCGCCGGCGAGGGCCTTGATCGTGGTGCGCATGATGCCTCCTGGGGCGGGTTGGGTCGTATGCCCAATCCATCGGTCCCAGTGATCCGAACATTGTTCGTCCGAACGGGTGGATCATGCGCGCGCGACCCATCCGAGTGGTATCGCAGCTCGGTGGCCACGCTTCACCCGAATGATCACCCTGAGGTGTCGGCACCGGACCGAGCGTAGCGGCGCGGCGGCGAGTTCGGGACCGTCCGGGTGGACTGGCAGGGTTGGACGGGTGAGCCGGGCCGGGGTCGACGACGCGCCGCCGACCGGCCGCACCCACCGCGACGTCGCCCTGGCGGCCGGTGTGATGGCCTGGATCGGCGTCGTGCTGTGGTTCGACCGCGGCGGCCCGCTCGCGGAGCAGCTCGTCACCGGTGCGGCGACCTGGGCCCTGCTCGTGGCGCTGCTGTCCCGGGAGACGCCGCTCGTGCGGGTGCAGACGCTCGTCGTCGTCGTGCTCGCCACCGCCGTCGAGCTCACGTTCGCGCCGCTGCTCGAGGCCTACTCCTACCGGCTCGACAACGTGCCGGCGTACGTGCCACCGGGTCACGGCCTGGTCTACATGGCCGCGCTCGCCCTGGGGCGCAGCACCGTGTTCGCGCGGCTGCGCACGCCGCTCGTGGCCGCGACGGTCGTCGTCGGCGGCGCCTGGGCGGTGCACGGGCTGTTCCTGGCCGACCGGGCCGACGCCCTGGGGGCGTTCTGGTTCGCCTGCCTGCTCGGCTTCCTGGCGTGGGGCCGGGCGCGGCTGCTCTACGTGGGGGCGTTCGTCGTCGTGTCCTGGCTGGAGCTGCTCGGGACGGCGTGGGGCACCTGGGCGTGGGCCGAGCGGGACCCGGTGCTCGGCCTGGTGACCCAGGGCAACCCGCCGTCCGGCGCGGCGGGTGGTTACGGCTGGTTCGACCTGTGGGCGGTGCTGGTCGCGCCCGGCGCGCTCGCACGGCTGAGGTGGCTGAGGGCGGCGGCGTGCAGGTGGCCGTTGCTGGCGAGGGCGTTGCGGCCGAAGGGGCCGTCCTCGCCGTCCAGCGACGTGAACCGTCCGCCGGCCTCCGTGACGAGCGGCGCGAGCGCCGCCATGTCGTGCAGCGACAGCTCCGGTTCGCAGGCCAGGTCGACCGCGCCCTCGGCGAGCAGCGCATACGACCAGAAGTCGCCGTAGGCGCGGGTCCGCCAGACCCGCCGCGTCAGGTCCACGAAGGCGTCGAGGCCGCCGTGCGCGGCGCGGTGGTCGTCCCAGCCCGACAGGCTGGAGTACGAGAGCGAGGCGTCCCCGAGCGACGTCACCTCGGAGACGGCGAGCCGGCGAGCCGACGACAGGCGGGGTCCGCTCCAGGCGCCCGTGCCCTCGCCGGCCCACCAGCGCCGGCTCAGGGCCGGTGCCGAGACGACGCCGACGACGGGACGGCCGGCGTCCACCAGCGCGATCAGCGTCGCCCACACCGGCACCCCGCGCACGAAGCTCTTCGTGCCGTCGATCGGGTCCACCACCCACTGCCGCGGCCCGTGCCCGGTCGGCTCCATCTCCTCCCCGACGACGGCGTCGCGGGGCCGGGTGCGCGCGAGCTGCGAGCGCACGAGCTCCTCGGCGGCACGGTCGGCGTCGGTCACCGGGGTGAGGTCCGGCTTGGTGTCCACCCGCAGGTCGGCGGCCCGGAACCGCGACATGGTCAGCCCGTCGACCGCGTCGGCGACCACGTGGGCGAGGCGCAGGTCGTCGTCGTAGCCGCGGGTCACGCCCGGCACCGTACGGCACGCCCCGGGCGGGGTCCGGTCCGTCGAGACCGTCGGGACCGTCGAGGCCGCCCCGGCCGGGCCGTCCGAGGACGTAGCCTGGCGGGGTGGACCGGGTGCCCCTCAGCGAGGCGCTCGCGGACCGCGACCGCGTGCTCCGCGCCTTCCTCGACGACGTCGCGATGCTGCCCCGGTACCTCGTCGACGAGGGGTTCGTCGCCCGTGACCACGGCGTCTACTGGCGCACCGGCGGCACCGGCGGCACCGGCGGCACCGGCGACTGACCGGCCGCGTCCGGGTGCGACCGTCCCCGAGGTCCGCGACCGGCAGTCGCGACCGCCCCGTGGCGTCCGCGGACACTCAGGCCCCGGCGTCCGTGCGCGCCCGCAGCAACCGCCGGTAGGAGTCCAGCCGCGCTGCACCGCCGCCGCCCGCACCCCCCGCGGCGACGTAGGCGTCGAGCGCGCACTCCGGCTCGTCGTGGGTGCACCCGCGGGGGCAGCCGGCGCTGCCGGGCTCCAGGTCGGCGAACGCGGCGAGCAGACGCTGCGGTTCGAGGTGCGCGAGCCCGAACGAGCGGATGCCCGGGGTGTCGACGACCCAGCCGGTGGGGTCGCCGCCGGGTTCCCGCAGCCGCAGCGCGACCGCCGACGAGGAGGTGTGGCGGCCGCGCCCGGTGACGTCGTTCACGGCCCCGGTGGCGCGGTACGCGTCGGGCACCAGCGCGTTGACCAGCGTGGACTTGCCGACGCCGGAGTGCCCGAGCAGCACCGACTCATGCCCGGAGAGCAGGTCGCGGACGGCGTCGAGCCCGTCGATGCTGCCGTCGTCGCGGCGCGCGGTGCTCACGGCGGCCACGTCGAGCGCGGCGTAGCCGGCGAGGAACGGCGCCGGGTCGCCGAGGTCCGCCTTGGTGAGCAGCAGCACCGGCGCGATGCCCGCTTCGTAGGCCGCCGCGAGCGCGCGGTCGACGAGCCGGGGGCGGGGCTCCGGGTCGGCGACGGCGGTGACCACCACGAGCCGGTCCGCGTTGGCGACCACGACCCGCTCGACCGGGTCGGTGTCGTCGGCGGTGCGCCGCAGCACGGTGGTCCGTGGCGACACCCGGACCACCCGGGCGAGGCTGTCGCTGCCGCCCCCGACGTCCCCGACGAGGGCGACGCGGTCGCCGACGCTGATCCCGGACCGTCCGAGCTCGCGGGCCTTCATCGCCACCACGACCCGCTCGGAGCCGGTGCCCTCGCCCACGAGGGTCGTGTACCGGCCGCGGTCCACCGTCACGACCCGTGCCGGCACGGCGTCCTCGTGGCCGGGCCGGTCCTTGCTGCGGGGCCGCGTCCCGCGGGGGTTGGGGCGCACCCGCACGTCGCTCTCGTCCCAGCGACGCGTGCCCCGGCTCACCCGGCGCGTCCCCTGGACGGCCGGTCGCGCTCGCGCTCGGCCAGGGACGGCCCGCCGCTGCCGGCGAGCATCCGGGACCACATCCCGGTGAAGTCGGGCAGGGTCTTGGCGGTGGTGGCCACGTTCTCCACGAGCACGCCGGGCACGCGCAGGCCCAGCAGCGCACCGGCGTGCGCGATCCGGTGGTCGTCGAACGTCGCGAAGGTCCCGCCGTGCAACGGGGCCGGCCGGATGGTCAGGCCGTCCGCGGTCTCGGCGACGTCGCCGCCCAGGGCCCCGACCTGGCCGGCCAGCGCGGCCAGCCGGTCGGTCTCGTGGCCGCGCAGGTGCGCCACCCCCCGCAGGTGGGACGGCGAGTCGGCCAGGACCGCGAGTGCCGCCACCACAGGGGTCAGCTCTCCCGCGTCGTGCAGGTCGGCGTCCAGCCCGTACAGCTCCCCGGTCCCCTCGACGGTGAGCCCGTCGCGATCCAGGCTGACGTCCGCGCCCATCTGGTCGAGGACGTCGCGGATCCGGTCCCCGGCCTGCGTCGTCCACTGCGGCCAGCCGGGCACACGGACCCGGCCACCGGTGACCGCGGCCGCCGCGACGAACGCGGCGGCGTTGGACAGGTCCGGCTCCACCTGCACGTCGAGGGCGCTGACCGGCCCGGGCTCCACCCGCCACGTGTCCGCGAGGCCGTCGTCGACGACCACGCCGCAGTCGCGCAGGGTCTCGACCGTCATCGCCAGGTGCGGCTCGCTCGGCACGGGCTCGCCCTCGTGGACGACGGTGACGCCGTCGTCGAACCGCGCCCCGGCCAGGAGCAGGCCGGAGACGAACTGGCTGGACGCGGACGCGTCGATGACCACGGTCCCGCCGCGAACCGCGCCGGTGCCGTGCACGGTGAGCGGCAGCGCGGCCCGGCCGTCGTCGTCGACCGCGACGCCGAGGGCCCTCAGGGCCTCGACGACGGGACGCAGCGGCCGCTGCCGGGCGCGGGCGTCGCCGTCGAGACGCACCGGTCCGTCGGCCAGCGCGGCCACGGGGGGCAAGAAGCGCATCACCGTCCCCGCGAGCCCGCAGTCCACGTCTACCCCGCCGCGGAGCGCGGCCGGGGTCACGAGCCAGTCTCCGTCACCGACGTCGGCGACGTCGGTTCCCAAGGACGACAGCGCCGCCGCCATCAGGTACGTGTCCCGGGAGCGCAGCGGGGCGCGGAGCCGCGAGGGCGCGTCGGCCAGGGTGGCGAGCACGAGGTAGCGGTTCGTCAGGGACTTCGACCCGGGCAGGGTCACGGTGGCGTCGACCGGGGCGGTCGCCACCGGCGCGGGCCACAGCGGCAGGCTCATGGGGTCCGACCCTACGGCCGGGTGGGGGCGAGCCCGAGCGCCTGGCAGAGCCCGGGGGTGGGCCGCGGGGTCAGATGCCGACGCGGCCGCCGGCGCGGCGGGCGGCGTGCTGCGCCTCGCGACGCGCCTGGCGGGCCGCGAGCCTCGCCTCGCGATGGGTGTGCTTGGCCTGCCGCTTCGCCGCGCGCCCGGCGTGCTGGGCCCGCCAGGCCACACCCGGGCGCCCCTCGGTGTCGACGGACGCGAGCAGTGTGCCCCCGAGCAGGCCCAGGTTCTTCAGGAACTGGATCTTCTGCTGCTGCCGGCTGGTCGGGTCCTTCTCCTCCCAGAAGCGGTGCCCGGCGTAGGTCGTCGGCAGCAGGGTCGCGGCGAGCACCAGCCCGGACAGGCGGGGGAGGCGTCCGGTCGCGAGCAGCGCGCCGGCGCCGACCATCGCGGCGCCGTTGACGCGCACGAGCAGCTCGGGGTCGTCGGGCAGGTGCAGCGGGCCCGCCAGCTGGGCGACCACCGGCTTGGCGGTCTCCGCGCGCGAGGCCGGGTTGCGGATCTGGTCGACACCGCCGGCGACGAACTGGGCGGCGAGAAGTGGGCGGGCAATGCGGCGCACGATCGTCATGGGCCCTGCCTACCGCATCCGTCGGTCTGCCGCATCTGCCGGGCTACCGCATCCGTCGCACCTGCCGCGTCCGGCGGGCGGTCCACCCCGCACCCACCGCGGGCGCGTGCGGCGGCTGGCAGGCTGGGCGCCATGTGCGGCAGGTACGCGGCGTCGGCGAGCCCCGAGGACCTCATGGAGGAGCTCGAGGCGGAGGGAGCCGACGAGCCACTGAGCGGACAGGGTCTCGCGCCGGACTGGAACGTGGCTCCGACCAAGGACGCGCCGGTGGTGTGGACCCGCCGGCCGCGCGGCGAGCCGGACGCCGCGCCGCAGCGGCGGTTGCGGACCCTGCGCTGGGGGCTCGTGCCCTCGTGGGCGAAGGACCCCTCGGTCGGTTCGAGAATGATCAACGCGCGCGCCGGGTCGCTGCTGGAGAGACCGGCGTACCGCCGCGCCGCAGCGGCGCGGCGGTGCCTGGTCCCCGCCGACGGCTGGTACGAGTGGCAGCCCGGCCCGGCCGGGGCGCCCCGGGGCAGGCGGCGCAAGCAGCCGTTCTACGTCACCCTCGCCGCAGGGGGCACGCTGGCGATGGCGGGGGTCTACGAGCTGTGGCGCGACCCCACGAGGCCCGACGGGGACCCGGCGGCCTGGCTGGGGAGCTTCGCCGTCGTCACGACCGCCGCCGAGCCGGGCCTGGCCCGACTGCACGACCGGATGCCCGTCGTCCTGCCCCGGGACCGGTGGGCGGAGTGGCTCGACCCCGCGGTGACGGACGCCGGGCGGGTCGCGTCCCTCGTCGACGGGCTCCCAGCCGGCCGGTTCGACGCCGTGCCGGTCTCGACCCTGGTCAACGACGTGCGCCGCAACGGACCCGAGCTGACCGTCCCCCTGCCGCCCGAGGAGCTGGAGGGGGCGGTCGACGTGGCGACCGGGGAGCTGCTGGGTCCGGCCCCCGCCGAGCAGGCCGCCGGCGCCGAGCAGGCCACGCTCGACCTGCCGGGCCGGTGAGCCCGGTCCCCGGCGGGGAGGCGGCCACCCCGCTCGGGGTCGGCGACACGATCGACGTCCCTACCCCGCTCGGGCCCGGCCGGGCCGTCGTCCGCGGCCGAGAGGGCAGCGCTGGCCTGCTCGTGCTCTCCCACGGGGCCGGCGGTGGGACGGGTGCTCCCGACCTCGTGGCGGTCGCCGGCGCAGCCCTGGCGGTGGGGTGGTGCGTGGTGCTGGTGGACCAGCCGTGGCGGGTCGCAGGCCGGCGGGTCGCACCGCCACCGGCCCGGCTCGACACGGCCTGGACCACGATGGTGCCCGCCCTGGTCGGCTCGCTGCGACCGGCCGGGCGGCCGGTCGTGCTCGGTGGCCGCAGCGCCGGCGCCCGGGTGGCATGCCGCACCGCGGCGACGCTCGGCGCCGCCGGCGTGGTTGCCCTCGCCTTCCCGCTGCACCCGCCACGGAGGCCGGAGCGGTCGCGGGCGGCCGAGCTCGAGGCCGGGGTGCCCGTTCTCGTGGTGCAGGGCGAGCGGGACCCGTTCGGCACTCCCGACGAGGTCCGGCGCGCGGCGCCGGCCGGCGTGCTGGTGGAGCCCGTCGCGGGAGACCACTCCCTGCGCCGGGGTGCGGCGGCCGCCGCGGCCGTCGTGACCGGGTGGCTCGCCGCCCATTGAGGCGGAATGGGGGCCGGGGCGGCGGCGTTGCGAGGTACCGACAGCGCGTACCCGATGCCCTCACCGGTGGTGCCACCTCTGGTGCCTCAGGCCACGGGCACGCAGGCGCAGGGACAACGAGGAGGTTCGGTGCTCGTCAGCATGGACACCGTCACCGACCCGGTGGGACGTCACCGCGGGGGCGCCGGGTCGTCGCGGGCACTAGGCTCGGCCCCGATGAGCGAGGACACCAGCCGGGCGCCGGCGGAGACGTCGGCCGAGCGGGTCGCCCGCTTCGAGGCCGAGGCGCTGCAGTACGTCGACCAGCTCTACTCCGCCGCGCTGCGGATGACGCGCAACCCCGCGGACGCCGAGGACCTGGTGCAGGAGGCGTTCACGAAGGCGTTCGCCTCGTTCCACCAGTACCGGCCGGGCACCAACCTCAAGGCGTGGCTGTACCGGATCCTCACGAACACCTACATCAACACGTACCGCAAGAAGCAGCGCGAGCCGCAGCAGTCCGGGGCCGAGGAGGTCGAGGACTGGCAGCTCGCCCGCGCGGAGTCGCACACGTCTCGGGGACTGCGCTCCGCCGAGGCCGAGGCGCTCGACGGGCTGCCCGACTCCGACGTCAAGGACGCCCTGCAGCGGATCCCCGAGGAGTTCCGGATCGCGGTGTACCTCGCGGACGTCGAGGGCTTCGCGTACAAGGAGATCGCCGAGATCATGGGCACCCCGATCGGCACGGTGATGTCGCGGCTGCACCGCGGCCGCCGTCAGCTGCGCGCCCAGCTCGAGGACTACGCGCGCGAGCGCGGGCTGGTGCCCGCGGGATCCGGTGAGGAGGGGTCCTCGTGAGCTGCGGCAAGCACCACGACACGGACTGCCGCGAGGTGCTCGACCAGGTCTACGAGTACCTCGACTCCGAGGTGACCTCGGACGACGTCCGCAAGATCCGCCAGCACCTCGACGAGTGCGGTCCCTGCCTGGCCGAGTACGACCTCGAGAACGCCCTGAAGGCACTGGTCCGGCGGACGTGCCAGGACCAGGCGCCGGCCGAGCTGCGGGTGCGGATCATGGCCCGGATCACACAGGTCAGGGTGCAGCTCGAGTCCTGAGAGCCGCTCCACAGCGACGCTCCCGGGTGCCGGCGACGTGTGCCACGACGAAGCCCCCGACCACAGCGGTCGGGGGCCTGTTCGTCGGGCGCCGGCGCGAGCCGTGGCCGGCGCCTCAGGCGTTGGGGCGGGTGCCGTGGTTGGCGTTGGACTTCTTGCGGCTACGGCGCTTGCGGGCGCGCTTGCTCATCGGGCACCTCCGTCGGGGGTCGCGCCAGGCCCTCGCCCGGCGCCGGACTGCCCCGATCGTCCCACACCGCCGGGTGCGGCGGTGCGGGACGGCCGGCGGACCCTAGCCGACGTGACGCAGGTCGGAGAAGGGGCGGGCCGGCAGGTCGGTGGTTCCTCACCCGGCGTCGCGCTCGCGGGCCGGCAGCCGGCCCTCGCCGGCCCAGCGGAGCAGCCGCCAGGCGGCCCAGACACCGCCGGCGAGCGGGAGGAGCAGGATGTGGTGGACCCCGTGCTGATGTGGTGGAGCCCGTGCTGAGGAGCGTGGCCGCGCTGGCCCTGCCGGGTGTCGCGCCGTTCGAGCTCGGGGTGCTGTGCGAGGTCTTCGGCATCGACCGCACCGAGCAGGGCGCCCCGCCGGTCGCCTTCACGGTCGTGGCGCCCCGCCCCGGCCGGGTCACGACCTCGATGGACTTCTCCCTCGACGTGCCCCACGACCTGGACGCGGCGGCCGACGTCGACCTCGTGGCGGTACCGGCGTTCCCCCGCGACGACGTCCTTCCGCAGGCGGCCAAGGACCTGCTGCGGCACATCGTGGACCGCGGCGCGCAGGTCCTCAGCGTGTGCACGGGCGCCTTCGGGCTCGGCCAGGCGGGGCTGCTCGACGGGCGGCGCTGCACGACCCACTGGATGTACGCCGACGACCTCGCGACCCGCTTCCCCGCGGCCGACGTCGACCCCGACCTCCTGTTCGTCGAGGACGGCCCCGTCATGTCCAGCGCCGGCACCGCGGCAGGCATCGACGCCTGCCTGCACCTGGTCCGCAGGGAGCACGGGCCCCGGGTCGCCACGGTCGTGGCGCGGCGGATGGTCGTGCCCCCGCAGCGTGACGGGGGCCAGGCGCAGTTCGTCGAGCAACCCGTCCCCGTGACGGCGGTCGACAGCCTGGAGCCGCTGCTCGTCTGGGCTCTCGACCGGCTCGACACCGCGCTGGACGTCGACACGCTCGCGGCCCGGGCCCACCTGTCGCCCCGCACGTTCGCCCGGCGCTTCCGCGCCGAGACCGGCACCACCCCGGCCGCCTGGCTGACGACCCAGCGCCTGGTGCGGGCGCAGCAGCTGCTGGAGGCGACCGACCTGCCGGTCGAGCAGGTGGCCGCCCGGTGCCGCTTCGGCAGCGCCGCCGTGCTGCGCCACCACTTCACGCGTCGGCTGTCGACGACCCCGCAGGCCTACCGGCGTGCGTTCGGCTGCGGTACCGGCACGAGCGCCCGGGGCGCCGAGGAGCACGTCGGCTGACACGCCGTGTGGCACGCCCGGCGGCGGTGTCGGCCGAGCGGGTCGGGGAGCACGCGGCCTCAAGGGCGGGCTCCCCGGCGCCGACACCACTGGCGTGACCCAGACCGAGACGGAGCCCGGGGCCGTGGCCAGCGCCGCGACGGCGATCCCCGCGAGCACGGCCGCCTCCACGGTGCCGGCACGCCAGGGAGGCCCTGCCGCGCCTCTGTCCGTGCTGCCCTACCTCCGGGCGCTCGTCGAGCTCTCCGGCTCCGACCTGCACTGCAAGGTCGGCTCCCCACCGCGCGTGCGCATCGACGGCCGGCTGCGACGGTTGCAGGCTCCGGAGCTCACCGCGCACGACACCGAGCACATGGTCGCCCAGGTGCTGCGCAGCGACCTCGTGGAGACCTTCGCCCGTACGAACGAGGCCGACTTCGCCTACTCGATCCAGGACGTCGGTCGGTTCCGCGTCAACGCCTTCCGCTCCCGCGGTTCGGCGGGGCTGGTGTTCCGGCGTGTTTCCGTCGGCGCGATCCCGCTGGACGACCTCGGCCTGCCGCAGGTGATCTCGTCGCTGGCGCTGGAGCCCCGCGGGCTCGTCCTCGTCACCGGGCCCACGGGGTCGGGCAAGACGACGACGCTGGCCGGCATGGTCGACCACATCAACACGAACCGCGAGGTGCACGTCGTCACCGTCGAGGACCCCATCGAGGTGCTGCACCGGGACAAGCTCGCGATGATCAACCAGCGTGAGGTACGGCAGGACACGGCCGACTTCGCGGTGGCGCTGCGGGCCGCGATGCGGCAGGACCCCGACGTCGTCCTCGTCGGCGAGATGCGCGACACCGAGACCGTCAAGGCGGCGATCTCGGCCGCGGAGACCGGGCACTTCGTGATGTCGACGCTCCACACCACCGACGCGCAGGAGACCATCACCCGGATCATCGACTTCTTCCCCCCGCACGAGCAGGGGCAGGTGCGGCTCTCCTTGGCCGGCTCGCTGCGCGGAATCATCTGCCAGCGCCTCGTGCCCCGCGCGGACGGCCTGGGCCGTTGCGTGGTGATGGAGGTCTGCGTCGCCACCGGGCGGGTCGCGGACGCGATCGCCGACCCGGCCAAGACGTCCACGCTGGGCGAGCTGGTCTCCGACGGGTCCTTCTACGGGATGCAGTCCTTCGACCAGCACCTCGTCGCGCTGATCCGCGACGGCGTCGTCACCCTGGAGGACGCCATGGCGGCCTCCTCGAACCCGCACGACCTCGGCGTCGAGCTCCGGCGGCTGGGCCTGGTCGCCGCCTGACAGCGAGGATGTAGCCGGGTCCGCCACGGCTCCCGGGGCTCCTCGGGTCGCCTGGTCGACGGGCTCGAACCGCTGCAGCACAGCGCGTCCGCCTCGTGGACACCGGGGAACACCGGCACCCGCGGCGCGCTTGGTGCGTCCGTAGTCGTTCGGACACCCACCCACGGAGACTGTCGTGCCCACGTTCACCGTCCCGCAGTCCGGCCCCGAGACCGTCGAGCTGCACTACACCGACCAGGGCTGGGCTCCGGGCGCCCGGTCGTGATCGTGCACGGTTGGCCGCTCAGCGGTCGCTCCTGGGAGGCCCAGGTGCCCGCGCTGGTGACCGCCGGTCACCGCGTCGTCACCTACGACCGTCGCGGGTTCGGTCAGTCGTCGCAGCCGTGGGACGGCTACGACTACGACACGTTCGCCTCCGACCTGCACGCGCTGCTGGAGCACCTCGACCTGCGGGACGTGGCTCTCGTCGGCTTCTCGATGGGCGGCGGCGAGGTCGTGCGCTACGTGAGCCGGTACGGGACCGACCGCGTGTCCGCCGCGGTGCTGGCGGCGGCGGTCCCGCCCTACCTGTACGCCTCGCAGGACAACCCCGACGGCGGGCTGGACGACGCCACCATCGAGCAGTTCGAGCAGGGCGTCACCGGCGACCGGTTGGCGTTCCTCGACGAGTTCACCAAGCAGTTCTTCAGCGCCGGCGACAGCGTGCTGGTCAGCGAGCCGCAGCGCGGCTACGCCTGGGAGCTTGCTGCCTTCGCCTCGCCGAAGGGCACGCTCGACTGCATCGCGGCGTTCGGCCGCACCGACTTCCGCAGCGACCTCGAGAAGCTGACCGTGCCCACCCTCGTGATCCATGGCGACGCCGACGCGATCGTGCCCTTCGAGGTGAGCGGCAAGCGCACGCACGAGGCGGTGCCCGACAGCAGCCTCGTGCTCGTCGAGGGGGGCCCGCACGGCCTGAACGTCACCCGCGCCGAGCAGTTCAACGCAGCGCTGGTGGACTTCCTGGTGCGCTGAGGTCCAGGGAGTAGCCCACCAGATCGACCCCGGGGACCGGGGACCAGTCGAGGTCGGTGCGGCGCTCGAATCCTGCCCGCTCGTACAGCCGCCTGGCGGCGACCGAGCGCACGTCGGCGGACAGGGCGAGGCGATGGGCGCCGTCCGCCCTCGCCTGGGCGGCACAGGCTGCGACGAGGGCCGACCCGACCCCGGCACCACGCACGGCGGGGGCGACGCCCAGCATCCGGAACTCGGCTTCGCCGGCCGAGCACACCTCCGCCCAGGGTGAGCCGTGCCGGGCGTACGTGACGCTGCCGAGCACGTCGGCGCCGACGACCGCGACGAGGACGAGGGCGGCGTCCGCCCGGGCCGCGGCGTCGGCGACGACGAGGAGGTAGGAACCGTCCGAGTCGCCGATCCCGTCCGCAGCGTAGGCCGCCCGCACGGCCTCGCCCGCGGCGGGCAGCTCGTCGGGCGTCGCCGGTCGGACCGTCACGTGCACCCGGTCATCCTGACCTGCTCCGCGCGCCCGCGGCGCACGTCGGTGGATGATGCGGTCGTGGCGACGGTGGCCCGTGGTGGCGTGGCGGCGGGGGATGCCCCCCCCACGCCGTGGCGGGTCGTGCTGCGTGCCGTGCCCGGGCGCACGGTGGCCACGCTGCGGGGCCACGACCTGATGCTGTCCTCCGGGGGCGTCACGTTCTACGCCGCCCTCGCGGTGATCCCCCTGCTGCTCGTCACGGCCCGGCTCGCGACCCTGGTCGCCGGCACCGACGAGGTCCGCGACCTCGGGGTGGCGATGGGGGACGCCCTGCCGGACGCCCTGGGCTCCGGGGACGTCGCGTCGGCCCTGATCGGCTACGCGGTCGACCTGGGGTGGATGCCGGTGCTCGTCGCGGTCTTCCCGGCGAGCCTCTACGGCGAGGGGCTGCGCCGCGCCTACGCCTCCCTGGCCGGCGTGGAGGAGGACTTCACCGCGTGGCGGGGCCGGCTCGCCGCCGTCCCGCTGCTCGTGGTCGCCCCGATCCTGCTGCTCGGCGTGCTGGCGATCACCCCGGTCCTCAACGACCTCTTCGGGACCGGCCCCGGCTCGACGGTGCTCGGGATCTACCTGGCGCTCAACGTGGTCTGGGTGGCGATCTCGGTGCCGCTCGCGTGGTCGTACCGGATCGTCGCGCCCCGGCCGCCGCCGCTCGGGGTCGCGATCGCCGGGGGATTCGCGACCGGCGCGTTCGTCGCCGGCTTCCTGCAGGGCTTCGTGCTGTTCCTGTCGCTGCCGATCGACCTCGGGATCCCGTTCGGCGGGCTGGTGCCGGTCGGGGGCGTCACCGCCGTGCTGCTGTGGATGTGGGTGCTGCACATGGTCGTGCTCTTCGGCTACGTCGCCACCCGCCAGGCCGCCGCCCTGCGCCGCCCCTGACCCCCCTCACGGTGATCATGCACCTCGAGTACACCCCCTGACGGTGATCATGCACCTCGGGTACGCCCCCGTACCCGACGTGCATGATCACCGTGGGGGTTGGTGCGGGGCGGTGGGGGCGGTGGGGGCGGGCGGGGCGTCAGAGGCCGGCGTCGCGCAGGACGGCGGACAGCCGCGGCAGGTCGGCGAGGGCGACGTCCTCGGCCAGGTGCGGCAGCACGACCCGAGGCAGGTCCGGCAGGTCGGCCGCGACCCGGTCCAGCCACTGCGCCTGCTGCCGGCCGCGTGCCTGCAGGAACGGGTCGTCGCCGGCGGGAAAGACCCGGTTCACGACGACGACCCCGAGCCGCAGGCCGGCCTGGCGCAGGGCCACGGCGGCGCGCACGGTCTCGACCACCGGCAGCCGTTCCGGCACGGTGACGAGGTGGACGACAGCCCGATCGCGCAGCAGGTCGCGGACAGCGGCAAGCACGTCGCGCCGCTCGCGCAGCCGCGCGGCGACCGGGTCGGGGGCGTCGGGCGCCTGCTCGCGGGCCAGCCCTCGGGCCAGCGCCTCGGTGCGCAGGAACCGCTCCCGCTGGTTCAGCAGCCCCTGGACCCAGCCCGACATCAGGTCGGGCAGCGCCAGCAGCCGCAGGGTGTGCCCGGTGGGCGCGGTGTCGACCACGACCCGGTCCCAGCCGTCGCCCTGCGCGGCCAGCAGGACGTCGCCGAGCCGGTCGAGCAGGGCGCTCTCCTGCGTGCCCGGTGAGGCGAGCGCGGCGTCCAGGTGACGCCGGACGGCGGGCAGCACGGCGGCGGGGACGACGTCTGCGGCCTGCGCCGCGATCCGGTCGACGTGGTCCCGGGCCGCCTGCTCCGCGTCGATCTCGAGCACCGACCACGGTGCGCCGGCGTCGGTGGTCACCGGCACCGGCTCGGGTCCCGGCACGACGCCGACGAGGTCGGCGACGGAGTGCGCCGGGTCGGTGGAGACGAGCAGGGTGCGCCGGCCCGAGGCCGCCGAGGCCGCCGCGAGGGCCGCTGCCACCGTCGTCTTGCCGACCCCGCCCTTGCCTCCGACCAGCACGATCGGTGCGCCGTCAGCAGCAGGCACCCGAGTCCAGCCGGTCGATGCCGCGGGCCCGGTGCAGCTCGTGGGTCCGGGTCGCGAGCCACGGGTAGACCTCGAGCGCGTAGTACGACACGGGGCTCTGGGCGCCCAGCGCCTCGAGCAGCAGGAGGGAGACGAGCTCCTCCTCCTGCCGGCGGGCCGTACGCAGCAGGTCACGGCGCCAGCGCCCGAGCAGCACCGCGTCGTGCGCTGCCTCCAGCGAGCGCCAGCCGCGGCGCAGGCGTGCGAAGACCGTCATCCGCGGTCGCGGCGGGCGACCAGCTCGTCCTCCGTCTGGCCGTCGAGGCTGACGGCGGGCTCGCGTCGGGCCGCGACGAGGGCGAGCGCGGCCTCCACGACCAGCCACATCGCCAGCACGAAGATGATCCCGTCGAGCGGTGCCAGCACCACCTGGCCAGCCTCGACGAACGACAGGAAGTTCACCACGAGTGCCCAAGCGGTCATGGTCAGCAGGAACACCAGCGGCACGAGCACGGGCAGGGTGGGACGCCGACCCCGCGTCAGCCACACCGCGACCACGGCGAGCGCGAGCCCGGCGGTGAGCTGGTTGGTGGTGCCGAACAGCTGCCACAGCACCCCGAACGTGTAGCCCTGCTCGCCGCCGCCGGGCAGCAGCGCCATCGCCATCGGCACGACCACCGCGACGAGCGAGGCGAGCGTGAGGTTGCGGGCCAGCGGGGTGAACCCGGCCTGCTCGGCGATCTCCTGCACGACGTAGCGCTGCAGCCGCACCCCGGTGTCCATCGTGGTCGCGGCGAAGCTGATGACGACGACGGCAGCGAACACCGCCCCCAGCTCCAGCGGCACCCCGAGGTTGTTGGCGAACGCCGCGACGCCGTTCACGAAGTTGCCGACGGCCCCGCCCGATGCTGTGGAGAAGTCCGCGTAGAGGGCCTCCCACTCGACCTGGGTGGCGGCCGCACCGGCGGTGACGGCGAGCACGGCGCCCAGGGCGAGGCTGCCCTCGCCGACCGAGCCCATGTAGCCGACGTAGCGGGCGTCGGTGTCCTTGTCGAGCTGCTTGGACGTCGTCCCCGACGACACCAGGGAGTGGAACCCGCTGATAGCACCGCACGCGATCGTGATGAACAGGAACGGGAAGACGCTGGGTGACCCCTCGGGGACGTCGTTCACGACCGGGGCCACGATGCGGTCGAGCCCCACGGTGATGCCGAGGACGATGACGCCGAGCGCGATGAACAGCTGGTGGGAGTTGATGTAGTCGCGGGGCTGCAGCAGCACCCACACCGGCAGCCGGCTGGCCACGAACGTGTAGGCGAACAGCAGCACGACCCACAGGCTGCGTGGCTGGTCGAAGCCGAGCAGGTCGGCCAGCGGGGTGATGTCGAGCGGCACCTGCTCGCCGACCCAGATCATCAGGTAGAGCACGGCGACCCCGAGCAGCGAGGGCGCGAGCGCCGACGACCGGGTCTTGTAGATGTACTGCCCGATCGCGATCGCGAACGGGATTTGCACCAGCACCGGCAGCACGGCGCCCGGGTTCGCGACGAACAGGTTGCCGATGACGACCGCGAAGACCGCGTTCACGAGCGTCAGCAGGAAGAAGATGATGAGCAGGAACAGCACCCGGGCGCGCTTGTTGATGACGTCGCCGGCGAGCGAGCCGATGTTCCTCGCCTGGTGCCGCACCGAGACCACGAGCGACCCGAGGTCGTGGACGCCGGCCGCGAACACGGTGCCGAGCACGATCCACGCCAGCGCGGGCCCCCAGCCCCAGAACGCCGCGATGGCGGGCCCGACGATCGGCGCCGCCCCGGCGACGGACGTGAAGTGGTGCCCGAACAGCACGTGCTTGTTCGTCGGCACGTAGTCGATGCCGTCGTTGAACTGGTGCGCCGGCGTCACGAACGCCGGGTCGAGGCCGTACACCTTGTTCGCCAGGTACCGCGAGTAGTACCGGTAGCCCAGGAAGAACACACCCAGCACCCCGACGGCGACGACGATGGCAGGCACGGGACCCCCTCCGGACCACGGTGTCACGGCGCGTCACGGCCGCGCTCGGACGCTAGCCTCCCGCGACACGGCACCGCAACGGCGGCGCGCAGCCGGTCCCGAGGCGAGCGGGGGTGAGGCGGTGGCGACCGAGGTGGGTCGCGAGGCGCTCGTGCGTGCCCTGCACGCGGCACCCACCGCCGAGGTCGCCTGGTGCGAGGACGGCGTCCCCCACGCCGCGGCCGTCGTGCCCCTGGTCGACGGGGACGCTCCGGTGCTCGCGGCGACGTGGGCCCAGGAGGGGTGGGCGAGGTCGCTGGCGACCCGCAGTCGCGTCGTGCTGACCCTGACGGACCCGCGGGCGAGCGGGTCGGCCTGGTCGCCGGTGTCGGTGACGGCCGTGCCCCGGCTGGACGTCGACACCGGCGGCGAGCGCTTCGTAGCAGCCCTGCTCGACCAGGAGCTGCGCAAGCACCCACCCGCCCGCGCGCTCGCGGACTCGGCGCTGCTGCGCCGCGAGAACTGGTGGTACCTGCCGCGGTTGCTGGTCCGCCTCGACGTGGTGGACGTCGAGCCCGTGGCCGTCCGGGCGTCACCGGAGGAGGCGCTGCTCGTCACGGCCGACGAGGCCGGTGCCCCGCGCGTCCGGGTCGTGGCCGTCGAGGGCTGGCAGCGGCCGATCGCGGTCCGGGAGGACAGCCCCGACGCCGCCGGCACCCTCCAGGACGCGCCGGATGCCCTGCTGTTCGGCCACGACTTCACGGCGCCCGACCTGGAGCGCTGGGTGAGCTGGCGTGCCGCCGGCACCCTCGTGGACGCCGGCGTCGACGCCGACGACCCCGGCGGACGCGTGGTGACCGGGATGCCGACGCTGCGGGAGCGCATCCGGCGCCACCGGGCCCTGCGGCGCGAGTGCCTGCTCGCCCTGCGCCGTGCCCGCTGACCTCGACGCCCGGCCGCGACGTGCATGCGCACCCGGTTGGCGGCCACCGGGTCCGCCGTCGGCGCGAGCGCGTCCCGGCGCCACGGAGGTGGTCTCGATGCGACGGCTCCGATCGTCCGTGGCCGGTGCCGACAACCCGGAGCACCCGGTGGGTCGACGTGGTCCGCTTCGACGGAGCCGGTACGCCGATGAACCTGCACGGCAACGCGTTCATCGAGGTGCAGTTCGGTGCCCTCGCCCACACGCGGGCCGGGCGGTTGAGCTACCGGGACCCGGTGCGGACGTTCACCCTGACCCGACCCAGCCGGTACGTCGTGGACGTCTCCACGGCGTTCCCGCAGGCGTCGGCGCGCGTGGACTTCGTCGACGAGGACCGCGCCGCGTCCGGACGGGAGCCGGTGGTGCGGCACGTGCCGCGCCGAGCGCCGGTACCGGCGGTCGCCCGCGGCCAGCTGCACCGGTTCTACGCCGGCCCGACCCCGGCGGAGGAGCGTGACGGGCTGCTCCTCGTCACCTCGACCGTGCCGCCACCCAGCTCCGAGGTCCGGGACCGGACGGGCTTCCGCCGGTTGCGCGTGTCCGGCCGCGTCGCGTCCCTCGTCATCACCGGGCAGTGCTCGTCCGGTGGGTCCACCATCACGGTCGCCAACGAGCTGCAGCCGATGCTGCGGTCCTGGCCGACGGTGGACTTCGTGAAGGTCTTCGACCGGGCGGGCACCACCGAGGAGCCGGCCGGGCGCTCGGACAGCATCCCGGAGTGCCTGGAGCCGTGACGTCGCCGAGGCACCGGCTGCGTGAGAGGGTCTGGCGGTGCTCCCCGCCCTGCCGACCCCCCTTCCCGTGGCGGTCCGGACGTCGCGGGCCCGGGCGGCGCGGCGCCGGCCGTACCGACCACGAAGCCGGGCGGCCACAGCCGGCGGGCGTGCCCCCGGTGTCCCCAGCCTGGGGCTGCTGCTGACGGAGGTCCCCCGGGCGGGGCTCGGTCTCGCCGCACTGGCGGCGTCCTCGCCCCTGCTGGCAGTCGGGCCCAGGGGCGACGGCCACCCTGTGCTGGTGCTGCCGGGTCTGCTCGGCGCGGACGCCTCGACGCTCGTGCTGCGCCGCTACCTCGCCTGGTTGGGCTATGCGGTCTCGGGATGGCGGCTGGGCACGAACGTCGGGCCCACCGAGAAGGTCGTCGGCGGACTGCGCAGCCGCCTCGACAGGCTCGCGGCGTCGTCCGGACGCCGGGTCAGCCTCGTCGGGTGGAGCCTGGGCGGCCTCTACGCCCACGAGCTGGCGCGCCGTTCCCCCGGGAGCGTGCGCCAGGTCGTCACCCTGGGCAGTCCGGTGGGGAACCCCCGCAGGGGACGGTCCGCCTCGCAGCTGTTCGACCGGGTCGCGGGCATCGGCCCGGTGCCGCCGCTGCTGACGCGGCCGTGGTCCGAGGCCGGCTCGCTGCGGGTCCCCGTGACCTCGGTCTACACCCGCGGCGACGGCGTCGTGGCCTGGCAGGCGTGCCGGGTGCCACCGGGGCGGCGTCGCGAGAACGTCGCGGTGCACGCCAGCCACCTCGGACTCGCCCACGACCCGGCCGTGCTGCGGGTGGTGGCGGACCGGCTCGCGCTCGACGAGGGCGCGTGGCGGCCGTTCAGTCCTGGGCTGCTGCGGGCGTTCTACCCCTAGCCCCACCGGCGTCGACGACGAGGCACCCGGGCAGGTCGTCGGCGGTCAGGGCGAATGTCGCCGTGTTCTCCGCCAGGCTCCGCGAACCGACGAGGTGGTCCCCGACCGATGACGTGCCCGCCGGTCTGCCGACCGGTGACCGCCGGGTCACAGGGCCAGCGCCCCGCCGAGCCCGGTCAGCGCGGCCACGAGGCGGACCCGGTCGGCCCGGAGCAGCCGACGCATCAGGTGGGGCTGCGGTCCACGGGCGCGCAACCGCGCGTGCGTGGGCGCCGCCACGGCGGCGGTGGTGAGCACAGCGACGACGGCACCGCCGGTCGCGACTGCGCGGGGCGCCGTCCACGGCTCGGTCGCGGCCACCCAGGCGAGCGCCGCAACCAGGGCCAGGTACACCGGAGCGACGACGAACGTGATCCGCCGCGAGTGCGCCTCGTGGGTGCGCGGCCACTCCGCCCGCGGCACGGCCGCGAGTGACGGGTACACCACGACGGTCACGACGAGCTGGAACCCGGCGTGCAGGGCGCTCGCGGCCAACGGCGCGGCGTCGGCAGTCATGGGCTCCCCGTGTCCGTGGCGGTCGCCCGATCAGGGTCTCCGGTCCCCGGACGCGTCACCCCCGGGATGCCTCGCCACCCAGCTGTCGACCGCGGACGCCTCATCCTGCCGCGACACCTGCCGATGAGCAGGGGGAGCGCGTGTCGACGCGGGGGCACGCCCACGCCCGCGCCAGGAGGGGAGCGAGCGATGAGCGTCGTCGCACCTGCGGCGAGGCGGTCCCGCGTCGGCCGCGAGACGGTGGTGGACGGCAGCGGCCGCGTGGTCGGCTACGAGCTGCTGTTCCACCCCGCCGACGGAGCGGACGAGCAGGACCGCGACGCCTCCACGTCCGGCGTGATCACCGCGGCGTTCGGGGAGTTCGCGTCGCACGTGCTCGGCACGCGGCGCCAGCTGTACGTCAACGCCCCGCGCGCGTTCTTCACCACCACGCAGGAGATGCCCTTCAACCCCCAGAACATCGTCCTGGAGATCCTGGGTGACCTCGAGGTCGACGACGAGATCGTCGCGGGCGTCGTCGCGCTGACGCAGCGTGGCTTCCGGGTCGCCGTCGACGGGTGGGCGTCGGGTCCTGCGTTCGACCGGCTGCTGCCGGTCGTCGACGTCGTGAAGGTCGACCTCGCCGACCTGACCGCCATCACCCCCGAGGCCGGTGCACTCGCCGAGTTCGTGGCGTACGTGCACGAGATGGCGCCGGTCGCCCAGCTCCTCGCCGACGGCGTGCCCGACGAGGCCACGCGGAAGCGCTGCGTGGCCGCCGGTTTCGACCTGTTCCAGGGCCCACACCTCCACCAGCGGACGGGGCCGGCGCCGGCGACGAGCATCTCCCAGCTCGCCTCGCATCGTCTCCGCCGACGCCGGCATCAGCCTGCGCGTGCTGGCGGCGGCCAACTCCGCCGCCGGTGCGAGCCGCGAGGTCACGTCCCTGGGACAGGCACTCGTGCTCGTGGGACGGCGCAAGCTGGGCGCCTGGGTGATGCTGGGAGCGTTCAGGGGTCGCACCGACGGCGGACGCGAGGAGTGCATCGACGTGCTCACTCGTGCGCGGATGTGCGAGCTGCTCGCGGCCGGTCTCCCCGGGGGTGGGCGCCACCGGCGCCTACGCGGCCGGGCTGGTCACCGGTCTGGTGGCCGTGCTCGGCGCCGACCCCGTCGCCGTGGTGAAGGCCTCGAAGCTCACCAAGCCGGTTGCCGCCGCCGTGCTCCGTCGCGAAGGCGACCTCGGCGTCATGCTGGACGCCGTCGAGGAGTTCGGCCGCGGCGGCACCACGACGTCGGAGGTCTTCGACACCCAGACCGTGGCCCACGCGCACCTGCACGCCCTCGGCGCGGCGGTCGCGACGGTCGACTCGCTCGGCGGGGGCTGAGACGCCGCGGCCAGGCGGAGTGCCTTGGGCGGCTCCGAGGACGTCCGTCGCCGACCCGGTACGACGTCCCGCGTCGCGATCGACCGTGGGATCGATCCGCCGCGGCGGACTAGCTGCCGGTGCGCTCGCGGTGCGTGCACCCCGGCCAGCAGCAGGGTCGGCGCTGGCCGTCCTCCAGCTCCTCCCGGGTCCGCCGGATCCGGCGCTCCCGGGTCGTCTCCTGCTTGGCGTCCTCGACCCAGCAGATGAACTCGTTGCGGGCCAGGGGCGTGATGTCCCTCCAGGCTTCGAGCGTCGTGGGGTGGGCGACCAGCGCCTTCCGCAGATCCGCGGGTAGCTCGTGGACGACCCCGCCGGGCACTCGCTGACCGCTCACACGACCACGGTAGCGGCGTGTCGTCGGTGCTGGGTCGGTCCGACCGGGACGCGCTCGGCCGGCAGCAGAGGCCCGCGGCCGGCAGGCATGCTGGGGGCATGACGGAGCGCAACGTGCTCGGTGGCGAGCTGGAGCCCTGCGGCACCGACCCGCTGACCGGTTTCTTCCGCGACGGCTGCTGTGCCACCGGTCCGGAGGACGTGGGCAGCCACACGATCTGCGCCGTCGTGACGGCCGGGTTCCTCGACCACCAGCGCAGCATCGGCAACGACCTGTCGACGCCGAGGCCCGAGTACGCCTTTCCCGGGCTCGTCCCCGGGGACCGGTGGTGCGTGACGGCGGTGAACTGGGCGCGGGCCTACCAGCACGGCACGGCGGCACCGGTCGTGCTCGCCGCCACGAACGAGGCCGTGCTGGGCGTCGTCCCGATCGCCGCTCTGCGCGAGCACGCGGTCGACGTCCCGGCCGACCCCGGCGGACTCGAGCCCTGACGGGCGCGGACCACCGGGGAGGCACCGGGTGCTACCGGGACGGCAGCCCGGTCACGGGCGGATGTTCTGGTTCAGGTGGAACAGGTTGTCCGGGTCGTATCGACGCTTGATGTCCTGCAGCCGGGCGAAGTTGGCGCCGTAGTTCGCCGCCACCGCCTGGTCGTCGCCGGAGGCGAAGTTGACGTAGCCGCCGGAGAGTGCGTGCGGCGAGATCGCGGCGTGGTAGTCCTTGACCCACGTGGTGTTGGCCTCGTTGTCCGCAGGGTCGGGCCACATCCCGGCGATCACCGCGGCGTACGTGGCGTCGCGGTGCCCGAACGCCGTCGCGTCGGCCGCTACGTCGTGACAGGCGCCGTTGATCGGGTACAGGTGGACCGTGGAGTTGACCACGGGCACGCGGGAGCCGTGCTCCATGTGCACCGCGATCGCCTCCGCCGACAGGTCCGCGTGGAACGCCGCCTTCCAGTAGTGCTGCAGGCCCGGGGGAACCAGCCCGTCGAACGCGCTGTTGAGCGCGGGGTAGGGCATCGGGCCGACGTGCTCGGCCACAGGGCTGGCGACGTCCCTGAACGCCTGCAGCACCTTCTCGCCCTCGGACGTGGAGCCGGTCCAGCAGGACACGACCGCGACGAAGGGCTCCCCGACACGCCCCTCCGGCACGAACGGCAGGGGTGGGGCGATCTGGAAGGCAGGAAAGCCGCCGTACTCGCGCGGCGCCGTCCGGATGAACTCGTCGAAGTGGGCGAGGACGGCCTCCCCGTCGGACAGCTCGAAGAACATCGGGCCGCCGTAGACCTGGTCCACCGGGTGGAGCCGGAAGGTGAACTCGGTGACGACGCCGAAGTTGCCGCCGCCGCCGCGCAGCGCCCAGAACAGGTCCGGGTGCTCGTCCTTGCTGGCGGTGAGCTGCTCGCCGTCAGCGGTGACCACATCCGCGGAGAGCAGGTTGTCGCAGGACAGACCGTACCCGCGCGCGAGGTAGCCGATCCCGCCGCCGAGGGTCAGGCCGCCGACCCCGGTGGTGGAGATGATGCCGCCGGTCGTGGCCAGCCCGTGCGCGGCGGTGGCGTCGTTGAACCCCGCCCAGGTCACGCCGCCGCCGGCTCGGGCGGTGCGGGCGGATGGGTCCACCGTGACCCCGGACAGGCCCGACAGGTCGGCGACCAGGGCGTCATCCGCTGTCCCGAACCCGGGCACGCTGTGCGCCCCGCCACGGACCGCGAGGGTGGCTCCCGTCTCGGCCGCGTGCCGCACCACGGCGGCCACGTCGGCGGCGTCGGCGCAGCGCACGACGGCCGTCGGGTGCCGGTCGATCATGGCGTTGTAGACGGCACGCGCGTCGTCGTACCCGGCGTCCCCGCGTGACACGGTCGTGCCGGTCACGCGCTCACGCAGGGCGTCGATCGTCGGCGTCGACATGACAGCGTCCTCTCCCTCGCCGCGGCCCACCGGTGGTAGGCCGTCGGTCGGTTCGACGGTACGGACCGGTGCCGCCCGGCCGCATGACCGGAACTGGGGGAGTTCGCCGGGCGGCCGACGTGGTCAGATCTGGTCATCGACGCCCCGCCCTGCCCACGACTAGCCTGGCCCGACCATGCCCGGCTGGACGGGACCACCCGTACCGATGCGCTGGTCCGGGCCCGCGCACCGGGTCTTCGTGGGCCGTGGCGACGAGCTCGCCCAGCTCGAGCAGGTGTGGGCGGAGGCCCTCGCGGGAGCGCGGCAGGTGGTCTTCGTCGGCGGCGAGCCGGGTGGCGGTAAGTCGCGACTGCTGGCCGAGGCGGCCACGGCGTTGCACCGCAGTGGCGCCGCCGTCCTGCTCGGCAGCTGCATCGAGGAGTTCGGTCCGCCCTACCAGCCGTTCGTCCAGCCGCTGGAGGCGCTCGTCCCCGACCTGCTCAGCGGCCTACTGCCGCACGTGGAGGCTGCTGAGGGGGCCGGGGACGACGTCGCGTCCCTGGCCGACCGGCTCGCCACGCTCGCGGGTCACCGCCCCAGCCGGGTCGGTGCCCCCGAGCACCGGCGCCGGCTGTACGACGCGGCAGTCGGCGCGTTCCGAGCGGCAGCCGAGGAGCGACCGACGGTCCTCGTCCTCGAGGACATCCACTGGGCGGGGAGCACGGCGCTGCAGCTGCTCCGCTACGTCGTGGAGCAGACCGCCGACGAACGCCTCCTGGTGCTGGCCTCGCACCGGAGCACTGCTCCGGACCGGTCCCCGGCGCTCGCGCAGGCCATGGCGCACCTCTACGCGCTGGACGGCGTCCGCCGGCTCGACCTCGCCGGTCTGGGGACCGAGGACGTCACCGACTACCTGGTCCGGGAGGGGGGCGTGCCGGCCCACCGTGCCCGGGCGTTCGCGGGGGTGCTGCGCGACCAGACCGGGGGCAACCCGTTCTTCCTGCGCGAGGTCTGGCGTGACCTGGCGGCCCAGGGCGGTGTCGCTGCGGTGCGCAGCAGCGGCGTGACCGCCCCGGAGTCGGTGCGGCACACGATCGAGAGCCGGCTGGAACGGCTCGCATCACCCCACCGCGAGGTGCTCGAGCTGGCTGCGGTGATCGGTGAGGAGTTCGACTCGACGACGCTCGTCGCGGCGTCGGACTGGACGTACGACACCACCTTCGCTGCGCTCGACGCCGCGGTGGGGGCAGGGCTGGTCGAGCCGGCGCCGAGCGGGTCCTTCCGCTTCCCGCACGCCCTGGCGCGTCAGGCCGTGCTGGGTCTGCTGGCGTCGTCCCGCCGTGCCCACGAGCACGCCCGCGTGGCGACGGTGATCGAGACCCGGTTCCCCGACTCCGAACGCCACGTCCAGCAGCTCGCCTACCACTACGCCGGGGCCCACACGCTCGGGTTCACCGCCGAAGCCGTGCGCTACCTCGTCCAGGCGGCCGCGGTGGCCGACCGGAGCCTCGCGCACGAGGACGCCGCCCGGGCGCTGGAGCAGGCGGCCTCGCTCACCGCGGACGGGGAGGAGCGTGACGCCCTGCTGCTCGACGCGTCGCGCAGCCACCTGCTCGGTGCCGACTTCGCGCGCGCCCGCCAGGTGGCCGAACGCGCCGCGACGAGCGGCTCGCCGCGGCACCGGGTCCGTGGCGCGATCGCCTACGAGGACGCCGCCTGGAGGCCGGGACTGCCGGGGCAGCGGTCGGTGGAGATGCTCTCCGCGGCCATGACGGACCTCGACGGCGCGACCACCGACCCCGACCACGTCCGCGCGGTCGCCAGTCTCGGGCGCGCGCTGGCGTTCACGGGCTCGACCGAGCAAGCCCGGGCCTTCGGCGACCGGGCGATCGGGTTGGCCGAGGCGCTCGGTGACGAAGGTCTCCTCGCGCACGCCCTGCAGGCCAGCCTCTGGCACGGGCTGCGGCCCCGGGACGCCCCGGAGAAGCTCGCGCGCGCCACACGGCTGTCGGCGCTCGCTCACCGCACCGGCGACCTCGGTCAGCTCGGGCCGGCCGCGTACTTCCGCGGCTCCATCGCCTACCTGCGCGGCGACCCGGACACCATGGACGACGCGTACGCGGACCTCGTGCTCACCGCCCGCGCCACGGGGCAGGACTTCTTCGGGTACATGGCCGGGTGCCTGGAGTACGCGAGGCACTTCCTCGCCGGCGAGCTGGCCGCCGCCGAGCGCACGTGCGCGGGCCTGCTGGAGATGGGCGAGTCGTTCGGCACCGACGACACCGAAGGTCCCTACGGCGTCCAGATGTACATGGTGCGCCGCGAGACCGGGGCGCTGGAGCAGGTACGGCCGTTGGTCACGGGGCACGAGGAGCCAGGCGGTCACTGGGCGCCGGGGCTGCTGTCGCTCTACACCGAGCTGGGGATGACGGACGCCGCGTCGCGGCTGCTCGCCTGGCTGCTGGACGGCGACCTGTCGGCCTACGAGCGGACCGCGCAGTGGCCGGGGGTGCTCGCCTTCATGGTCGAGGCAGCGCTGGCGTTGGAGGACCACGAGGCTGCGGGACGGCTGCGTGGGCCCCTGCTCGAGTACTCCGGTCTGAACCTCGTGGCGGGTCAGTTCGTCGCCGTCTTCGGCAGCGCCGACCGCTACCTCGGCTCGGTCGACTCGCTGCTGGGGAGCGGCAACCCGGAGGATCGGTTCGCGGCGGCGCTGGCACTGGACACCCGGATGGGGGCACCCGTCCACGTGGCGCAGACCCTCGCCGCGCACGCCCACCACCTGCAGCGGGCGACCGGTGAGACCCGCCGCGCCGCCGAGATGGTGGAGCGGGCGCGCAGCCTGGCCACCCCTCGCGGCCTCAGGCGGGTGCTGCGCCAGCTGGATACCCCGGTCGGGCGCGGGACGCAGACCGGCAGCAATCGCGGTCCCGTCGCCGGCGCGCGACCGGACGGGCTGACGCCTCGCGAGACGGAGGTCCTGCGGCTGCTCGGCGAGGGCCTGTCGAACCGGGACATCGCCGCCCGGCTCGTCATCAGCGACAACACGGCCGCCAACCACGTCCGCAGGATCCTGGCGAAGACGGGGTCGGGCAACCGCACGCAGGCGGCGATGTACGCCGCCGCCGCGGGTCTGGTGTCGGTGCCGCGTCAGACGGGTGTGCGCGACCCGTCCGGGTGAACCGTGTCGGTCACCTCGACGAGGACGTCGGCCGGCAGACCCGCGCGCTCCGCGGCCCGGACGATGGTCTCCGCCGAGGGCGCGTCGTACAGGCAGTAGGTCTTGCGCTTGTCCGCGGACAGGAACGAGTACAGCCAGCGGACGCCTTCGGCCTCGTTGATCCGGTTGATCCCCTCGGCCGCCTCGGCGGTGACCTCGAGCTGGTCGGCGAAGCGGCGTTCGATCATGAAGACGGGCATGTGCCTCCCTCCGGTCCCTCGAGCCACCAACGTACCCCGGCAGTGGGCCGGCGGCCGGTGATCGCGCACCGTCGCCACCGGGCTTCGGCACGGCACCCCGCTGGCGCGGACGTCGAACGGTGACGGCGCCGGAACGGCGCCATATGCGCTACAAGGTGCTACATTCGCTCGATGAAGACGATCAGCCAGCGGGAGCTGCGCAACGACAACGCCGAGGTGGTGCGCGGCGTCGAGGGCGGGGAGTCCTACACGGTCACGCGCCGCGGTGTACCTGTCGCGCGCCTGGTTCCCGTGACGGAGGGGACGGACCTTCGCTGTGACCGCCCCGCGAAGCGACGGCCGACGTACGCCGACCAGCGGCGGGTCACGGCGTCGACCCGCGTCGCCGATCTGCTCGATCACCTGCGAGGAGACCGTTGAGCCATTGGTACCTGGACACCTCCGCTGCCCTGAAGCTGGTGGTGGAGGAGGAGGAGTCCGACGCGCTCGCGCGGGCCGTCGACGCGGCGGCGCCCGACCTGGTGGGGTGCTGGCTCCTCGAGACCGAGATGCGTCGAGCCGTTCAAGGTGAGCCCGCCCTCAGCCACGCTGCCGTCTCCGAGCTCCTCGCCGGCGTCGACCTGTACGAGGTTCCCGCGTCGCTGTTCCGTGAGGCCGGCCTGCTTCCTGGGGCGGACCTCCGCTCGCTCGACGCGCTGCATCTGGCGGCGGCGGTGCGGATCGGTGTCGACCACCTCGTCTGCTACGACGTCCGGATGAGTGACTCCGCGCGCGCGCTGGGGATCAGCGTGATCGCTCCAGCCTGACGACCCGACCCGCGCGGCCGGACGGCGTGCGGGTCACTCGCCCCCGACCCCCGTGGCTCCGACGCAGAACGCCCGAGCCGGCCGATGAGGGCACCGCGATCGGCATCCTCACCGGCCGGATCGTGCGGAGGGCCGAGTGCGCATCGGGCCCTTCGACGTCCGTGAAGGTCAGGCGGCCTTCTTGGTCTCCCAGAAGATCTCGGCGATCTCGTCGATCTTCGCGATGAGCTGGTCGGCGACCTCGACGTCCAGCGAGCCCTTGGCGCCGGACGCACCAGCGAGCTTCGTCGTCTCGTTGAACAGCTGGTGCAGCTGGGGGTACTTCTCGAAGTGCGGGGGCTTGAAGTAGTCGGTCCACAGCACCCACAGGTGGTGCTTGACGAGGTCCGCGCGCTCTTCCTTGATGGCGACCGCGCGCACGCGGAAGGCCTCGTCGTCCGACCCGTGGTACTTCTCGATGATGCCCTTGACCGACTGGGCCTCGATCCGTGCCTGGGCGGGGTCGTAGACGCCGCAGGGCAGGTCGCAGTGTGCGCTGACCTGGACCGGGCGGAACAGACGGAACAGCATGAGTCCGAGTCCTTTCCTCGAAGGTGACGGGCGTCGGCGACACTACCCCCGTGCCCACCCCGCCGCAGCGGCGCCGGTCGCGCCTGCCGGGCGTGGCAACGGCCCGTGTCACCGGGAGCTCGATGCGGCCGACGCTCGAGCCCGGAGACCTGTTGCTCGTGTCCGGGCGCTCTCCGGTCCGGCCGGGGTCCCTCGTCGTGGCGCGTCTGCCCGGTGACAGGCCGGTGGGGGTGAAACGGGCGACGCACCGGGCCGGTGCCGGCTGGTGGGTCGAGCGTGACAGCCCCGTGGAGGGGGTCGACTCGTGGACCTTCGGCGCAGTGGCCGACGGCGACGTCCTCGGCGTCGTGCTGGCGCGGCTGTGGCCACGGCCGGGGCGGCTGCCGCGGTCACGGCACGGCGGGCCTCGACCCTGACGCGCCGCCCGGCCGGTCCGGCGGCGCCCCGTCGAGTCGTCCCGCCGGTGCGCTGCACAGGACGTCGTCTGCCACGTACGTCATCGCGGCCGCGAAGTCGCCGCCCGTCCAGGCGCGGTGATAGGCGAGCGCGGTCTCCAGCGCGGTTCCACCCAGGTCGGTCATCTGTGGTCTCCTCCGGTGTCGGGTGGGGTCCCGGTGGTCATGACACCGTCCGGCCTCCGAACGGAACGGTGCCGGCAGAGATCGTCTGCGCCGCCTGCCAGGATGGCTGCGTGAGCGCGTCCGCCCCGGACCCCGCCGGCCGCGGCAGCGAGCACGCTTTCGCCGAGCTGGTCGAGCCGTACCGACGCGAGCTGCACCTGCACTGCTACCGGATGCTGGGCTCGGCGGCCGACGCCGAGGACCTGCTGCAGGAGACCCTGCTGGCCGCGTGGCGCGGGCTGGACCGGTTCGAGGGGCGGTCGTCGACACGCGCCTGACTGTACCGGATCGCGACCAACCGGTGTCTCAATGCCCGACGCGACGCCGCCCGTCGCCCGCGTGCCGAGCCGGTTCCCCCGTTCGACCCGTCCTCCGTCCCTGAGGGCCGAGGCGACCTGGCTGCAGCCGTACCCGACGCGATGCTCCGGGCCGTCGACCCGGGCCCCGGTCCCGCCGGCCGGGTGCTCGCGCGCGAGAGCGTCGAGCTCGCCTTCGTGGCCGCCCTGCAGGCCCTGCCTCCCCGGCAGGCCGCCGTGCTGCTGCTCTGCGACGTGCTCGACTTCCCCGTCGCGGGGGCCGCGACGATGCTCGACACGAGCGCCGCGGCGGCCAAGGGCCTGCTGCAGCGCGCCCGCGCGACGCTGGCTCGACGCCGGGCGGCCGGCACCGGCCACCGCCCCGCCGACGACCGGCACGAGCGGGACCTCGCGCGCCGATTCGCCGAGGCCTTGACCGCGGACGATGTCGACGGTGTCGTCGCACTGCTGTCCGACAACGCGTGGCTCGCGGTGCCACCGGCGCCGCACGAGTACCACGGTCCCGCGGCGGTGCGGGAGCTCCTGACCGCCAGCACCGATTGGCGACCGGGCTGCGCCACCGGATGGTCCCCGCCCGGACCAACGCCCAGCCCGCCTTCGGGTGCTACCTCGGCGGCCACGATGCGCTGTCGCGGGACGCCGGGGCGCACTTCACCGGGATCGTCGTCCTCACGCTGCGCGGGACGCGGATCGCGGGCGTCACGCCCTTCCTGGACCGCGGGCTCGCCCCGGCGCTCGGCCTGCCCGCGACGACCCCCTGACCGGGCGGTGCGGGTCACCACCGTCGTCCGTGCGGCGAGGCGTGAGCCGCGTGCGGCGCGTGCGGCGCAGCAGCTGGCGGCCTCGACGCACGTCGGCGTGGTCCACCTCCAGCGTGGCCTCCGGGCCGTCGAGGACGACGGTCATCACGCCGTTGTCGAACCACGGACCGTCGGTGATGTCCCAGTCCACGGCGGGATCCCGGACGCCGGCGGCCCAGCCCATCGCTCGGAGCAGGCCGCGGACCGCACGCGACTCCAGCACCCGGTTCCCCAGCTGCAGCGGCAGCTCCAGCGGGTTGCGGAAGGGCGACATCACGAGCTGGTGGACGGCGGTCCCGTCACTCCTGGCCGCGGTCAGGCGGGCCCGCGCGGTGTAGCTGCAGTGCACGTCGCCGCTGAGCAGCAGCAGGCTCGACGGGGCGTCGGGGGAGTCCACGACCCGGGTCAGCAGCGACACGAAGTCGTCGAGTGAGGAGCGGAAGGCGGCCCAGTGCTCCAGGTCGACCGCCTGGCGCAGGTGCTCCGCGGCGCGCGCCCAGCGCGGACCCCATGCGCCGGCCGCCACCGCCTCGTTCCACCCCTCCAGGTGGTGCACGCCCCGCAGGGTGAGCACCGGCAACGTGCTGGCCAGCAGCAGGTGCTCGATGCGCGTGCCGTCGTCGGGCCGTGTCCGCTCCACGATCCACTGCCACTCGTCGTCGTCGACCATCGCACGGTCGTCGGGGTCGAGGCGCCGCGAGCAGCGGGAGTCCACGGCGAGCAGCCGGACGCGGTGCTCGGGCGGACCGAAGTCGCGGTGGTAGCTCCAGCGGGCGGTCTTTGGCTCGGCGTCCGAGCGCCAGGCGAAGTCGTCGACCAGCCGGTCGCGCTCGGCGTCGTCGTCCGTCGCGCGGACCGCGGCCAGCAGCGGATCGGTGGCGAGCTCGTCGGGGGAGAGGTTGCCCAGGTGCTGGTACACCCAGTACGACGCGAACGCGCCGACGACGCGGTCGTGCCACCACGGCTGGGCGGTGACGTGCTCGCGCCACTGCCACGACGTGTTCCAGTCGTCCCGCAGGTCGTGGTCGTCCAGCAGCATGCACGTCGGCACGGTGGACTGCAGCCAGCGCACGCCGGGGGAGTTCCAGCTCTCCTCGTAGAGCCAGGTGTACTCCTCGAAGTCGCTGATCTCCTCGCTCACGGCCGGGTCGTCGGCGACCTCGCCGCGCGGCAGCCGCTCCGCGTGCCGGGCACGAAGCCTCTCCAGCAGCGACGGCGACGGCTCGTCCGCGTAGACCTGGTCACCGGCCATCAGCAGGGCGTTCGGCCACTGCTCGGTCGGGACGTGAGCCATCCGCGCCGCGAGTGCCTCCAGCGCGTCGGCGCCGAAGCGGCGCAGGTTGGCGTCGTCCGCCGGCGCGGAGCGACGGCAGGAGCCGAAGGCGAGCCGGAACGTGCGCCCCGGCTCCAGGACGCGGATCAGGCTCGGCGGCCACGGGCTGTCGGCCTCCGGCCAGACCGTCGCGCCGTCGAGCTCCACCCGGTAGCCGGTGTCGCTGCCCGGCGGCAGCCCGACGACGACGAGCACGGCGTAGTGGTGGCCGTGCACCGCCCACGTCTGCTCACTGGTCTCGGGGCCGGCGTCCGTCACGACCCGGACGACGCAGGGCCGGTCCACCTCCACCCAGACCGTGGCGCGGTGGGCGTCCACGTAGCGCAGTAGCGGGCCGACCACGACGCGCGGCACGGCGTCACCGGCCGCTGGCGCGGTCGTCGTCGCGGCGACCGTCAGCGGGTCTGTGCCGGTCATGGGGCTGCGTCCTCCTCTGTGCTGCGCGACGACGGTAGCCCCCGCTCCTGGGACGCGCCCGACACGCACCGGTGAGCACGCCGTCGGCGCGGCCGATAGCGTGCAGGGATGTTCGCCGCCTACGCCGCCCGACAGTCCGCAGACGACCCGATCAGCGCCCTCGAGCTGGGCGAGCGACCCGATCCGGAGGTGCCCGAGGGCTGGGCGCGGGTGCACCTGCGGGCCGCGAGCCTGAACCACCACGACGTGTGGAGCCTGCGCGGTGTCGGCCTGCCGGAGGACAGGCTGCCGATGGTGCTCGGCTGCGACGGGGCGGGTGTGGACGACGACGGCAACGAGGTCGTCGTCCACGCGGTCGTCGCGAGCCCCGACTGGGCGGGCGACGAGACCGAGGACCCGAAGCGTTCCCTGCTCTCGGAGCGGCACCAGGGCACGTTCGCCGACCATGTCGTCGTCCCGCGGCGCAACCTCGTGCCCAAACCGTCCGAGGTGTCGTTCGCCGACGCGGCGTGCCTGCCGACGGCGTGGCTGACCGCGTACCGGATGCTCTTCACGAAGGCGCAGGCGCGGCCCGGCAGCACCGTGCTCGTGCAGGGCGCCGGCGGTGGCGTGGCGACCGCGCTCATCGCCCTCGGTTCCGCTGCGGGAGTGCGGGTCTGGGCCACGAGCCGCGACGAAGCCAAGCGGGCTCGCGCGCTGGAGCTCGGGGCGGACCAGGTGTTCGAGTCCGGCGCCCGCCTGCCCGACCGGGTCGACGCGGTGATGGAGTCCGTCGGTGAGGCGACGTGGCCCCACTCGCTCAAGTCGCTGCGCCCCGGAGGGGTCGTGGTGGTCTGCGGGGCGACGTCGGGTCCGGCGCCGTCGGCCGACCTCGCCCGGGTGTTCTTCCTCCAGCTGCGCGTCGCCGGGTCCACCATGGGCACCCGCGACGAGCTGGAGCGGCTGCTGCGGTTCTGCGTCGTGAGCGGGGTGCGGCCCGTCGTCGACTCCACGATGGCACTGGAGGATGCGCGCGACGGGTTCGCCGCGATGGCCGCGGGCAGCCTCTTCGGTAAGGTGGTCTTCACCCGTCCGGGTGACTGAGACCCCCTTGAGTGACACAACGCGTGATTCTTCTCACGGAGAGTCATCGCGTGCGGCCCCGACGCTGGGACCGTGTCGCGCCCCATTCTTCGCCGGGGGCGCGGGCAGGGACGACGCGACGGCCGACCGGCCCCACCGAGGTCCGCGTCGCCGCCCGGAGGCCCCGTCATGACCGCTCGACCACCGCTGCGCACCCGCGCCTCGGCCATCGCGTTCGTGGCGCTGCTCGTGCCGGCCGGGTTCGCGCTGCCCGCCCGCGCGGCGGCGACCACGGCCCTGGAGCTCGTGGAGCAGGACGTCGCGTACTTCTCGGTGGTACGGCAGACGCCGCTGGCGGTGGCGGCCGACGCCACGCTGGTGCTCCCCCCGGTCGAGGCCGTCGGCGCGTCGTGGACGGACGAGCCGCGGGCCGTGCTCGCGGGCGAGACGCACGAGTGGTCGGTCCCGGTGACCGCCGACCCCGGCAGCGGCCGCGGCGTGGTGGAGCTCGCCGGGGTCCCGGCCGGTGACTACCGGCTGTACGTCGACACCTACGCCGGCTCCGGGGGCGTGAGCTGGGTGACCCCGGTCCAGGTCGGGGGGAGGGCCCCGACCTGGTCGCGGTTCCCTTCGACGACTCCGACAGCACCCGGTTCCAGGGGTTCGTGCAGGACGCTGACACGCGGCTCGTGCCGGGCGACGCGGTGCGGATCGCGGGCGTGCCGGGCCGGGACCTGTCCCGCGCCCTCGTGCTCTTGGTGGTCGTCGCCGACGAGGACTTCGCGTTCTACCCCCAGGACGAGCTGCACGTCGAGGCGTCCCGCGACGGCGTGGGCTTCATCGTCCCCGCCACGTTCCCGCGCACCGACGGGCTCGACGAGCTCACCACCCTCGGGCTGGAGGACGTCGAGACCCAGCTGACCTTGCCGGGGGGGCCGGCGACGGGGCCTCGTCACGACACGGACGCGCCGCCCCCCCCCCGCCGCCACCGGCCGCGTCCGACGACCCGGCCGCGTCCGACGACCCGGCCGAGGCGCCGTCGGACCCCGAGGACTCCTTGGACGACAGCGCCACAGCCGACGACGGGGACAGGTCTGCGGCCGGCGACCTGACGGCCGCATGCGCGGGTGACCCCCTGGACGGCACGAACGAGGTCTACCTGTCGGTACTCGTTCCCGACGCCGACGGCGCCTTCGGTCCCACGACCGTCGACCACGCGCTGGACGGGGTCGTGATCGACGTCGGCGGGCGCCGGGCACGTCCCGCCCCGGCCCCGTGCCGACCGCGGCACCGTCATCGGCGCCGGTCGCGCCGGCACCCCTGCCGACCGCGGTGAGCGCGACGACCTCGGAGAGCGCGAGGCCCACCGCGGTGCTGAACCCGGGCCTGGCCGTGGACACGGGCCGGGACGGTCGCGAGCGCCCCGACGAGGCGTCCGGCCCCGGCGCCGTCCTGCTGTTCCTCACCGGCGCGGTCGCACTGCTGGCCGCGACGGCAGCTGCCCGACGTCGCCGGCCGTCGCCGGGACGGGGGCGCTGAGGTGCAGGGCCGGGACGCGGGTCGCCCCCGGGGTGCTCGCCCCGCGCTGCCGGTGCGGTCGGCAATGCCGGTGCTGTCCGTACGGGCGGTGGCATGGGCGGTCACCGCGTGCCTCGCGGCAGGGGCCGCCGGCGCCGGGGCGCTGCTGCTCGCCCCCGCGGCACCCGGGCCGGTCGTTGCGGGGCAGCGACAGGCCCCGGTGCCGACCCCGCCGTCCGCCCACGAGGTCCTCGCGGCGGTCGGCGCCGCGACCCCAGCCCGGTCCGCGGCCCCGGACGTCCCGGTGCGGCTGCGTGTGGACGCGGTCGGCATCGACCTCGCGGTGCGGCCCGTCGCCGCGACCGGCGGGCGCCTCGACCCGCCCACGACGACGGACGCGTACTGGATCGAGGCCTACGGCAGGCCGTCGGCGGTGGGCACCGACCCGGCCGGCAACACGGTCTACCTGGCGGCGCACTCCTCCAACCGTGACGACGCCGCCTTCAACTCCCTGCTGGACGTCGACGCCCGGCGCGCCAGGGTGGCCCCCGGCGACCGGATCGAGGTCGACACCGCGCGGGGTACGGGGGTCTACGTCATGGACGGCACGGACCGCTACCCCAAGGGCGCCCTGGCCGGCGCGCAGGACGTGTGGCGGGCCGTGCCGGACAGGCTGGTGCTCATCACGTGCTTCCAGCGCGTGCGGGGTCGCTCGCTGGACAACCTCGTCGTCTCGGCCCACGCGGTCGGCTGGCGGCCCGCGGCCTGACCCCCGGACCCAGGACGCAGGGACTCAGGACGCAGGGACTCAGGACGCAGGGCCTCAGGGCCTCAGGGGCGCGGGACGCCCAGCCACTCGTACCAGCCGCCGTGCAGCACCAGCCAGGCCAGCAGGCCGTAGCCGACCTGTGCCGGGTGGTGCCCGTCGGAGGCCGCGAGGTCGCCGAACCACTGCTCGTGCGTGGTCAACGGACCGAAGCAGTCGACGTACGTGACGCCGCGACGGGCGCAGACGTCGCCGAACGCCTCCGCGAGCTCGCGGGTGCGGCCCTGCACCGCGGGGTCCGGTCCCGGCGGCGGTCCCACGACCATCACCGGCACGCGCCGCGTCTGGGCCTCGTCGAGCACGTTGGCGAGGTTGAGCCGGCTGCGGGCCAAAGAGATGTCCTCGCCGACGTCGGCCGTCCCGAGACCCAGCACGAGCCGGTTGTCGGCGCCGGGCACCCACCGCCGGCCGGTCTCCTCGCGCCACCGCTGCAGCAGCCCCCCGGTCGACTCCCCGGGGACGCCCAGGGCGAACACGGCGTCGCCCTCGGACAGGCCGGTCCGATTCGTGACGCGGCCGACCCAGCCGAGCGCCTTGGGGTCGCCGACGCCGGCGACCAGGTCCTCGCCGACGACGCAGACCCGGCGGGAGGCGTGACCGCCGGCACCGCCGTCCGCTGTCGGCTGGCTCACTGGTCGTCCTCGTCGTCCAGGCGGGCGAGCCATGTGGCCAGCCGCTCGATCGGGGTCTCGAGCTCTGGGTTGAGGTCGACGAACTCCCGCAGCCGGGCCGCCAGCCAGCCGACGGACACGTCGTCCTCGCCGCGGCGGGTCTCGAGCTCCTCGATGCCGCGATCGGTGAAGTACATGGCGGCGACCCTACGGCTGGAGCGGCTCGGTCGCGGTCGTCGGACCGGTCACCGGGCGAAGGCCTCCTCGACCAGGCTCCGCTGCTCGCCGGTGTGCTTCTTCGTCGACCCGGTGGCCGGCGACGCCGACGCCTGGCGCGACACGAGGCGCACGCCGCGACCGAGCAGCTCCGGCATGGCCAGCGCGAGTGACGGCCACGGGCCCTGGTTGGCCGGCTCTTCCTGCACCCAGACCAGCTCGGCGTCCCCGTAGGCGCCGACCGCCTCGCCGAGCTCGTCGCCGGCGATCGGGTAGAGCTGCTCCAGCCGCACGATGGCCGTGCGCTCGTCCTCGGCGGCCGAACGCCCGGCCAGCAGGTCGTAGTAGATCTTGCCCGCGCAGAGCAGCACGCGGTCCACGCGGCCGGCGTCCAGGTCGTGGGTCTCGCCGATCACCGGCCGGAACCCGCCGGACGTGAAGTCCTCCACCGCCGAGGTGGCGGTCTTCAGCCGCAGCATCGACTTGGGGGTGAAGACCACCATCGGGCGACGCGGGCGGGCGTACGCCTGGCGGCGCAGCAGGTGGAAGTACGACGCCGGCGTCGACGGCATCGCGACGGTCATGTTGTTCTCGGCGCACAGCTGCATGAAGCGCTCGATCCGGGCCGAGGAGTGGTCCGGGCCCTGCCCCTCGTAACCGTGGGGGAGCAGCATCACCACCGACGACCGCTGCCCCCACTTCTGCTCGGAGGAGGAGATGAACTCGTCCATCACGACCTGCGCCCCGCTGAAGAAGTCGCCGAACTGCGCCTCCCAGAGCACCAGGGCGTCGGGGCGCTCGACGGAGTAGCCGTACTCGAAGCCGACGGCCGCGAACTCGCTCAGCAGCGAGTCGTAGATCCAGAACCGCGCCTGGTCGCGGGACAGGTACAGCAGGGGCGTCCACTCCTGCCCGCTGGTCTTGTCGGTGAGGACGGCGTGCCGCTGCACGAACGTGCCGCGGCGGGTGTCCTGGCCGGATACGCGCACCGGCACGCCCTCCATCAGCAGCGAGCCGAAGGCGAGCACCTCCCCGTAGCCCCAGTCGATGCCGCCGTCCCGCGACATCTGGGAGCGCTTCTCCAGCAGCGGCCGCAGCTTGGGGTGGACGGCGAACTTCTCCGGTGGCGAGACGTGGCTGTCCCCGATCCGCTTGAGGACCTCCAGGTCGACGTACGTGCGCCGTGCCTCGGAGACCGAGTCGTCCTGCTGGGACTCCGGCCGCTCCAGACCGCCGGGAGGGTCCGCGCCGTCTCGCCCACGGTCGCCCTCGGTGTCGGTCTCCCGGGTCTCGGCGAACACGCGCTCCAGCTGCTGCTGGTAGTCGCGCAGCGCCTGCTCGGCCTCCTCGACGCTGATGTCGCCGCGGCCGATGAGGGACTCGGTGTACAGCTTGCGGACACTGCGCTTGGCCTCGATCAGGGAGTACATCAGCGGCTGCGTCATCGAGGGGTCGTCGCCCTCGTTGTGCCCGCGGCGCCGGTAGCAGACGAGGTCGATGACGACGTCCTTGTCGAACTCCTGCCGGAAGTCGAAGGCGAACTGGGCCACCCGGGCGCAGGCCTCGGGGTCGTCCCCGTTCACGTGGAAGATGGGCGCCTGGATCATCTTGCCGACGTCGGTGCAGTAGAACGAGGAGCGCGACGCGGCCGGGGCGGTCGTGAAGCCGACCTGGTTGTTGACCACGACGTGCACCGTCCCGCCGGTGCGGTACCCGCGCAGCTGCGACAGGTTGAGCGTCTCGGCGACCACGCCCTGGCCTGCGAAGGCGGCGTCCCCGTGGAGCAGCACCGGCAGCACCGGGAAGCTCGAGCCACCGAGGTCGATGCGGTCCTGCTTGGCGCGCACGATGCCCTCGAGCACCGGGTTGACCGCCTCGAGGTGCGACGGGTTCGCCGCCAGGTACACCTTCGTGGTGCTGCCGGACTCCGCGGTGAACTCGCCCTCGGTGCCGAGGTGGTACTTGACGTCTCCGGAGCCCTGCACGCTGCGCGGGTCCTGCGCGCCCTCGAACTCGCGGAACACCTGGCCGTAGCTCTTGCCGGCGATGTTCGCGAGCACGTTGAGCCGGCCGCGGTGCGGCATGCCGACGCACACCTCGTCGAGACCGGCGTCGGCGCTGGCGGACAGGAGCGCGTCGAGCAGCGGGATCACGCTCTCGCCGCCCTCGAGGCTGAACCGCTTCTGCCCCACGTACTTGGTCTGCAGGAACGTCTCGAACGCCTCCGCGGCGTTCAGCCGCTGCAGGATCCGCAGCTGGTCGTCCCGGCTCGGCTTCTTGTACGGCACCTCCACCCGGTCCTGGATCCAGCGCCGCTGGTCCGGGTCCTGGATGTGCATGTACTCGATGCCGACGGTGCGGCAGTAGGAGTCGCGCAGCACCCCGAGGATGTGCCGCAGCAACATCACCGGCTTGCCGCCGAAGCCACCGGTGGGAAACTCGCGGTCCAGATCCCACAGCGTCAGGCCGTGGGTCTGGATGTCGAGGTCGGGGTGGCGGCGCTGCCGGTACTCCAGCGGGTCCGTGTCGGCCATCAGGTGGCCGCGCACCCGGTAGGCGTGGATCAGCTCGACGACCCTGGCCGTCTTGTGGATCTCGTCCTCGTGCGCGCCGGGCTGGTCCCGCACCCAGCGGACCGGCTCGTAGGGGATCCGCAGCGCGTGGAAGACCCGGTCGTAGAAGCCGTCCTCACCGAGGAGCTTCGCGTGCACGATCCTCAGGAAGTCCCCGGACTGCGCGCCCTGGATGATGCGGTGGTCGTACGTCGACGTCAGCTGCATCACCTTGGAGACGCCGAGCCGGAACAGGGTCTCCTCGGCCGCGCCCTGGTACTCCGCCGGGTAGTCCATCGCGCCGACGCCGACGATGCACCCCTGCCCGGCCATCAGCCGCGGCACCGAGTGCACCGTCCCGATGGTGCCGGGGTTGGTCAGGCTGATGGTGGTCCCGGCGAAGTCGGGGACGGCGAGCTTGCCGTCCCGGGCCTTGCGGATCACTTCCTCGTAGGCACCCCAGAACTGCGAGAAGTCCATCTGCTCGCACGCCTTGACGTTCGGCACGAGCAGCTGACGCGTGCCGTCGTCCTTCTGGATGTCGATGGCGATGCCGAGGTTGACGTGGGCCGGCTTCACCAGCGACGGCTTGCCGTCGACCTCGGCGTACCCGTTGTTCATCTCCGGCAGCATCGCCAGCGCCTCGACGATCGCGAAGCCGACGAGGTGGGTGAAGGAGACCTTGCCGCCCCGGGCGCGCTTGAGGTGGTTGTTGATGACGATCCGGTTGTCCACCAGCAGCTTGGCCGGCACGCCGCGCACGCTCGTCGCGGTCGGGACCTCGAGGCTGGCCTCCATGTTCGTCACGACGCGGGCCGCCGGGCCGCGCAGCTTGATCGTCTCGGTGTCGGTCGCGGTCTCGGGCGTGCCGCCGTCGTCGTCGGCGGCCGCGTCCCGCGGCAGCAGCCGGGGCACGAGGTTGCGGTTCGCGGCGTGGCGGGCGGGCTCGGGCGACGCCGTCGTCGGCGCCGGGGGGGCGGGCCGGTGGCTCGGGTCGGGACCGCGGTCGTCGGCGCGGTGCAGTCCCTCCTCCCGACCGGCGGGGGTCTCGATGTCGGACTCTGGCCGCGTGCCGATGTCCTGCTTCGCCGCGCTCGCCGGCTGCGGCTCCGCGCCGTCCTCGGGCTGTGCCGTCCCGCCGTCCTCCGCCGGGGCCGACGGTGTGCCGTCGACCGCCGAGGCCTCATCGGCGGTCGCCGCCTCGCCACCGGCACCCGAGCTGGCGTCCTGCGCTGCCTCGGAGGGCTGGTAGTCCTCGAAGAAGTCCCACCAGGCACGGTCGACGGAGTCCCTGTCCTGCAGGAACTGCTGGTAGAGCTCGTCAACGAGCCACTCGTTCGGCCCGAAGGTGCTGGCTGCACCGCCGTCCGGCGTCGGCTGCGACGGGGCGGGCGTGGGGTCGGTCTGGGACACGGCGACGATCGCCCTCTTCCGCGATAGCGACACTGCTGGTGGGCGGCTTCCACCCTAGTCCAGCGACGAGCGGCAGAGCAGGTCGGGCGCGGGCGCGTCGCCACCGCGGCGGTGGCACCCTCGACAGGTGCGCTTCCTCGACGGCCACGCCCCGGCCCACGACCTGACCTACAGCGACGCCTTCCTCGTGCCGTCCCGGTCCGCCGTGGCGTCCCGGCTCGACGTCGACCTCTCGAGCGACGACGGCACGGGCACGACGGTGCCGCTCGTGGCGGCCAACATGACGGCCGTCAGCGGCCGCCGGATGGCCGAGACGATCGCCCGCCGCGGGGGGCTCGCCGTGCTGCCTCAGGACCTGCCCGTCGAGGTGGTCGCGGACGTCGTCCGCTGGGTCAAGAGCCGGCACCCGGTGCTGGAGTCGGCGCTGACGCTGGCGCCGACGGACACCGTCACCGACGCCCTGCACCTGCTGCCCAAGCGCGCCCACGGGGCGGTCGTCGTCGTCGACGGTGACGGTGCACCGGTGGGGGTCGTGTCCGCCGGGGACTGCGCCGACGTGGACCGGTTCACCCAGCTCCGCCGCGTGATGACTCAGGAGCCGCTGCTGCTCGACGCCGGGGACCTCGCCACCGACGCCGGGCTGGAGAAGGCGTTCGCCCGGCTCTCGGAGGCCCGCCGCCACGTGGCCCCGGTGGTCGACGGCGGGCGGCTCGCAGGGGTGCTGACCCGGACCGGTTGCGTGCGCTCGCGCACCTACGCGCCGGCCCTGGACGCCGACGGCCGGCTGCGTGTCGGTGTCGCCGTCGGCATCAACGGGGACGTCGCCGCGGCCGCCGCGGCCGTGCTCGCCTCCGGCGCCGACGTCCTGGTCGTCGACACCGCCCACGGCCACCAGGACAAGATGCTCGGCGCCCTCGCGTCGGTGCGCGCGCTCGCCCCCGAGGTGCCGGTCGTCGCCGGCAACGTCGTCACCGCGCAGGGCACCCGCGACCTGCTGGCCGCCGGCGCCGACGTGGTGAAGGTCGGCGTGGGTCCGGGCGCGATGTGCACGACGCGGATGATGACCGGTGTGGGTCGCCCGCAGCTGTCCGCGGTGCTGGAGTGCGCCGCCGCCGCCCGGGACGCCGGGGGCCGGGTGTGGGCGGACGGCGGGGTCCGCCACCCGCGTGACGTCGCCCTCGCCCTGGCCGCCGGCGCGTCGCAGGTGATGGTCGGGTCGTGGTTCGCGGGCACCTACGAGAGCCCCGGCGACCTGTTCACCGACGCGCAGGGCCGCCGCTACAAGGAGAGCTTCGGGATGGCGTCGGCGCGCGCCGTCGCGGCCCGCACCCGCGAGGACAGCCCCTTCGAGCGGGCGCGCAAGGCCCTGTTCGAGGAGGGCATCTCGGCCTCGACGATGGTCCTGGACCCCGACCGTCCCGGCGTGGAGGACCTCGTCGACCACATCACCGCCGGGGTGCGCAGCGCCTGCACCTACGCCGGTGCGCGCACCCTGGCCGAGCTGCACGAGCGGGCCGTGCTCGGGGTGCAGTCCGACGCCGGCTACCAGGAGGGTCGCCCGCTGCCCGCCGGCTGGTGAGCACGCCGGTCCCGCGTAGCATGGGCGCCACGATGCCCGAGAGCGACCATCCTCCGCCACGACTCCTCCGACCGGGCCCCGTCCGACCAGGACCCGTTCGACCCGCCTCCCGCAGGGGGACCTCCCGCCGCGCCCACCACCCCGCCCCGGCGGTCCCCGGGGTCGTCGCCGTCGAGCGCTGCCCGTGCTGATCGAGTGGCTGCTCGTCGGGTTGGGCCTGGTGCTCACCGTCGGCACCGGGATCTGCGTCGCCTCGGAGTTCTCCCTGGTCGCGCTCGACCGCCCCAGCGTCGAGCGGGCGATGCAGGACGGCGACCGCCGGGCCGCCCGGGTGCTGCCCGGTCTGCGGACGCTGTCGACCCAGCTGTCGAGCTCGCAGCTCGGCATCACGATCACGACGCTGCTCGTCGGCTTCCTCGTCGAGCCCTCGGTGTCCCGGCTGCTGCAGCCGCCGCTGGGGGCCGTCGGCGTCCCCGAGGGCGCGCTCGCGCCGCTCAGCGTCGGCCTCGGCATCTTCCTCGCGACGGTGCTCTCGATGATCGTCGGGGAGCTCGTGCCGAAGAACCTGGCGATCGCCGAGCCGCTCGCGACGGCGGCGTGGGCGGTGCCCTTGCAGCGGCGGTTCACGGCCGCCGTCCTGCCGCTGATCCGGCTGCTGAACGGCAGCGCGAACCAGGTGCTGCACTGGGTGGGCGTCGAGCCGCAGGAGGAGCTGTCGAGCGGCCGGTCGCCGGAGGAGCTGTCGGCGCTGGTGCGGCGCTCGGCCCAGGCGGGCACGTTGGACGAGGGCACCGCCGACCGGCTCACGCGCTCGCTCGGGTTCAGCCGCCACGCCGCGGTCGACGTGATGACGCACCGGCTGCGGATGGCGAGCATCCAGCGCGCGGACACCGCCGCGGACGTCGTCCGGCTGGCCCGGCGGACCGGTTACTCCCGCTTCCCCGTCGTCGACTCCGACGCCGACGACGTCGTGGGGGTCGTGCACGTGAAGCGTGCCGTCGCCGTCCCGCACGACAAGCGCGAGGAGGTGCCGGCGGCCGCGCTGATGAGCGAGGTGCTCCGCGTCCCCGAGACGCTGCGCCTCGACCCGCTGCTCGTGGCGCTGCGCGACCAGGGGATGCAGCTCGCGGTCGTCGTCGACGAGTACGGCGGCACGAGCGGCGTCGTCACCCTCGAGGACGTGATCGAGGAGCTCGTCGGCGAGGTCGCCGACGAGCACGACCGGTCGCGGGCCGGCGCACGCCGGCTGCGGGACGGGTCCTGGACCATCCCCGGCCTGGTGCGACCCGACGAGGTCCGGGACCGGATCGGCGTCGACGTCCCGGACGGGCTCGGGTACGAGACGCTCGGCGGCTTCGTGATGGCCCGCCTCGGGCGGGTCGCCGGGACCGGGGACGAGGTCGTCGTCGCCGGAGGGGTGCTGCGCGTGGAGCGGATGGACGGACGACGCGTCGACCGCGTGCGCCTCGTCCCGGTCGGTGACGAGGCCGGCACCGGCCAGGACCGCGCCCCGGTGCGGGAGGGACGCTCGTGAGCACCGGGACCGGCCTGCTCGTGGGCCTGCTGCTGCTGGCGGGCAACGCCTTCTTCGTGGGCGCCGAGTTCGCGGTGATGTCCGCGCGCCGCAGCCAGATCGAGCCACGCGCCGAGGCCGGTAGCCGGGCCGCCCGGACCACGCTGTGGGCGATGGAGCACGTCTCCCTGATGCTCGCCTGCGCGCAGCTCGGCATCACCGCCTGCTCGCTCGGGCTGGGCGCGATCGCCGAGCCCGCGCTGGCCCACCTGCTGGAGCCCGGCTTCGAGCGCCTCGGGCTGCCCGAGGCGCTCGTCGGCCCGGTCGCCTTCACCATCGCCCTGTCCGTGGTCGTGTACCTGCACGTCGTGCTCGGCGAGATGGTGCCGAAGAACCTCGCGATCGCCGGACCCGACCGCGCCGTGCTGCTGCTCGCCCCCGCCCTCGTCGCGGTGGCCCGGGTCGTCTCGCCGGTGATCCGCCTGCTCAACGCGATCGCGAACGCGGTGCTTCGCGCGTTGCGCGTGGAGCCCAAGGACGAGGTCGCCTCGACGTTCACGGCCGAGGAGGTGCACGGCATCGTCACCGAGTCCCACCGCGAGGGGACGCTGGACGACGGGCACGGCCTCATCACCGGCGCCCTCGAGTTCAGCGAGCGGGTGGCCCGCGACGTGATGGTCGGTATCGGGGACCTGGTCACCGCACCGCCGCGCTCGACGCCCGCGGACGTCGAGCGGCTCGTGGCGCGCACCGGATTCAGCCGGTTCCCGGTCAGCGCCGGGCAGGACCTGCAGGGATACCTGCACCTGAAGGACGTGCTGTACGCCGACGACGCGCGTCACGACGAGCCGGTGCCGAACAAGCGGGTGCGCTCCCTGGTCTCCGTGCGCGCCGACGACGAGGTCGAGGACGCGCTCGCGGCGATGCAGCGCTCCGGCGCCCACATCGCGAGGGTGCTCGGTGACGACGGCGCCACGCTCGGTGCCGTGTTCCTCGAGGACGTGCTCGAGGAGCTCGTCGGGGAGATCCGCGACGCCACGCGGCGTCACGGGGAGGTCCGCTCCGCCCGTCGGGACTGACCTCTCCGTCACCACGGCGACACGAAACGTGGTCATTTCGTGTGGTCTTGCACACTCTGTCACCGGGATCGTGGCGCGCCGGTCGTCCGGCTCGTTATGCTCTCGTGACCTGCCGACGCCGGCCGGGGTGCTGCTCGGGCACGACCGCCTCGCGACGTCCGGCCCCCTGCCTGCCCGGAGCCACGAGCCTCCACGCGCCGAACGGAGCCCCCGCACGTGCCGACGCACCGCACCCCGCTCACTCCTGTGCCCGCTGCCCCGCACGAGTCCGCTGCCCCCCAGCGTCGCCACCCGGCGGCCCGGGCCCACGGTCGCCACCGCGACGCGGCGGAGGCACCGGTCGCCCGCCGTGCCGCGCCCGTAGCGGCCCCAGCCGTGCCCGGGTCGCGGCGCGACCGCCGGCTGCAGCAGTCGCGGACCGCGGCCGAGCGGACCACCGGGAGCCGATCGCACCCCGCGGCGCACCGCCTCGCGCAGGCGACGCTGGTCACGGTGCTCGGCGTGGCGACGGTGGTCGTCCCGCTCGGTCGTGGCGAGGACGGCGCCGCCGGCCGGGCGACCGCGGCGCCGGTGGCGCCGCCGCTGGAGCAGTTCCGGGCGCTGCCCTCGGAGCTGACGGACGACGCGACCCCCCCGCCGGCCGTGGCCCGCCCGGTGCAGGAGGTGCCGGCGGACGACCGCGCTGAGCGCCTGGCGCGCACCGAGCAGCTCGCCGCGGCGCGGGCCGAGCGTCGCCAGCGCGAGGAGCGCCGTCGCCAGCGCGATCGCGCCGCCCGTGCGGCCGCACGGGCCCCGATCCCGGGCTGCGACCCGGCCCACGTGGAGGCCGGGGACGACAACGGCCGGCTGCACACCGACAGCCTGTGCCGCCTGCCCTGGGCCGAGGACGAGATGTTGCGGGCCGACGCCGCCTCGGCGCTGGCCCGGCTGAACGTGGCCTACCGGGCCGAGTTCGGCTCCTCGCTGTCCATCACCGACGGCTACCGCACCTACGAGTCGCAGGTGCGGCTGCGGAGCACGAAGCCGGGGCTCGCTGCGCGTCCCGGGACGAGCGAGCACGGCTGGGCGAAGGCCGTGGACCTCGGTGGCGGGGTGGAGTCCGGCGGCCCGCAGCACGCCTGGATGCGCGAGCACGCCCCGGCCCTCGGCTGGGAGAACCCCGACTGGGCCCGCAAGGGCGGGTCGGGCCCGTACGAGCCGTGGCACTGGGAGTACGTCGGCGGCTCGTGAGCAGGTGGGCTCGCGGCATCGGCATCGGCATCGGCTGCGCCTGCGCCGGCCCCGGGCAGGCTCCCGCGCTGCTGCTAGGCTCGCCGCGCCCAGGCTGGCAGGGACTTTCGCCGGTCCGGTCGGTGGGACGGGTCCGGCTGTGCCGGGCCGCGTGAGCCGGCCACAGGGCCCCCGTAGCTCAGGGGATAGAGCACCGCCCTCCGGAGGCGGGGGCGCAGGTTCGAATCCTGCCGGGGGCACCACCGACGGCGTCGGCCCAGCACGGGCCGGCGCCGTCGCAGCGCCGGGGTCCGCCTGTTCCCGCGCGGACCGGCGGCGTCGTCGAAGGCGGGGAGGTGCCGTGGTCCGGGTGCTCGTGGTGGACGACACCGAGCAGATCCGGCTGCTGCTGCGCCTCAACCTCGAGCTCGACGGTGCGCAGGTGACCGAGGCCGGTGACGGGGCCGCGTGCCTGGAGCTCCTGCTCGCCGCCGCCGACGCCGGCGAGCCGCTGCCCGACGTCGTCACCGTCGACGCCGTGATGGAGCCGGTCGACGGCTGGACGGCGCTGCGGCGGATCCGTGCCGACCCGCGCCTGGCGCCCGTCCCGGTCGTGATGGTGACCGCCTCGGTGCAGGCCCACCACCGGGCCCGGGCGCGCGACGCCGGGGTCGACGCGTTCGTGGCCAAGCCGTTCGAGCCGGCCGCGCTGACCGCGACGGTGCTCGACCTGGCGGCACGGGGCCGACCCGGCCTCCGCTGACCGCGACTCGCCGCTACGTGCGGTGACCCGGTCGTGGCACGAGAGTGCTTGGTGCCGTCCAGGCGGCTCGCCGTAGCGTGGTCGGTGCGACCGCGTCGCCAGCGAGTACCTCGTCCGCGGGCTAGCGGTCCCGGGAAGGCGGCGGCGCGGCGTGGTAGGTACCCGAGAGGCTGCTCGGCGCACCTGGCGCTCCGGGCGGCTCACCTCGGTCGCACCTCACCAGCGGCTCGGCTACGTGGTGGCGGCGGTGCTGCTGCTCAGCGCAGCGGTCCACCTCGGGGTCCAGCTCGCCACCGGGGCACCTGGGCGGGCCAGGTGTCGTGGCGCAAGCCGATCCTGTTCGCCTTCTCGTTCGGCACGACGCTGGCGACCCTGACGTGGTTCCTCACCTTCCTGCGGCTCGGCGGGCTCGGTGGGTGGGTCGCCGTCACTGCGCTGTCGGTGGGCACCGCGGGCGAGGTGCTGCTCGTCACGCTGCAGCAGTGGCGCGGCGTGCCCTCGCACTTCAACGTCGGGACCGGGTTCGACACGGGCGTCTTCGTGGCGATGGGGATCCTCGTGGCGGCGATCGTGGTCGTCACCGCCGTCCTGGCGCTGCGCTCCCTGTGGCGCGTCGACGCCCCCGCCAGCCTCGCCTGGGCCCTGCGGGCGGCCCTGGTGCTGCTGCTCGTCAGCAACGCCGTCGGAGCGCTGATGATCGCCGGGGGCGGCGCCGCCGTGTGGGAGGCCGGCACCCTGAAGGTGCCCCACGCCCTGACGGTGCACGCCCTGCAGGCGCTGCCGCTGCTCGCCCTGCTCGTCGGCGTCGCGGACCGCGGCGAGGCGCGCCGCGCCGTGACGGTGGCGGCCGCCTCCCTCGGGTACGGGCTGCTCGTCGCCTCGACGGTGCTCCAGGCCGAGGCCGGTCGCGCACCGCTGGACCCCCGGGTCGTGCCCGTCGCCGTCGCGGTCGGCGGGCTGGCGCTGCTGGCGCTGGCGGCGGTGGACGCCGTCCGTGCCCTGCTGGGGCCCGCCGCGGCGGTGCCGGGGGCGGCGGATCCTCAGCAGGCGGATCCTCAGCAGGCGGCGCCGGCCAAGAGCTCGTCGAGGTAGCGGGCGGCCTCCTGCGCGGCCCGCTGCGGGTCGCCCGCCACGATGGCGGCCACGAGCAGCGCGTGGTCGTCGTCGCCGCCGGGCAGCGGCGGACCGGCCACGTTGGTCCGCACGTTCTCCGCGACCGCGTCGAGCACGTGCTCGTAGAGCTCGGTCAGCACCGGGTTGCGGGACGCGTGGGCGATGGCTCGGTGCAGCTGGGTGTCCGCCACCGCCGTCGCGTCGACGTCGCCGGCCTCGCGGGCCGCGGTGCGCCGGGCGAGCAGGGCCTGCAGCGCGGTGACGTCGCCGGGCGTGCGGCGGGTCGCCGCGAGGCGGGCGGCGCCCACCTCCAGCGTGCGCCGCACCTCGAGCACGTCCCGGTGGCGGGCAGCGGCCACCCGGCGTCCGACGGCGACCTGCAGCTCGCTGTCGGCGATCACGAACGTGCCCGATCCCTGCCGCCGCTCGAGCAGGCCGGCGTGCACGAGCGCCTGCACGCCCTCGCGGACGGTGTTGCGCCCGGTGCCGGTGCGCTCCACGAGCTCGGGTTCGGTCGGGATCCGCGTGCCCACCGGCCAGCGGCCGGACGTGATCTCCTCGCGGAGCGTGGCGATCACGGCGTCGATCAGACCGCCGCGGCGGGCCGTGGCGTGCTGGTGGCTGCCCATGCCGGCCATCCTACAAACATCCCATGTATTTGGTAGTCTCCGCCGGTGGCCCCCTCCGAGACCCTGTCCGCGGCTGCGCGCGACGAGGGCGCCACCGTGGCCACGACGGCCGCGGCGGACTCGGCCCGGGCGCACCAGAAGGCGCCGCTGTGGCGGGGCCGGACGCTGCTGCTGGCGGCCGTCGTCCTGCTCGCGCTGAACCTGCGCTCGGCCGCGACCTCGGTCTCGCCCCTGCTCGACCGGGTCTCGACCGACCTCGGGATGGGCACCACCGCCGCCGGGCTGCTCGGCATGGTGCCGACGCTCGCGTTCGCGCTGTCCGGCGTGCTGACGCCCGCCCTGGCGCGCCGCACCGGCCTGGAGCGCGCCGCCTGGATCGCGATGGTGCTGGCGGCCGCCGGCCAGGTGTTGCGGGCCACCGCGGGCGGCACCGTGGCCTTCCTGCTGCTGTCGCTGCTCGCCCTCGCGGGGATGGGCATCGGCAACGTCGTGCTGCCACCGCTGATCAAGCGCTGGTTCCCCGACCGCCTCGCCGCGCTCACCAGCGGCTACGTGCTGCTCCTGGCGCTGGGCACCGCCATGGCCCCGCTGCTCGCGGTGCCGATGGCGGACGCCGCCGGCTGGCGCGTCGCGGTCGGCGGCTGGGGCCTGTTCGCGCTGGCCGCCGCGGTGCCCTGGGTCCTCGCCGCCCGGAGGGACACCCGTCGCACCCGGTCGCGGCGCCGCCACCCCGCCGCCGGTGCGGCGGCCCGCGTAGCGCCGATCGGCATCGCCGCGCTGCGTCGCAGCCCCGTCGCCTGGGGGCTGGTCGGGTTGATCGGGATGACGTCGCTGAACACCTACGCGATGTTCGCGTGGCTGCCGGTGCTGCTGGTGGACGCCGGGATCTCGGCGTCCGGTGCCGGCGCGATGCTCGCGCTGTACGCGGCGGTGGGCATGCCCACCTCGCTGCTGACGCCCTGGGCCGCAACCCGGATGCGCAACCCGTTCCCTCTCGTCCTGGCCTTCCTGACCTGCTACCTCTCCGGCTACGCGGGCCTGCTGTGGTCGCCGGCGTCCGCGACGTGGGTGTGGGTGGTGCTCGCCGGGCTCGGGCCCGCGTCGTTCCCGCTGTCGCTGACGCTGGTGAACCTGCGCTCGCGCACCACGGCCGGCTCCGCCGCGCTGTCGGGGTTCGCCCAGGGCGTGGGCTACCTGCTCGCCGGCGCCGGGCCCGTCGTCGTGGGCGCGCTGCACCAGGCCACCGACGGCTGGGGCGCCGCCTTCGCGTTCCTCACCGCGACCCTGGGCGTGCAGGTCGTCGGCGGGGCCGTCGTGTGCCGGCCGCGCCACGTCGAGGACGACCTGGACGTCTCCGCCGGGCCCAGCGGGCGGCCGGCGGCCACGTCCGAGCACGCGGGAGCCGCTACTACGCTGCGTCCATGACCCCAGCCGAGCTCGCCGCCGCCATCCGCGGCTGCCTCGCGGACGCGGTCGCCGCCGGTGACCTCGACGTCGCAGTGCCCGACGAGGTGCGCGTGGAGCGGCCCCGCAGCCGCGAGCACGGGGACTGGGCCACGAACGTCGCGCTGCAGCTCGCCAAGGCCGCCGGCACGTCCCCCCGCGCCCTGGCCACGGCGCTCGCCGAGCGCCTCGGCGAGGTCGCCGGCGTCAAGAGCGTCGAGGTCGCCGGGCCCGGGTTCCTCAACGTGGTGCTCGACACAGCCGCTGCGGGGGAGCTCGCCAGGGTCGTCGTCGAGGCCGGGGACGTCTACGGCCACAACGAGTCCCTGTCCGGGCACGTGATCAACCTGGAGTTCGTGTCGGCGAACCCGACGGGTCCGCTGCACGTCGGTCACACCCGGTGGGCCGCCCTGGGGGACTCGATCGCCCGGCTGCTGCGCGCAAGCGGCGCCGACGTCACGACCGAGCACTACACGAACGACGCCGGGTCCCAGATGGAGACCTTCGGCGCCTCCGTGCTCGCCCGCGTGCGGGGCGACGACGTCCCCGAGGGCGGCTACCGCGGCGCCTACGTCGCGGACCTCGCCCAGGGGGTGCTGGCTCGGCGTCCGGACCTGCTGGGGCTCGACCCGGCCGAGGCCGTCGCGGTCGCGCGGGACGAGGCGTACGCGCTGCAGATCGCCGAGATGCACAGCGTGCTGGCCGAGTTCGGCGTGCACTTCGACGTCTGGTTCTCCGAGCGCGACCTGCACGCGGGTGGCGCGGTCGAGCGCGCGGTGGAGCGGCTCCGCGAGCAGGGTCACGTCTTCGACGCCGACGGCGCGGTCTGGCTGCGCACCACGGACTTCGGCGACGACAAGGACCGCGTGATGATCCGCGGGGACGGCGCGCCGACCTACTTCGCGTCCGACGCCGCGTACTACCTTTCCAAGCGTGACCGCGGCTTCCCCGAGAAGATCTACATGCTCGGCGCGGACCACCACGGCTACGTCAACCGGCTGCGGGCGATCGCGGCCTGCGCGGGTGACGACCCCGACATCAACATCGAGGTCCTCATCGGCCAGCTCGTGTCCGTCGGGGGTGCTCGCCTGTCGAAGCGGGCCGGCACCATCGTCGAGCTCGCCGACCTGCTCGCGTGGATCGGCAGCGACGCGGTGCGCTACTCCCTGGCGCGCTACCCGGCGAACTCCGCACTCGCGCTGGTCGGCGAGGAGCTGCGCAAGCAGACGAACGACAACCCCGTGTTCTACGTGCAGTACGCCCACGCGCGCGCGAGCGGCGTAGGGCGCAACGCGCGCGACCTCGGGGTGCGCACCGAGGACGGCTTCGACCCGTCGCTGCTGGACGACGTCACGGAGACCGCGCTGCTCGCCCAGCTCGGCGAGTTCCCCCGCGTCGTGGCGATGGCCGCCGAGCTGCGCGAGCCGCACCGGGTCGCCCGGCACCTGGAGTCGCTCGCCGCCGCGTACCACAAGTGGTACGACGAGCGGCGGGTCACCCCGATGGGCGATGAGGCGGTCACCGACACCCACCGGACGCGCCTGTGGCTGAACGAGGCCACGGGCCAGGTGCTGCGCAACGGCCTGGCGCTGCTCGGCGTCTCTGCCCCGGAGCGGATGTAGGTGCGCGCGCACGAAGCCGGGGCGCTGCATGCCCAGGGCTACGGGGCGCCGTCCTGGCTCGGCGTCCCCGACGACGTCAACGCCCTGGTCGACGGGCTGTGGTCGCGGGGGGTCTCCCGCTCCGGGGACGGGGTCCTGTCCGTCGCCGGCACCGACGCCGTCGCGCTCGCGGAACGGTTCGGCACCCCGGCGTACGTCCTCGACGAGGACGACTTCCGCTGGCGTGCAAGGAGCTTCGCGCGGGCTTTCGACGCCGCGTTCGCGGAGGTCTGCGGCGGCGCCGACGTCTACTACGCGGGCAAGGCGTTCCTGTGCACCGAGGTCGCGCGGTGGGTCGTCGCCGAGGGGCTCAGCCTCGACACGTGCACGGGCGGGGAACTGGCTGTCGCGCTGCGCGCCCACGTGCCGCCGGAGCGGATCGGCCTGCACGGCAACAACAAGAGCGACGCTGAGATCGAGCGTGCGCTGCGTGCCGGCATCGGCCGCGTCGTCGTCGACTCGGCGGGCGAGGTCGACCGCGTGGCGGACGCGGCCCGCCGGCTGGGCGTCCGGGCGCCGGTGCTGCTGCGCATCACCGTCGGCGTCGAGGCCCACACGCACTCCTACATCGCGACCGCCCACGAGGACCAGAAGTTCGGGCTCTCGCTGGCCGGGGGCGAGGCGGCCCGCGCCGTGGCCGCCGTGCTCGCGAGACCGGAGCTCGAGCTGCGCGGCCTGCACTCCCACATCGGCTCGCAGATCTTCGACGTCTCCGGGTTCGAGGTCGCTGCCCGTCGCGTGCTGGGGCTGCACGCCGCCGTTGCCCGCGACCACGGCGTCGTGCTGCCCGAGCTCGACCTCGGTGGCGGGTACGGGATCGCCTACACCACGCAGCACGACCCGATGGGAGTGGACGAGCTCGCCGCCGGGATGGCCGACATCGTCACCAAGGAGTGCGCCGACCTGGGCGTCGACGTGCCGCGGGTCTCGGTGGAGCCCGGACGGGCGATCGCGGGACCGAGCACGTTCACGCTCTACCGGGTGGGGACCGTCAAGGACGTCGCCCTGGACGGCGGCGGCGTGCGGCGCTACGTCGCCGTCGACGGCGGCATGAGCGACAACGTGCGCACCGCGCTCTACGACGCGGACTACTCGTGCACGCTCGCCTCGCGGGCGTCGACGGCGCCGCCGGTGCTGTCGCGGGTGGTCGGCAAGCACTGCGAGAGCGGGGACGTCGTCGTCAAGGACGAGTTCCTGCCCGGGGACGTCGCACCCGGCGACCTGCTCGCCGTCCCGGGCACGGGGGCCTACTGCCGCAGCATGGCCAGCCAGTACAACCACGTGCCGCGGCCGCCGGTGGTCGCGGTGCGCGACGGCGAGGCCCGGGTGCTGCTGCGTCGCGAGACCGAGGACGACCTGCTCGCCCTCGACGTCGGCTGACCCGCCCTTCGCGATGATCAAAGATGATGCGCAGCGTCCTTGATCACGCCCCTCGGAGGTGATGATCAAGGACGGCCCGTCGACGTCCTCCACCACCTCACACCGGTGATCAAGGAAGGCGTGCAGCGTCCTCGATCACCGCGGGGCGGGGTGTGCGCGGTCAGGGGGCGGGCAGCAGGCCGAGCTCGACGAGGTCCTTGACGGGAGCGGTGACGTCGGGCACCGCGCAGCCGACCCAGAAGGCGCGCAGCACGGCGGCGTCCGCCTCGCTGATCCGGCGCGTTCCGGAGGCGAGCGCCGCGGTGTCCGTGCTCGCGAGCACCCCGGCGACCTCCGGGGCCTCCGCGCCGTTGAGCGCCGCCCGCATCGCCCCTACCACGTTGAGCACGCCGTGGCCGGTCACGCCGGTCGCGGGGTCCGGGCCGCGCACGGCCCGGCCGGGTCCGCCGGTGAGCCGCACCGGGACCTCGGCGTCGACGCACCCCCGCACGACCGCGGCCAGGTCGTCGGTCGAGGGGACCAGCGCGTCGGTCGCGCCCCCGACCGGCAGGCACGCGCCGACGCCGGCGCGGACGAGCACGTCCAGCACACCGGGCAGGCCGCGGCCCGGCGCCACCTGGACCCAGATCCGGACGCCGTCCCGCGGTGTCGCGAGCCCGAGGTGACCGGCGAGGTCCGCGACGGCGGCGGGGTCACCGGAGCCGGGCAGCGGCACCGACACGGCCACCACCCGGACGTCGTCACGGGCATCCAGCGTCGTGGCGGCGTCCGCGGCCTGGGCGAGCGGGTCGGCGGCGTCGGGGTCGGCCTCGACGACGACGGCGAGGACCCGCGCGATGCCGGCCGTGACGTCCCCGACGGCCTCCAGCTCGGCGATGACGCCGTCGCAGCCTTCGGCCGGGACCACGAGGGCACTGACGAGGCGGCCGTAGCCCGCGCCGGCCCGCGCGACGTGCGCGGCGACGACGCCCTCGCGACGTCCCCGTCCCTGCCCGGCCGCAGCGTCCTCGACGAAGCCGGCGAACAGCTCGGCGACCGCGGGGCCGGTGCCGGCCGAGGTGTCCGAGCCCGGCAGTCCGGGCAGCACCCCGACGTTCTCGGCGTCGTGGTGGTGGGGTGCGCTCGACACGGCGCCGACCCTAGCCCGGCGCCACCACCGGCGGCCGGGTGGCTGCCGTCGTCGTCCGCCGTCCGGACCTCCGGGGCGGGAGATGCGTCCGGCCCGGCGCGACCCCGTGGTGGGGACGTGCGCCGGGCCGGTTGTGCTGCCGCCGTCCGAGCGGACGGCCCCCGGTCAGAGAACGAGGATCAGGACCAGGATGACGGCGATGACGAGGGCTGCGATGGCGATGAGCCGCGTGTTCATGGTGCCTCCGAGGGTCGGGCCGGGACCGCGATGATCACGCAATCTAGACCTCGCGGGCCGGGTCGGCACCTCTACGACGCGGCGTGTCACCCGCCCCCGCGCGCCGCGCCACGGAACGCCACCGTCGGCGACCGAGAGTGATCGGCATCGACCGACGTCGATCGTGGGAGCATGGGTCCTCAGCGCACCTGCGCGCCCGCCTCCCGCATCCTCGCCACCGCGCGCTCGCCGTCCCCGGCCTCGAGCTCGACCATCCTGGTCGCGGCGAGCGGCACCTCCACCGCGTACCCGAGACGCACCGCGTCGAGCACGGTCTCGGCGACGCACACGTCACCGGCCAGGCCCGCGACGACGACCCGCCGGACGCCGGCGGCCTCGAGCAACGAGCCGACCTCGGTGGCGCTCGTGAGCCCGCTGCGGGGATCCCGGACCGAGAACGCCGAGTAGCCGTCCTCACCGCAGGTGCCCTTGCGGACGACGGGCCCGTCGACGAGGAGGTCCGGGTGCAGCTCGGCCCCCCAGGTGCCTGCGACGCAGTGCACCGGCCAGACGCCGCCGTCGGTGACGAAGTGCGGGGTCCGCTCCGGGTGCCAGTCCTGCGTCCAGACCACGGTGGCGCCGGCCGCGCGGGCTGCGCTCACCTCGGCGTTGACGACGGGGACGACGTCCTGCCCGCCCGCGACGTAGAGCCCGCCGGCGGGGTCGGCGAAGTCGTTCTGCACGTCCACGACGAGCAGCGCCGTCGTGGTGTCGTAGCGCGTCACTCAGCTCTCCTCCACCTCGTCCGCGTCCTCGCCCGGGGAGCCGCCCCCGCCGGGACGCGGCCGGTAGGTCGTCGGCACCGCCGGCTCCCCGCGTGAGAGCTTCAGCCCGTCCCAGGGCAGCGACACCATCGTGGCCCGCAGGTGGTCCCGCGACTGCGCCAGGGTCGGCAGGTCGGCGACGGGCTCGCCGCCCCGCAGCAGCGGACGCCGCAGCACCCGGTCGTGCGCCCGGGCCGGGGGGGTGTGCTGGGCGGCCACGACCTCCTCCACCGCCGTACCGGTCGTGCGGTGGCGCCGCACCGCCTCCTTGCGGCCGCCGAACGTGGCCTTGCCCACGGAGCGCTTGACCACCGGCCGCCCGTCCACCTCCACGAGCTTGTAGACGAGCCCGGCGGTCGGCGCTCCCGACCCGGTGACCAGCGACGTGCCGACGCCGAAGGAGTCGACCGGGGCGGCCGCCAGGGCGGCGATGCCGTACTCGTCCAGGTCGCCGGAGACCACGATGCGCGTGTCCCGGGCGCCGAGGGCGTCCAGCTGGTCGCGCGTCTGCTGCGCCAGCTCGGCGAGGTCGCCGGAGTCGATCCGCACCGCACCCAGCCCGGTACCCGCGACGTCCACCGCGGTGCGCACCCCCGCGGCGATGTCGAACGTGTCCACCAGCAGCGTCGTGCCCACCCCGGACGCCGCGATCTGGGCGGCGAACGCGGCCCGCTCGCTGTCGTGCAGGAGCACGAACGCGTGGGCGCTGGTGCCGGCGGTCGGGATGTCGTACGCCATGCCCGCTGCCAGGTTGGACGTCGCCGAGAAGCCACCGAGGTAGGCCGCGCGGGCCGCCGCGACGGCCGCGATCTCGTGGGTGCGGCGCGACCCCATCTCGATCAGGGGCCGGTCCCCGGCGGCCACCGACATCCGTGCGGCCGCCGAGGCGATCGCACAGTCGTGGTTGAGCACCGACAGCACGAGCGTCTCCAGGGCGACGGCGTCGGCGAACGTGCCCGTCACCTGCAGCAGGGGCGACCCAGGAAAGTAGAGCTCGCCCTCGGCGTAACCGTCGACGTCCCCGGTGAAGCGGTACCCGGCGAGCCAGTCGGCGGTCGCGGCGTCGACGGCACCGCTGCCGCGCAGCCAGTCCAGCTCGGCCGCGTCGAAGCGGAAGCCTGCGATCGCGTCGACGAGCCGGCCGGTGCCGCCCACGACCCCGTAGCGGCGGCCGTCGGGCAGCCGCCGAGAGAACACCTCGAAGACGCACCGCCGGTCGGCCGCGCCGCTGCGCAGGGCCCCCTGCAGCATCGTCAGCTCGTAGCGGTCGGTGAGCAGGGCCGTCGAGGCGTCCATGGCCGAGGACTGTAGGGGCGTGGCGTCGGCGGCCCCGCGCACGCGCAGCGGGGGCTCCGTAGGCTGGCCGCGTGACGGCACCGGTGGAGGAGGTCGAGGCCGATGTCGAGGAGGGCAGCGCCGTCCTGCCCGGCACGCCGTGGGTCACCCTGGTCTGGAACGACCCGGTGAACCTGATGTCGTACGTCACCTACGTCTTCCAGACGTACTTCGCCTACCCACGCGAGAAGGCCGAGAAGCTCATGCGCGACGTGCACACCGTCGGCCGCGCCGTCGTCTCCTCCGGCACCCGTGAGGAGATGGAGCGCGACACCGAGGCGATGCACGGCTTCGGGCTCTGGGCCACGCTGAGCAGGCAGGGCTAGTGGCACGCCGGTTCCACCGCACCCGGCGCGGCCTGCGTGCCCACCTCGACGACGTGGAGCGTGACCTGCTCACGCGCCTGTTCGACGACGTCGCGACGATGCTCGGTGGCGACGACGCCGACGCACCAGGCGCCGAGCCGGCGGAGGTCGACCCGCTCGTCCGCCTCGTCGGCCTCGACCTCGACTCCGGGCGCACGCCGCTGCCGCCGGAGGACCCCGCGCTCGCGCGGCTGCTGCCCGACGCCCACCCGGGCGACGCGGCGGCGAGCGGGGAGTTCCGCCGCTACACCGAGTCGGGGCTGCGCGACCGCAAGCGCGACGGGCTGCGCCGGGCAGCGGCGACGCTGCGCCGCGACGGCCCCCTCGTGCTCGACGACGCGGAGGCCGCGGCCTGGCTGGTGGCGCTGACCGACGTCCGGCTGGTGCTCGCGGAGCGGCTGGGGGTCCGCGACGACGACGACGCGACGCTGCTGCACCACAGCGTGGCGGCCCTGCCGCCCGACGACCCCCGCGGCTGGCTGGCGGCGGTCTACGAGCTGCTGACCTGGCTGCAGGAGACGCTCGTGGAGTCGCTGCTGCCGGGCTGACGCCCGTCGCGACGGCCACACCGTGAGGACCGTCACCGGCTCGGGTGGCTCCGCGTCGTCACACGCCGCCCGTAGGCTCCGGTGACGTGGCGGACGCACCCATCGGCATCTTCGACTCCGGCTTCGGCGGCCTCACCGTCGCCCGGGCGGTGCTCGACCAGCTGCCCCACGAGCCGGTCGTGTACCTCGCCGACACCGCCCGGCAGCCGTACGGTCCGCTGCCGATCGCGCAGGTGCGCTCCCACGCGCTCGAGTGCCTCGACGCCCTGGTCGACCGGGGCGTGAAGCTGCTCGTGATCGCCTGCAACTCCGCGAGCGCGGCGGTGCTGCACGACGCCCGCGAGCGCTACGACGTCCCCGTCGTGGAGGTGATCCGACCGGCGGTGCGACGGGCGGCGGCCAGCACCCGCAACGGCCGCGTCGGTGTCGTGTGCACGCGTGCCACGGCGACGTCGGGGGCCTACGCGGACGCGTTCGCGGCCGCGCCGCACGTGCAGGTGACTACGCAGGCGTGCCCCCGGTTCGTCTCGTTCGTGGAGGACGGCGTCACCGGCGGGGACGAGCTCATCGCCGTGGCGCGCGAGTACCTGGAGCCGGTGCGCGATGCGGGTGTCGACACCGTCGTGCTCGGCTGTACCCACTACCCTCTGCTCACCGGGGTCATCTCCTACGTGATGGGACCCGACGTCGCACTGGTCTCCAGCGCGGAGGAGACGGCACAGGAGGTGTACCGCCAGCTCGTCGGCCGGTCGCTGGCCCGACCCGACGACCTGCCGGCCCCCGAGCACGAGTTCGTCACCACCGGCGACCCGGCCCACTTCGGCGAGCTCGCCCGCCGGTTCCTCGGGCCCGAGGTCGCCGCCGCCCACGGGCTCGGGGCGGCCGCCGCCACCGGGGTGGCACGGTGAGGCTGACCGTCGTCGGCTGCTCCGGGTCCTTCCCCGGCCCCGACTCCGCCGCGTCCTGCTACCTCGTGGAGGCGCGGGACGTCACCGGCCGCGCCTGGCGGGTGCTGCTCGACCTCGGCAGCGGGGCGCTCGGCCCGCTGCAGCGCCACGTGCGACTCGCCGACGTCGACGCCGTGCTGCTCTCGCACCTGCACGCCGACCACTGCCTCGACCTGTGCGGGATGTACGTGGCGATCCGGCACGCGCCGGGGGGCGGCGGACGCGCCGGCCGGCTGCCGGTGATGGGCCCCGCGGGCACGGCGGACAGGCTCGCCCGCGCGTACGACCTGCCCGAGCAGCCCGGGATGAGCGCCGAGCTCGACGTCACGCACTGGCGCGACGGCGCGGGCGTCGACATCGGGCCGCTGACGGTGACGCCGTACCGCGTCGAGCACCCGGTCGAGGCCTACGGACTGCGTGTCTCCGGTCCCTCCGCCCGCCGGCCGGGGGAGCGGGCCGTGCTCGCGTACACCGGTGACACCGACACCTGCGACGCGCTGCTCCCGCTCGCGCAGGGCGCCGACCTGCTGCTCGCCGAGGCCGCGTTCCACGAGGGGAGGGACGCCGTCCGCGGGATCCACCTGACCGGCCGCCGCGCCGCCCGCGCGGCGCTCGACGCCGGCGTGGGCCGGCTCGTGCTGACGCACCTGCCGCCGTGGAACGACCCGAGCCGCACCCTGGCCGAGGCCCGGGAGGTGTGGGACGGACCGCTGGAGCTCGCCGAGCCCGCCGCCGCGTTCACGGTGTAGGCGGCCGGGTGCGAGCCAGGCCCAGGAGTCAGCCGGGACAGTGGACGGCCACCGCCAGGGCCGAGCAGACCTCCCGCATCCGGGAGTCCGCCAGGCGTCCCAGGCGGCTGACGAGGACCGCGACGGAGACGCTCTCGACCGAGTCCAGGTTCACCGCCGAAGGGCGGGGAACGGGGTCGTCCGCGGGATCGAGGACGACCTCGCTGGCAAGACCACGGATCGTCGTCGTGCACGGTGCGACGAGCGACCGTCGCAGCCGCGGGATCGCCGCGTCGCGTGACAGCACGACGACGGGCCGCCTGCCGATCTCGGGCAGCTCGCACCACCACACCTCTCCGCGCGCAGGGAACCCGCTCACGAGGCGGCAGCGGCAGGACGGAACGAAGCCAGGTCGCCCCACTCGTCGGGCTCGTCCGCCGGGTGCTCGTCGTAGGCCGCGTAGCCCGCGTCGACCTCCGCAGCGCGGTGCCGAGCCAGCAGCGCTGCGAGTGCCTCGTCGACGAGGGCGGCGTCGGTGCCGCCGACCCGCAGGTCGCGGGCGCTCCGGAGCAGCTCCGCGTCGACGGTCGTGCTGATGCGTGTTCGACTCATGCCACGATGATGCCACGCCGAGTGCGCTCCGGCTATTGCTCGTGTGCGGGCAGTGGGGACGGGCGCACCCGCCGGCGGCGAGACCGACGCCGGCGCCGTTAGGCTCGACGTCCATGAGCACGCGGGACCACCGGTGAGCCGGCCGGACGGCAGGGCACCTGACGAGCTGCGCGACGTCCGGATCACACGGGGGTGGCTCGACCACGCCGAGGGCAGCGTGCTGGTCGAGTTCGGCCGCACGCGGGTGCTGTGCGCGGCATCGTTCACCGAGGGCGTGCCGCGCTGGCGCAAGGGCTCCGGACAGGGCTGGGTCACCGCGGAGTACGCGATGCTGCCGCGCTCGACGAACACCCGCAGCGACCGCGAGTCGGTGCGCGGCAAGATCGGCGGACGCACCCACGAGATCAGCCGCCTGGTGGGTCGCAGCCTGCGCTCGGTGGTCGACACCAAGGCGCTCGGGGAGAACACGGTCGTCATCGACTGCGACGTGCTCCAGGCGGACGGCGGCACCCGGACGGCCGCGATCACCGGCGCGTACGTCGCCCTCGCCGACGCCCTGGCGTGGGGGCGGGAGCGCGGAGCGGTACGGGGCGACCCGCTGCTGGACTCGGTGGCGGCGGTCAGCGTCGGCATCTGCGACGGAGTCCCGGTGCTCGACCTGGACTACCGCGAGGACGTCGCCGCCGGCACGGACATGAATGTCGTCGCCACCGGCCGCGGGCTGTTCGTGGAGGTGCAGGGCACCGCGGAGGGCGCCCCGTTCGACCGCTCCGAGCTCGATGCGCTGCTGGACCTGGCGCTGTCGGGCTGCGCGACCCTGACCGCTTCCCAGGCTGAGGCGCTCGCCGCGACCCGTCCTGGGGGCGACGAGGTGGCGCGCACCCGCTGATGGCCAGGTTGGTGCTCGCCACGCGCAACGCGCACAAGCTCGCCGAGCTGCGGGCGATCCTGGCGGCCGCCCTGCCCGGCGTCGACGCCACCGACGTGGTCGCCGTGCCGGAGGGCGTGCCCGACGTCGCAGAGACCGGCGTGACGTTCGCCGAGAACGCCCTGCTGAAGGCACGTGCCGTCGCCGCGGCGACCGGCCTGGCCGCCGTCGCCGACGACTCCGGGCTCGCCGTCGACGTCCTCGGGGGTGCGCCGGGCGTGTTCTCCGCTCGCTGGGCCGGGCGGCACGGTGACGACGCGGCCAACCTGGCGCTGCTGCTGGCGCAGCTCGCCGACGTGCCCGACGGGCATCGCGGTGCGGCCTTCGTGTGCGCGGTCGCCCTCGTCACCCCCGACGGCTCCGAGGTGGTCCGCGATGGCCGGCTGGCCGGGGTGCTGGAGCGCGAGCCGCGCGGCGCAGGTGGGTTCGGCTACGACCCGGTGCTGCGGCCCGAAGGCGGCGCCCGGACCTGCGCCGAGCTCGACCCGGCGGAGAAGAACGCCATCAGCCACCGTGGCCGGGCGCTACGGGCGCTGCTGCCCGACCTCGGCGGCGTCCTCACCGGCACCCGGTCTGCCCAACCGGGCATCCGGACCGCCCGCCGCTCCGAAGCAGGAGCATGAGGACCCCGACGGCCGAGGCCGAGACCCCGACGCGTGACGCGAGCAGCGACGGGCACCCGGTCCTGCGCGCCGCCGTCGCCGGGGTCGTCGCCGGAGGGGTCACGCTCGGCGTCGCCGAGGTCGTCGCCGCGCTGGTGAACCCGTCCGCGGCTCCGGTCCTCGCCGTCGGCGACGCCTTCGTCGACCTGACGCCCGGCTGGCTGAAGAACCTGGCGATCGGGCTGTTCGGCACCAACGACAAGCTCGCCCTGCTCGTGGGGACGGCTCTCGTGGTGACGGCCCTGGCCGCGCTCGCGGGGGTCGTCGCCCGCCGCCGGCGCGGCCCGGGCACCGCCCTCGTGGTGGCACTGGGGCTGGTCGCGGCGGTCGCCGCCGCCACGCGCCCGGGTGCCTCGTACCTCGACGTGCTGCCCAGTCTCGTCGGCACGTTCGCCGGCGTGATCGCCCTCGGGTGGCTGCTGGAGCGCACGAACGCAGAACCGGGCCAGAGGCTGCCGAGCCGCCGCGTCTTCCTTGCCGCCTCCGGTGTCGCGGCCGGCACCGCGGTGGTCACCGGCGCGAGCGGCCGACTGCTCGGCGGCGCCACCCGGGACGTCACTGCCGCCCGTGCCCGCCTCGACCTGCCCGCAGCGGCTGACGCGGCCCGCGCGGTGCCGGCCGGCACGTCGCTGGACGTCGGCGGGATCAGCCCGTGGCAGACGCCGAACCCCGACTTCTACCGGATCGACACCGCGCTGACCGTCCCCCGGGTCGACCCCGCACAGTGGCGGCTGCGCGTGCACGGCCTCGTCGAGGAGGAGGTGGAGATCGACTTCGCCGAGCTGCTCGGCGCGGACCTGCTGGAGCGGTGGGTCACGCTGGCCTGCGTCTCGAACGAGGTGGGAGGGGACCTGGTCGGCAACGCCAAGTGGCTGGGGATGCCGGTCCGTGAGCTGCTGGCGCGCGCCCGTCCGACCGACGGCGCCGACATGGTGCTGTCCACCAGCGCGGACGGCTTCACCGCTTCCACGCCGCTGACCGCGCTCACCGACGAGCGCGACGCGCTGCTCGCCGTCGCCATGAACGACGAGCCGCTGCCGCTTGAGCACGGGTTCCCGGTGCGGATGGTGGTTCCCGGCCTCTACGGGTTCGTGTCGGCGACGAAGTGGGTCGTCGACCTCGAGGTGACCACGTTCGCCGAGCGCACCGCCTACTGGACCGACCGCGGCTGGTCGGAGAAGGGACCGATCAAGGTCGCCTCTCGGATCGACGTCCCGGGGTCGTTCGAGCGGCTGAAGCCGGGGCGCGTCGCTGTCGCCGGTGTCGCGTGGGCGCAGCACCGGGGGATCGAGCGGGTCGAGGTCTCCGTCGACGGCGGCAAGTGGGCCGACGCCCGACTCGCGGCGACGGTGGGACCGGACACGTGGCGGCAGTGGGTCTGGGAATGGGACGCGATCCCCGGCCAGCACACGCTTCGGGTCCGGGCGACCGATGCCGACGGCACCACCCAGCCCGAGGAGCGCGTCGACCCGATCCCGGACGGCGCCACCGGCTGGCACAGCGTCGTCGTCCGCGTCTAGAGCTGACCGGCCCGACCGGCAGCCTGTCGAGCACCCGGCTCTTGCGGGTCGGACGCTGCCGCTCGCCCGGCGTCGACCGGTCGTGACCCCATCGTGACCACCTCGGGCAATCCACGGGGGGTCCCGCTGCGAAGACCGCCTGACAGCACACACCCGCACCGAGGAGAAGCTCCACCATGAAGCGCAAGCTCGCCCTGCTCGCCGCCGTCG
>JBBRBF010000018.1:0-66899 GCA_038206105.1 Actinomycetales bacterium | reverse complement strand
CGAGCGATGCCGCTGCTCTTCCGTACGGTTCCGAACCCGGAGCTGCACAACGGCCAGGCGATCCAGATGATCGACGAGGTGCGTCACTCGACGATCCAGCAGAACCTCAAGCGCCTGTACATGAACAACTACATCGACCCGGCTGGCTTCAACAACAGCCTGCGCAACTTCCAGAATGACTACTGTGGCTCGATCGGCCGGCAGTTCGCCGAAGGCTACATCACCGGTGACGCGATCACCGCGGCGAGCATCTACCTGACGATCGTCGCCGAGACGGCGTTCACGAACACCCTGTTCGTGGCCATGCCGGCCGAGGCGGCCGCGAACGGTGACTACCTGCTCCCGACGGTCTTCCACTCGGTGCAGTCCGACGAGTCCCGCCACATCAGCAACGGGTACGCCACGCTGCTGATGGCGCTGGCCGACGAGGACAACCACCAGCTGCTCGAGCGCGACCTCCGTTACGCGTGGTGGAACAACCACCGCGTCGTGGACGCCGCCATCGGCACGTTCATCGAGTACGGCACCAAGGACCGGCGCAAGGACCGCGAGAGCTACGCGGAGATGTGGCGTCGCTGGATCTACGACGACTACTACCGCAGCTACCTCATCCCGCTCGAGAAGTACGGACTGGTCATCCCGCACGACCTCATCGAGGAGTCCTGGAACCAGATCTGGAACAAGGGTTACGTGCACGAGGTCGCGCAGTTCTTCTGCACCGGGTGGCTCGCCAACTACTGGCGGATGGACCCGATGACGGACAAGGACTTCGAGTGGTTCGAGTACAAGTACCCGGGCTGGTACGACAAGTACGGCGCCTGGTGGGAGAACTACAACCGTCTCTCGATGCCGAACGGGCACAACCCGATCGTCTTCGAGGACGTCGACTACCAGTACCCGAACCGCTGCTGGACCTGCATGGTCCCCTGCCTGGTCCGCGAGGACATGGTGACGGCGGAGATCGACGGGACCGTGCGCACCTACTGCCACGAGGCGTGCCGGTGGACCGACGTCGAGGCCTTCCGGCCGACCTACCAGGGTCGTGAGACCCCGAACATGGGCCGGCTCATCGGCAAGCGCGAGTGGGAGACCCTCTACCACGGCTGGAACTGGGCGGACGTCGTCCAGGACATGGGCTACGTGAGGGACGACGGCAAGACCCTCGTGGCGCAGCCGCACCTGAACCTCGCCCCGAGCAAGATGTGGACGCTCGACCACCTGCGCCGGTGCCCGCCGCTGCTCAGCCCCAACGTCGTCATCAACGAGATGACGTCGGAGGAGCGAGACACGTGGGCGGCCGACTACCGACGCGGCGGCCCTGCCGGCCGCTTCGCCCCTGCGGAGAGCTGACCGGCACCGGACCGGGAGTCGCGATGGAGGGGACGGGTCCGGCACCGCGGTGCCGGACCCTCCCCTCCATCGCGAGGCACCGACGCCAGCGAGCGGCACGGGAAGGGGATCATGGCCGAGAAGCACGTCGTCCGTTTCGAGCCCGTGGGCATCGAGATCGACGTCGACGAGGAGGAGACGGTCCTGCGGTCGGCGGCCGAGCAGGGGATCATGCTCATGCACGGGTGCAAGGAGGGCCAGTGCGCCGCGTGCAAGTCCTTCGTGCTCGACGGCGACGACATCGAGCTCGACCGCTACTCCACCTTCGCGCTGCCGGACTCCGAGAAGGAGGAGGGGTACACCCTCCTCTGCCGCGCCCACGTCTACGAGGACGTCACGATCGAGCTCCTCAACTACGACGAGGAGATGATCCGCTCAGGGCACCCGATCCAGAAGGCGGTCGCCGAGGTCGTCTCCAACGAGCACGTCACGCACGACATGCGCCACCTCGTGCTCAAGCTCGTGGAACCGACCGACCTCGCGTTCTTTCCGGGGCAGTACGTCGACATCTCCGTCCCCGGGACCGAGGAGACGCGGTCGTTCTCGATCGCCAACACGAGCACCAGGGAGTCCGGCGAGCTCGAGTTCGTGATCAAGGTCTACCCCGACGGGCTGTTCTCGCAGTTCATGGAGAACCAGCTCGACGTGGGCGACCGGCTCGACGTCGTGGGTCCCTTCGGCGTCTTCACGCTGCGCGACGGCCGGGACTGCGACCTGGTCTTCGTGGGCGGCGGCGCCGGCATGGCGCCGATCCTGGGCGTGCTGCGCTCGATGGCGGAGAAGGGCAGCACGCGCAAGGCCACCTACTACTACGGCGCCCGGCGCCGCAGGGACCTGTGCTTCGAGAAGGAGCTCCAGGCGCTCGAGGAGGCGATGCCCGGCTTCACGTACGTCCCGGCGCTGTCCGAGCCGGACGACGAACCGTGGGACGGGGAGGTCGGGCTCATCACGGACGTGGTGAAGCGGCGCGAGTCCGACCTCTCCGACACCGACGCCTACGTCTGCGGGCCGCCGCCCATGGTCGAGGCGGCCATGGCGACCCTCACCGGTCTCGGGACCGTCGAGAAGCGCGTCTACTACGACAAGTTCACCACCACCGGTGAGCCGTGACCGAGCAGCGACCCCCGACCCAGAAGCCAGACGAGAGCGAGGCGGACCTGACATGAGCACCGCGGAGCGCAGCCTCCCCCAGCCGCACTTCACCGACGCCGAGGCCGGGGCCAAGGAGTTCCCCGACTCCACGGCACGCCGGTACAGCTACTTCACCCCGAAGAAGCGCAAGCAGTCCCACTACGAGGACGTCACGGTCGAGGTGCAGCCCGACCCGCGGCACTACCTCAGCCAGGGGTGGCTGTACGGGTTCAGCGACGGCCGCGGCGGCTACCCGCTGGACTGGACGGCGCTGAAGGCCTGGGGCAGCGACCGGCCCGAGCCCGAGCGCTTCCCCGGCTCGGGCGGCAAGGGCTACGAGTGGCCGGCCCATGGGTGGCACGAGTTCCGCGACCCGAACGAGGAGTGGGAGCTCACGCTCTACCGCTACAACGCCAACGTGGTGCGCCAGATCAACCAGAACGTCGAGACCGCGCGCCAGACGAAGGCGTTCGAGCAGTGGAACCCGAACTGGATCCAGTTCGTCGAGCGCAACGTCGGCGCGTGGATGCACGTCGAGCACGGTCTGGGCCTGTACCTCTTCGCCAACGCCCAGCGCCGGGCGCCCACGAACATGCACAACAACGCGATCTCGGTGAACAGCATGCACCGGATCCGCTTCGCCCAGGACCTCGCGCTGTACAACCTCACTCTCAGCGAGGAGATCGAGGACTTCGACGGCACCGCCCACGTCGAGACGTGGAACAGCGACCCGGCCTGGCAGGGTGTGCGCAGGGTCTCCGAGGAGATGACGGGGATCTGGGACTGGGCCGAGGCGGTCTTCGTCGCCAACGTCGTGTTCGAGCCGCTGGTCGGCGAGCTGTTCCGCAGCCAGCTCGTGCAGCAGGCGTCGCCCGGCAACGGCGACTTCGTCACCCCGACCGTCGTCGGTGCCGGCGAGTTCGACTACGCCCAGCGGGACCTGCGCTACAGCGTCGCGATGTTCGAGCTGCTGACCGCCGACAAGGAGTTCGCGGACCACAACATCGAGATCATGAACGGCTGGCTGTCGCAGTGGGTGCCGAAGTGCATCACGGCCGCGCGCGCCATGCAGCCGCTGTGGTCGCAGCCCGACTCCAAGCCGCCGCGCTTCGAGGACGGCCTGGACCGCGCCAAGAACCGCTTCAGCGGGATCCTGTCCGACCTGAGCCTGCCGACCCCGAAGGAGCTGTCCCAGTGAGCAAGTTCGCGACCACCGAGAGCCCGTTCAAGTCGGACAACACCGCGTCGAACCGCTGCGGCGTCACCCTGATGAACAACCAGGTCGGTGCCGTCGTCGCCGAGGAGATGAAGGGTAAGCCCGGCGTCACCGTCACCCACCTGCCGTCGATGATCCGGGTCGACGCGGACCAGCGGATGGACTTCGTCTACGACGAGCTGTCCGAGGCCCTCGGCGAGGAGCCCGGCTTCTTCGACAACGCGGAGTTCGAGGAGAACATGTCGACCCACTACGGGCGCATGATCCACGAGGACGACCGCACCATCATGTTCGCGAACCCGGAGGACGCCGCCGAGTACATCGGCTTCGACCTCAAGGCCACGTCGAGCTGAGCCACCCCACCGAACCGCAGCGCTTCGGCGGCCCCTAGGAGGACCAGATGTACGAGCAGGACGGCGTCAAGTACTTCGTTGTCGACAGCCACATGCACTACTGGGACGCCAGCCCGGAGAACTGGGTGAAGGGCGCCGAGCAGTACGCCAAGGGGTGGATCGAGTGCTTCCACGCCTACCAGAGCCTCGGGCCGCCGGCGACCCACTGGTCCATCGAGCACTTCCAGAAGTGCTCCGAGGACGACCTGATGAAGGACGTCTTCGAGGACGGCTACGTCGACGTCGCCGTCTTCCAGCCGACGTACCTCAAGGAGTGGTATACCGACGGGTTCAACACGACCGAGCGCAACGGGGCACTGGCGGAGAAGCACCCCGGTAAGTTCATCGTGAACACCCGCTGGGACCCGCGCGAGGGTGACGCCGGGCTGAAGGAGCTCGAGGAGAACGTCAAGCGCTGGGGCGCCAAGGGCGTCAAGCTCTACACGGCGGAGTGGCGCGAGGGCTCCCGCGGCTGGACGCTGAAGGACCCCGAGGCGCTGCGGTTCCTGGAGAAGAGCCAGGAGCTGGGCATCAAGAACGTCCACGTCCACAAGGGCCCCACCATCTGGCCGCTGGACAAGGACGCGTTCGACGTCAAGGACGTCGACGTCGCGGCGACCACGTTCCCCGAGCTCAACTTCATCGTCGAGCACGTGGGCCTGCCCCGCATCGAGGACTTCTGCTTCATGGCGACGCAGGAGCCGAACGTCTATGCCGGCCTGTCCGTCGCCCTCGGCGGCCTCATGCACGCCCGACCGAAGTTCTTCGCCAAGGTGATGGGCGAGCTGCTGTTCTGGGTCGGCGAGGACAAGATGACCTTCGGCAGCGACTACAGCATCTGGGAGCCGAAGTGGCAGGTCGAGGGCCTCGTCGACTGGGACTACCCCGGTGACGAGTTCTCGGACTACCCCCGCCTCGGCACGGCGGGCAAGCAGAAGATCCTCGGCCTGAACGCCGCGAAGCTGTACGACATCGAGGTGCCGCAGGAGTGCCGGCTCGTCGAGGACGGCGGCACGCCGGCCGCGCAGGAGGACGCCACCCTCGTCTCGAGCGCGGGGGCCTGAGTGTGACCCAGGTCGCCGAGGTGCTCGCCGCGTTGGAGGGGGTGCGCGACCCCGAGCTCGACGAGCCGGTGACGGCTCTCGGGTTCGTGGCCACGTGCACCGTCTCCGACGCCGGCGAGGCGGCCGTGCACCTGCGGCTGCCGACCTACTTCTGTGCGCCCAACTTCGCCTTCCTCATGGTGGCGGACGCCTATGACGCCGTCAGCGGGGTCGACGGCGTGACCCGGACCGAAGTGGTGCTCGACGACCACTTCGCCTCGGACGCGATCAACGAGGGCGTGGCGGCGAGGGCGGGCTTCCAGGACACCTTCGGCGCGGAGGCGGCGGCGGAGCTCGACGAGCTGCGCGCCGACTTCGTGCGCAAGGCCGTCCTCGCCGGCACCGACCGGGTCTGCCGGTCGCTGCTGGCCGCGGGCACGCCGCCGGAGGCGCTGCCCGGCCTGACGCTGGGGCAGGCACCGGCGTCGGTGGACCGGGAGCGGCTCCGGACGCGTCGCCGGGAGCTCGGCCTACCGAGCGACGACGCGTCGCCGTTGATCGTCGACGCCACCACGGGTGAGGCGATCGACGCGAACGCCGTGCCGCTGCACCTGCGGCGGGCCAGACTGACGCGCGTGGGCGTGGACGCGAACACCGGCATCTGCAGGGGGATGCTCGCGCAGCGGTACGCCGCCCCGGGTCAGGGAGCGACGGAACACGCAACGACGGACCAGGCACCGACAGACGCAGCGATGCTGCTCGGGGCGATGGAGGACGCATGAGAGCGGTACGACTGCACGGGTACCACGAGCAACCGGTCGTCGAGGACGTTCCGGAGCCGAAGGCGACCGGCCCGCTCGACGTCGTGGTCAAGATCGGTGGCGCCGGCGTGTGCCGCACGGACCTGCACATCATCGAGGGCCAGTGGGCCGAGGCGATGGCGCCCGAGCTGCCCTACACGATCGGTCATGAGAACGCCGGGTGGGTGCACGAGGTCGGGCCCGCCGTGACGAACGTCGCGGTCGGTGACACCGTGATCCTCCACCCGACGGCGACATGCGGCCTGTGCCTGGCCTGCCGCGCCGGGCACGACATGCAGTGCACGAACAACTCCTTCCCGGGGCTTAGCAACCACGACGGCGGGATGGCCGAGTACCTCCTCACGTCGGCCCGGGCCTGCGTGAAGCTCGACGCCGCCACCAAGCCCGAGGACGTCGCGGCGCTGGCGGACGCCGGCATCACCGCCTACCACGCGGTGCGCAAGGCGATCCCGCTGCTGCACCCGGGCACGACCTGCGCCGTCCTCGGCGCGGGCGGCCTCGGGCACATCGGGATCCAGTGCCTGGCGGCGCTGACCGCGACCCGGATCGTCGTCGTGGACCGCAACCCCGATGCCCTCGCGCTGGCGGAGCAGCTCGGTGCCGACGAGACCGTCGTGGCCGACGGGAGCCACGTGCAGGCGGTCACGGACCTGACCGACGGCGGCGCGGACGTCGTACTCGACTTCGTCGCCGAGCAGGGCATGGAGAACGACGGGTTCGCGATGACCCGCCCGGCGGGGTCGTACTTCGTGATCGGCTACGGCGGCACGCTGACCATCCCGACGCTCGACATCATCTCCACCGAGCGCAACATCATCGGCAACATCGTCGGCACCTACAACGACCTCGCCGAGCTCATGGTGCTCGCCCAGGCCGGCAAGGTCACGTTGCACACCAAGACGTACGCCCTGGACGACGCCCAGGAGGCGCTGGCCGACCTCGACGGCGGCCGCGTCCGCGGCCGGGCGATCCTCGTCCCCTAGGTCACGGCCGCGCGCGACACCACGTCGCGCGCGGCCGTTCGTCGTCCACCCGTCCACACCCGCCCACCGAACCCGCCCCGACCGCGTGATCACCAGGAGGAACACACATGGCAAAGGACCTGCGGTTCGGGGTCGACGCACGGAACCTGCTGCTGTCCGGCGTGGACAAGCTGGCCGAGGCGGTCAAGTCGACGTTGGGCCCGAAGGGGCGCAACGTCGTGATCGAGAAGATCACCGGGTCGCCGGTCGTCACGAACGACGGCGTCACGATCGCCCGTGAGATCCACCTGAGCGACCAGTTCGAGAACATGGGCGCCCAGCTCGTCAAGGAAGCGGCGATCAAGACGAACGACATCGTCGGTGACGGCACCACCACCGCGACCGTGATCGCCCAGGCCATCGTCCGCGAGGGCATGGCCGCGATCGGCGAGGGCGGCAACCCGGTGCTCGTCAAGCGCGGCATCGACCTCGCCGTCGGCCGGCTCGTGGAGCACCTGCGCGGAGTAGCGCACCCCGTGGTCACCCGTGCCGACTACGCCCGGGTTGCCGCGATCTCGGCGAACGACGACGCCGTCGGCGCCGTGCTCGCGGAGGCGCTGCACACGGTCGGGGACGGCGGCATCGTCACGGTCGAGGAGTCGGTGGCCCACGGCATGTCGGTCGACTTCGTCGAGGGCTTCGAGTACGACAACGGGTACGTCTCGCCCTATCTCGTCACGCACCCGGCGAGCCTGGAGGCGGTGCTCGACGACCCGTACATCCTGCTGTGCTCCGAGAAGATCGCCAAGGTGCAGCAGCTGATGCCGATCCTCGACAAGGTGATGCGCAACCCCAGGCCGCTCGTCGTTGTCGCCGAGACGGTCGAGGGCTCGGCGCTGAGCATGCTCGTCCACAACCACGTCAACGGGGTCTTCCAGGCCGTGGCGACCAAGGCACCGGGGTTCGGGGACCGCCGGCTCCGCAAGCTGGAGGACATCGCGACCATCACCGGTGGCGAGGTCTACAGCAAGCACTCCGGGTTCAGCCTCGAGAACATGTCGCTGGAGCACCTCGGTCGGGCCCGCCAGGTCCGCGTCACCGCGGAGCGCACGACGATCATCGACGGCGCGGGGTCCGCGGAGCAGGTGGAGTTCCGGCTCGCCCAGCTGCGGGCGGAGATGGACCGGGCGACCTTCGGCGTCGACGAGGACGTGCTCGGCGAGCGGATCGGGGCACTGTCCGGCAAGGTCGCGGTGATCCGGGTCGGGGCGCCGACGAACGCCGAGCTCGCCGAGCTGCAGCACCGCGTCGAGGACGCGCTGTCCGCGACCCGGGCCGCCATGGCGGAGGGCATCGTCGCCGGCGGCGGAGTCGCCCTGGCCCACGCCGCATCCGCCCTGGACTCCCTCGACGTCAAGGACGACTACGCAGCCGGGGTGGAGATCGTGCGGCGCGTCCTGACCGAGCCGACGTACCTGATCGCGAGCAACGCCGGGTACTCCGGGGAGGAGGTCGTCGACCGGGTCTCCCAGCTCGGCCTGGACGAGGGCTTCGACGCACTGGAGGGCCGGTACGGCAACATGATCGAGATGGGCATCATCGACCCGCTGCGTGTCTGCCGGTCCGCGCTGCAGAACGGTGCGTCCGTCGCCGGGTTGCTGCTCACCACGAACACCCTCATCGCCGAGGAGCAGACGCCCTGGGGTGGCAGCCGGGCGCTGATGACCGAATTCGGCCAGCTCGACGAGGGGCTGCACCAGCCGTCCCCCGACGCCAGCACGCCGCAGTCCCTGGGCCTCGGCCCGTCGGTCGGATGACGCGCGTCGTGCGGACCCACACGCCGGGAGCGCCGTGAGCGCCCCACAGGCGCCGCCGGGCGTGCTGCGTCGCGTCGAGACGGCGGACGCGGCGCTGCTCGTCGACCTGACGGCGACGTTCGAGGACCTGCAGACCGTGCTGCGGTGCTGCGAACGCCTCGTCGGGCACGTGGGGTCGCCGGGCGAGGCGTCGTCTGCGGACGACGCGGCCGACGCGGACGACGCAGCCGACGCGGCCGACGACCTCACGGTCGAGGCGCTCTGGACCACCGCGCTGCTGTCGTACGCCCGCTGCTTCGACCGGTCCGACGACGGGGCCACCGACGCGACCACCGGGCCGGCGGCACCAGGTGGCGGTGTCGACGGACCTCCGGCCGGCCGGTTGACCAGCAGCGACGTCGCGGCCGCCGTCCCCGACGACGTCACCGAGTGGCACACCGTGCTGCTCCAGCTGCGGGACCACTACGCCGACCCCCGCGTGAACCCGCGCGAGCGGTTCAGCGTCGGGGTCGCGCAGGGTGAGGACGGTCTGGCGACGGGTCTGGCCATCACCTCGGCCCGCCAGCCCCTCGTGGACGACGTCACGGTGCGACAGACCGGGGCGATCGCCTACGCGCTCTCCGGTGTCGTGGACGGCCGGATCGGCGCGGCACAGCAGACGCTCTTCGGGCAGCTGAAGGACACCCCGAAGGAACGGCTCGACGCGCTCGAGCAGATCGACGTGACACCGCCCGAGGACCCGCCAGCGAACGGGAGTCCACCGACGGGCGCCTGACGGCGCATCCTCCGGCGCCGCGAGGCTGGCAGCACCGACATCGACGACGAGGAGCGGGATGCACCGACAGGGGAGGCGGGTCCGGGGCGCGGCCCTGGTCCGTGGCCCCCTCCCTCTGCTCGGTCCGGCGTTCGTCGCGGCGGTCGCCTACGTCGACCCGGGCAACTTCGCCACGAACATCACCGCCGGGTCCCGCTACGGCTACATGCTCGTGTGGGTGCTGGTCGTCAGCAACCTCATGGCGATGCTGATCCAGTACCTCTCCGCCAAGGCCGGCATCGCCACCGGCCGCAGCCTGCCCGAGCTGTGCCGCGACCACTACCGCAGACGGGTGACCCGCGGGCTGTGGGTGCAGGCCGAGCTGGTCGCGATCGCCACCGACCTCGCCGAGGTGCTCGGCGGCGCGCTGGCGCTGCGGTTGCTGTTCGACCTGCCCCTGCTCACCGGCGGCATCATCACCGCCGTCGTCGCCTTCGGCCTGCTCGGCCTGCAGACCAGGGGTGCGCGACCGTTCGAGGTCGCGATCACCGGGATGCTCCTCGTGGTGCTCGTCGGCTTCCTGTACAGCCTCGTCGCCGGCGGCGTGGACCCCGGCGCCCTGACCGGCGGCCTCGAGCCGCGGTTCGAGGGCGTCGACAGCCTGCTGCTCGCGACGGGGATGCTCGGCGCCACGGTGATGCCCCACGTGATCTACCTGCACGGCGCGCTGACCCAGAACCGGTACGTGCGGGACACGCCGGAGCAGCGGGTCGGCCTGCTGCGCAGCCAGCGCGTCGACGTCGTCACCGCCATGACCATCGCCGGGCTGGTCAACCTGTCCATGCTCGTGATCGCCGCCCAGGTGCTCTCGGACCTGCCCGAGCCGGTGGAGACCATCGAGGCCGCCCACGCCGGGCTGGGCGCCACCCTCGGCCCGACCGCCGCACTGCTCTTCGCCCTCGCCCTGCTCGCGTCCGGCTTCGCGGCGTCCGGCGTCGGCACCTACTCGGGTCAGGTCGTGATGCAGGGCTTCCTGCAGCGACGGATCCCGCTCGTGGTCCGCCGGCTGGTGACCCTCGCCCCGGCGCTCGTCGTGATCGCGCTCGGCGTCGACGTCACCCAGGCCCTCGTGCTCTCCCAGGTCGTGCTGTCGTTCGGCATCCCCTTCGCCCTGGTGCCGCTGGTGCTCCTGACCCGGCGCCCGGACGTGATGGGCGAGCTCGTGAACGCGCGGCCGACCACATGGGTGGCGGCGGTCGTCGCGCTCGTGATCATCGTGCTGAACGTCGCGCTGATCGTGCTCACGCTCGCCGGGGGGTGAGCCGCGGCACGCCCGGTGTCTCAGGGTGAGACACACGAGTCGCAGCGCCGGGTTACTGCCGCGTCGGCGGGGGCGCGACGACGCGCCCCGTGAAGGAGGGTGCGATGCCGTTCAGCGCCGGGGTCCTGGCCCTCGTCGAGGTCGGGATCGTGCTCGCCGTGCTGCTGACGGTGCGGGTGGCCGTGGGCCACCGCCTCCCCGCGGACGCCGTCCCGGGGGTGCTGCGCGGGCGCGTCGCGCACACCGACCGGGCGATGCCCTGCTGCTCGGCGGCGCCGTCCGCGCTGGTCGTCGTGGGTGTGCAGCTGTACGTGGCGGGCTGAGCGGCCGGAGGGGTCGACCTCCACCGGAGGGTCAGTCCGTGCCTCCCCCGGGGCCCACGCCCAGCCGCTGGGCGAGCGCCATGGCGTCGAACGGCGCCCTGACCTTGGCGTCGTTGTCGAAGTACACGTAGACGCCGCGTCCGCCGCCGGCCCATCCGCGCACCCGCTGCCCCCACGCGTCAGGGCGGCGTCGTCGTAGCCGCTGGGATAGAGCTCGCGGTCGCCGTGCAGCCTGCGTAGGCGAAGTCCGCGGTGGGCTCGAGGAACACCGGCCAGCGGCCATCGCTGTCGGCGCTGACCAGCGCGACCCCGTGGACGCGGACCAGGCGCTGTGCCTCGGGCGTGGCGAACGAGGCGTGGCGTACCTCGAGCGCGTGCCGCAGCGGGCGGTCCTCGTCCGTTGTGGTCCAGGCGCGTCCGTCCAGCCGTTCGTCGTGGCCGACGGAGGCGCGGGCGGCCGCGGCTGTCGTGTGGGGCAGCTGCCCGAGGAGGCCGTGGAGCAGGTCCGCTTCTTCGCCTCCGGCGTGCTGGCACAGGGGGCGCGCCGGACGCGAAGGCCAGCTCGTCGGCGTGGCGAAGCCCCGGGGGGTAGAACACGCCCCGCCACGGTGCGTCCGTCCACCCCGAGATGCCGACGCGGATCACGGGGCCGGACCGCGTCACGGCAGCCACGGTGTCAGGTCGGCCACGGTGTCAGGTCAGCCACGGTGTCAGGTCAGCCCTGGGCCTCACAGCGGCAGGAAGGCGATCCCCCGTCGGGGTTCGCGGGCGAACGTGTTGCCGTCGCTGACGACCCAGAGCCCCTCGGGCGTGGCGAGCATGTCCCTGCCGCCGACCTCCCGCGACTTCGTGGGGTTCCACGCCAGCGCCTTGCCGGTGACCGGGTCGATGGCACCGATCCCGGGTCGCGACACCGCCCCCGTGCGTGCGTTGTCGCGGCCGAAGGGGTTGTCGAGCCAGCGCTGATGGCCCTGCACGTAGACCGCCGCGCCGGTGGCCGCGATCGAGTGCAGCGTGTCGCCGCCGGTGTAGTTGACCCAGCTCGGTCGTGACGGCGCCGACAGCCGCGTCTCGAAGCGGGCCGCGGCGTCGCACAGGGCGGTGCCGAGCTCGGCCTGGGTCCTGGGGATGAAGCCGGTGGAGGCGAGGACGAAGTAGCTCCCGTCCGGGGCGAAGTCCACGTCGCGCATGTAGGCGGGCGTGCTCGTGGACCTGCAGGGCCGGTCCAGCGGCCGGTAGTACCACGGGTGCAGCCGCGTGGACGTCGTCCCCAGCACGACCATGAACACGTGGCGGCGGCGCTGGCCGGACACCGACGTGAAGTTGCCCACCGCCACGAGCCGGGTCTGTCTCGGGTCCACCGCGAAGCGGTAGACGTCGGTGCGGCCGGCGTTGGAGGCCACGCTGCCGGCGATCCCCAGGTCCAGGTAGCCGGTGTCGCGGCCCGTGGCCGGGTCCAGGGCGGCGAGCCGCTTCGGGAACGAGCCGCCGACGACGAGCCGCCCCCGCACCATCCGCACCTCCTTCACCCAGCCCGAGGGGATGCGGGCGTCGAAGCGTCGGTCGACGGCTCCGGTGCGGGCGTCCACCTTGACGATGCCCCGCCGCGCCTGCCCGCTCACGCGCGTGAAGGTGCCGACCACGTAGAGCGAGTCGCCGCTCGCCGCCAGGCCCCACACCGAGCCGTTGATGTTCGGGCGGAAGCCCGTGATCCGGCCCGTCGCGGTCTCGAACGCCATCAGGTGGGCCCGCGTCCCGGTGACGGTCCCGTCCGCGCTGCGGACGGTGCGGAACGACCCGCCGGTGTAGGTCCGGTCGCCGAGCTGGACGACCGCCCGCACCGTGGCGTTGCGGGCCCCGGCGTCGTCGACCACGACGGGCGTGTAGTCGACCGGGTCCTCGCTGACCACCCGGGGGTGCGCGACGGGACCGGCGGCCGCCTCGCCCGCTGCCAGCGGCAGGACCAGCGCGAGCGCGAGGCTGACGAGCAGCCCCCGGGACGGTCGACGCGTGCGGATCATGACGTTCCTCCAGCGGTGTCTGCGACGAGGGCAGCGTAGGGGCCCACGGCCGTCCCGGTGGTGCCATCGGGGCGTCCCGATCGCGCTATCGCGCTGTGCCTCACCCAGTTGCACGTAGAGTGACCGCGAGGGCGACCCGCCGTCAGCGCGGAAGGAAGGCGATCCCGGCGCGCGACTCACGGGCGAACGTGTTGCCGTCGCTGCCGACCCAGAGCCCGCTCGACGTCGCGAGCATGTCCTTGCCGCCGACCTCGCGCGACTTCGTCGGGTTCCACGCCAGCGCCGTGCCGGTCGCCGGGTCGATCGCGCCGATCCCCGGTCGGGAGACGGCCCCCGGTCCCGGGTTGTTGCGGCCCAGCGGGTTGTCGAGCCAGCGCTGGTGGCCCTGCACGTACACCGTCGCGCCGGTGGCCACGACGGAGTGAAGGGTGTCCCCGCCCGTGTAGTTGATCCACGTCGGCCGCGTCGGGGCGGACACTCCCGTCTCGAACCTGGCGGCGGCGTCGCACACCGACGTGCCGATCTCGGCAGTGGTGCGTGGCACGTAGCCGGTGGAGACCAGCACGAAGTAGCTGCCGTCCGGGGCGAAGTCGACGTCGCGCAGGTACGCGGGCAGGCTCGTCGCCGCGCACGAGCGGTCGAGCGGCTGGTAGTACCACGGGTGCAGCCGCGACGTCGTCGCCCCGAGGGTGACCATGAACGCGCGGCGACGGGCCTGGCCCGACACCGACGTGAAGTTGCCGACCGCGACCAGCCGCGTGCCGGCCGCGTTGACCGAGAACCGGTACACGTCGGTCGAGCCGGCGTTGGTGGCGACGCTGCCCGCGATCCCTAGGTCGAGGTAGCCGGTGTCGGCGCCGGTGGCCGGGTCCAGGGCCGCAAGGCGCTTGGCGAACGTGCCGCCGACGATCAGCCGGCCGCCGACGACGCGGACCTCGGTGACCCGGCCGCTCGGGAACCGGGCGTCGAAGCGCGGGTCCACGGCGCCGGTGACGAGGTCGACCTTCGCGATGCCCCGGCGGGCGACGCCGTTCACGGTGGTGAACGAACCCGCGACGTAGACGCTGGGACCGCTGACGGCCAGGCCCCAGACGCTCCCGTTCACGGTCGGGGCGAAGCCGGTCAGGACACCGGTGGTCGCGCTGAAGGCCATCACGTTCGTGCGGGCGTAGGTCCGGGTCCGGGCCGCGTCCTGCACCGTCCGGAACGTGCCGCCGGCGACCACCGTGCCGCCGGCCTCGGCGAGCGCGAGCACGACCGCGTTCGGCACGGTGGCGTCGTCCACGACGTTCGGGGTGACGTCGGAGGGGTTCGCGCTCACCACCGCCGGGTGGGACGTCGTCCCGGCGACGGCGCTGCCAGCGGTCACGGGGACGAGGAGCAGGACGGCGAGAACGGCCACGAGCGTGCGTGCACGACGCAGGGGGTGGTACACCGGTACCTCCAGGGATGGTGCTCCGCCCGAGCGCGGGAGCGAGCACAGCGTATCCTCGCGCGCGGCAGAACCCGGGCCCGAAGGCCAGTTGCTGGGACGTGCTTGACCCCCTCTTGGCGGGGCTACTTCGCGGCGTCACCATCGAGCACGTTGCGTAGGGCAAAGGCGAGGGCGTACCCGTCACCGCCGGAGACGGCGGGCACCCCCGCGTCCTCGGTGCCCGAGACCGGCACCGGCAGGCCGTGCGAGAGCACCTGCTCCACCGAGGTCAGACGCCGGATCGCGATTGCCGCAACATGGCCCGGGTGCGTCCGCGCGACCTCGGCGTAGAGCTGCGGGTCGTGCTGGCCGTCGTCGCCGACGAGCAGCCAGCGCACGTGCGGCAGCTCGCGCACCAGGCGAGCCAGCGCCGCGCGCTTGTGGTCCTGCCCGCTGCGGAACCATCCGCTGTTCGTCGGCCCCCAGTCGGTGAGCAGCAGCGGGCCGAGCGGGAACAGGTGTCGCGAGAGGAAGCGTCGCAGGGCCGGTGCCACGTTCCACGCCCCCGTGGACAGGTAGACCACCGGGGCGCCCGGGTGACCGCTCAGCACGTCCGCGTACAGGTCGGCCATCCCGGTCACGACGCCTCGGGCACCGGCGTGGAGCACGAACGTGTTCCACGCCGCGATCAGCGGCCGGGGCAGGGAGGTCATCATCACGGTGTCGTCGATGTCGCTGACGATCCCCAGCACCGGCTCGCGCCCGACGAGGTGCACCGTCGCCGGCACGATCCTGCCCGCGTCGGGCCCACCGTCGGGCAGGTGCAGGCCGACCTCCTGCTCACCGGCGGGAAGCGTCGACGGCAGGACGACGTCGACGTAGCCGCCGCGGTCGGCGGTGACCTCGTGGGACACCCCGCCGACGTCCACCACGACGCGTGCCCCGGCGACCGGGGCGGTGACGAAGCTCCGCCACCCGCGAACCAGGAGGTGGCGCTCGTCGGCCTCCTCCGGGCTCTCCTGGCCCGGCCGGGACCGGGTGAGCTGCACGCGCGCCAGCACGCGGACCCAGCCGGGGCCGGACGGTCCCGCGGCCAGGCCGTACCCCGGGTAGGCCACCACCCGGTTCAGCCAGCCGCGGCCGGACAGGCGCCGGGCGACGAGGCGGTTGAGCGTGTCCTCCAGGCGAGCGGCGCGGTGCCGGGCGCTGCCCGGGGCCGGCTGCTGCTGCTCCGTCATGGCCGACATCCTGGCGGGCGTGTGCCCGCCACGTCGCCCCCGGGCAGTCGGCCCGGCGCCCGTCTCACGTCCCGAGCCCGCCGCGTGGCCGTCCCGCGCGCTTGCGAGGATGGTGGCCGTGGCCGGACCCGAGGCGCTGCGCGCCCTGCTGCTGGAGAACCTGCATCCCGAGGCCGAGCTCGCGCTCGACGCGGCGGGGGTGGCCGCGACGACACACCGCGGCGCGCTCGACGCCGCCGAGCTGGTCGCGGCCCTCGACGGCGTGCACGTGCTCGGGATCCGCTCCAAGACCCAGGTCACCGCCGAGGTGCTCGCCGCGGCCCCCGACCTGCTGGCCGTGGGTGCGTTCTGCATCGGGACCAACCAGATCGACCTCGACACGGCCGCCGAGCGCGGCATCGCGGTGTTCAACGCGCCGTTCTCCAACACCCGCAGCGTCGTGGAGCTCGTGATCGCGGAGATCATCGCGCTGGCCCGCCGGCTCACCGAGAAGAACGGCCGGCTGCACGACGGCGTCTGGGACAAGTCGGCGGCGGGTTCGCACGAGGTCCGCGGCCGCAGCCTCGGGATCATCGGCTACGGCAACATCGGCAGCCAGCTGTCGGTGCTCGCAGAGGCGATCGGCATGACCGTGTACTTCTACGACACCCAGGACCGGCTCGCGCTCGGCAACGCGAAGCGCTGCGCCACCCTGGAGGAGCTGCTGGAGCGGTCCGAGACGGTGACGCTGCACGTGGACGGCCGGTCCGGCAACGGTGGCCTGTTCGGCCGCAAGCAGTTCGAGCAGATGCGCCCCCGGAGCCTGTTCCTCAACCTGTCGCGCGGCTTCGTCGTCGACCACGAGGCGCTGCGCGACGCGATCGTCTCCGGCCACATCGCCGGAGCGGCCGTCGACGTCTTCCCGTCCGAGCCCAAGCGGCAGGGTGACCCGTTCACCTCCGCGCTCCGCGGCCTGCCGAACGTGATCCTGACGCCGCACGTCGGCGGGTCGACGGAGGAGGCGCAGGAGGACATCGGCCGCTTCGTCGCCGGCAAGCTGCGGGACTACCTCGAGACCGGGTCCACCACCCTCTCGGTGAACGTGCCGCCGGTGTCGCTGGAGACCCGCCCGGGCACCCACCGGCTAGCACACCTGCACCGCAACACACCGGGCGTGCTGGCGACGGTGAACCGCGTGCTCGCCGAGCACGGCGTCAACATCGAGGGGCAGCTGCTCAGCACCCGCGGCGAGCTCGGGTACGCCGTCACCGACGTGGCCCGGGACTACGCCCCCGAGGTCGTGTCGGTGCTCGAGCAGATGGAGCAGACGGTGAGGCTGCGGGTGCTCTCGTGACGGACGGCACCACCGCCGCGGCTCCGGCCGCGACGGGCACGGACTCCGGCGACGTCGTGGCGGCCCTGCGGTCCGCGGGGGTGAGCGGGGTCGACCGCTCCCGGCTGACCCGGTCCCTGTACGCCTCGGACGCCTCCCTCTACCGCGTCGAGCCCCGCGTGGTCGTCACGCCGCGGGAGGTCGACGAGCTGGCCGCGGTGCTGGCCGTGTGCGCCGCGCACGGCGTGCCGCTGACGACGCGAGGCGCGGGCACGTCCATCGCCGGGAACGCCGTGGGGCCCGGCGTCGTCGTCGACACCTCGCGCCACCTCGACCGGGTGCTCGGGGTGGACCCGGGCGCCCGCACGGCCACCGTCGAGCCGGGCGTCGTGCACGCGTCGCTGCAGCGGGCGGCGGCGCCGCACGGCCTGCGGTTCGGCCCCGACCCCTCGACGCACAACCGGTGCACGGTCGGCGGCATGATCGGCAACAACGCCTGCGGCTCGCGCGCCCTCGGCTACGGCCGCACCAGCGACAACGTGCTCGGGCTCGAGGTGGTCACCGGCGGCGGCGAGCGGCTGCACCTCGGTGGTCTGCGGCCTGCGGGCCCGACCGGCGACGACCCGACCGGCGGTTCGCCGGCGCTCGCCGCGCTGCGCGACCTCGTCGGAGCGAACCTGGCCGGGATCCGCACCGAGCACGGCCGGTTCGGCCGCCAGGTCTCCGGCTACTCCCTCGAGCACCTGCTGCCCGAGCGGGGCTTCGACGTCCCGCGCTTCCTCGTGGGCTCCGAGGGGACGCTCGCCGTCGTGCTGCGCGCGCAGGTGCGCCTCGTCGCCGACGCCCCGCACCGGCTGCTCGTCGCCCTGGGCTACCCCGGCATGGCCGAGGCCGCGGACGCCGTGCCCGCACTGCTCCCCCACTCCCTCGTCGCGTGCGAGGGGCTCGACGCCCGCATCGTCGACGTGCTGCGCGACCGGAGGGGCGCGGCGTCGGTGCCACCGCTGCCGCGCGGGCAGGGCTGGCTGCTGGTCGAGCTCGCCGGCGACGACCCCGGCCGGCTCGTGTCGACGGCCGCCGCCGTGGTCGCCGACGCCGGCGCGGTCGACCACGCGGTGGTCGACGACCCCGCCCGTGCCGCCGCGCTGTGGCGGATCCGCGAGGACGGCGCCGGGCTGGCCTCACGCACCCCGGCGGGCAACCCGGCGCACGCCGGCTGGGAGGACTCCGCGGTGCCGCCCGACCGGCTCGGCGCGTACCTGCGGGAGTTCGAGGCCCTGCTGGCCGGCCACGGTCTGACCGGACTCCCCTACGGCCACTTCGGCGACGGGTGCCTGCACATCCGCCTCGACTTCGCCCTCGACCGCCCCGGCGGCACCGCCGCGATGCGCTCCTTCGTCCGCGAGGCGGCGGTGCTGGCCGCTGCCCACGGCGGTTCGATGTCCGGCGAGCACGGCGACGGGCGTGCCCGCAGCGAGCTGCTGCCGCTGATGTACTCGCCCGAGACGATCGCCCTGTTCGGCGCCGTGAAGCACGTGCTGGACCCCGACCGGCTGCTGAACCCCGGCGTCCTCGTGGACCCCGACCCGCTCGACGCCGCCGTCCGCCTCGCCGCCGCCCCCCCGCACGGGACCCGCCACGCCGGCCTGGCGCTGGCCTACCCGCACGACCGGGGCGACCTGTCGATGGCCGTGCACCGCTGCACCGGGGTCGGCAAGTGCCGCGCCGACACCACGAGCACCGGCGGCGTGATGTGCCCGTCGTTCCTCGCGACGCGGGAGGAGAAGGACTCCACCCGGGGCCGCGCCCGCGTGCTGCAGGACGCGGTCGCCGGTCACCTCGGCCCGGCGGGGCTGGCGGCACCGGAGGTGCACGAGGCGCTCGACCTGTGCCTGTCGTGCAAGGGCTGCGCCTCGGACTGCCCGACCGGCGTCGACATGGCCTCCTACAAGGCGGAGGCGCTGCACGCGCGGTACCGGCGGCGGCTGCGCCCCCGGTCGCACTACGCACTCGGCTGGCTGCCGCGGTGGGCACGGCTGGCGTCGCGTGTGCCGCGGCTCGCGAACGCCGCGACGCAGTCCCGCCTGCTGCACCCGCTCGTGACATGGGCCGCCGGCGTCGACGCCCGCCGCTCGCTGCCCCGCTTCGCCGAGGGCACGCTGCGGGCGTGGCTCGCGGCGCGCACCGACGCCGACCGGCTCGGCGACGGTCGCCACGGCGACGTGGTGCTCTTCTGCGACACGTTCACCGACCGCTTCACCCCCGAAGTGGGGCAGGCCGCGGTGCGGGTGCTGGAGCGGGCCGGCTACCGCGTCCACACCACCACCGGCGAGGTCTGCTGCGGCTTGACGTGGACCTCCACCGGGCAGCTGGACGGCGCCGCCCGGCAGATGGCGGCCACCGTGAGGGCCCTCGCGCCGCACGTCGACGCCGGGGCCCTCGTCGTCGGCGTCGAGCCCTCCTGCACGGCCGCGCTGCGCTCCGACGCCGTCGAGCTGCTGGGCGAGCCGCCCCGCGGCGACGCGCCCCGGACCGGACCGCACGAGACCGGCCCACAGGGGGACGCCGTCGCCGCCCCGAGCGCTCACGGCGCCTCGCGGGGATCCCTGCCGGCGGACGCCGCCCGGGTGGCCGCGTCGACGCGGACCCTGGCCGAGCTGCTGACGCAGACCCCCGACTGGGAGCCGCCCGCGCTGACGGGCGCGACCGTCGTCGCGCAGCCGCACTGCCACCACCACGCCGTGATGGGCTGGGCCGCCGACGCCGCGCTGCTGGCCCGGGCCGGCGCCCGGGTGCAGCGCCTGGGCGGGTGCTGCGGGCTGGCAGGCAACTTCGGTGTCGAGCGCGGCCACCACGACGTCAGCGTCGCCGTCGCCGAGCACGCGCTGCTGCCGGCGGTCCGCGACGCGGGGCCGGGCGCGGTCGTGCTCGCCGACGGGTTCTCGTGCCGCACCCAGCTCGACCAGCTCGCCGGACGTCCGTCGCTGCACCTGGCCCAGCTGCTCGACCGCTGACGCGGTGCGCCGGTTGGCGTGCGGCGGCCCGGGGACGGCAGGCTGAGCGCCATGACCCGCCTGCGTGACCTGACCGTCGCGGTCCTCGGGACCGGCACCATGGGCGCACCGATGGCACGCAACCTGGCGTCCGCCGGGGCCCGCGTGCGCGTGTGGAACCGCACCCGCACCCGGGCAGAGCCGCTCGCCGAGGCAGGCGCCGAGGTGTGTGCCGGCGCCGGCGACGCGGTCGCCGGCGCCGACGTCGTGCTCACGATGCTGTTCGACATCGACGCCGTCGTCGCTGCGGTCGAGGCCTGTGGGCCGAGGCTGTCGGCAGGCACCGTCTGGCTGCAGTGCAGCACGGTGGGCGTGGCGGGCGCGGAGCGCGTGCACGGCCTGGCCGCGGTGCACGGCCTCGTGCTCGTCGACGCACCCGTGCTGGGCACGCGGGCCCCCGCCGAGGCCGGGGCGCTCGTCGCGCTCGCCTCGGGGCCCGCGGCGGCGCGGCCGGTCGCGGACGCCGTGCTCGGTCCCCTGTGCTCCCGGGTAATGTGGGTGGGCGAGGCCGGGGCAGGGTCCCGGCTCAAGCTCGCGTGCAACGCCTGGGTGCTCACCGTGGTGACCGGGGTCGCGGAGAGCCTGGCCCTGGCACGTGGGCTCGGGCTCGAACCCGCCCTGGTGCTGGATGCCGTCCGCGGCGGAGCGCTCGACGCGCCGTACGTGCAGCTCAAGGGCGCGGCGATGGTCGACGGCGAGACCGACGCGGCCTCCTTCGCGCTGGCGGGAGCCGCCAAGGACGCAGCCCTGGTCGAGGCTGCCGCGGCGGCGGCGGACCTCGACCTGGAGGTCGCCCCCGGGGTGCGGCGGGCGCTGGAGCGCGCGCTCGCGGCGGGCCTCGGCGACGCCGACGTGGCCGCCGTGCACGAGGTCCTGGTCGTCCGCGGTGGCTGAGCGCGAGGCGCGCACCGGGCTGCTCGCGCCACGGGGTCAGGTCAGCCTTAGTCTCGGCGGGTGCAGCCCATCGACCGTTCGGCGCCGCGCGATCTGAGCGCCGTCGACGTCGAGGGCATCGCCCACAGGGCGGCCGTCACGGGCGCCCGCGCCGAGAGCGACGACGCAGCCGCTGTGCTGTTGGTGGACGCGGCGAGCCGACGGGTCGTGCACGCCAGCTCCCTGGCCGTGCAGCTGGCACCCGACCTGCCGCTGCCTGCGGGCGTGGACGCCTGGTCCGACGCCGCCGGCCTGCGCGACATCGAGGGCGAGGAGCTGTCCGACACCAGCCACCCGCTGTCGCTCGCCGCCCGGGGCGAGCCGGTGGCGGGTCAACCGGTGACGGCACGGCGCTCGTCGCAGGAGACGGCGGTGCGCGAGCCGCTGCTCGCGATCGGTCTGCCCCTGGGCGGCGCACCGTCGCTCGGCGGGTACCGCCTGATCGTGCTCCTGCCGCTGCGGGACCGCGAGGCCGTGGCCGACGCGCGCGGCGCCGCGGTGACCGGCGGGGGGGCAGGCCTGCGCGACCGCGCCGTCCGCGCGACCGGGATCTCCTTCACGCTGGCGGACGCGACCGCCGAGGACGTCCCGTTGATGTGGTCGAACCCGGCCTTCACCGCGACAACCGGCTACACGCACGCGGACGTGCTGGGACGCAACTGCCGGTTCCTGCAGGGGCCGGGCACCGACCCGGCAGCGGTGGCAGAGCTGCGCGACGCCGTGGATCACCACCGGGACGTCACGGTCACGTTGCTGAACTACCGCAAGGACGCCACCGCCTTCTGGAACCAGGTGTCGATGAGCCCGGTCCGCGACGGCGAGGGCCGGGTCACCCACTTCGTCGGCGTGCAAGCCGACGTCACCGAGCGTGTCGAGGCCGACCTGGCCCGGCAGCGGGCGCTGGCGGCCGAGCAGGTGGCTCGGGCCGAGGCCGACGCCGCCCAGACCGAGGCGGAGCGGGCCCGCGCGGATGCCGAGCGGTCGCGGGCCGATGCCGAGGCGGCGCGACAGGTCGCTGAGCAGGCGCTCACCGCGGCGAAGCGGTCGGGCGACCGGCTGGCCCTGGTGGCCGAGGCCACCGGCCTGCTGGCGTCCACCCTGGACGTCGACGAGTCGCTGGACCGGCTGACGCGGCTGGTCGTGCCGTTGCTGGCGGACTGGGTGGTGATCGCCCTGAGCGACGACGGGCGCCGGGTCGGCCGGGCCATCGCGCGCCACCGCGACGGGCGCACCGCGCTGCTCGAGCGGTACACCGCGCTGCTGCCCGAGGCGATCGACGCCGGCAGCGCCGTGCACACCGTGCTGAGCGCGGGCCGCTCGCTGATCCAGTCGCCCGCGCAGCCGGTCACCCCGCACACCCCGGCCGCCGCCGAGCTCGCCGCCCTCACGACGCTCCTGGGCGTCGGCTCGCGGCTCGCCGTGCCGCTGGCCGCCCGGCGCCGTGTCGTCGGGGCGATGATGCTCGTGAACGGCCCCGACAGCCCCCTGCTCACCGACATCGACCTCGACCTCGCCGTCGACCTCGGCCGCCGGGCCGGACTCGCGGTGGACAACGCGCAGCTCTACACCCGCCAGCACGATGCGGCGGTCACCCTGCAGCGCGGTCTGCTGCCGCAGCTGCCGGACGTGCCGGGCCTCGCCCTGGCCGCCCAGTACCTGCCTGCCGGTCGCGAGAACGAGGTCGGCGGCGACTGGTGGGACGTCTTCGCCCTCCCCGACGGTGCCACTGCCCTCGCGATCGGCGACGTGATGGGCCACGACCTGTCCGCGGCGGTCGCGATGGGGCAGCTGCGCAGCGTCCTGCGCACGTGCGCCTGGGCCGGGGACAGCCCGTCGCAGGTGCTGGACCGGATGGACCAGCTCGTGCAGGGCTTCGACATGGCCCAGCTCGCGACGTGCGTCTACGCACGGGTGCAGCCGGTTGACCAGCCGGACGGCGTCTACCGCCGCCGCCGCACGCCGCGCCTGATCTGGGGCAGCGCCGGCCACCTGCCCCCGGTGCTGATCACGCCGGACGGCGACGCCCGGTTGCTGACCGAGGCCGCCGGCGTCCCGCTCGGTGTGCCCGTCGACGAGGCGCGCCGGCCCGCCGACCTCAGCGTGACTCCCGGCAGCACCGTGCTGCTGTACACCGACGGACTCGTCGAGAGCAGGGGCAGCGACATCGACGCCGACCTGGCGGACCTCGTCGACGTGGTGCGTGGGCACCTCCCCCACCACGGGCCCCAGGCCCTCGTGGACCGGCTCACCGGGCGTGCCGGCGAGCTTGACGACGACGTCGCCGTGCTCGCCGCGCAGGTGCTCTGACATCGCACCGACGTAGCACCCCCGCTTCGCGCAGGTTCTGCGTCGGTGCGGCTTTCGTCCTGCGGGGCAGCACGAACCGGTCGAGCGCAGCCGTGGCGTCCTCGCGCTGCGCGGGTCTAGCGTCGTGCCGGTAGGGGGACGCAGCGACGTCGGGAGGCGTGACATGAGCGGACGGGTCGTGCACTTCGAGATCCCCTACGAGGACGGCGACCGGGCCCGCGGGTTCTACCGGGACGCGTTCGGCTGGGAGGTGCAGCCGATGCCGGAGATGGACTACACCATGGTCAGCTCGGGGCCCAGCGGGGAGCAGGGACCGAGCGAGTCGGGGTTCATCAACGGCGGCATGATGGCGCGCGACCAGAGCCCCAGCGCGGGGCCGATCGTGGTCGTCGACGTCGACGACGTCGACAAGGCGCTGGAGACCGTCGGCGGCCTCGGGGGCAGCACGGTGGTCCCGCGCCAGGCGGTCGGCGACATGGGCTTCCTGGCCTACGTCAAGGACACCGAGGGCAACGTGATCGGGCTCTGGCAGAGCGCCTGACGCGGCGGGGTCGCAGGGCCGCCAGGTCAGGGGCCCGGGTCAGGCGCCGTCCAGGAGCGCGACCGGCGTGGCGGTGCCGGTCGCACCGCCCAGCCGGGCCACGAGGTCGGGCAGCACGGTCCCGAGCGGGCCGGTGAGCCGGACGGCGGCGTGCTCGTCGCCCCGGCTGGGACCGGCCGAGGCGATGACGACCGGGATGCCTCGCCGCATCGCCTGGAGCACGAACCGATAGCCCGACATGACCGTCAGCGACGAACCGAGCACGAGCAGCGCCCGCGCGGCGTCGACCTGGGCGGTGGCCTGCCGCACCCGCTCCGGCGGCACGTTCTCGCCGAAGAACACGACGTCCGGCTTCAGCGGTCCCTCGCCGCACGCCGGGCACGCCACGAGCCGGAAGCGTGCGACGGCAGCGAGGTCGATGTCGACGTCGCCGTCGGCGTTCACCGAGCGCACCGTGGCCTCGAAGCCGGGGTTGGCCGCGGCGAGCCGGCCGTGCATCGCACGGCGTGGCGACAGGGACCGGCAGCCGAGGCAGACCACGTTCTGCAGGCCACCGTGCAGCTCCAGGACGTCCGTGCTGCCGGCGGCCTGGTGCAGGCCGTCGACGTTCTGCGTCACGACGCCCGCGACGAGACCCCGCCGCTGCAGGGTCGCGACCGCGTGGTGCCCCGCGTTGGGCTCGGCGGTGGCGACGGTGCGCCACCCGAGGTGGCTACGCGCCCAGTAGCGCCGCGTGGCCTCGACGTCGGAGGTGAACTCCTCGTACGTCATCGGCGCGGCCCGTCGCAGGGTGCCAGTCGGGCCCCGGTAGTCCGGGATGCCGGAGTCCGTCGACAGCCCGGCCCCGGAGAGCACGACGACGCCGCCCCCGGCGACGACGTCGGCGAGCCGGCCCGGCGCGCCCGGTGTGTCGCTGGGGACGTCGACGCGGTGGAGTGTCAGGGCCGGTCGCACGCGCACCCGCCCAGCGTAGGTCGGCCGGCGTACCGCCGTCCCTCCCCCTTCCGCCTCACCCTCCCCGTGATCAAGGAATCCAAGCGTGATCAAGGAATCCACTCCCCTGATCACCACGAGTCCCGGTCACCACGAGTCCCGGTCATCACGAGGGGGTTCGCCGCCGGGTGCGACCATGGGGCCGTGAGGCGCCGCCGGTCCGCTGCCGTGGCGGCGGTGCTGGCGGGGCTGCTCGTCGCCGCCGTCGTGATCGCTCGTCCCGGCGGGGACGTCGAGCCGGTGACCGAGACCCCGCTGCGCGTCGAGGTGGGCCCGGAGCCCGGCGGCGAGCCCGTCGCACTCGACGTCTCGGTCCGGCTGGCGGCCGGCGGGGACGCGGACCCGGCGCCGCGCCCGGCAGTGCTGCTCGCCCACGGCTTCGGCGGGAGCAAGGAGTCCACGGCAGAGCAGGCCACGCAGCTCGCCCGCGCCGGCTACCTCACGCTCACGTGGACCGCCCGCGGCTTCGGGGACTCCGGGGGTCGGATCCACCTGGACGACCCCGACTACGAGGTCGCCGACGCCCGCCGCCTCGTCGACCTGCTCGCCGACCGCGACGACGTCGCCCGGGACGCCGCCGGGGACCCCCGGGTCGGCGTGGTCGGCGGGTCCTACGGGGGTGCGCTGGCGCTGATGCTGGCGGGGACCGACGACCGTGTCGACGCGGTCGCCGCCTCGATCACGTGGCACGACCTGAGCCAGGCACTCGTCCCCCAGCACGCGGTCACGACGCCTGCCGACGGCGGCCCGCCCACACCCGCCGCCGTGGATCCCGTCGACGACGTCGGTGTGTTCGCGCGCCAGTGGGCGGCCCGCTTCCTCGCCGCCGCGCAGGGAACGGCAGGCGCGCCCGACGGCGTCGACGCGGCGGCGGCTGGTGACTCCGGCGGCTCAGGCGACGGCGCGCCGGGCGGGGACGTCCCGAGCGGGCCCGCCACGGTCTGCGGGGCGTTCGCGGACGACGTCTGCGCCGCCTACACCCGGCTCGCGACGACCGGGGTGGCGGACGCGGCGACGCTGAGGCTGCTGCGGCGGCGCAGCCCCGCCCCGGTGCTCGCCGGGGTGCGGGCGCCGGTGCTCCTGCTGCCCGGCGAGTCCGACTCGCTGTTCCCGCTGTCGCAGGCCGACGCCTCGGCGCGCGCCCTGTCGGCGGCTGGGGTCCCGGTGCGCACGGTCTGGCTGGACGGCGGCCACGACGGCGGCCTGGACGACGCGGATCGGGCGGAGAGCGAGACCCTCGACTGGCTGGACCGGTGGCTGCCCGCGACGGCGGCGACGACCACCGCCGGCACGGCCGCAGCCGAGCGGACCGGGGCGGGCTTCGCGTGGGCGATGCCGCGGCGGCGCCGCGACGGCGGCCCGGCGGTCCGTAGCGCCGGCGCCTACCCGGGCCTCGGCGTGCCCTCCGGCGACGCCGCGGCGCGCGCGCCCCGCGCGACGCTGGCGCTGCGCGGTCCCGCCGCCACGGTCGTGTCCCCGCCGGGAGGCGAGCCGGCAGCCGTCACCGGTGTCCCCGGGGTGGGCGACGTCGTCACCGACGGGCTCGGCGCGCTCGCCGGGACCGCGGTGTCGGTGCTGCCCGGGCAGAGTGCGACCTTCACGACCGGTGAGCTGGACGCCCCGGTCCGGCTCGTCGGTGCCCCCCGGGTGGACCTGCAGGTGACGTCCGACGCGCCGGAGGCGACGCTGTTCGCGAGCGTGTACGACGTCGACGCCGTCGGCACCGCCGAGCTGCCCCGCCGGCTCGTCGCCCCGTTCCGGCTCACCGGCCTGAGGCCGGACGAGCCCCGCGACGTCACCGTGTCGCTGCCGGCGCTGGCGCTCGACGTGCCTGCCGGGCACCGGCTGCGGGTCGTCGTCGCCACCACCGACGCCGCGTACGCCGTGCCCGACGCGCCGCGCGTCGACCGGATCGCGCTGGCCCCGGGCGCCGCCCTGGTGCTGCCGACCGAGCCGCCCGGGACCACCGGTACCGGCACGGGCGGCGACGTGCCCGCGGCGCTCGCGGCGGTCGTGGCAGCGGTGCTGCTCGCCGCCGCGGTCTCCGCCGTCGCCGCGTCGCGCCGGCGGGCCCGCACGCTGCGGCCGGCTCGCTCGCTGCCGTCGGATGAGCAGACGCCGGCCGACACCGGCGACGGCGACGACGTCCCGCTCGTCGTGACGGGCCTGACGAAAGTGTGGCCCAGCGGGCTGCGGGCGGTGGACGACGTCTCGTTCACGGTCGGCCGCGGCCAGGTGGTGGGGCTGCTGGGGCCCAACGGTGCCGGCAAGACCACCACGTTGCGGATGCTGATGGGTCTCGTGCACCCCTCCGACGGGTCGATGCGCGTGCTGGGCGAGCCGGTCGGTCCCGGCGCGCCGGTGCTGCGTCGCGTCGGGGCGTTCGTCGAGGGACCTGGCTTCCTGCCGCACCGCACCGGCATCGACAACCTGCGCCTGTACTGGCAGGCCACCGGGCGCCCGCCGGCCGAGGCCGGTCTCGAGCCGGCCCTGGCCGTCGCGGGTCTCGGGGACGCCGTCCACCGGCCCGTCCGGGGGTACAGCCACGGGATGCGACAGCGGCTCGGCATCGCGCAGGCGATGCTGGGCGGGCCCGACCTGCTGGTGCTCGACGAGCCCACGAACGGGCTCGACCCGCCGCAGATCCGCGCGATGCGCGACGTGCTGCGCGACTACGCCGCCGGCGGGCGGACCGTGCTGGTCTCCAGCCACCTGCTGGCCGAGGTCGAGCAGACCTGCTCCCACGTCGTGGTGATGGATCGGGGCGCAGTGGTCGCGTCCGGGCCCGTCGCCGACCTCGTGGCGGGCGGGGGCCGGCTCCTCCTCGACGTGGACTCACCGGCCGCGGCGGTGGCCGCCCTGTCCGGCGACGGCCTGGTCGGGATCCACGCCGAGGACGGCGCGCGCGGCACCGTGGTCGTCGACCCTGGCGACGTGACGCCGGCGGAGGTCGTCCGCCGGCTCGTCGCGGCGGGCGTCGGCGTGGGCCGCGTCGTGCCGCAGCGCCGGCTGGAGGAGGTCTTCCTCGACCTGGTGCGGCAGGGGGCGCCGTGAGCTCGCCCGCCTCAGTCGGGCCGGTCCGCGCCCTGCCGCTGGCCGCCGAGGCGCGCCGACAGGTCGCCCGACGCCGCACCCAGGTCGTCGCCGGCCTGCTCGTGCTGCTGCCCCTCCTGCTCGTCGGCGCCTTCGCACTCGGCGACGGGGACGACGGGGGCGCGCCGGCACTGGTCGACCTTGCCACCTCCGGCGGCGGGAACTTCACGCTCTTCGTGCTCTTCGCGGTCACCGGGTTCCTCCTGACGATCGTCGTCGCGCTGCTCGCGGGCGACACGGTCGCGAGCGAGGCGAGCTGGTCGAGCCTGCGCTACCTGCTCGCCGCCCCGGTGCCGCGCTCGCGCCTGCTGCGCAGCAAGCTCCTCGTCGCCCTCGCGAGCACGGCCGTGGCCCTGCTCCTCCTCGTCGGCGTCTCCCTCGCGGTCGGCACGGTGTTCTACGGCTGGCAGCCGGTCACCACCCCGCTCGGGACGCGGTTGGAGGGCGCGGACGTCGTCACCCGGCTCGCCGTGGCGACGGCGTACCTGCTGCTGTCGTCGCTGTGGGTGGCCGGGCTGGCGTTCTGCCTCGGGACGTGGACCGATGCCCCGCTGGGCGCCGTCGGCGGTGCGGTGCTGCTGAGCATCGTCTCGGGGATCCTCGACAGCATCGACGCCCTCGGCGACCTGCGCGAGGGACTGCCGACGCACCACGCCTACGCCTGGCTCGACGCCCTGGGGACCGAGGTGGTCTGGGGGCAGATGACCCGGGGAGTGCTGTGGTCGGTGCTCTACGCGACGATCGCGGCGTGGGTGGCGTGGTGGCACTTCGCCCGCAAGGACGTCCTCAGCTGACGCCGGTGCCCGTCGGCTCCGCCGCCCGCCCGGCAGGCGCCGCGGCGTCGTCCGCGAGCAGTCCGCGCCGCGCGAGCAGGGGCTCGATCCGGGGGGCCCGGCCCCGTACGGCCGCGAAGGCCTCCATCGGGTCGACCGCGCCGCCGCGGGACAGCAGCCCCGCGCGGAAGGCGTCGCCGTTCTCGCGGCGCAGTCCCCCGTTCTCGGCGAACCACCCGACCATGTCGGCGTCGAGCACCTCGCTCCAGATGTAGGAGTAGTACCCGGCGCTGTACCCGCCGGCGAAGACGTGTGCGAAGTAGGTCGTGCGGTACCGCGGCGGCACCGCGTCCAGCGTGAGGCCGAGGACCGCGAGGACGTCGCGCTCGACGTCCTCGACGTCCCCGGGCCGCACGGGCCCGGCCGCCGTCGTGCGCCGGTGCCACGCCAGGTCCAGCAGCGCGGCCGCGAGGTACTCGGTCGTGGCGAACCCCTCACCGGACGCCCGGGCCGCCAGCATCGCGTCGATCCGCTCCGGGGCGAGCGGCTCGCCGGTGGCGTGGTGCACCGCGTAGGCGCGCAGCACGTCGGGGTCCCAGGCCCACATCTCGTTGACCTGCGAGGGGAACTCGACGAAGTCGCGGGGCACCGACGTCCCGGAGAACCGCGGGTAGCGGACGTCGGAGAACAGCCCGTGCAGGGCGTGACCGAACTCGTGGAACGCGGTGCGGACCTCGTCGCCGGTCAGCAGCGCGGGCTCCCCGTCCGCCGGCCGGGGGACGTTGAGGTTCACGGTGACGACCGGCCGGTGGCCCAGCAGGTGCGACTGGTCGGCGTACGTGCTCATCCACGCGCCGCCGCTCTTGGTCTCACGGGCGAACCAGTCCGCGAGGAACAGCCCCAGCGGCGAGCCGTCGCTGTCGCGGACCTCGAACACCCGCACGTCCGGGTGGTACGTGGGCAGGTCGTGGCGCTCGGTGAACGACACCCCGTAGAGCCGCGAGGCCGCGTTGAGCACGCCGTCGCGCAGCACCCTGTCGAGCTCGAAGTACGGCCGCAGCGCGCTCGCGTCGACCGCGAACCGCTCGCGCCGGACCCGGTCGGCGTAGAACGGCCAGTCCCACGGCTGCAGCGGCCCGTCGAGCCCGTCGGCCCGCAGCGCCGCCTCGAGCTCGCCGGCCTCGGCGCGGGCGTTGGCGATGGCAGGCCCGATCATCGGGGTGAGCATCGCGTCGACCGCGGCGACGCTGCCGGCGGTCTGGTCGGTCACGGTCCAGCTCGCGTGCTCCGGGTACCCGAGCAGCTCCGCCCGCTCGGCCCGCAGCGCGACGAGCCGGGTCAGGACCGGGCGCGTGTCGTGGTCGCCGCCGAGACCGCGCCGGACGGAGGCCTCGTGCAGGCGCTGCCGGACCGACCGGTTCGTCAGCACCGCCAACGCCGGCTGCGACGTCGGCAGCACGAGAGTGAGCAGCCAGCCCTGCGCGTGCCCGCGGGTGCGTGCGGCCTGCTCGGCGGCGGCCACCTGCTCCGGCGACAGGCCGTCGAGCTCGACGCGGTCGCCGATGTGCACCGCGGCCGCGTTGGCGCCGTCCAGGACCAGGGAGTGGAAGCGCGTGGTGAGGGCGGACAGCTCGGAGTTGACGTGCCGCAGCCGCTCCTGGGCGTCGGCCCCCAGCCCGGCACCGGCGCGCACGAAGTCGAGGTGGTACCGGCGGAGCAGGCGGGCGGTCTCGGCGTCGAGGTCGAGCTCGTGGCGGCGCCCGTGCAGGTCGTCGACGCGGGCGAACAGCCGGTGGTCGAGGTAGAGCGCGTCGCTGTGCTCGGCGAGACGGGGCGCCACCTCCTCCTCCACGGCCCGGATCGGCGGCCGGGCGTGCGATGCGGCCAGGTTGAAGAGCACCGCGGCGACCCGGCCGAGCAGCGCCCCGGAGCGCTCGAGCGCCTCGAGGGTGTTCTCCACCGTGGGCGCCGCGTCGTGGGTGGCGACCGCCTCCCACTCGGCCCGCTGCTCCGTCATCCCCGCGTCGAACGCCGGCCGCAGGTGCTCGTCGGAGATCCGGTCGAACGGTGGGAGCCCGAACGGGAGGTCGCTGGGGCGGGCGAACGGGTTGTCGGCGGGCAGCACGACGGTGACCTCCGGTGGGTCTGGTGGCCCGGGGGGCGGTCGCCCCCGGCGAGCGGCCTGGCCGCCGTCCACGAACGATCCCACGCGGGTCCGACGGCGGCGACGGCCGTCCGAGCGACCGCATCGCGAAGCGGACGAGTCACTCCACATGAGGGAAAGTCACCATGCGTATCTCAGGTCGAGGCTCTGCCTCACCGAAGGACGTGAGGGTGCATGCTGTACGTCCGGGGATCGGGCTCGCCGTCGAGCGGGTCACCAAACCGACCGGCGGCCTGCCGCGAACGAGGGGTAGCCACACCAGGCAGGCGGGCCGCACGAGGCGCCCGGGAGGGGAGTGACGGTGACCCACGGCGAGGGGTACCGGCGTGAGTCGCTGCTGCGCCTGCCGGCGGACCCTGCCAGCCCGGGTGTCGCGCGGCGGTTCGTCGGGTCCGTGCTCTCCGACCTCGGGCACGACCAGCTGCTCGACAGCGCCCGCACCGGTGTCAGCGAGCTCGTCACCAACGCCGTCCTGCATGCCCGGACCGACATCGAGGTTCGGGTGACGCGAGAGGGTGACGCCGTCCGGATCGGCGTGCACGACCGGTCCCGGCTGCCACCGGCGCTGCGCGGGTACGACAGGCTCGCCTCGACCGGTCGCGGCCTCGCCCTGGTCTCGGCGCTGGCCCGCACCGTCGGCGTCGACGCCGACGCCGAGGGCAAGACGACCTGGTTCGAGCTGCCGGCCGACGGGGATCGCGGGAGCGCGCCGGGCACACCCGCCGCGCGCGACGGAGCCGGCGGCTCCGCCGCCGCCCGACCAGCCTGTGCCGCGGCCGGGACCACGCCTGTCGACCGTCCCGCCCGGGCTGACCGTGCCGGCCGCGCGGGCCGGCCCCGGGCCCTCGCGCTGCACGCGATCGGTGCGGCGGCCTGGTCACCGGGCGCGGGGCCCGAGGAGCCCGGCGCCGAGGTCCGCCTGCTCGGCATGCCGGGCGGGCTCTGGCGCGCCGCCCAGGCCCATCACGACGAGATGCTGCGCGAGCTCGTGCTGCACCGCTTCGAGACCGGCGCCACCCCCGCGGGCGATGCGGCGCTCGCCGCCGCGGAGGACGCCCAGGCGCTGCTGGCGTCCGCCGTGCAGCGCGCGACGACAAAGGACGGGGTCGTGCCGGCCCAACCCGGCGGAGTCGGCGCACCGGCCCCCACCGGTGCCACCGACGTGGCGCTGCACCCCGGGGACCAGGGCGCCGCGTCGTTCACAGCGCTGCGCGTCGTCCTCGACACCGCCGAGCAGCTGTCCCTGCAGGGACAGCTGCTGACCCTGCCGGCCCTGCCCGAGGTGCTCATGCTGCGGGACTGGTGCTGCGACGAGGTCGCGGGACAGCTCGGCGGACGCCGGCCCCGCGCCTGGCACGAGAGCGCCGGCGACCTGGCCGTGCCCGCTGACGACGTGGCCGACGCCGCCGTGCCCGGTTGGGACGGGGCCTGGGTGTCCGCGTCCACGGAGTGCCTCGTCGCCGGGGACGAGCGGAACCGTGTCGTCGCCGTCAGCGTTCCCGCGGCACGGGCCTTCGGCTGGGACCCGGCGGACCTCGTCGGCCGCCGCATCGTCGTCCTCGTGCCCCCGGCGATGCGCGAGGCGCACGTCGCGGGCTTCACGCGGTACCTGGCGGGCGGCAGCCCGACCGTGCTCGACCGCGACCTCGTGCTGCCGGTGCTGCACGCGGAGGGTCACGAGGTGACGTGCGACTTCCGGCTGACGCGGGTGGGGCACAGCGGCAACCACCGGGTGTGGGTGGCCCGGCTTCGACCCCGCGACTGAAGGGTCCCCCCTCAGCGCCGGGGACGCACCGCCGCGGCCGCGCTGGCGAGCACCGCCCGTACCCCGCTGCCGGCCGTCCCTCGCAGCCGGTGGTCGCCGTCCTGGGGGGCCAGCACGTTGCCGGTGCCGTCGGCGACCGCCTCGGGCTCCAGGGCGAGCCGGGCGAACAGCGGCCCGACCAGGGCGTCGTAGACCCGGGGCAGCAGCACGAAGCCGGCCGTCATCAGTGGGTTGACTGGCCCGACGCTCACTCTCGCCCGGGGCCGGTCGAGTGCCGCCACGACCCGGTCGGCGACGTGCTCCGGGCTCGCCACCGGGGGCGGGGGCCGCCCGACGTGGCCCAGGTAGGTGGCGGCGGCGTGGTAGACCGGCGTGTCGACACCCCCGGGCACGACGAGGGTGACGTGCACGCCGGGGACGTCGCGGTTCTCCAGCTGCAGGGTCCGGGCCAGCGCCCGCACCCCCCACTTGCCCACCGTGTAGGCGGACATCCCGGGCACCCCGATCTGGCCGAGCAACGACCCCAGCAGGACGAGGTGGCCCTGCTGCTGGCGGCGCAGCACCGGCACCACGGACCGGGCCACGTTCGCGGCGCCCAGCAGGTTGGTGCGCATCGCGCGGTCCCAGACCTCGACGGGCACGTCCGGCAGCGCCCCGTACGCCACGACGGCGGCGCTGTGCACGACGACGTCGAGCCGGCCGTGCCGCGCCAGGATCGCGTCCACCACAGCGTCGACGGCCTCCGAGTCGCTGACGTCGGCCGGGGCGACGTGGACCCCGGCGGCGCCGGCCTCGCGGCACTCGCGGGCGACGTCCTCCAGAGGCCCCCGGGACCGGGCCGTCAGCACCAGCTCGTCGCCGCGGCGGGCGAGCCCCTGCGCCGTCGCGCGGCCGATGCCGCTGGAGGCACCCGTGACGTGCACGACCCGCGGCGGGCCCTCCGGTTCCACCGCGCTCACGGCGTCAGGACGACCTTGACGCACCCGTCGGTCTTGGCCTGGAACATCTCGTACCCACGAGGGGCCTCGGCCAGCGGCAGGTGGTGGGTGGCGAGGTCCTCGACGCCGAGCACGTCGTCGTCGCGGCGCAGCACGTCGAGGACCTCGTCGGTCCAGCGGCGGACGTGGCACTGCCCCATCCGCAGCTGCAGGCCGCGGTCGAACATCTCCATCATCGGCATCGGGTCCTTCTCGCCGCCGAAGACCCCGCTGATGGAGACCGTCCCCCCGCGGCGGCACGCCTTGATCGCGGTGTACAGCGAGTTCATCCGGTCCACCGCGAACCTGTCGGTCATCGGCTTCGCGAGGGCGTCGGGCAGCAGCCCGACGGCAGTGTGCGCCAGCTTGCCCAGCGGGCTGCCGTGGGCCTCCATCCCGACGGCCTCCAGGACGGCGTCCGGCCCGCGCCCTCCGGTCATCTCGATCAGTCGCTCGGCCACGGTCCCGGCCTCGCGCATGTCCACCGTCTCGACGCCATGGGCGGCGGCGAGCGCCAGCCGCTCCGGCACCAGGTCGACGCCGATCACGCGCTCGATGCCGAGGTGCTTGGCGATCCGCGTGGCCAGCAGCCCGACCGGTCCGAGACCGAGGACGGCGAGGGTCCCGCCCTGCGGCACGTCGGCGTAGGCGACGCCCTGCCACGCGGTCGGCAGGATGTCCGACAGGTACAGCCACCGGTCGTCGGGCCCCTCGTGCGGCACCTTCACCGGCCCGAACTGGGCCTGCGGGACCCGCAGGTACTCCGCCTGGCCGCCGGGGACCGAGCCGTACAGCTCGGTGTAGCCGAACAGCGAGGCGCCCTTGCCCTGCGAGCGGACCTGCGTCGTCTCGCACTGCGCGAACAGGCCGCGGGAGCACATCCAGCACGACCCGCACGAGATGTTGAACGGGATCACGACGCGGTCGCCGGGTGCGACGTGTCTCACCTCACTGCCGACCTCCTCGACGACCCCCATCGTCTCGTGACCGAGCACGTCTCCGGGGCTGAGGAACGGACCGAGCACCTCGTACAGGTGCAGGTCGGACCCGCAGATCGCGGTCGACGTCACCTTCACCACCGCGTCGGTGGGCTGCTCGATCCGCGGGTCGGGGACCTCCTCGACCCGCACGTCCCGCTTGCCCTGCCACGTCAGTGCCTTCACGTATGCCTCCCAGCCGGTCGTCCCTGCGTCAGGTCTCGACCCTGACAGCGCTCCCCGGTCCCGGCGACTCGGGAACGCGGCCGGCGCGGCGCTCCCCGGCACCCGAGGCGTGCGAGTGGTGCGGCGGGCGCTTCACGGGCAGGGTGGCCCGCGTGGCGGGCGACTGGCTGACGTACTACCCGGTGGGCGCGACCCGGAACGGCATCGCCTCCGAGCTGCCGCCGGGGTTCGGTGCGCTGCGCCGGCGCCGGACCGTGGGGCACGGCGAGGCCGACCTGCACACCGCCGCCGACCGGCTGCTGACCTGGCAGATGCACCGGCGCTGCGGGATGCGCGTCGTCGCCACGACGCCCCGCGCCGAGGTCGGCACGAGCGTCGAGCTGCGGCTCGGGCCCTCGGCGTGGCCGCGGATCCGGTGCCGCGTCGTCCACGTCGTCGACGGGCCCCGCGCGAAGGGCTTCGGGTACGGCACCCTGCCGGGCCACCCCGAGCACGGCGAGGAGGCGTTCGTCGTGCGGCTGCAGGACGACGGCACCGTCACCGCCGAGGTGGTCGCCTACGCGAACCCGGCGTGGCGGGCGCTGCGGGTCGCGCCACCTGCGCTGCGTCTCACCCAGGCGGTCGCGGCCACCGCGTACCTGCGCGCCCTGCTGGTCTGATGTCGCGCTCCCCGCAGGCGCCGCACGTCGCGCCGGTCCCGGCTGCGCGGTCGGGCCTGGCAGGGACACACTGGCGTCATGACGCTGACGATGGCGACGGGACCGCTCGCGGCGCACGGGCCGCAGGACGTGAACTACCGGGTGGAGGGGCCCGCGCACCGGCTGCTGCTGGAGCCGTTCCCCCGAAGGGTCCGGGCGGTGCTGGCGGGTGAGGTGGTGCTCGACACCGTGCGCGGCGCGCTGCTGCACGAGAGCCAGCTGCTGCCCCAGCTGTACGTGCCGCGCGAGGACGTCAGCGCGCGGCTGACCCCCAGCGGCACGTCCACCCACTGCCCGTTCAAGGGCGACGCGTCGTACTGGTCGCTCTCGGTCGGGGACCGAACCGTCGAGGACGCGGTCTGGGCGTACGAGCAGCCGTTGGACGGTGAGCACGGCTCGCCGTGGCTGCAGGGCCTCGTCGCGCTGCCCTGGGGCGCCGCCGACGCCTGGTTCGACGAGGACGAGGAGGTCCGGGGGCACCTGCGGGACCCCTACCACCGCGTGGACGCGCGGGCGTCGACCCGGCCCGTGACGGTGCGCCTGCACGGTGAGGTCGTCGCCGAGACGCGGCGTGCCGTCGTGTGCTCCGAGACCGGGCTGCCGAACCGCTGGTACGTGCCGGCGGACGACGTCCGCCCCGGCGTCCTCGGGCTGTCGGCCCACCACACGGACTGCCCGTACAAGGGCACGGCGTCGTACCGGTCGGTCTCCGCCGGCGACACGGTGCTGGCCGACGGGGCGTGGGGCTACCTCGAGCCGCTCGACGGCGTCAGCGCCCTGGCCGGGCACTGGTGCTTCGACGGCGACGGCATCACCACCGACGTCGCCGACGGCCCCTGAGGTGGTCGCCGGACCTGGCGAGGGCACGCCGGCGGCGGCTGCGATTGACCGGCCGGGAACACCCGCCTAGGGTTCCGACAGGCAGAACCGACTATCCGCGATGTGGAAGGCGAGGACGACATGGCCACGGTGGACGGCGTCGAGGTCACCGGCCCGATGGGCGAGCGGTACGACGAGATCCTCAGCCCGCGCGCACTGGAGCTCGTCGCGCTGCTGCACCGGCAGCTCGGCGGCCGGCGCCGCGAGCTGCTGGCACGGCGAGGCGAGCGGGTGGCGGCCGTCGCGGACGGTGGCACCCTCGACTTCCTCACCGAGACCCGCGGCATCCGCGAGGACGCATCGTGGCAGGTGGCGCCCCCCGCGCCGGGCCTGGAGGACCGTCGGGTCGAGATGACCGGCCCGACCGACCGCAAGATGACCGTCAACGCCCTGAACTCCGGGGCGAAGGTGTGGCTGGCCGACCAGGAGGACGCGAACTCCCCGCTGTGGGAGAACGTCGTCGCCGGCCCGCTGAACCTGATGGACTCCCTGGACCGGACCATCGACTTCACCAGCCCCGAGGGCAAGGCCTACTCGCTGCGCCCGGACGAGGAGCTGCCGACGATCGTGGTCCGCCCCCGCGGCTGGCACCTGCCCGAGAAGCACATCACCGTGGACGGCGAGCACCCCAGCGGCGGCCTGGTCGACTTCGCGCTGTACCTCGTGGCCTGCGGGCAGAAGCAGATCGACAAGGGCCGAGGGCCGTACTTCTACCTGGCGAAGATGGAGTCCCACCTCGAGGCGCGGCTCTGGAACGAGGCGTTCGTGCTCGGACAGGACTACGTCGGTATCCCCCAGGGCACGATCCGCGCGACGTGCCTGATCGAGACGTACCCGGCCGCATTCGAGATGGAGGAGATCCTCTACGAGCTGCGTGACCACTCGGCCGGCCTGAACGCGGGTCGCTGGGACTACATCTTCAGCGTGATCAAGACGTTCCGGACCCGCGGCAAGGACTTCCTGCTGCCCGACCGCAGCGCCGTCACGATGACCGTGCCCTTCATGCGCGCCTACACCGAGCTGCTCGTGCGCACGTGCCACAAGCGCGGTGCCCACGCCATCGGCGGCATGGCCGCGTTCATCCCGAGCAAGGACCCCGAGGTGAACGAGGCCGCCTACGCCAAGGTCGCCGAGGACAAGGCACGCGAGGCGACGGCGGGCTTCGACGGGTCGTGGGTCGCCCACCCGGGCATGGTCGACACGTGCCGGGAGGCGTTCGACGCCGTCCTGGGCGACCGGCCGAACCAGATCGACTCAAAGCGCGAGGACGTCTCCGTGACCGCGGAGCAGCTGCTCGACGTCAAGTCCACCCCGGGCGACATCACCGAGGGCGGCCTGCGCGGCAACATCAGCGTCGGCATCCAGTACCTGGAGTCGTGGCTGCGCGGTCGCGGCGCGGTCGGCATCAACAACCTGATGGAGGACGCCGCCACGGCGGAGATCTCCCGCAGCCAGGTCTGGCAGTGGCTGCACCAGGGCGTCGAGCTCGCCGGCGGTACGAAGGTCACGCGCGACCTCGTCGAGACGATCGTCGCCGAGGAGATGGCGCGGATCGAGGAGACCGTCGGCGCCGAGGCGTTCTCGTCGGGGCGGTGGGACGAGGCCCGGGACACGTTCACCGAGATGGCCCTCGCGGAGGACTACCCGGACTTCCTCACACTGCCCGCCTACGAGCGGATGCCCTGAGCCGCAACGACTCGGAGCATCGACCGGACCGCCACCACAGCCGAGGGAGTCTGACGTGAGCGAGATGGACAGCACGCACGGCACGACCACGACGGCGGGTCCGGCGACGGACGACGTCTCGCCGGACGACGACGCCGTTGCCACGGGTACCGCCGGCGCGAGGCCGGAGGCGATCGCGGCCGTGACGGCGGTGGCGCACCGGATGCTGCCCGCGGACGGGGTGATCGCCGACCACGCGCGACTGCGGACCTACGAGTGCGACGGCCTGGCGCACTACCGGGTCACGCCCGCGCTGGTCGTGATGCCGGAGACAACCGGGCAGCTCGCCGCAGTGGTGCGGGCGTGCGCCGAGCAGCGGGTGCCGTTCGTGGCCCGCGGGTCGGGCACGGGGCTGTCTGGCGGGGCGCTCCCCCGCGCCGACGGCGTCCTGGTCGTGACCTCCCGGATGCGCACCATCCGGGAGGTCAGCCCGGCCGACCAGCGTGCCGTCGTCGAGCCGGGCGTGATCAACCTCGACGTGACGAAGGCGGCGACCCCGCACGGCTACTACTTCGCGCCCGACCCCTCCAGCCAGCAGATCTGCTCGATCGGCGGCAACCTCGCCGAGAACTCCGGCGGGGCGCACTGCCTGAAGTACGGCTTCACCACGAACCACGTGCTCGGCGCGGAGGTCGTCACCCCGGACGGCGACGTGGTGCCCCTCGGCGGCACCGCCCCCGACGCGCCCGGGTACGACCTGCTGGGGACGGTGATCGGGTCCGAGGGGACGCTCGGCGTCGCGACCGCCGTGACGGTGCGGCTCGTGCGGCTGCCGGAGGACGTCGTGACGCTGCTCGTCGGCTTCGGGTCCACCGACGAGGCGGGCGCCGCGACGTCCGAGATCATCGGCGCGGGCGTGGTGCCCGCGGCGATCGAGATGATGGACGCCCTCGCGATCGAGGCCGCCGAGGCCGCGGTGCACTGCAACTACCCCGAGGGTGCCGGCGCGGTGCTCGTGATCGAGCTGGACGGCGCGCACGTCGACGTGGAGCACGAGGTCGAGCAGGTCGAGCGGCACTGCCGCGAGGCCGGCGCGTTCGAGGTGAGGGTCGCCAAGGACGCCGTCGAGCGCGCCCTGATCTGGAAGGGACGCAAGTCCGCGTTCGCCGCGGTGGGCCGCATCAGCCCGGACTACATCGTGCAGGACGGCGTGATCCCCCGGACCGCCCTGCCGGGCGTGCTGCGGGCGATCGCCGAGCTGTCGTCGTCCTCCGGGGTTCGGGTGGCGAACGTCTTCCACGCCGGCGACGGCAACCTGCACCCGCTCGTGCTGTTCGACGACGGCGTCGAGGGTGCGGCCGAGGCCGCCGAGAAGGTCAGCGGCGCGATCCTCGACCTGTGCATCAGCCACGGCGGGTCGATCACGGGTGAGCACGGCGTCGGCGTCGACAAGGCCGCGTACATGCCTAAGATGTTCACCGACGACGACCTCGACACGATGCAGATGGTCCGCTGCGCCTTCGACCCCCAGGGGGTCGCGAACCCCGGCAAGATCTTTCCCACGCCGCGGCTGTGCGGGGAGGTCCCGGGTCGGCGCAAGGGCGTGCACCCGGCGCAGGCGGCCGGCCTGGCGGAGGCGTTCTGATGGCGACGCAGACCACGGCCTGGCTCGCCGACGCCGCACGCACGGCGCTGGACGGCGCGTGCGACGCGGTCCGTGAGGCAGGCGCCGGCGACGCCGTCGACGGCGTCGCACCGGCCGTCGTCACCGCGCCGACCTCCACGGAGGAGGTGGCCTCGGTGCTGGCGGCTGCGCACGCCCACGACCTCGCCGTCGTCGCCCGCGGCCGCGGCACGAAGCTCACCTGGGGGCTGCCTCCGAGCCGCTGCGACGTCGTCGTCGACGTCTCGGGGCTCGACCGGGTGCTCGAGCACGCCGCGGGGGACCTCATCGTGCGCGCCCAGGCCGGCACGCGGCTGGCCGACCTGCAGGCCGCCGTCGCCGCCGCCGGCCAGCGCCTCCTCGTCGACGAGACCGTCCCCGGCGCCAGCATCGGCGGCAGCATCGCGACCGCCGCAGCCGGGCCTTCCCGGGTCGCGGTGGGGACCGTGCGCGACCTGCTCATCGGGGTCACCGTCGTGCGCGCCGACGGCGTGGTCGCCAAGGCCGGCGGGCGGGTGGTGAAGAACGTCGCGGGCTACGACCTCGGCAAGCTCGTCACCGGCTCCTTCGGGACCCTCGCGGTCGTCACCGACGCCTTCTTCCGGCTCCACCCCCTCCCGGAGGCCCGACGGTGGGTGTCCGTCGAGGTCGCGGATCCCGCTGCAGCGCAACGGGCCGGACAGGCCGTCGTGCAGGGGCAGGTGGTGCCGAGCGCCGTCGAGGTCGACCTTCCTGCGGGCGGGCCCGGGACGGTCACGGTCCTGCTCGAGGGGCTCGGCGCCGGCGTCGAGGGTCGCGCCGCCACGACGGCGTCCCTGCTGACCGAGGCGACCGGAGCCACCGTGTCGCACGCCGAGGCCGAACCCGCCGGGTGGGGCCGCTACCCGTGGCACGACGACGGTGCCGCGGCCGGGCGGGACGGCGACCGCGCGACGGGGCTGAAGCTCACGACGGCCCTGTCAGGCGTCGGTGACGTGCTGGCCGCCGCCCGCGACGCCGCCGCCGCCGCCGGAGTCCCGGTCGCGCTGCGGGGGTCCGCCGGTGCGGGGGTGCTCTACGGCGCGCTGCCGGCGGGTACCGACGCGGCGGCTGTCGCGGCGGTCGTCGAGGCCACCCGGGTGGCGTGCACGGCCCGCGGCGGCAGCCTCGTCGTCCTCGACGCGCCCCCCGAGGTGCGGGACGCCGTCGACGTGTGGGGACCGGTACCCGCGATCGACCTGATGCGACGTGTGAAGGACCAGTTCGACCCCGGCCACCTGTTGGCACCGGGGCGCTTCGTAGGGGAGATCTGATGACCGACACCACCGCGCGGGGGCCCGCGACCACGGAGGCCACGGGCAACGGGGGCGTGAGCGGCAGCACGGACGGCGGCGTCGTCGACCTGGGACTGCCCGGCGTCGGCCCGCGACCCGCGTTCGACGGCCACCGGCCGCCGGACCCCGACCTGATCAGCGACTGTGTCCACTGCGGCTTCTGTCTGCCGACGTGCCCCACGTACGCGCTGTGGGGCGAGGAGATGGACTCCCCCCGCGGCCGGATCCACCTGATGAAGCAGGGGATGGAGGGCGAGCCGCTCAGCGACTCGATGGTCGGGCACTTCGACGCGTGCCTCGGCTGCATGGCCTGCGTCACGGCCTGCCCGTCCGGGGTGCAGTACGACAAGCTCATCGAGGCGACGCGGTCCCAGGTCGAGCGGCGGCACACCCGCGACCGTGCCGATGCGGCGCTGCGGTCCGCGATCTTCGCGCTGTTCCCGCACCCGAAGCGGCTCCGCGCGATGCGTGGGCCGCTGCGTGCGTACCAGCGCTCGGGTCTGGAGAAGCTCGTGCGCCGCAGCGGTCTGCTCGACCGGCTCCCGGCGCAGCTCGCCGCGATGGAGGGCCTGGCGCCGCGGCTGGGCCGGGCGGAGCGCGTCCCGGCACGGGTGCCCGCCCAGGGCCGCCGTCGTGCCGTGGTGGGCATGCTCACCGGCTGCGTGCAGGGCGAGTTCTTCCCGGGCGTGAACGCCGCCACCGCGCGGGTGCTGGCCGCCGAGGGCTGCGACGTCGTCGTGCCGCCGTCGCAGGGGTGCTGCGGCGCGCTGTCGGCGCACAACGGCCGCGAGGCCGAGGCGCAGGCCTACGCCCGCCGCACCGTCGACACCTTCGAGGCCGCGGGCGTCGACCACGTCGTCGTCAACTCCGCCGGCTGCGGGTCGACGATGAAGGAGTACGCCGACCTGCTCGCGGACGACCCCGCATACGCCGACCGGGCCCGCGCGTTCTCGGAGTCGGTGCGCGACGTCTCGGAGATCCTCGCCGACCTGGGGACGGTGGCCACGAGGCACCCGCTGGACGTGTCCGTCGCCTACCACGACGCCTGCCACCTTGCCCACGCCCAGGGCGTGCGGGCGCAGCCGCGGCGGCTGCTCGCCGAGATCCCGGGTGTGCAGCTCCGCGAGATCGCCGACGCCGAGCTGTGCTGCGGGTCCGCCGGGATCTACAACATCCTCAACCCCGAGCCGGCGCGCGAGCTCGGCGACCGCAAGGCCGCGAACGTCGTCCGCACCGGCGCGTCGCTGCTGGTGACGGCGAACCCGGGCTGCCTGATGCAGGTGGCGTCATCGCTGCGCCGCCAGGGCGCCACGATCGGGCTGGCGCACACGGTGGAGGTGCTCGACGCCTCGATCCGTGGTCTCGACGTCTCCACCCTCGTCGACCGCCGCGGCTGACCAGCCCCCCACCCGCGGTGATCAAGGACGTCGCGTCGCCCCCACCCCGGTGATCAAGGACGTCGCGTCGCCCCCACCGCGGTGATCAAGGACGTCGGGCGGGCGTCCTTGATCACCGAGGGGTGGGCTCAGTCGTGGTGATCGTGGCGGCCGCGCCGGTGGACGTGGTGCTCGGACGGCGTCCGCGGCTGCTCGTCCTTGCGGCCCAACGCGAACACCAAGGCCGCCAGGGCCGCGAGGAGCAGCAGCAAGGTGATCGTCCCGGCGTTGAACCCGACGCCGTAGATGACGATGAACGACAGCGACCCGGCGGCCAGGCAGTAGTAGATCGTTGGGATGATCGTCTTGCGGATGAGGTCGCCCTCGCGGCCGAGCAGCCCGACCGTGGCGGACGCCGCGACGATGTTGTGCACCGTGATCATGTTCCCGGCGGCGCCGCCCACCGCCTGCGTGGCGACGACGGTCTCCGGCTGCACGCCGATCGCCTCCCCGGTGGCGAACTGGAAGAGCGAGAACGTCAGGTTGCTGACCGTGTTGCTGCCGGCGACAAAGGCGCCCAGCGCCCCGATCCATGGCGAGAACATCGGCCACGACGAGCCGGCGAGCTCCGCGGCGCCCTGCGCGAGCGTCAGCGGCATGCTCTCCATACCGGAGTCGTTGAAGTCCGCTCCCGAGTTGATGAAGACGCGGACCAGCGGCAGCGCGAACAGCAGCGCGACGCCGGCACCGGCGAGCTGGGCAGCCGAGACGCGCCAGGACGCCGCGATCGCCGGCCCGCTCATCCGGTGCAACCCGTAGGTGGCAACGCACGCGACGAGGAAGACGAAGCCCGGCAGGTACAGCGGCAGCAGGCCCTCGGAGACCTCGGTGCCCAGGATGTTGTCCCAGTTGATCGCCACCGACTGCAGCGCTTCTGTCAGCGGCGTCACGGTCCGGGTCAGCACCAGCAGCCCGGCGACGATGACGTAGGGCGTCCACGCCATCCAGATGCCCATCCGGCGCGAGGCGACGGCGACCTCCTCGTCGGGCTCGATGTTGCCCATCCACCGAGAGCCCCAGTGCGACCGCGGCGCGAAGTCCCAGGCCTCCTTGGGCATGAGGAACCCGCGGCTGGAGGTGAACATCACGAGCGACAGACCGATCAGACCGCCGAGCAGCGACGGGAACTCCGGGCCGAGGAACGCAGCCACGAGCACGTAGGGCACCGTCATCGCCAGCGAGGCGTAGATCGCGAAGGGCCAGATCTTCAGACCGTCCGCGAACCGCTTGTGCTCGCCGAAGAAGCCGGTGAGCATGCACGCGACGAACAGAGGGATCAGGATGCCGACGGTCGCGTGGATCGCCGCTACCTGGAAGCCGATGCCCGAGATGTACTCGGGCATCGTCATGCCGAGCACCTGCACGCGCTCCTCGACCGCGGCGCTGCCGGACAGTCCCTGGTTGACCCCCACGAGGATGGGCGTGCCGACGGCGCCGAAGCTCACCGGCGTGCTCTGGATCGTCAGGCCGACCATCACCGCGGCCATCGCGGGGAAGCCGAGGGCGAGCAGCAGCGGCGCGACGACGGCCGCCGGCGTCCCGAAGCCCGACGCGCCCTCGATGAACGACCCGAACAGCCAGCCGATGATGATCGCCTGCACCCGTCGGTCGGGGCTGATGCTCGTGAAGCCGGCGCGGATCGTCGACATCGCCCCGCTCTTCGTGAGCGTCTCGAGCAGCAGCAGCGCACCGAAGACGATGTACAGCAGGCTGATCGCGATGATGAGGCCCTCGATGCTCGAGGCCACGATGTTCGCGACGTCCATCTCCCAGACGAGGGCTGCGACCGCGATCACCACGACGAAGCCGATCGGCATCGCGAACTTCGCGGGCCACCGCAGGCCGACGAGCAGCACCGCGATGGTGAGGATAGGGGACAGAGCCAGCAGGCTCAGCACGGCGAGGTTGTCCATCTCCCGAAGTTCCTTCCGCTCTGCGGATCTGCGCACTCGCCAGGAGGACCCACCAGGCGGGCCGAGCCAAACACCGGGGAGGGCCCAGGTCAAGAACCCGGACCGGACATCCCGGTTAGCGGCGTGCTCGACGGGCCGAGCGGCAGACCGGCCGCGACCGGCCCCCGCTCGCGCTGCATCCTGCGAGGGAACCGTGGCGTCACGACGTGTCGTGCCGACCTCGCGTGGACGCCTCCGAGCGACGTCTCAGCTCGGCGCCTCGGGACGGTGTCTCAGGACGGTGTCTCGACACGTTCGTGGGGCCGTCCGTGCCAGCGATGGCCTGGCACAGGGGCGCCCCGTGCCAACCCGGTTGGCACAGGGGCGCCCCGTGCCAACCGGGCGGGCGGCGAGGTCGGCCCGGCCCGTGGCGACCAGCGCGATCGCCTCGGCGGCCCCGTGTTGGCGTACCGGAACGTCCCGGTGAGCCGGATCTCGCGGTTCTGCAGCAACGACACCGGCAACGTCTTCTCGTCCGAGCCCATCCCGACCAGGACGACGGACCCGCCCGGCCTCACCGCCGGGAGGCCCGCGGCCACGGCGGCCGGGACCCCGGAGCGGTCGACGAGGACGTCCGCCACGTCGCCGGCGGCGACGGGGTGCGCGGCTGCCGGTTCGTCGGCGACCTGGTCGAGCGCCACCGATGCACCCAGCTGCACGGTGAGGCCGCGGCGGTGGGCGTCGACGTCGGAGACCGCGACCCGACCGGCTCCGAGCGCCCGGGCCACCTGCGTCACGAGCGCGCCACCTGCGTCACGAGCAGGCCCACCGGTCCGGCGCCGGTGACCAGGACGACGTCACCGGCGCGGGTGCGGGCCACCCGGTGCGCCCACAGCGCGACCGAGAGGGGTTCGAGCAACGCGGCGGCGTCGTCCGACAGCTCGTCGGCACCGGGTGCGCGAAGTCCGCGTCACATCTCGCACGACCCGGAACAGTTCGACATTCAACTATGTTGGGAGTAGCGTCTGCACCATCCCCCGGAGGAGGACGCCGTGCCCGCCATGACCGTCGAGAACCCACTCGCCCTGCCGCGGATCCCGCAGCCGAACCCGCTGACCGACCGGCCGCGCCCGGTGACGTCCGTGACGACCGCCCCGCGCGGCTTCGAGGGCGAGGGCTTCCCCGTCCGCCGGGCATTCGCCGGCGTCGACCTGCGCGCGCTGGACCCGTTCATCCACTTGGACCAGATGGGTGAGGTCGACTACCCCCCGGGCGAGCCGAAGGGCACCGCCTGGCACCCGCACCGCGGTTTCGAGACCGTCACGTACATGATCGACGGGGAGATGTCCCACGCCGACTCGCACGGCGGCGGGGGCCTGATCGCCGGCGGCGACACCCAGTGGATGACGGCGGGCAACGGGATCCTGCACATCGAGACCCCGCCGGAGCACCTCGTCACGAGCGGGGGCCTGTTCCACGGCGTCCAGCTGTGGGTGAACCTGCCCCGGTCGCGCAAGCGCGCCGAGCCGCGGTACCAGGACATCACCGCGGCGAAGGTGGCCCTGCTCAGCTCCTCGGACGGCGGCGCACTGGTCCGCGTGATCGCCGGCGAGGTCGGTGGGCACGCCGGGCCCGGGTCCACGTACACGCCGATCACGTTGGTGCACGCGACCATCGCGCCCGGCGCCGAGCTGACGCTGCCGTGGCGGCGCGACTTCAACGCCCTGGTGTACGCCCTCGGTGGCTCCGGGACGGTCGGAGCGCCCGCGGCGGACGGCCGGCGACGTCCGCTCGGCTCGGGACAGCTCGCGGTGCTCGGTGCCGGTGACACGCTCACCGTCTCCGGCGACCCGCGGCAAGACGCCCGCGCCGAGGCCCTCGATGTGTTCGTGCTCGGTGGCGAGCCGATCCGCGAGCCGATCGCCGCGTACGGGCCGTTCGTGATGAACACCCGCGATGAGGTCGTGCAGGCGTTCGAGGACTACCAGGCGGGCCGGTTGGGCAGCGTCCCGGCAGCCCACCCGGCGGTGGACGCCGCCACGCCGGACGCCTGAGGCACGATCCGGCGTTCGCAGCGGCGGTGCTGCGAGCCGCCGGCGGCTGGGCCCGGCGTGCCGTCGGACAGGATGTGCCGGTGACGTCGCGCCGCACCTGGACCGTCTGGTCCGTCGGTCTCCTGGCCTACATCGTCGCCGTGCTCCACCGCACGTCGCTCGGGGTCTCCGGGGTCGACGCCGCGGAGCGGCTGGACGTCGGCGCCAGTGCCGTCGGGTCGCTGGCGGTGCTCCAGCTGCTCGTCTACGCGGCGATGCAGGTGCCCGTCGGCGTGCTCCTCGACCGCTTCGGTCCGAGGCGGCTGCTCACGGTCGGTGCGGCCGTGATGGCCGTCGGGCAGCTCGTGATGGCGCTCGCCGGTGACGTGCCGACGGCGGCCGCCGCCCGCGCCCTCGTCGGCGTCGGCGACGCGATGACGTTCGTCAGCGTGCTGCGGCTCGTGGCGGTGTGGTTCCCGTCGCGGCGGGTGCCCGTGATGACGCAGGTCACCGGGCTGACCGGCCAGCTCGGGCAGGTGGCGAGCGCCGTCCCGTTCCTCGCCGTCCTGTCCACCGCGGGCTGGGGCGTCGCCTTCGCCGGCACCGCCGTCCTCGGCGCGGTGGTCGCGGTCACCACCGCCCTCGTCGTGCGGGACGCGCCACCCGGCGACCCCGCCCAGCGGGAGGCGAGGCCCGCAGCGTCCGTGGTCGACGACGTCCGCTCGGCGTGGCGACACCCGGGCACGCGGCTGGGTCTGTGGAGCCACTTCGTGACCCAGTTCCCCGGCCTCACCTTCGCGCTGCTGTGGGGCTACCCGTTCCTGGTCTCCGGCGAGGGGGTCAGCCCGGCGGCCGCCAGCGCGTTGCTCAGCACGACCGTCGTGGTCGGTGTCGTCGTGGGGCCCGCGCTCGGCGTCCTGGTGCAGCGGCACCCGCTGCGGCGCTCGTGGCTCGTGCTCGGCGTCGTCGCCACCAGCGCGTCCACCTGGACGGTGGTCCTCGCCTGGCCCGGCCGGGCGCCGCTGTGGCTGCTCGTGGCGCTGGTCGCCTCGCTCGCGGTGACCGGACCCGGGTCGATGATCGGCTTCGACTTCGCGCGCACGTTCAACCCGGTGAACCGGCTCGGCACCGCGACCGGCATCGTCAACGTCGGCGGCTTCACCGCCACGCTGGTGACCATCTTCGCCATCGGGCTCGTGCTCGACCTGCGGGGCGTCGGCGCGGTCGGCGCCGACCTCGGCGACTGGCGTCTCGCGATGAGCACCCAGTACGCGGTGTGGGCCGTCGGCGTCACCGGGGTCCTGGTGAGCCGACGGCGGGTCCGGGCACGGATGGCGACGCACGGTGTCGTCGTCCCCCCGATCCGGGACGCCGTCGCCCGCAACCGGGCAGCCCGCCGCCGTCGACGCTGACGGCGGCGAACGGCGTTCGCCTCGCCGGAGGGCCCCGGCGGAGCGGTGGCTCAGTCGTGCCGGCGGTTCAGCCGCGCCGGCGCGAGCGGGAGGGCCGCCCACCACCGGACTCGGAGAACCGTGCCGCGGACGACGCCCGCGCGGGACGGCCGCCGGCCGCGGGGCGCCCGGCCGTGCCGGGGCGGCTGGACGCGCCGGCGTGACCGCCGCCCGACGTCCCGCCGTGACCCTGGCCGCCGTGACCCGAGCCGCTGTGACCCGAGCCGCCCGAGCGACGCCGCCCGCCGCGCGAGCCCGCCGCCGGCTGCGCCTGTGCCGGGGCCGGCGGTGCCGGCTCCACCAGCGGGGCCGGTGCCCCGACGAGCTGGCGCACCCGGGCGTGCCCCGGGGCGACGTTCGTCGTGACGGGGGTGATCCGGGCGCCGCGGGCGAGCGCGGAGACGTCGCGTCGCTGGTCGGGCGTCATCACCGTGACGACCACGCCCTCGGCCCCGGCGCGGGCGGTGCGCCCGGAGCGGTGCAGGTACGCCTTGTGCTCGGTCGGTGGGTCGACGTGCACGACGAGCTCGATGTCGTCGACGTGGATGCCGCGGGCCGCGATGTCGGTGGCGCAGAGCACCTTCACGCCGCCGGCCGTGAAGGCCTCGAGGTTCCGCTCGCGGGCGTTCTGGGAGAGGTTGCCGTGCAGGTCGACCGCGGGGATACCCGCAGCCGTCAGCTGCTTGGCGAGCTTCTTCGCGGCGTGCTTGGTGCGGGTGAACAGCAGCGCGCGGCCCTGACCGGACGCGAGCTCGCGCACGAGCGCGGCCTTGTCGGCGGTCTCGACCGCGAGCACGTGGTGCGTCATCGCCGGCGGGGGCGCCGCGGCGCCGTCCACCGAGTGCGTCAACGGGTTCGACAGGTAGCGGCGCACCAGCACGTCGACGCCGTTATCGAGCGTCGCGGAGAACAACAGCCGCTGACCCGCCTTCGGCGTCCTGTCCATGATGCGGCGGACGCCGGGCAGGAACCCGAGGTCGGCCATGTGGTCGGCCTCGTCGAGCACGGTGACCTCGACCGCGCCGAGGTCGACGTGACCCTGGCCGATGAGGTCCTCGAGGCGGCCCGGGCAGGCGATCAGCACGTCGATACCGGCCCGCAGCGCCGACACCTGCGGGTTCTGGCCCACGCCGCCGAACACGACGGCCGTGCGCAGGCCCGCGGCCTGCGCCAGCGGCTCGGTCGTGGCGCGGACCTGGTTCGCGAGCTCCCGGGTCGGTACGAGCACGAGGGCGCGCGGGCGGCGCGGGGTGCGCCGGACGCCGGACGCCGCCGAAGCGGCCAGCCGTGCGACCGTCGGGATCGCGAACGCGAGGGTCTTGCCGGAACCGGTCCGCCCCCGACCGAGCACGTCACGGCCCGCCAGGGTGTCCGCCAGGGTGGCGGTCTGGATCGGGAAGGCGGTCTGCAGGCCCCGCGAGGCGAGGGACGCGACGAGCACCGACGGTACGCCGAGCTCGGAGAAGCCCGGCGGGGCCGGGACGGCAGCGGGCACCGCGGAGGGAGGGGGGGTGGCGGGCGCGCTGGCGCGCTCCGCCCGGGTGACGTCGGGCACGAGGGTCCTTCCAAGCAGGAACGAGTGGGCCGTGGTTGCTGGCTCACCGTCTCCGCGGCCGCACGCTCGACTGTGAGCGGGCCTGGGAGGGGGGACGAACCGCGCCGACGCTGGCGCGAAGCAGACGACCTCGGCGACGTCGGTCGACGCGCCATCCCCCATTGTGCCCTATCTGCGGCGGTCAGCCGTCCACGGCGTGTCGGACGGCGTCGACCACGCTGTCGTCGAGGCTCGCACGCACACACGCCGACGCCAGGCGCGGCAGGTCCGGCGCGTCGACGAGCCGCGCCAGGGCGGGCGGGGACGTCGGCAGCCCGAGCGCCCCAGCACCCCGCTGTACCCGCTCGTCGACGAAGGGCGCGACGTCCGGCCACACGGCCTGCACCTCGCGGCAGACGATCGCCGACCCGGTCGGCCCGACGCCCGGGAACGCCTGCAGGCCCTTGCGCAGGGCCTCGACGTCGCCGCCGGACTCGGCGTGCAGGCGGCGCAGGTCACCGGCCCACCGCTGGGTCAACAGGTCGGCGCCGTCCCCGAGCTGGGTCGCCGTCCGCTCGTCGAAGCGCCGGTACCCGCCGCGCCCGAGCGCGTCGACGCGCTGCTGCCACGTGGCGGCAGCCATCGCAGCCGGCGTCCGCAGCCCGGACCGGGAGAGCTCCCGTGCGGTGGCGACGGCGACGCCCGCCGAGATCGGCGACGACAGCAGCACGCCGAGCACGAGCAGCCGGTACAGCGGGGACGGCTTGTCCGCCAGCGTGATCCCGGCCTCCGCCGCGTAGGTCGTGCCGTACCGGTCCAGCAGCTCGCGCACCAGCCGCTCGGTCCGCCGTGTCGCCATGCCCGGCTCCTGCCGCTCGGTCCGCTCGGGCCCGGACGGCCCGCGTGAGCCCGATGATGCCCGGCCCGGTCCCGTGCCGCCTCGGTTCGTCCACAGGTCCCGGCGACGGCAGGATGGCGCCCATGACCACTTCGCCTGACCCGTCCACCGGGACGCAGCCCGAGGAGCCGACGATGGAGTACCGCACGCTGGGCCGCAGCGGCTGCTCGGTGTCGAGCCTCGCCCTCGGCACCATGACCTTCGGCGCCGAGACCGACGAGGCCGGTTCGCACGAGCAGCTCGACGTGTTCGTCGAGGCCGGCGGGACGCTCGTCGACACCGCCGACGTCTACACCGCCGGGGCCTCCGAGGAGATCATCGGGCGCTGGCTCGCGAACCGGCCCGCCGACGTCCGCGACGCCGTGGTGCTCGCGACGAAGGGGCGCTTCCCCACCGGGACCGGCCCGAACGACCTGGGCACGTCCCGGCGCCACCTGCAGCGGGCGCTCGAGGCGTCGCTGACCCGGCTCGGCGTCGACTGCGTCGACCTCTACCAGGTGCACGCGTGGGACCCGGTGACACCGCTCGAGGAGACCCTCAGGACCCTCGACGGCTTCGTGCGGGACGGCACGGTCCGCTACGTCGGCCTGTCCAACTTCACCGGCTGGCAGGTGCAGAAGGCCGTCGCCACCGCGCGCACGCAGGGGCTGGAGCTGCCGGTCACGTTGCAGCCGCAGTACAACCTGCTCGTCCGCGAGCTGGAGTGGGAGGTCGTGCCGTCCTGCCTGGACGCCGGCCTGGGGCTGCTGCCCTGGTCGCCGCTCGGCGGGGGGTGGCTTTCCGGCAAGTACCGGCGCGACCAGCGCCCCACCGGTGCGACGCGGCTCGGCGAGGACCCCGAGCGCGGGGTCGAGGCGTACGACCGGCGCGCGGAGGCGGAGCGCACCTGGGACGTGGTGGACGCCGTCCAGAAGGTCGCCGAGGGCCGCGACGCGACCATGGCGCAGGTCGCGCTCTCGTGGCTGGCGGACCGACCGGCCGTCACATCGGTGATCCTCGGGGCCCGCACCACCGAGCAGCTGCGGGGCAACCTACGCGCCGCCGGGCTGCACCTGGGCGACGAGGAGACCGCGGCACTCGACGCCGCGAGCGACCCCGTGGCAGCCGACTACCCCTATGGCGGGCCGGGAACCACCCAGCGGAGCCGCGACCTCACCGGCCCTTGACCCTCCCCCACCCGCCTCCCCCGGCGGTGATCATGCACCTCGGGTACAGCCGGGGGGCGGCTCAGGTGGGTCCCTGACCTCGAGTCGGGAGCGCGTCAGCGGATCGCCCAGAACGCCTTGTCGTCACCGAATGACAGGGACTCCTCGACGTGCAGGGTGCTGCCGTCGATCGCCGAGGACGGAACGTCCATGCACACTTGGTAGCTCCCACGACCGCTGTTGTTCAGCGTCGGGACCTCGATCGCCGGCGCAGCCGTCACGGCCTCGCAGGCAGACGAGTCGTACTGCCGGGCGTCCGCACCGGTGAACACTGCCTCCAGGTCGAGCCAGGGGTCGCCTTCCTCGTCGCCGTTGTAGACCACGTCGAGGTCGACGGTGATGTACTGGTTGCTGGCGTCGGCATTGAACTCGTTCGCGGCCGAGACCTCCTTCGTGGCGTCGAGGTCCACAGCCGTGACCGCCACGGTGTACTCACCGACCGGTGCCGTCTCGCCGATCGGCAGGACCTCTGCGGAGTCGAGCGCTTCGACATCGGACTCATCCGACTGCACACCCTGGTCGGCGGCGACATCAGCGGCGTCCTGAGCCGTCTCCGTCACCACCTCGTCCACAGCGTTGAAGACCGCCGCGTACAGGACGGCCGAGAGGATCCCGCCGACGACGGCGAGGACCCCTGTGACCAGTCCGGCGACGGCAAGTCCCTTGCCGGCACGGTTGCCGCGGCGCCCGACGAAGCCGAGCACGACCGCGGCAGCCCCGAGGACGGCGGCAACGACGTTGACGACCGGTATGAGGCAGAGAACCAGGGCGACGACGCCGAGGACGAGTGCCACGACACCGAGGCCACTCCCCTTGGCCTCAGCCCCCTGTGGGTGGGGGGACGACTCCATCTGCGGTGGTGCGGGGTACTGCTGGGACATGCCGAGGAACTCCTTGCGTCCGAGAACGTCGCCGTCGGGACCGACTGCCCGGCAAAGATTTCATACGGACAACCCCAGGACTGTCTAAACCCCGGTACAACGCCCGCTTGCGCTGGCGCCCGGCGGCGGACCGGACCGAGCGGTAGACCCGTGGCACGACCGGCGGCTCCGGTGCCGGATCGCATCGTCACCGACGGCTGGAGCCGTCCCCGAAGTGCATGATCACCGGCGGGGGTGCTGTACCCGACGTGCATGATCACCGATCAGGGGTGGGTCAGGCCATGCCGCGCTCGATGGACTCGATCAGGCGGGGACGGATCTCGGCGGGCTGGATCACCGCGTCGACGGACCCCATCTCGACGGCCCGCCGGATGCTGTGTACCCGGTCGAACTCGCCGGCGACCTCACCGAGCTTCTGGGTGCGCACCGACGCCCTGACCTCGTTGAGCTCGCTGACCAGCGCGGCGCGCTCGGGGCCCTCCGCGGCGGACACCTTCGCCTCCACGTCGGCGACCCGCGCGTCCGCGCCGGTGCGCTTGTCGACCTCCCCCGCGAAGACGACGGCGGCGGCCGGAGCGCCACCGATGACGGAGGCGTAGGAACCCTCCACCGCCATCACGGTCATGTTCGGGTTCAGCGCCTTGGAGAACACGACGAACGCGCCGCCGTGGTAGCGCGACACCACGCAGAAGACGATCGGACCGTCGAAGTTGACGACCGCGCGGCCGATCTCGGCGCCGTACTCCAGCTGCAGGTTGCGCATCGAGTCCGGGGAGCCGTCGAACCCGGAGAGGTTCGCGAGGACGACGAGCGGCCGGTTGCCGCTGGCGGCGTTCACGGCCCGGGCGGTCTTCTTCGACGAGCGCGGGAACAGGGTGCCCGCCGTCCAGGTGTCGGGCCCGTCGCTCGGGGGGAACCCCCGGCGCGACACCGGTCGCGACTCGATGCCCAGCATGCAGACCGGCCAGCCGCCGAGGTGCGCGTCGTAGACCACCGAGGTCTCCGCGTCGGCCATGCCGGCCCACCGCTCGAGGACCGGGTGGTCGGCGTCCGACACCGCCCGCATCACGGTGCGGATGTCGAACGCCTTCTTGCGGTCCGGGTTCGTCTCGGAGGAGAAGATGTCGCCCACGGCCGTGAAGTCGCTGTCGGGGTGCGCGTGCGGGTAGGAGCAGACGTCGCGGTCCGACGGGTCGGACGTCTCCGCCCGTCGTGGCAGCGCCTCCCCCGACGTCCGGTACGTGTGGTCGTAGTGGGAGTGAAGCAGGTCGACGGCCGAGCCGAGGTCGGGCGCCCAGTACTGCGCCTGCCCGTTCGGGCCCATCACGCGGTCGTAGCCGCCGATGCCGAAGTTGTCCTCGGCCGAGACGCCGCCGGAGAAGTCGAGCGACTGCTTGCCGGTGAGCACCATGGCGCTGTCAGGCGTCATCACGAGGATGCCCTTGGTGTGCATGAGCATCGTCGCCTCGGCGTTCCAGTACGGCTGGGCACCGACGTTGATGCCCGCGACGACGATGTTGATCTCGCCACCGGCCTGGGTGAAGGTGATGATGCGCTTGAGGCCCTCGGCGACCCAGTCCATGTTCTCGGTGCCGGAGTCCATCGAGATCCGGGCGCCGGCGGACAGGGCGTACCACTCCAGCGGGACGCCCATCTGCTCTGCGAGGTCGATCGCCGCGACGACGCGCCGGCACTCGGCCTCCGCCACGGCACCGAGCGCCTTCGTCGGGTCCCCCATCAGCACGACGCGCTGCATCCCCTCGGGGTGGCGCGGGGTGGGCGTGCTGACGACGCCGACCACGAGCCCCGCGGTGTTCGACCCGGGCGCGCGGTCGACGGGCACGAGCGCGTTCTCGTCGTCGAGGTCGTACTCGGTGAACGTGCCGCCGTCGCCGGAGATCCGGCCCGCGAGCTCGTACGGGTACACGGTGCCGCGACGCCGTGAGCGGGTCACCTTCTGCGCGTAGGCGTCCAGCGGCTGCAGCCGCTCGGTGGGGGGCCCGCCGACGTGCGCGACGACACCCGACCCGGGCTGGTACCGGAAGTTCACGGCGGCGGGGAACACCCGACCGCGGTCGTCCTTGACCCGGCCCGCCGCGACGACCTCCTCGATGCCGACCCCGGCGGTCAGCGGGGAGATGGTGCTCTTCAACGCCGTCAGCTCGTTCAGCGGTGCGTCGACGACCGGCCACACGTGCAGCCACACGTGGTTCATCTCCAGCCGCGCGCCCTTCGAGCCCATCGCAGTGCGCGCCCTGCGGATCGACTCCAGGCAGGTCGCCACGGCACGCTGCACGTGCGGCAGCGACGTCACCTGCCCGTCCTCGTCGCGGACGACGGCCAGCTCGCGCACCTGTGCCAGCGCGACGAGGCGCTGGTCGCCGGGGTTGCCCGGCGCCGTGCAGTGGTACAGCAGCACGTCGTCCGGCGCCTCGAGGCGGGTGATGTCGAAGTCGCGCAGCCGCCACAGGTCGAGCCGCCGCCCGACCATCGGGTGCACGCCGCGCACGAGGTCGTCCTCGACGACGCCGTCCTGCGACGGGCGGAGGGTGAAGTACGTCACCGGGCGGTTCCCGTCCGGGCAGACGGCGACGGCGACCCGGCGGACCCGCGCCGGGAACGCGAGGGCGTCCAGTCGCCTGCGCAGCGCCTCGCACGCCTCCTCGGTCGACTCCGGTGCCTGCGGCCACGACAGGTAGAGGTCCACGACGAGCTCGTGGCCCTCGGGTGCCGCGTCGAGCTGCTCGGTGACCCCGGTGACCAGCCCCCCCTCGGGGTCGTCCAGCTCGTCCATCGTCCCGACGGTGCTCACGAGCCGGGTGAGGCGCCCGTCGAGGGTGTAGTCCGCGACCGCGAACGGCCGCCCGCCGCTGGTCAGGGTGCGCACCCCCTGCATCTCGTGCTCGCGGTAGTGGCGCCGCACGAGCACCTCGAGCATCGGCTCGCGCTCGGGGACACCGTCGGCGAGCCGCGACCCCAGGAAGCCCACGACCTGCTCCGGGATGGCGGCCAGCGCCTCGATCCGCTCGTCGTAGTCGCCGGCGTCCGGGTTCGCCGCGAGGTAGTCCAGCTCGCCCGGCACGCCCGCCAGAACGGACGCGCGGGCCTCGTCCACCAGCGGCTGGTCGAACCAGCGGAACCGCGCGCTGCGGGCCAGCTCCCCGACGGCCGGGTACCGCAGCTGCGTCGCCAGCACCAGCCGGTCGAGGACGTCGTGCACGTCCGCCTCGCCGCCGTCGCCGTCGCCGTCCTCGGGCCGCGGACCGCCGAGCCACTGCTGCAGCACGGCGGTCACGACACCGAGGTTCGACGCGGTGCGCTGCTGGGCGAGGAACACGCGGTAGACGGCCTCCTCCAGCGCGGGCGCGCGCTCCAGGTCGGTGACCCCGTACCACGCGAGCACGCGGGACAGGCGCTCGCGGAACACGTCCGGCAGGTGCTCGCGGTCGATGTCGAGGCTGTGGAGGTAGGAGTGGAAGTGCTCGCGGGGGCTGTGGACCCGCTCGTCCGCGGTCTCCTCCCCGGCAGACTTGTTGCGGGTCAGCTCGCACAGGTCGGCGAACGCGCCGAGCAGGGCTCGCTCCCCCGGCAGCGTGGCCGTGTCGCCGCCGGAGAGCTCGGCCCGGACCTCGCCGTAGCCCGCCAGCGTGCGGGCCTGGTCGACGTCGTCGAGGTCGTAGCCCAGCAGCAGCGCCCGCAGGTCGGCCAGCGCGGTCGCCGCGCGCTGCTCGGCGCTGCCCTGCAGGTCGGTGCTGGCCTCGGGCAGGGTGAGCGTGGACTCGCCGCCGTCCGTGGGGGCCTCGTCGTCGTCGTCGGCGACGGGCTCGAGGCGCACCAGCGCGGCGCCCGCCTCCACCTGGTGCCCGGTCGAGACCATCACCTCGCGCACCTTCGCGGCGAACGGGGCCTTGACCGCGGTCTCCATCTTCATGCTCTCGAGCACGAGGACCGAGGCGCCGGCCTCCACCTCGGCGCCGGCCTCGGCGGTCACCGCGACCACGAGGGCGGGGGCGGGGGCGCGCAGCACGCCGCCCTCGTCGCGCGTGACCCGGTGCGTGGTGCCGTCGACCTCGACGCTGTGGACCGTTCCGTACGTGGCGCTGACGACGCGGTGGGTGCGTCCCTGCAGGTGCAGGCGGGCGAAGTAGGTGCCGAGTCGCTCCAGGACGGCGTCGACCGACGGGTCGTCCGTGCCAGCGCCGAGCCGGACGCGCACGCGCTCCGGGCCGAGACGCGCGACGAGCACCCGGTGCAGCTCGCCGCGCAGCTTGAGGTCCACCGGCCGCCCGGTCTCGTGGCGGGCCTGCGGGCGGCCGCCGCGGGCCGTAGCGAGGAAGTGCTGGCGCTCGGCCCGCTCGACCTCCTCCAAGGCCTCGATCCCGGCGACGACGAGCGCGGCGGCGGCGTGCTCGTGCGCGACGAGACGCCCCTCCTCCCGCACCCGGTCGATCCAGCCGGTGTCCGCGCTGCCGTCGACCACCTCCGGCTGGTCGAGGAGGTCGAGCAGGAAGCTCTTGTTGGTCGCGCCACCCTCCACCACGACGTGCGTGGCGAGCAGTGCCCGCCGCAGCCTGGCCATCGCCTCGGTGCGGTCGCGGCCGTAGGCGATCACCTTCGCGACCATCGAGTCGAAGTCGGCGGGGATCGTGTCGCCCTCGGCGAGCCCGGTGTCGACACGCACGCCGGGGCCCGCTGGCAGGGTCAGCAGCGCGACCCGCCCGGGTGCCGGGGCGAAGTCGCGGTCGGGGTCCTCGGCGTTCAGCCGGGCCTCGATCGCGTGGCCCTCCTCGGTGGGCTGCTCGCCCTCGAGCCGGCCGCCGGCGGCGACGTGCAGCTGGGCCTTGACGAGGTCCACCCCGGTGGTCAGCTCGGTGACGGTGTGCTCCACCTGCAGCCGGGTGTTCACCTCGAGGAACGCCAGCTCCTCGTCGCCCGGGTGGTAGAGGAACTCCACGGTCGCGGCGCCGCAGTAGCCGACCTCCACGGCGAGGCGTGCCGCGGACTCCTTCAGCCGCGCCACCTGCTCCTCGCCGAGCACCGGGGACGCGGACTCCTCGAGCAGCTTCTGGTTGCGGCGCTGCACGCTGCAGTCGCGCACGCCGAGCGCCCACGCGGTGCCGTGGGAGTCGGCGATCACCTGTACCTCGACGTGCCGCGCGCCGGTGACGAGTCGCTCGAGGAACACCACACCGCTTCCGAAGGACCGCTGCGCCTCGTCGCGGGTGCGGTCGAAGGCGGCCTTGAGCTCGTCGTCGGAGGTCACGACCCGGATCCCGCGCCCGCCACCGCCCGCGGTCGCCTTGAGCATCAGCGGGTACCCGATGCGCTCCGCCTGCGCCACGGCGTCGTCGACGTCCTCGACGGGCCCGTTGCTCCAGGGGGCGACCGGGACGCCTACCTGCTCCGCGAGCTGCTTGGCGCCGATCTTGTCCCCGAGGCGGCGCATCGCGTCGCCGCTGGGGCCGATAAATGTGACGCCGATCCGCTCACAGAGGTCGGCGAAACCGGGGTCCTCGGCGACGAAGCCCCACCCGACCCATGCCGCGTCCGCCCCGCTGTCCACGAGCGCCCTCTCGAGCACGGCGTGGTCGAGGTAGGGCCGATCGGACGCGGGGCCCAGGTCGTGGGCGACGTCGGCCTCGCGGACGAACCGCGCCGAGGCCTCCCCCGTCGTGTGCAGGGCGACGACCTCGATCCGTTGCCCGGTCTCCGCCTCGAGCTCTCGGACGGCATGGATCAGGCGGACCGCGGCCTCGCCGCGGTTGACGACAGCGACACGGGTGAACACGGGTGGCGGCCTCCTCGACGTCCGACCGGCCCACCCTAGGGAGAACAGGGCCTCCGGGGCACCCCACCCCCACGTGTCGGGTGCACACCCGAGCGGGCGACGTGCCGCGGCTCGGGTTTGTCGTTACCGGTCCGTGACCTGTAGGGTCCACGACCGAGCGCCGCAGTCGTCGGACCCACGCACCGCACCGGTCCCGCAGCGGCGCTCACGTCGAGTCCGACGGCACCCCGGGCGGGGGGCGGTCGGCTCGGGGGACGTCGACGACGCCGCCCCCGCCGGCGAGCCGCGCGTGAGACACGTCACGCCGCACCCGCCCGAGCGACGTCGGCCCGACCGGGCCGGACGCCCGAGGACGAAGGAGCACCGTGACGTTCACGCCTGCCCGCACGACGGTCGCGCTCTGCGCCGCCGCGATCACCGCCCTTGCGCCGACGACGGCTCTCGCGGCTCCGTCGACGCCGGAGATCGAACGCGTCCGCGCCCAGCTCGACGAGCTGCAGCGCTCGGAGTCCGCCGCCGCCGAGCGGTACGAGGAGGCCACGGCCGCCGTCCAGGCCAGCAAGGTCGAGCTGCGGGACGCCCGCCGCGCCGTGGAGACCACGCAGGCCCAGCTCGCCTCGGAGCGCACCACGACCGGTGTGCTCGCCGCGGCGAGCTACCGCGCCGGCAGCCCCACCCCGGACATCGCACGGATGGTCACCGCGGACGACCCCGAGGTCTACCTGCACACCACCGCCCTGGGCGAGCGCGTGCGCGACAGCCAGGGCGAGGCCGTCGAGCGGGTCGCCGCGCTCGTCGTCGAGCTGGACGCCGAGCGCGAGGAGCTGGCCGACGCCACGGCCGACCTCGAGGCCGACCAGGACGAGGTGGCGCAGCGCAAGGCGGCGCTGAGCGAGCGGACCGCGGCCGTCGCCGCCGTCCTCGACGGGCTCGAGGAGGAGGAGCGCCAGCGCATCCTCGCCGAGCGGCGCGCGGCCGCCGAGCGCCGCGCGAAGGAGCGCGCCGCCGAGCAGGCCCAAGTGGCCGAGCAGGTCGAGGCCACGTCGCGCAACGAGCGCGCCTCACGCAGCAGTGGTCGGTCGGCACCGCCGTCGACCTCGTCCGGCACCTCCTCCTCCGGCACCTCCTCCTCCGGTGGTTCGTCCTCGAGCGGCACCTCCTCGTCCGGCACCTCCTCGTCCGGTAGTTCGTCCTCGAGCGGGACGTCCTCGAGCGGGTCGTCCGGTGGCTCGTCCTCCGGCAGCTGCGGCTCCAGCGGCGGCCGCGGCGCCGAGTCGGGGCTGAGCCCGACCGCGCTGTCGGTGATGCGCTGCGGTCTCGGCGCCTTCTCGGGCGTGTCCAACGCGCTGGGCGTCGGCAACCGCGGCAATGCCACCGACCACGATGACGGGCGCGCGGTCGACTTCATGATCCCGCGCTACTCGACCGGTTCGGGGCGTGACCTCGGGTGGGCCGTGGCGGAGTGGGCCACGAAGCAGCCCGGCGTCAGCTACGTGATCTTCAACCAGCAGATCTGGGCGGGGTCCGGCTGGGAGGGCATGGAGGACCGCGGCAGCGACACGGCCAACCACCGCGACCACGTGCACGTCAGCGTCAGCAGCTGACGCCGCGCTGCGGGTCGGCAGCAGCGACCGTCGCAGCTCGGGCTGCGGGTGACGGGACGGTGACGCCTGGCCGACGCACCGCCGCCCGTTCGGCGCACAGTCGGTGCAATCCGTGAGAACCGGTTGACACGGTGCAACCCCGCCCCAGGATGGGGCCCGTGCTGACCACCGGTACCCCCCCCCGCCCAGCCCGCCCCCGTGTCGGCAGCGTCCGTGTCGGCAGCGTCCGGGCAGACCCCGCGGCGACGGTTCCGGGGCGTCGCCGGGCTGTCGGCCGCCGTGCTCGCAGCCACCGGCCTCCACGCGGGCGTCGCCCCGCAGGCCACCGCTGCGCTCTCGGACATGGACGTCTACTTCGGGACCACCCACGCGCACACGGGCGCCGGTCTGGTTCGGGTAGGCCGACCCGGGGCCGGGCCTCAGGCCTCGACGAGCTCGTGCCCGTGGTGGCGCGCGAACTCGGCGAACACGTCGTGGGTCGACCCACCGCAGTGGAAGAACTCCTCATCGAGGATCCGGGCGACGCCGTCGGGTGCGTGCCCGAGGACGCCGGCGGCCAACCGGACGTCCTCACGTCCCGCCGAGGCGCCCGCGCGGGCGAGGGCAGTGGCGTAGCCGAGCATGGCGGCCAGCGACACGTCCGGATCACCCTCCCTGAAGTAGTACGTCTCGGCGTACTGGGCGAGGTCGACCCGGACGTCGACGACTGACGTCGCGACCTCCTGGATCAGCGTCGCGGCCGCCGGCGAGTCGAGGTCGCGGACCTGCTCGGCCCCGGCGGTGCGCCGTAGCAGCGCCAGCCGGATCGCCAGCGCGCGGCGTCGTGACAGTGCCGGGTAGATCTGCAGCACCCACGAGACGGCCGCGGTCAGCAGCGCGAACCCGACGACCGCCTGCAGCGGCGCCGCGAGCCGCAGCCACCACGCGGTCGGCACGATGTCGCCGAAGCCCAGCGTCGCGCTGGTGACCAGCGAGAGGTACACGGCGTCGAAGGCGTCGTTGCGGCGCAGGGGCGCCAGGCCGCTGCTGAACAGGAAGTGCTCCGGCATGAAGGGCCAGTAGACGAGCGTCCAGCCGAGCACTACGAGCACGGTCCACGCGCCGATCGCCGCCACGATCGCCAGCGGCCCCGCCAGCCCGCCGAGGCGGCGGCGGCCACCGAGCCCCCGCGAGACCCGCCACACCACGCCCATCACGAGCCAGGCGATCGTCCCCTGCCCACTGGGGTGGAACAGCGTGTGGAAGATGTCCCGCAGCACGACGAGGACGACGACCAGCCCGGCGGCCGCGACCAGCCACTCCATCGGAGTCCCCCGTCCTCGGGCCACGACCTGCCGCCGACGGGCGACGACCCTAGCCCGCGGCCGCAGTCCCCGCCCTTCGTACGGCCGGTGACCCGCTTCAGTCCGACGGCCGCTCACCCGATACCCGCCTGGGTGGACCTCGAGGAGAGCGCAAGCAGATGACCAGGACCGGCTGGGCGTACGTGGGCTGTGCCGCCGCTGCCGGCGGCGTGTTCGTCGCGCTCGTCGGCCTGCTCCCGCTGGGCCGGCAGGTCGTGCTCGTCGTCGACGACTGTGGGCAGCTGCTCGCCGCCTGCCTGGCGTCCGCGGCGTGCGCCGACGCTGCCCGCCGTAGCCGGCGGCACCGGCCGGCCTGGACCCTGCTGGCGGTGGCGACCGCCTGCTGGGCCGGGGGCCAGGCCGTCTGGACCGTGTACGAGGTGGGCATCGGCCGCGAGGTGCCGTTCCCCTCGGCGGCCGACGCCGGCTTCCTCGCGTTCCCGCTCGCGGCCGCGGCGGGCCTGGGCTCGTGGCTGGGGCGTGCCGGCCCCGGCGTCACGCGGGCCCGTGACACGCTCGACGGAGCCGTCATCGCCGGGTCGCTGCTGCTGCTGTCGTGGGTGACCGTGCTCGGGGACGCCACCGCCGACGCCGCCTCGGGCACGCTCGCCTCGTTGCTCTCCCTGGCCTACCCGGTCGGCGACGTCGTCGTGCTGACCCTGGTGCTGATGACCGTCTCCCGGACCACGGGCGGCGACCGGGGGCGGCTGGTGACCGTGGCCGCGGGCCTGGGTGCCCTCGCCTTCGCCGACAGCGCGTACCTCTACCTCGTCACGAGCGGGAGCTACGCCAGCGGCAACGTGATCAGCGGCGGCTGGGTGCTGGGCTTCCTGCTCGTCGCCGCCGGCGCGGCTGCACCGGGGGTCAGGGCTGAGGTCGAGGCCTCGGCCCTGGAGTCCCGCCAGCTGACCCGGCCGATGCTGCTGCTGCCGTACGTGCCGCTGGCCGTCGCGGGCACCGTCGTCGTCGCGGCCAACGCGCGCTCCGGGCGGGTCCCCGCGGCGGACCTCGCGCTGGGGCTGCTGCTCGTCGTGATGGTGCTCACCCGCCAGCTCCTGGTGCTGGCGGAGAACCTCCGGCTGCTGACCGAGCTGCGCGAGACCCGCGACGCGCTGCACCAGCAGGCGCTGCACGACCCCCTGACGGGGCTGGCGAACCGGACACTGTTCCTCGACCGGGTCGAGCACGCGCTGGCGGCGCGCAGCCGGCGCCGCGAGGACTTCGCGGTCCTGTTCTGCGACCTGGACGGCTTCAAGGCCGTCAACGACGAGCTCGGCCACCCGGCCGGCGACGACCTGCTCCGCGGGGTCGCCACCCGTCTGCGCGACCGTGTGCGACCCGAGGACACGGTGGCACGCTTGGGCGGCGACGAGTTCGCGGTGCTGCTCGCCGACTCCGCCGACGCCGGCGCCGTGGCAGAGCGGCTCGTCACGGCGGTGCGACGTCCGGTGCGGCTCGGCGGGCGCGAGGTGCGGGTCGGCGTGAGCGTGGGCGTGGCCCTGTCCTGCGAGCTCCCCGCGGACGTCGACGACTCGGGTCCCGGCGCCATCGAGCAGCTCCTGAGGGTGGCCGACGCGGCGATGTACCGGGCGAAGGCGGCCGGGCGGCAGGACCCCGCGGGGCCCACCGGTCCGTCCGCGGGTGCCTCCGGACCGGCGTCGCCGGCACGGCCGGCCCGCCCGGTCGAAGCCGTCGCATGAAGGGTCTCGCGACGCGAGCCGGCGCCGCGGTGACCGTCGACCGGGCCGTGTGGCCGTGCTGGGCGTCTGCCTCACGTGGTTCTCCGTCGGCGTGGTGACCCGTACGCCGGGGCAGGCCGACGTCTGGCACGACCTCGTGCTCTACAAGGGGTCTACGCCGCGGCCGGTGTGCTGTGCCTGCGGCCCCGGTCCGCCCGCTGCTGTACGCGGCGGTGGTCCTGAAGGTGCGGGCGCGCATGGGCCGGGGCCGTGGTCCTCGCTCTGACCCTCGGTCGCCTCCTCGAGCTGGGCGAGGGCAGCACGGCGGTCGTGCTGACCAACCTGGCCTACCCCGTCGCGGACCTGCTCCTGCTCGTGCTGCCGCCACCACCGCGGTGCTCGGGATGCGCGCCGACGGGGCCCTGCTCGCGCTCGCTGCCGGCCTCGTGCTGACCCTCGTCGCCGACATCGGCTTCCTGCTGGCGGACTCCGCCGGTACGTACATCGAGGGCGACCCCCTCGACGTCGTCTGGCTGCTGGGTGTCGCCGCGATGGCAGGAGGCGCGCGAACGGGCGGCACCCCGATCCTCGCGGCGGCCGACCCCGACGCGGCGACACGGATCGGGTGGCGCGTGCTGACGGTGCCGCGGCCGCCTTCACGGCGAGCCTCGTGCTGCTCGCGTCGGGGTGGGGGGACGCGATATCCCGCAGCGCGGGGGTGTTCGCGGTCGCGTGCGCCCTGATCGCCGGTGTCCGCGCCGTGCTGACGCTCCGCGAGGTGCGGGACCTTCCGGAGGCGTGCCGGCTCGCCCGCACCGACGAGCTCACCGGCCTCGCGAACCGCCGTGCCCTCTCCGAGCGGTGCGACCGGGCCCTCGCCGACCCCGCCGCGCACCCCGTGGCCCTGCTGCGGCTCGACCTCGACGGCTTCAAGCACGTCAACGACACATTCGGCCACCAGGCCGGCGACCAGCTCCTCGTGCACGTCGCCAGCCCGGCTCGGTCCGACGCTGCGACCCGACGACCTGCTGGCCCGCCTCGGCGGCGACGAGTTCGCGGTGCTGCTGCCCGCGAAGCTGGCCGCTGCCCCGGCACGCCACGGGCTGCCGCTGTCGGCCATGACGGTCGAGCTCACCGAGCACCTCCTGATGACCGAGCCGCGCGGGCGCGCGACATCCTGCTGCTGCTGCGCCGGCGCGGGGTCGGCGTCTCCATCGACGACTACGGCACCGGGTACTCCTCGCTGTCCTACCTGCGGCACCTGCCCGCCGACGAGCTCAAGCTCGACCGGACGCTCAGCCTGGACGTCACGACGAGCGGGCGGGCGGCGTCCATCGTGTGGCACACCGTGGCGCTCGCGCACGACCTGGGCCTGCGGGTCGTGGCCGAGGGGATCCAGGACGTCGGCACGACCCGCGCCCTGCACGCCCTCGGCTGCGACACCGGCCAGGGCTACCACCTGGCGGTGCCGATGCCGGTCGACGAGTTCGTGGCATGGCTGCGAGCCCACAGGGCCGGCAGCAGCGCAACCGGCCTGGCCGTGCCGGCGTCGCGACCCGCGGTCAGCGGGGCTCGACCACGCGCAGCCGGCGGCTGACCGCGTCCCCGCCGACCTCCTGCAGGAAGGCGGGGTCGCCGCACACGACGAGCTCGTCGCGGGCACGGGACAGCCCCACGTACAGCCGCTCCCGCGACCGGTCGTGCGGCTCGGTCTCGTTCGCCGCCAGTACGACGACCCGTCGCTCCAGGCCCTTGAAGCCGAGCACGTGCCCGTAGAACACCTGGTCGTCGTCCCAGAAGCTGTCCCAGTACGGGCCGTTGCCGCGCGACTGCCGCGCGACCTGCTCGGCGTGCCGGCTCCCCGTCGTGAGCAGGGCCACGTCCTGCGGGCGCCAGCCCGCGTCGAGGAGCAGGTCCACCTGGTCGTCGGCGACGTGGACCGCCTCGCCGGCCGGGCACGGGACCAGGCGGACGTCGGGTCCGTCGCCGCCGAGCAGCCGCATCCGCGAGCTGGCCAGCGGAGCGAAGGTGCCGGCGATCTGCCGCGTGTTGCGCAGGTTGTGGTCGAGCAGCAACGGGACGAGCGGCACCGGCGGCGTCCCCTGCCGGTCGAAGACGCGCTGACCCTCGTCGCTGAACACGTAGAGACCCCCTGCGTCCTCGTCGCGCAGGGCCGCGGTCAGCGGCAGCCACCAGTCGTCGGCGAAGTCCTGGGCCTCGTCCACCACGACGGCGTCGAACCGGTGGCCGGACGGCAGGGCGCGTGCCAGGTCGGCCATCTGCCGCGGCAGGTCGTGCTCCCAGAACGTGGACGCCCCCCGGGACCGGTCGGTCTCCGGTGGGCCGGCCGCGGCGCCCCAGCCGAGGCCCAGGCCGTGGAACTCGCCGACGTACGCCGGGCGGTGACGTCGCGGCCAGCCGGCTGTCACGCGCCGCAGGAACCCGGCAAGACCGTGCGAGTAGCAGACCAGGGCCACGCGCTGCCCCGTCACGGCGAGCCGGCGGGCGCGTGCCAGCGCCAGGAACGTCTTGCCGCTGCCGGCGCCGCCCCGGACCTCGACCCGGTGCAGCAGCCGGGTCGCGTCGAGGATCACCTGCTGCTCCGTCGTCAGCCGGTCGGCGACGTGCTCGCGCTCCACGGCCGCCGCCACGACGTCGCGCTGCGGCAGCGCGTAGCCGGCGAGGACGTCGACGATCAGCGCCACGTCGTCGTCGTCCGCGGCTCGGTTGTGCGTCTCCTGCTGCTGCGGCACGTCGCAGAGGGCGGTCGCGAGGTCGCCGAGCTGGCTCCGGTCCACGACCGACCACCGCGGGCAGTCGGGCATCGCGAACCCGTCGGGCAGGTCCGCGTAGGGCAGCACGACCACGTGGGCCCAGCGCAGCCGCGAGCGGCCGGCGGCGCGCCAGCGCGGGTCGGCCTCGACGTACTGCCGCAGCGCGTACTTCGCGGCGCGGACCTGCCCGACGGGGTCGATCCGCTGGCTCCGGCCGCTGCGCCGCTGCCACCACGAGCCGTTCGCGCACCACACCTCGCCACCCTTGACCTCGACCGCGACGACCCCGGCACCCGGGACGACGACGAGCAGGTCGAGCTCGTGGTCCTTCGCGTGGTCGGTGACGCGCTGCCCGGCGACCAGCAGGGCGTCGTCCGTGAGCTGCTCGGCGAGGTGCCGCCACACCAGCTCCTCGCTGCCGGTGGCGAAGCGGGGGTTCTCGGGGAGGCACCGTGCCATCAGCGCTGCGAACCCACGCCGCCGTCGCCGACGGAGTCGGCGGCGGACTCCCCGGGGTCCGGGCCCAGCTCGCTGAACAGGGTCAGCTGCAGGCCGGCGGGGGCCTCCAGCCGGGCGTTCAGCGACCGCCACGGGGTCACGGTGGGCGGCGCCAGCTCGACCGCACCCGCGGCGGTGAGCTCCGCGGCGCGTGCGGCGGTGTCGTCCACCTCGAAGGCGAGCCGCAGCCTCGGTGCCACCTGCCTGCCGACCTCGACCTCGTCGATCAGCCGCTTCTGCAACGGGTTCGCGAGCTCGAGGGTGGCCCGGCCGGCGTCCAGCACGGTGACGTGCGCACCGCCCTCCGACGCCACGGACAGCTCCTCGCGCAGGCCGAGCACGTCCCGGTAGAACCGCACCGCGGCCTCGTAGTCCTCGGCCACCACGACGAGCCGCATCTGTCGTACCCGTGCGGGGTCGCCACCGTCGGTGCTCATGTCATGTCCCTGCTCATGCCACGTCCCTGCTCATGCCACGTCCCTGCTCATGCCACGCGAGGCTACGCACGCCGTCGGGCTCGCCGCGGCGGAACCGGTTCGCGCGCAGCGGCAGCGCTGGCAGGCTGGTGCCGTGACCGCACGACATCGCGACACCAAGGCGTGCGCCGTCTGCGGCCGCACGATCACCTGGCCGCACATGGGCGCGGGACTGGGACGAGGTCCGGTACTGCTCGGCGGCGTGCCGCGGCCGCGGGCTGTCGGACACCGACCGGCGGTTGGAGCAGGCGGTGGAGACGCTGCTGGCCGCGC
>JBBRBF010000017.1:0-66989 GCA_038206105.1 Actinomycetales bacterium | reverse complement strand
TCGACCTCGACCGCGACCAGGACCGCGACGGGGCGCGCGACGCCGTGGTCGACGACACCGGTCTGGGCCACCACGGGCTCGCCAGCAACCGCCGCCAAGCCCTCCGGACGGCTGAACGCCGACGGCGTCCCCGTCGAGCTGGAGCGCTTCGGCAACGGCAAGATCCCCAGCTCGTCCTTGCAGAGCATCGGCGTCAACCACCACAAGCTCTGGTCACCCGCGGCCGAGGCCTTCACCTCCATGACCGCCGCCGCGAAGCGCGACGGCGTGAAGATCGGCGTGACCGACTCCTACCGCTCCTACGAGGCCCAGGTCGACGTGGCCCGCCGCAAGGGCCTGTACTCCCAGGGCGGGCTCGCGGCAAAGCCGGGCACGAGTGACCACGGGTGGGGCCGCAGCCTCGACCTCGACCTCGGCTCGTCGGCGCAGACCTGGATGCGCGCCAACGCCGGCCGCTTCGGCTTCACCGAGGACGTGCCGCGCGAGCCCTGGCACTGGACCTTCTCCCCCACCTGAACGGTGCGGGTTGCCGTCACGCCCGGTATGTGGTCCGCTCGGCCGGCCGACGGACGGCCGACGAGACCCCTGAGGAGCCACGGTGAGCGACACGCCGACCGCGATCGTGTTCGACGTCAACGAGACCCTCAGCGACATGGCGCCGATGGCGGACCGCTTCGCCGACGTCGGGGCGCCGGCGCACCTGGCGAAGACGTGGTTCGCCTCCCTGCTGCGCGACGGTTTCGCGCTCGCGGCGGCCGGGTCGAGCGAACGGTTCGCGGTGCTGGGCGAGGGGATGCTGCGCACCCTGTTCGGCGGAGTCGACCTCGACCGCGGCACCGACGACGCCGTCGAGCACGTGATGTCGGGCTTCACCGGGCTCGACGTGCACCCCGACGTTCCGGACGGCGTCCGCCGCCTGCGCGCCGCCGGGATCCGGCTCGTCACGCTCACGAACGGGTCGACCGGCGTCAGCGAGCAGCTGCTCGGCCGGGCCGGGGTCCGGGACGAGCTGGAGATGCTGCTGAGCGTGGAGGACGCCGGCGTCTGGAAGCCCGCGGTCGGCGCCTACGCCTACGCCTGCCGCACCCTGGACGTCGCGCCGGGCGAGGCCATGCTCGTCGCGGTACACCCCTGGGACACCGACGGCGCCGCACGCGCGGGCCTGCGCAGCGCCTACGTCGACCGTGGCGGCGCGGGCTACCCCGCGTACTTCACCGCACCCGAGCTCACCGTCTCCGGCCTGGGGGACCTCGCCGACCGGCTCGGCGCCTGACACCCGCCACCGCCTCGTCACCGACCGCCGCGCCGTCACCCACCGGAGTACCGGGACCTTCGGCCCGTACCGTGGGTCGGCGCGGGGCACCACCCTGGCGTCGCCGGTGCCCGTGGGCACGGCACCGTGGACGGGACGGGAGGGCCGATGACCGAGGCAGTGGACGACGCCCTGAGGGCGAGGATGCACGCCTGGTGGCGGGCAGCGAACTACCTGGCCGTCGGGCAGATCTACCTGCTGGACAACCCGATGCTGCGCGAGCCGCTCGCCGCCGAGCACGTCAAGCCGCGGCTGCTGGGTCACTGGGGCACCACCCCGGGCCTCAACCTGCTGTGGGTGCACGCGAACCGCTGCGTGCGCGACCGAGACCTCGACGCCGTCTTCGTGACCGGGCCGGGTCACGGCGGCCCCGCCGTCGTCGCGAACACGTGGCTGGAGGGGACGTGGAGCGAGGTGTACCCCGACGTCCCCCGCGACGAGGAGGGCATGCGACGGCTCTTCCGGCAGTTCTCCTTCCCCGGGGGCATCCCCAGCCACGTCGCGCCCGAGGTGCCCGGGTCGCTCCACGAGGGCGGCGAGCTCGGGTACAGCCTCGCCCACGCGTACGGCGCGGCGTTCGACGCCCCGGACGTCGTCGTCTTCTGCGTCGTCGGCGACGGTGAGGCCGAGACCGGACCCCTGGCGGCCTCGTGGCACTCCACGAAGTTCGTCGACCCCGCGCACGACGGGGCCGTGCTGCCCGTCCTGCACCTCAACGGCTACAAGATCGCCAACCCCACGGTGCTCGCACGGATCCCCGAGGACGAGCTGCGCGCCCTGTTTCGCGGCTACGGCTACGAGGCCCGGTTCGTCACGGCACCGCTGGACGGCGAGACGAGCCTCGACGTCCACGGCCGGCTCGCGGCCGCCATGGACGACTGCCTCGACGCCATCGCTGCCATCCAGCGCTCCGCGCGGTCGGGTCGGGCCGTCCCCGGGGAGCGCCCGGTGTGGCCGGTGCTGGTGCTGCGGACCCCGAAGGGCTGGACCGGACCGTCCGAGGTCGACGGCGTGCCGATGGAGGGGACGGCGCGGGCGCACCAGGTGCCCGTCCCCGACGTGCGCGGCAACGCCTCGCACCGCGCCCTCGTGGAGTCGTGGATGCGCTCCTACCGGCCCGAGGAGCTGTTCGACGACCACGGGCGACCGGCTCCGGAGCTGCTGGAGCTGGCACCTCGTGGTACGCGGCGGATGAGCGCGAACCCCAGGACCAACGGGGGGCTCGTCAGCACGCCGCTGGACCTGCCCGGCATCCGGGCGTACGGGGTCGACGTGCCGGAGCCCGCCGTCTCGCAGCACAGTCCCACGGCCGTCCTCGGGGGCTGGCTGCGCGACGTGGTCGACGCCAACCGCACGACCTTCCGCATCTTCGGGCCCGACGAGGTCGCCAGCAACCGGCTGCACGCGGTCTTCGAGGTCACCGGGCGCGTGTGGGAGGAGGACATCCTGCCCACGGACGACCACCTCGCAAGGGACGGGCGGGTCGTCGAGGTCCTGTCCGAGCACCTGTGCCAGGGCTGGCTCGAGGGCTACCTGCTGACCGGCCGCCACGGCCTGTTCACCAGCTACGAGGCGTTCATCCACCTCGTCGACTCGATGCTGAACCAGCACGCGAAGTGGTTGAAGGTGACGCGCCAGCTGGCGTGGCGCGCGCCGCTGCCGTCGCTGACGTACCTGCTCTCGTCCCACGTGTGGCGGCAGGACAACAACGGCTTCTCGCACCAGGACCCCGGGTTCATCGACCACGTCGCGAACAAGAAGGCCGAGATCGTCCGGATCTACCTGCCGCCCGACGCCAACACGCTGCTGTCGACCATGGACCACTGCCTGCGGAGCAGGCATTACGTCAACGTCGTCGTCGCCGGCAAGCAGCCGACGCTCGACCTGCTGTCGTTCGACGCCGCCGTCGAGCACTGCACCCGGGGGCTGGGCATCTGGGACTGGGCCGGCAGCGAGGACGGCGACGGGCCGGACGTCGTGCTCGCGTGCGCCGGGGACGTGCCCACGCTGGAGGCGCTCGCCGCGGCGGACCTGCTGCGCACGCACCTGCCCGACCTGCGCGTGCGGTTCGTCAACGTCGTCGACCTGATGCGGCTGCAGTCCGACTCCGAGCATCCGCACGGGCTGACGGACCGCGAGTTCGACACGGTGTTCACCCGCGACCGCCCCGTGGTCTTCGCGTGGCACGGCTACCCCTCGCTGATCCACGAGCTGACGTACCGCAGGACGAACCACGCGAACATCCACGTCCGCGGGTACAAGGAGGAAGGCACCACGACGACGCCGTTCGACATGGTGATGCTCAACGACCTCGACCGGTTCCACCTCGTGATGGACGTCGTCGACCGGGTGCCCGGGCTCGGTTCCCGTTGCGCCGGACTGCGTCAGGAGATGGTGGACGAACGCCTCCGGGCACGCAGCCACACCCGCGAGCACGGGCAGGACCCGGAGGAGATCAGCGGATGGCGCTGGCCGCACGGCACCGGCCGGCAGCGGGGAGCGGCGACCCCCAGGTGAAGGTGCTCACGGTGAATGCGGGGTCGTCGTCGCTGAAGCTGCGCGTGCTGGACGGCGAGCATGTCCTCGCCGAGCCGGACGACCTCGACGCGGCGGTCGTGACGGCACAGCAGGTCGGCGTCGCAGGGGTCGGGCACCGCGTCGTCCACGGCGGCCCGACCGTCCTGGGGCCTACCCTCGTCGACGGCGACGTGCTGGCCGCGCTGCGAGGCCTCACGCCCCTGGTGCCGTCCCACCAGCCCGCCGCCCTGGCCGGGATCGAGCGGGTGGCTGCCGCACTGCCCGACGTCCCGCAGGTCGTCTGCCCCGACACCGCCTTTCACGTCGACCTGCCCGCCGCGGCCTCCACCCCCGCGCTGCCGGCGGACTGGCGTCGGCGCTGGGGACTACGGCGCTACGGGTTCCACGGGCTGTCCGTCGCCCACGCCTGCCGCCGGGTCGCCGGGTCGGTCCCGGGGGCACGGCGCGTGCTGGTCGCCCACCTCGGGGCTGGCGCGTCGCTGACCGCCGTCCTCGACGGCCGCAGCGTCGACACCACGATGGGGTTCACGCCGGTGGACGGGCTGGTGATGGCGACCCGCTGCGGCGCCGTCGACCCGGGGACCCTGCTGTGGCTGCTGCACCAGGGCGTGGGCGTCGACGAGCTCACCGCCGCGCTGGAGACCGGCAGCGGTCTTACGGCCCTGGCCGGTACAGGCGACATGGCGGAGGTGGAGCGGCGCGCAGACAGCCACGACCCCGAAGCGACGCTCGCGCTGGGGGTCCACGCCCACCGGCTCCGTGCCCTGCTCGCCCAGATGGTCGCGGCGCTCGGCGGCCTCGACGTGCTCGCCCTGACCGGCGGGGTCGGCGAGAACTCGGTGCGAGTACGGGAGACGGCCGCGGCCGGCCTGGCGCACCTGGGTGTGCGGGTCGACGCCGACGCCAACCGGCGGGCCGTCGGCGTCAGTGACCTCCTCGACGTGACGGGACCGGGGTCGAGCGCGCACGTGCTCGTCGTGAGGGCTCGCGAGGACCTCGAGATCGCCCGCGGCGTGCGGGACGTGCTGGGGCCGTACCGCCGCTGACAGCGGGTCGCTGGCGGGCGCGGACCCGCTTGTCGACCGCGACGACCGCGGCCGTCAGCAGGGCGAACGCGGCGATCCGGCCCCAGGCCTGCGCGTCGATGGCGGCCGTGTGGAAGACCTGGTGCATGACCGGCAGGTACGTGATCGCCAGCTGGGCGAGGACCTGCACTGCCACGCCGCCGACCACCCACCGGTTGCTCAGCACGCCGAGCTGCCACGACGAGCGCGTGAGCGAGCGGCAGCCGAACAGGTACACGATCTCCACGGCCACGAAAAGGTTGACCGCCGTGGTCCGTGCCTGGTCGGGCGTCGACCCGCGCGAGAGCTCCCAGCCGAACAACCACGAGGACCCGGCCACGAGCACGGCACTCACCACGAGGATCCGCACGCCGAGGGCCCGGGTCAGCAGCGGCCGGCCCGGCGGGCGCGGCGGACGCTGCATGATCCCGGGTTCCTTGGGCTCGAAGGCGAGCATCAGGCCGAGGGCCACCGCCGTCGTCATGTTGATCCACAGGATCTGCACCGGCAGGATCGGCAGGGCCGTCCCAAGCAGGACGGCGACGAGGATCACCATGCCCTCCGCGGCGTTCGTGGGCAGGGTCCACGCGATGAACTTGGTCAGGTTGTCGAAGACGCCGCGGCCCTCCTCGACCGCCGCCTCGATCGTGGCGAAGTCGTCGTCCAGCAGCACCACGTCGGCGGCGTCCTTGGCGACCTCGGTGCCGACGTGACCCATCGCCACCCCGACGTCGGCCTGTCGCAGGGCGGGCGCGTCGTTCACGCCGTCCCCGGTCATCGCCACGACGTGCCGGCGCGCCTGCAGGGCCTCGACCAGGCGCAGCTTCTGCTCGGGCGAGACCCGTGCGAGCACAGCGCCCTTCTCGACGGCGTCGGCCAGGGCCTGCGGGGCGAGCGCCGCCACGTCGGCCCCGGTGAGCAAGCGCGGGTCGCCGTCGGGCACCGGGCCGTCGAGCAGGCCCACCTGACCCGCGACGGCGGTCGCCGTGGCCACGTGGTCCCCGGTGACCATCGTGACGGCGATGCCGGCCGCGCGGCACGAGCGGACGGCGGCCACCGCGGCGGGGCGCGGCGGGTCCAGCATCGCCTGCAGGCCGGCGAAGGTGAACCCGCCGGCTGCCACCGCCTCCGCGAGGCGACCAGGGTCGAGCGGGAGGTCGCGCCCGCGCCGCACCGCCGTCGCGATCACCCGGAGGCCGCCGCGCGCCAGGTCCTCGGCCGCGCGCAGGACGGCCTCGGCGTCCACCGGCCTCGACGCGCCGTCCGGGTCGGTCTCGTTGCAGCACAGCAGGACGACCCGTTCGACGGCTCCCTTGACGAACGCCACCGGTTCCCCGGTGGTCGCGTCCCGGTGCACCGTGGCCATGGCGGACCGCTGCGAGCTGAAAGGCAGCGTGGCCATGCGGGGCCACCGCGCCGCCATGGCCGCCGGATCGAGACCGGCCTTGCGCGCGACGACGAGCATCGCGCCCTCGGTGGGGTCGCCGACGAGCGTCGGCCGGCCGTCGTCCGCCGTCGTCAGCGCGGCGTCGTTGCACGCCGCGCCGGCGAGCAGGCACTGGTAGAGCGCGCCGCCGGGAGCGACGTCGGCGACCGCACCGGCTGGGTCGAGCACCTGCCCATCATGGGCGTACCCGGAGCCCGTCACCGTGAACCGGGCCGACGGGGTCCAGACCTCCCGAACGGTCATCTGGTTCTCGGTGAGCGTCCCCGTCTTGTCCGAACAGATCACGGTGGTGCTGCCGAGGGTCTCCACGGCGGGCAGGCGGCGGACGACGGCATGGCGACGCGCCATCCGGGCGACGCCGATGGCCAGGGTGATGGTGACCGCGGCGGGAAGCCCCTCCGGGATGGCCCCCACCGCAAGGGCGACCGCGGCTGTGAGCATGTCCGGCGCCGACTCTCCGCGGGCGACGCCGACAGCGAAGGTCGCAGCCGCAAGGACCAGGATCACCACGGTCAGCAGCCGGCTGAACCGCGCCAGCTCGCGGGTCAGCGGTGTCGCCAGCGGCTCCGCGGCACCGACCAGCCGGTGGATCTCACCCAGCTCGGTGCTCGCCCCCGTGGCCACGGCGACCCCGGCGCCCAGGCCGCCGGTCACCAGCGTGCCGGAGTATACGATGTTGAGCCGGTCCGCCGCCGGTGTGGCGGCAGGGAGGACGGCTTCGTCCTTGGCCACCGGCAGCGACTCCCCGGTGAGGGCGGACTCGTCGACGCGCAGCTCGGCGGAGTGCACCAGGCGCAGGTCGGCGGGCACCTTGTCGCCCGCCTCGACCCGCACCAGGTCGCCCGGGACGAGCTCCTCGGAGGCGACCACGCCCTCCTCGCCCGCGCGCACCACCCGGGCGATCGTGCGCACCAGGGCGCGCAGCTCGTCGAGCGCGGCCTCGGCCCGCGACTCCTGCACGAACCCGATCGCCGCGTTGACCAGCACGACGCCGAAGATCACGCCAGCGTCCACCGGTGCCCCCGTGGCCAGGGCCGCGGCACCGGCGACGAGCAGGACGTAGACGAGCGGGTGGTTCACCTGCCGAAGGATGCGAAGCACGGGGCCCGTGCCGCCGACGTGCGGCAGCACGTTCGGGCCGTGGTCCCGCAGCCGGCGTGCCGCCTCGTCGCTGGAGAGGCCGAGCACCGGGTCCGTCCGCAGCCGGCGCGCGACCTCGCGCACCGCCAGGCCGTGGGTGCTGCCGCTCTCCGTCGAGGTGCTCGACACCATCGGGTCCTGCCCTGGTCCGCTGGCCAGGCGGGTCGCAGGCCGCTGCCCCGGCCAGCCTCGTCGGTCCGCCGGCCCCCGGGCAGGGGCCCAAGGTCCCGGCGAGGGCGTCCTCCCGCTCACAGGAGCCTGGAGCTGCTGCTGGGCAGCCCGTCAGGGCGCGATGCGCTCCAGCAGCCGGCGCAGCGTGCGCGTCTCGCGCCCGGACAGGGCTGCCAGCCCGTCCCGCTCGGCCTCGGCGACCCGGGGCTCGAGGGACCGGCACGTGCGCCGGCCGCGGTCCGAGACGTGGACGACCACGCGCCGGCGGTCCGCCACGTCGACGTCCCGGTAGACCAGCGCCCGCTCGGCGAGCCGGTCCACCACCCGGGTCAGGGTGGGACCGGTGGTGCGGGTGGCAGCGGCGAGCGCGGTCATCGCCTGCGGCCCGGATCCGGCCAGGCTGCGCAGCACGCGCCAGCCGTCGAGGGTCAGGTCGTGGGCGGCGAGCACGTCCTCGAGCCGGGAGCTCAGCCCACTGGTCGCGAGTCGGAGCAGGTCGATGTCGGAGCGCGACGGACCGGAGGGTTCCTGTCGCATACTCGTCTCTTCCTTCGAGGGCCTGCTCGGTGCCGCGACGGCTCTTCCCAGGACGGGGCGGGGCCGGGAGGATAGGCGCCGTCCCGACCCGCCGCAGTATCGCAGAACGGCGGGGCGCCGTCTGGACGTCGCGGGCGCTGGTCAGGAGGTCGCTGCATGGGCGGGGACCCGATTCGGATCGCGCTCGTCGTCCCGCTGCAGGGGCCCGCCGGGATCTTCGGGCCGTCCTGCGAGGCCGTGGCGGCGACCGCGCTGCGCGAGCTGAACCGCTCGGGACTGCTCGGGCGGGAGGCCCGCGTCGACGTCGTCGACGGCGGGGCCGCGCCGGCACAGGTCGCGGCCGACGTCCGTCGGCTCGTCGACGCGGGCACCGTGCACGCCGTCACCGGCTGGCACATCTCGGCGATCCGCAACGCGATCGCACCCGTCACCGCGGGGCGCGTCCCGTACGTCTACACCTCCCTGTACGAGGGCGGCGAGCGCCGGCCGGGTGTGTTCTGCTCCGGCGAGGTCCCTGGTCAGCAGGTGGCCCCGGCGCTGCGCTGGCTGCGCGACGAGTGCGGCGCCAGGCGCTGGTTCGTCGTGGGCGACGACTACGTCTGGCCGCGGGAGTCGGCCGCCGCGACGCTCGGCTTCGCCCGCGAGCTGGGTCTCGAGGTCACCGGCCAGGCCTTCGTGCCGCTCGGCACCCGGGACTTCACCGGTGTGCTCGACCGGATCGCGGCCGGCGACCCGGACGGCGTGCTGCTCTACCTCGTCGGGCAGGACGCGGTGCACTTCAACCGGGTGTTCGCCGCCAGGGGGCTGCACGAGCGGATGCTCCGCTTCAGCCCTCTGATGGAGGAGACCATGCTGCTCGCCAGCGGGCGGGCCGCGACCGTGAACCTGTTCGCCTGCGCGGCCTACTTCCGCTCCCTCGGGACGGCGTCCGCGATCGACCTCGTGCAGGCCTACGTCGAGCACCACGGCCCTGACGCGCCCCCGCTGAACAACGAGGCGGAGTCCTGCTACGAGGGTGTGATGACTCTCGCCGCCCTGGCCCGGCGCGCGGGCAGCCTCGACGTGCGGGCGATGGCGGCCGTCGCCGAGGGCACCGGCTACGACGGGCCCCGGGGCGCGATGTCGATGTCGGGCAACCACCTCCGCCAGCCCGTGCACCTGGCCGCGGCAGACGGCCACGACTTCGACGTGATCGCCGCGGTCTGAGCACGGGCGGGGTCATCGTCGCGCACCCTTGACAGATGCTTTCACCTGGATACTGTTCTGGTGGAAGGACACCAGGAGGTCAGCATGGCTACGTACGTGTTCCGCTGCACCGAGTGCCCGGACCGTCCGGTCTTCGAGGTCGTCCGCTCCATCAACGAGCCGGCGTCGCCGCAGCCCTGCCCCCGCTGCGGCGACGCTGGCGTCCGCGTGTTCACGCCGCCGGCGCTGGGGACCAGGTCCCCCGGGCTGCACCGGGCGGTCGACACTGCCGCGGCGAGTGCGGAGTCACCCCAGGTCGTCCGCTCCGTGCCCGCGGGCCTGCCCCGCCCGACCGCGCGGCGCTGGCACCCCACCACCGGCGCCGCGCCGGTCCACGCGGCCACCAGGCCCGCGGGCCCGCACCCCCCGCTGCCGCGCGGCTGAGCCGCGCGCGTCGCCCCACCGTCCCCGGACCCCGTACCGGGGCAGAGAAGGAAGGCACCGCCATGCCCGACGTCGTGTTCACCATCGACCAGGACAAGTCCATGCGGGACCAGGCGGTGCCCGGTCACAACCGCTGGCACCCCGAGATCCCACCCGCGGTCACGGTCAAGCCCGGCAGCGACATCCGCGTCGAGTGCCGCGAGTGGACCGACGGCCAGATCGGCAACAACGACTCCGCGAACGACGTCCGTGACGTCGACCTGGCGCCGTGCCACATGCTGTCGGGTCCCATCGCGGTCGAGGGCGCCCAGCCGGGTGACCTGCTCGTCGTCGACATCCTCGACCTGGGCCCGGTCCCGCAGACACTCGGCCCGAACTGCGGCGAGGGCTGGGGCTACTCGGGCATCTTCGCGAAGGTGAACGGCGGGGGCTTCCTCACCGACTACTTCCCCGACGCGTACAAGGCGATCTGGGACTTCCGCGGGCAGCAGGCCAGCTCCCGGCACGTGCCCGGGGTCAGCTACACCGGCATCACCCACCCCGGCCTGTTCGGGACCGCACCGTCGGCGGACCTGCTCGCGCGCTGGAACGCCCGGGAGCAGGCGCTGATCGACACCGACCCGCAGCGCGTGCCGCCGCTCGCCCTCCCGCCGCTCACCGACGGCGTCCTCGGCGGTACCGCGAGCGGTGACGTGCTGGACCGGATCGCGAGCCAGGGCGCCCGCACCGTGCCGCCCCGGGAGAACGGCGGCAACCACGACATCAAGAACTTCACCCGCGGCAGCCGCGTCTTCTACCCCGTCTTCGTGGACGGAGGGCTGCTGTCCGGCGGCGACCTGCACTTCAGCCAGGGCGACGGCGAGATCAACTTCTGCGGCGCCATCGAGATGGGCGGTTTCATCGACTTCCACGTCGACCTCATCAAGGGAGGCATGGAGACCTACGGCATCACGCGCAACCCGGTCTTCATGCCGGGCCGGGTGGAGCCGCTGTACTCGGAGTGGCTGACGTTCATCGGCATCTCCGTCGACCACCGGGACGACAGCAACCTCTACATGGACGCGACCCAGGCCTACCGGAACGCGTGCCTGAACGCGATCGACTACCTCGGCAAGTGGGGGTACACCGGCGAGCAGGCCTACCTGATCCTCGGCACGTCCCCGATCGAGGGACGCATCGGCGGCGTCGTCGACATCCCGAACGCGTGCTGCTCGGTGTTCCTGCCCACGCAGATCTTCGACACCGACATCCGTCCCGGCGGAGACGGGCCGCAGAAGGTCGACCGGGGTCAGGTGGCCGTCACCTCGTGAGCCCGCCGCCCCTCGCCCGCCCGGGCGGGTGAGCACCGGCCGGACGAGCACCGGCCGGGTGCTCGCGGCCGGGAGCCTCGCCGCCCTGGCCGCGGGCACCCTGTTCGCATGGAGCGTCGTCGCCGGCCCCGTCGGCGACGAGCTCGGGGGCGACCCGACGGCCACCGGCGCGGTGTTCGCCCTGGCGCTGGCGGTCTTCACGGTCGCGCTGCTCGTCGTCGGTCCGGTCGCCGACCGCGCCTCACCTCGGGTCGTGCTCCTCGCGGCGGCCCTGGCGAGCGGGGCAGGGCTCGGAGTCGCGGCAGCCGCACCCACGCTGGCCGCCGTCGCGGTCGGGGTCGGGGTGGTCTTCGCCGCCGGCAGCGGGACGGCGTACGTCGCCGCCACCGGGCTCGCCGCGCGGCTGCCGGCCGGCCGGCGCTCTCACGCGCTCGGGGTCGTGGTCGGCGGCTACGCGGCGGGGCCCGTCGTCCTGGGGGCGGTCGGACCGGCCGTGGTGGACGCATCCGGATGGCGTCTCGCGGTGGCGACGCTGGCGCTCGTGGTGGTCGCGCTGGGGACGGTGGCGGCGGGCCTGGCGCCGCGGACCTGGCCGGTGGCACCGTCGCCACCGGTCGCCGGTCCGCGACGGGCACGGCGCGCAGGCATCGTGCTGCTGTGGGGAGTCTTCGCGCTCGGGTCGGCGCCCGCACTGGCCGTCTTCGCACGCGCCGTCGACCTGGGGACGGCGAGCGGCCTCGATGTGGCGACCGCCGGGCGCGTGCTGTCGGGTGTCGCCGCGGGCAACCTGGCGGGCCGGCTGCTGGCGGGTCCCCTGGCGTCGGTGCGCGGACCCCGGGCGGGGCTCGCGGTCGCCCTCGGCCTCGAGGCCGCCGCGCTCGTCGTACTGGCCCTGGCGGACGGTGCCGTCGTCACCCTGGTCGGCGTGACCGCCGTCGGGCTGGCCTACGGTGCGCTGTCCGCGCTGGTCCCGGCAGCCACCGCCGAGGTCGGGGACCCGGCCCGCTTCGGGCGGACGTACGGCCGGGTCTTCACCGGCTGGGGGCTGGCCGGTCTCGTCGCCCCCCTGGTGGCTGCCCGGCTGACGGCCGGCGGCGACTGGGGCCCCCTGCTGCTGCTCGGGGCGGTCACCGCTGTCGCCGCCCTCGCCGCAGTGGCCGCCCTCGCAGCCGCCACCAGGCTCGGTACCCGACGTGCATGATCACCCTCACCCCTGGCGGTGATCATGCACTCCAGGTACCACTCCTGGCGGTGATCATGCACTTCGAGTACGCCCCCGCCAGCAGGAAGCCGAGGGCGATGAGCAGGCCACCGGCCGCGGCGAACGGGATCGGGAGGAAGCCGCCGGAGTTGATCTCGGCGCTCTCCAGGCCCAGGTCGGCCAGGACCTTCAGCCGTCCGGCAGGGAGTGGTCGTGCAGGCAGGCGGTGTAGGCGCCGAGCTTCATGAGGGTGTCCTCTCGGTGGGGGGCGGGTAGGGGTTCGTCAGCGCAGCAGGTTGAGCCCGGAGAGCACGGTCACCGCGAGCACCGCACCCTCGAAGCGGGACTGGTCGATCCGACGGATCACCACCCGGCCGAGGCCGGCACCGACGAGGACGGCCGGCACGAGGACGGCGTCCATCGCCAGCGAGGAGGTGCCGACGAGGCCGAGGGCGAGGCTGAACGGCAGCTTGAAGGCGTTGACCACGAGGAAGAACCAGGCCGTCGTGCCGAGGAAGCCGAGGACGCCGAGCCGCGCCGCCAGCAGGTACAGGGACGTGACCGAGCCGCCGGCGTTCGCCACCATGGTGGTGAACCCCGCCAGCACGCCGTAGCCGCCGGCCCTGAGCCGGCCGGTCGCCCGGGCGGCGTCGGCGCGAGCGCGGCTCCGCGCCCGCCACCGCTGCGCGAGGTGCACCGCCACCAGGGCGAGAAGCACCCCGCCGATGGTCCGCCGCATCACGACGTCGTCCACGCGGTCGACGAAGAGGTACCCCGCGACGACCCCCACGACGACCGCGGGCATGAGGCGCAGCAGCGTCGGCCAGTGCGCGTGGGCGCGGTACGTCCGCACCGCGACCAGGTCTCCGACGAGCAGCAGGGGCAGCAGCGCGCCCGTCGACTCCTTCGCCGGCAGGACGATGGCGAACAGGGCCACGCTGATCGCCGCGACACCGCCGATCGCTGTCTTCGCGAAGCCGACCAGCAGCGCCGCGACGGCGAGGAGCAGCCACGACGTGGCCGTCAGCTCGGGCACGGTGCGCGGGTCGACCGGGCGGCGCTCACGACGGCAGCTCGACCGGGACGCCCTGCCGGCCGGAGCGGTCGACCGCCTCCAGCACCCGGGCCTGGGCCACCGCATCGTCCCGCCCGAAGGGCAGCGGCCCGCCGTCGCGCAGCGCGGTGGAGACCAGGTCGAGCGCGATCCGGTAGACCGCGTCCTCGTCCGCACCCTCACCCGTGCCCGGTACGGGCACGCGCTCGACCTGGTCGCCACGGCGCAGCAGCAGGTCGCTGCCGCGCCCGATCCAGGGGTCGGGGACGACGAGGGTGGCGTCGGTGCCGACGAGCTCCAGCTCGTCGCGGCGCGGGTGGTCCACGCCGATGTCGAAGGCTCCGAGCACGCCGGCTGGCAGCCGGGCCGTCGCCACGGTCCGCAGGTCCATCCCGTCGCCGTCGTAGATCGTCTCGGCGTGCACGCGCTCCGGCTCGCCGGCGAACAGCCGTAGCGCGCTGACGCAGTAGCAGCCGAGGTCGAGCAGCGCGCCGCCGCCGAGGGAGCTGTCGCGTCGGATGTCCCCGGGCGGCACGGTGACCGTCAGGGCCGCCCGGACCAGGCGCAGCCGGCCGATCGCGCCGTCCGCGACGAGTCGGCGGGCGAGGTCGGTCTGCGGGTGGTGCCGCCACATCAGCCCCTCGACGCAGCGCACGCCCGCGGCCTCCGCCGCGTCGAAGCACCGCGCCGCGTCGGCCGCGGTGACGGTGAACGGCTTCTCGCACAGCACGTGCTTGCCGGCCTGCAGCGCCGCCACGGTCCAGGTCGTGTGCATCGCCATCGGCAGCGGCACGTAGACGGCGTCGACCTCGGACGAGGCCAACAGATCCTGATAAGAGCGGAAGGAGTGCGCGAGCCCGTGCCGAGCAGCGAAGTCAGTGGCCTTCTCGGCGTCCCGGCTGGCGACCGCGACGAAGTCCGTGACGTCCGAACCGCGGTTGGCGTCGATCACCGTCGCCCCGATCCGCGCCGTGGAGAGCACCCCCCAGCGCAGCGGCCGGCTCACAGGTCACCCTCCAGGAACTGCACCCGCCCGAGGCCGAACGACCAGTCGGCACGGGTGTTCTCGGTGACCGAGACGACGAGGTCCTCCGGGCGCAGGCCGACGGTCTCCCCGAGCCGGCGCACGAGGGTCGCGTACAGCGCCTTCTTCTGCTCGTCGTCGCGGCCCTGCTGCACGACCTGCACGAGCGCGACGCCGTCGCTGCGCTCCAGCCCGAGCCCGCTGTCCTGCAGCACGAGCCGGCCCGGCTTGTGCTCGGTCAGCACCTGGTAGCGGTCGCGGTCCGGTGCCGCGAAGACGCCCTCCATCACCTCCTGGACGGTGTCGAGCAGCGCGGTGAGGTCGGCGTCGCTGCGTCCCTCGACGACGTCGACACGCACGAGCGGCATCGTCGGCTCAGCCCCAGTCCTTGGTGCGCCGCTCGATCTCCTCACGCATGAAGACGCAGGACTCCCGGGCGCGCTCCTGCCACGCGAAGACGCACGCAGTCATGATCGTCTCGTCGCGGGCGCCGAAGCCGAGGCGGCCGAGGGTGCCGACGAACTCGTCCCAGTCGACCTCGCCCTGGCCGATGTCGAGGTGCTGGTGCACCCGCGCCGCCGACCCCGGTGGGTTGACGATGTAGCGCAGCCCGTCCGAACCACGGTGGTCGAAGGAGTCCGCGACGTGCAGGTGGGTCAGCAGGTCGCCGGCGTACTCCATCACCCCGGTGATGTCGCCGCCCTGGTGGAACGTGTGCGGGGCGCAGTACAGGAACGACACGAGCGGCGAGTCGATCCCCCGCACCATGTCGACCGCGATCATGCCGTCCTCGACGAAGTCGTCCGGGTGCGGCTCCAGTCGCAGCCCGACGCCCCTCGCGCTCGAAGACCGGCAGCAGCTCCTCCATCGAGCGCCAGAACTGCGCCTCGCTGCGGCTGGCCTGCTCCGGCCGGCCGTTGAACTCCGAGTTCATCACCCGGCAGTCCAGGTCCACGGTCAGCTGGATCGCCCGCTTCCAGTATGGGACGGCGGCCTGCCGCTCGTCCTCGTCCGGTCCCGACCAGCGGTAGAGCGGCAGGTGGCACGCGACGCCCACGCCAGCAGCGTCGAGCGCTGCCTTGAAGCTCGTGACGACCTCGCGGTTTGCCCTGGGGTGCAGGAAGAACGGGCTGAAGTCCTCGCGCGGGGACAGCTCGATCCACTCGTAGCCGAGGTCTGCGACAACGCCGGGCAGCTCCAGCAGGGGCGTGTCCCGCAGCATGTACGGGTCCAGTGCGATCTTCATGTCCCTCAGCCCTCCTTGTACAGGTCGGGCTTGTCGCCCAGGTCGACGGTGACCCGGGTGCCGGACCGCAACGCCTCCACCCCCGCGTCGGAGACGACCGCCGCGGCGTACCCGTCCCACGCGCTGGGCCCGGATGCCTCGGAGCCGGCCGCGATGCCGTTGACCCACTCCTGCAGCTCGGTGTCGTAGGCGAGCAGGAAGCGCTCCCGCCAGTCGACGGGTACGTGGCCGGAGACCGTCCCCGCACGACGCACGAGCACGTGCCCGGGGTCGGCGAGCATCACGGTGCCGTCCTCCCCGACGACCTCGCCGCGGATGTCGTAGCCGTAGCGGATGTTCACCGACGTCTCGACGTCGACGAGCACGCCACTCTCGGTCTCCAGCAGCATCAGCAGGGGGTCCTGCAGGTCACCGCCGTGACGACTGCGGCGCGGCGTGCGCACCGTGGCGGCCACGACCTCCTCGCCGAGCAGCCACCGCACCGTGTCGAAGTCGTGCACCGCGGTGTCGGTGATCGCCATCTCGCGGGTGTAGTGGTCCGGCACCGACGGGTTGCGGTGACCGGAGTGCACCAGCAGCGGTGCCCCGATGTCACCGCTGTCGATGACCGCCTTCATCGCTCGGTAGGCCGCGTCGAACCGCCGCATGTACCCGACCTGCACCAGCCGGCGACCGGCGGCGACCTCCGCGTCGATGATGCGCCGGCAGGCCTCGGCCGTCGTCGCGAGCGGCTTCTCGCAGAGCACCGGCTTGCCGGCGGCGACGGCGGCGAGCACGTACTCCTCGTGCGTCGGGCCCCACGAGCACACGAGCACCGCGTCGACCGTGTCGTCGTCGGCGACCGCCTGACCGGTGTCGTGGACCCGCGCGTCCGGCAGCGCCGACACCGCCTGCGCCGCCCGGTCGGCGTCGACGTCGGTGACGGCGACGACGCTCGACCCGGCGAGCACCTGGGTCAGCCTGCGGATGTGGTCCTGGCCGATCATGCCGGCGCCGATCACACCGATCCGGACGGTCATGGGTGTGCCTCTCTCGATGCTTGTGCGTGGGGTGAGGAGTGCGCGGGTCAGCCGGTGACGCCGACGCCGCGCAGGTAGTCGCGGGTGCGACGTGCGATCGGCTCGGGCCGGTCGAACTCGACCGGGTACATGTCCTGCTCCACCACGACGAACAGCTCGGCGTCCAGCTCGGACAGGGCCTCGACCACCGAGGGGATGTCGGGCAGGCCGGTCGGCGGCTCGCAGCTGGCCCCCATCGCCACCGCCTGGCCGAAGGCGAGGTCCTCGGCCTCGGCCTTCGCCACCATCTCGGGGTCCATCTGCTTGATGTGCACGTACCCGATCCGCTCGGGGTAGCCGCGGATGATCGCCACGTTGTCGGCACGGGTGTAGGCAAGGTGGCCCGTGTCCAGGCACAGGTTCACCCAGCGGGGGTCGGTCTCCTCGAGGAAGCGCTCGGTCTGCGCCTGGGTCTCGACGTGGCTGTCCGCGTGAGGGTGGAACTGCAGCTTCAGGCCGTACTCCTCGGCCACCACCTTGCCGAGGTCGTCGGTGGAGCGGATGAGCGTCGTCCAGGCGTCCGCGTCGAGCTCGGCCGGCTCCAGGTAGGCGCCGGTCGCGTCGTCGCGGTACCCCGGCACGGGCACGAAGACGACGTGCTCCCCGCCGACCGCGGCGGTGAGCTCCGCGACCTTGCGGGTCGCCGCGAGGATGTCGTGGTAGTCGTCGGCGCGGTGCAGGCCGCTGTGGCCGTGCATCGTGCCGGCGGCGACCTTCAGGCCTCGCGACCCGAGCTCTTCCCGCAGGCGCTCGGGGTCCGTCGGCAGGTACCCGTACGGGCCGAGCTCGAGCCACGAGTAGCCCACACCGGAGAGCTCGTCGAGGAACCGCGCCCAGGGGGTCTGCTGCGGGTCGTCGGCGAACCAGACTCCCCAGGAGTCGGGGCAGCTGCCGAGCAGCAGCCTGCGGACGTCCTTGCTCACGCCGACCCCTCCTCACGCTCCAGCTCGTGCGAGAGCGTGTCGAGCTCGTCGCCGCCGGCCATCTGCTGGGTCAGGTCATCCAGCGAGATCTCCGAGCGGTGGGCGTCGAGCTCCTGCTGGCCCCGCTTGAGGATGACGAAGTGGTCTCCCACGAGGTAGGCGTGGTGCGGGTTGTGGGTGATGAACACGACACCGAGGCCGGCGTCGCGGGCCCGGGCCGTGTACTTCAGCACGACGCCGGACTGCTTGACGCCCAGCGCGGCCGTGGGCTCGTCGAGGATCAGGACGCGGGCGCCGAAGTAGACGGCGCGGGCGATGGCCACGCACTGGCGCTGGCCGCCGGACAGCGTGCCGATCGGCTGGTTGATGTCGGCGAGCTCGATGCCCATCTTGGCGAGCTCCTCCTTGGCGGTGCGCCGCATGGCGTTGATGTCCAAGGGGTTGACCGGCCACATCTTCTTGCGCTTCTCCGACCCGAGGAAGAAGTTGCGCCACACCTCCATCAGCGAGACCACGGCGAGGTCCTGGTAGACCGTCGCGATCCCCTTCTCCAGGGCCTCGCGGGGGGAGCCGAAGTTCATCTCCTCGCCGTCGACCTTCATCATCCCCTCGGAGTGCCGGTGCAGACCCGCCATGATCTTGATCAGGGTGGACTTGCCGGCTCCGTTGTCGCCCAGGACACAGGTGATCTCACCGGCATCCACCCGAAGGTTGATGCCCTCGAGGGCGCGGATCGCGTCGTACGTCTTGCCGATCCCGGCCATCTCGATCAGCGGGACGCCGGTGCGCTGCTCGGTGGGGGCGTCGTTCGTGGGCGCTGCTGCGCTGGTCATGGTGCTACCTCCGGGCTGTGGCGCGCTTGACGTACAGGTTGACGAGGGTGGCGAGCAGGAGCATCGCGCCGAGGAAGCTGAAGTACCAGCTCGGGTCCCAGCCGGCGAAGACGATGCCCTGCGTGGTCATGCCGAAGATGAAGGCGCCGATCGCGGCACCGAGCGGCGAGCCGTAGCCGCCCGTGAGCAGGCAGCCCCCGACCACGGCTGCGATGATGAAGATGAACTCCTGGCCGACGCCCTCGCCGGACTGCACGGTGTTGAAGGCGTAGAGGCGGTGCTGGCCGACGAACCAGGCGAAGAAGCCGACGAGCATGAACAGGCCGATCTTGACCCTCGTGACGGGCACGCCGACCGCGCGGGCGCTCGCGGCGTTGCCGCCGACCGCGAAGATCCAGTTGCCGATACGCGTGCGCAGCAGGGTCCACGTGGCGATGCCGACGAACAGCAGCCACCACAGCACGGTCACGCGCAGCGTGAACGGGCCGAGGCTGAGGTTCGACGCGAAGACCGCCCGCAGCGAGCCGTAGCCGTCCATGTCGGAGATGGACGGTGTCGAGACGGTGCCGGTGACGAGCTTGGTGACCCCTAGGTTGGCGCCCTGCAGGATGAAGAACGTGCTCAGGGTGACGAGGAAGCTCGGGATGCCGGTTTTGATCACGAGGTACCCGTTCACGAAACCGATCGTGAGGGCGATCGCCAGCGAAAGGAACGTCCCGACCCACAGGTTGAGCGACAGCTGGTAGCTGAACATGCTCGCGGTCAGCGCGCCCGTGACGACGGCGACGCCGGCGGACAGGTCGAACTCCCCGCCGATCATGAGCAGCGAGACCCCGACCGCCATGATGCCGATCGTGGAGCTCGCGTAGAGGACCGTCGTCAGCGAGTCGACGGACCGGAACGCCGGGGCGATCGCGAAGAAGAACATGAAGATCGCGACCGCGGCGAGGAACGCGCCGATCTCGGGACGTGTCACGAGCATGCGCAGCAGGGAGGGGCGCTTCTGCGCGGGGCCCGGGTCGGTGGCGGGTGCTGGCGGTTGTGCGGTGGTCGTCGTGCTCATGTCGGCTCCGTTGCTCGGCGCCGGTGCCGGGGGGCGGGGCGAGTACCCCACCCACCGGCACCTGGCTCAGCGGGTGTTGTTCTTGGCGAAGGGGAGGATGAAGTCGATGTTCGTCTCGTCCACGATCGACGGGCCCGTGAGGACGGCGCTGCCGCCGCCGAGGTCGTTGCCGTTGCTCAGGTAGCGCCACATCGAGTCGACGGCCTCGTAGCCCTGGACGTACGGCTGCTGGTCGACCGAGAAGGCGAGGGTCCCGTCCGCGATCGCCTGCGCCGCCTGGACGTTGAGGTCGAACGTGGCGACGTTCGCCTCGCTGCCGGCCGCGTTGATGGACTGCATCGCAGCGAGCGCGTACGGCGCGCCGAGGGTGACGATCCAGTCGATGTCCGGGTCCTGGGCGAGCTTGGCCTGCAGCGTGGACTGCACCGACGGCAGCGACGTCCCCTCGACCTGGATGTTCTCGGTGTTCGCGAAGGTGTCCTTCACACCGGCGCAGCGGGCCTCCAGCGCGACCGATCCCTGTTGGTGGATCACGCACAGGGCCTTGGCGCCGCCGGCTTCGGTGATCTTCTCGCCGACGGCCTGCCCGGCAACGGTCTCGTCCGAGCCGAAGTACATCAGGGCGCCCAGGTCCTCGTACTCGTCGATCCCCGCGTTGAACCCGATCACCGGGATCTCGGCGTCGACTGCTCGCTGCACAGCCGGGGCCAACGCGGCCGGTGTCACCAGGGTCGTCGCGATCCCGTCGACGCCGGAGTCGATGGCGTTCTGGATCAGGGTCGCCTGCTGGTCGGCGGCGTCGTTGTTCGAGTACTTCAGGTCGATCCCGTGCTGGGCCGCCGCGTCCTCGGCTCCGGCCCGGATCTTGTCCCAGAAGCTGTCGCCCGGCGCCTCGTGGGTCACCATCGCGATCGTGTACTGCTCGCCGCCGGTGACGACCTCGCCTCCGGCGCCGCCTCCGCCGCCGCCGGCGTCCTCCTGCGCGCCGCCGGAGCTGCTGCAGGCCGCGAGCCCGAGCGTGAGCACGGCGGCCACAGCCGCCGCGCGCAGACTCTTTCGTGGGATGGACATAGGGTGCTCTCCTCGTGTCTGCCGGCGGGCGCCGGGCTGGGTAGGACGTCGTGTCGTGGGGGTGGATCGGCCGCGCGAATGGGGTCAGGTGGCGGTCGGGAAGTGGTAGCTCGCCCCGGTCGGGGTGTCGACGTGGGGCCAGCGGGAGGTGACGACCTTCGCTCGGGTGTAGAAGGTGACGCCTTCGGGGCCGTGGATGTGCGACTGGCCGAAGAGCGAGTCCTTCCAGCCGCCGAAGGAGTAGTAGGCCATCGGGACCGGGATCGGCACGTTGATGCCGATCATTCCCACGTGCACCCCTCGCTGGAAGCGGCGCGCGGCCTCACCGCTGGAGGTGAAGATCGCGGTGCCGTTGCCGTACGGGTTCGCGTTGACGAGCTCGATCGCCGCCTCGACCGTGTCGGCCCGCAGCACCGACAGCACCGGGCCGAAGATCTCCTCGGTGTAGACGTCCATCTCCGTCGTCACGTTGTCGATGACGCTCGGGCCGACCCAGAAGCCGTCCTCGTGGTCGGGGACCGACAGGCCCCGGCCGTCGACGGTCAGGGTGGCTCCCTGCTCCTCGCCCGTGCCGATCAGGCCGACGATGCGGTCGCGGGCCGCCGCCGTGACGACCGGGCCCATCTCGCTGCCCGTGTCACGACCCGGGCCCACCTGCACCTCGCGCGCCTTGCTCGCGACGGCCTCCACGACCCGGTCCCCGGCGTCGCCCACCGCGACGGCGGCGGAGATCGCCATGCAGCGCTCACCTGCGGAGCCGAAGGCGGCTGAAACGAGATGGTCGGAGGCGAAGTCGATGTCGGCGTCCGGCAGCACGATCGCGTGGTTCTTCGCGCCGCCCAGGGCCTGCACGCGCTTGCCCGACGCCGTCCCCCGCTCGTGGATGTACTTCGCGATGGGCGTCGACCCGACGAACGAGATCGCGGCGACGTCTGGGTGGTCGAGCAGCCCGTCGACGGACTCCTTGTCGCCGTGCAGCACCGTGAACGCTCCGTCCGGCAGCCCCGCCTGCTGCCAGAGCTCGGCCACCAGCATCGACACCGAGGGGTCGCGCTCGCTCGGCTTGAGCACGAACGTGTTGCCGCAGGCGATCGCGACGGGGTGCATCCACATCGGGACCATGATCGGGAAGTTGAAGGGCGTGATCCCCGCGACGACGCCGAGCGGCTGGCGGAAGGAGAACACGTCGACCCCGGTCGAGACCTGGTCGGAGTAGTCGCCCTTGAGCAGCGACGGGATGCCGCAGGCGAACTCGACGACCTCGAGGCCCCGCTGCACCTCGCCGAGGGCGTCGGAGACGACCTTGCCGTGCTCGTCGGAGATGAGCTCTGCGAGGTCCGTGGCCCGCTCCTGCACCAGCTGCCGGAACGCGAAGAGCACCTTCGTGCGCTTGCTGAGCGAGGACTGGCCCCACTCCTCGAAGGCCTTGCGGGCACTCGCCACGGCGGTGTCGACGTCCTGGGGCGTCGCCAGTGCCACCTCGGCCTGCTGCTGCCCGGTGGCGGGGTTGTAGACCGCGCTGGTGCGGGTCGACTGCCCGGGTGTGGCGGTGCCGTCGATCCAGTGCTGGATGCTGCGCATCGGGGTGTTCACCTCGTCGTCTCGTTGGAGTGGGTGTCGCCGGGGGTTGTTTCGCCGGGCTGCAGGAAGGCGCGTTGGTCGCCCTTGTGCTTCTCGTACGTGGTGCGGGCCTCTCGGGTGGAGTCCAGCGCCGCGACCTGCGCCACCGGGACGTCCCACCAGGACTCCGAGGAGGGGGCGTTGACGAGCGGGTCCGTCTCGACGTGCACGACGACGGGCCCGGCGACGTCCTTCGCCTCGATGAGCTTGCGCCGGAAGTCGTCGACGGACCCGGCCCGGAGCACCGTGCACCCGAGGCTCTCGGCGTTGGTGGCCAGGTCGACGGGCAGCGTGCCGCCGTCGAGCCGACCGCTGTCGGAGTCGCGGTAGCGGTACCGGGTGCCGAAGCGCTGGGAGCCGAGGTTCTCGGACAGGTCCCCGATGGAGTGGAAGCCGTGGTTCTGCACGAGGACCACGACGACCTTGATGCCCTCGGAGACAGCGGTGACGAGCTCGGTGGCCATCATCAGGTAGGAGCCGTCGCCCACCATGACGTAGACGTCGCGGTCGGGGCAGGCCATCGCGATCCCGACGCCACCGGCGACCTCGTAGCCCATGCAGGAGAAGCCGTACTCGACGTGGTAGCCCTTCGGGTCACGGGTGCGCCACAGCTTGTGCAGGTCGCCGGGCATCGACCCGGCCGCGCAGACGACGACGTCGCGAGGACCGGAGACCTCGTTCACGACCCCGATCACCTCCGACTGCGCGGGCAGCGGCCCGTGACCGAGGGTGTAGGCCTCCTGCACGGTGGCGTCCCACCGGCGCGCCAGCTCGGTGGCGCGCTCGCGGTAGGGCGCGTCGACCGACCAGCCGTCCAGCGCTCCGGTCAGGGCGACGAGCGCCTCGCGGGCGTCGGCGACGACCGTCGTCCCGGAGTGCTTGTGCGCGTCGGAGGATGCGACGTTGACGTTGACGAACCGCACGTCGGGGTCGGCGAAGGCGGTACGGGAAGCGGTCGTGAAGTCGCTGAACCGCGTTCCCACCCCGATCACCACGTCCGCGTCGCGGGCGACGGCATTCGCCGCCGTCGTCCCCGTGCTGCCGACCGCGCCGAGGCTGGAGGGGTGGTCGTAGGCCAGGGAGCCCTTGCCGGCCTGCGTCTCGGCCACGGGGATGCCGGTCGCCTCCGCGAGCTCGCGCAGGGCCTCGGTCGCGTCGCTGTAGCCGACCCCGCCGCCGGCCACGAGCAGCGGCCGGCGTGCCGAGCGGATCACCGCGGCGGCGCGCTCGAGCGCAGCAGCCTCGGGGACGGGACGCGCCACGTGCCAGACCCGCTTCGCGAAGAGCTCGACGGGCCAGTCGTGGGCCTCCGCCTGCACGTCCTGCGGCAGGCAGACCGTGACGGCGCCGGTCTGCACCGGGTCGGCCAGCACCCGCATCGCGCCGAGCAGGGCGGCAGGCAGCTGCTCTGGGCGCCACACGCGGTCGAAGAAGCGCGACACCGGCCGGAACACGTCGTTCACGGTCAGGTCCGCGTCGCTGGGGTCCTCGAGCTCCTGCAGCACGGGGCTCGCGGCGCGGGTGGCGAAGACATCGCTGGGCAGCAGCAGCACCGGAAGCCGGTTGATCGTCGCGAGCGCTGCGCCGGTGACCATGTTCGTCGAGCCCGGGCCGATGGACGCGGTGCACGCCATCGTCGTGAGGCGGTTGCGCATCCGGGCGTACGCGGCGCTGGCGTGGACCATGCCCTGCTCGTTGCGCGCCAGGTAGTACGGCAGGACGCGGCTGTCCTCGGTCTCCAGCTCGAGCAGCGCCTGCCCGACGCCGGCGACGTTGCCGTGCCCGAAGATGCCGAAGCAGCCGGCGACGAGCCGCTGCTCGACGCCGTCGCGCTCGGACCACTGCTGGGCGAGGAAGCGGACCGTCGCCTGCGCGACGGTGAGCCGGACGGTGCTCACGAGCGTTCTCCCTGAGCCGAAGGGGTCGCGGCGGTCGTCATCGGCAGCCGCGGGTCCGGTTCCTGCGACTCCCAGGTACCGCGCACCCATGCGTGGGCCGGGTCGTCGCAGATCAGCCAGCGGCGCTCGGTGCCGGGGCCGGCCATCACGTTGAGGTAGTACAGGTCGTAGCCGGGGGCGGCCATCGACGGCCCGTGCCAGCCGTGCGGCACGAGGACGGCGTCGCCGCTGCGGACCTCGGCGCTCACGTCGACCGGTCGGTCTGCCGTGCCGTAGACGCGGTGGTAGCCGATGCCCGGGCCGGAAGGGCCGTCGCCGACCTCGAAGTAGTAGACCTCCTCGAGCACCGACTCCTCGCCGTCGCGGTCCTCGTCGTGCTTGTGCGGTGGGTAGGACGACCAGTTGCCGGCGGGCGTGAGCACCTCCACCGCGATCAGGGCGTCGGCCTCGAAGGAGTCCGCGGAGCAGAAGTTGTTGACCTGCCGGCTGCACGACCCGGCGCCGCGCACCTCGACGGGCACGTCGGCCGCCGCCCGGTAGCGCGCCGGCAGCCGCCGCGCGCACCGTGCGCCGGGCAGTGCGAAGCGACCACCGGCCTCGGAGGTGATCCGCGCGTCGGCGTCGCGGGGCACGTAGACGCAGTCGCTGACGGCGTCGAAGACGCCGCTGCGACCCGTCAGCTCGAAGGTCTCGCCGTCGCACTCCACGCGGCACGAACCGGCCAGCGGCAGCACGACCATCTCCTCCTCGCCGGTGGCGAGGGTGTGCGTGCCACCGGCGGGCAGGGTGAGCACCCGCAGCGAGGAGTGCTCCCAGCCGGCGGACTCGGGGGTGACGACGAGGTCGTAGCCCTCGACGGCGCCGGACCCCGCGGGCAGGTGCAGATCCGCGGCATCGAGAGCCGGTGTCGGTGTGCCGCTCACAGCAGGCTCACCGCCCGGTCGACCGCGCTGGCGACGTCCCCGTCGGTCGGGTACAGCAAGGACCGGCCGACGACGAGGCCCTTCGCGGACGGCAGCCGCAGCACCCGCTCGAAGGCGGCGAACGCGGCCTCCGCGTCGTCCGGCACCTCGCCGCCGAGGAGCACGGCGGGCAGCGTGGAAGCGGCCAGCACCCGCTCCATGCCGGCGATGTCGTCGCTGACGACAGGCAGCTTCAGCCACGTGTACGCGGACGTCGCCCCGAGGCCGGCCGCGACCGTCACCGACCGGATCACGGCCTCGGTGCTGAGGTCGTTGCGGACCCGGCCGTCGACCCGGTGGGAGATGAATGGCTCCACCATCGCCATCAGGCCGCGGTCGGCGAGCTCGGTGACAGCGTGGGAGCAGGCCTCGATGGTCGATGCCGTCGCCGCGTCGTCGGGGTCGATCCGCAGCAGCATCTTGCCGGACTCGTAGCCGGCCGCAGCGATGTGCTCGGCGTCGTAGCCGGTGAAGCGGTCGTCGATCTCGAAGGTCGTGCCGGCGAGCCCGCCGCGGTTCATCGAGCCGACCACGACCTTGTCGTCGAGCACGCCGAGCAGGAGCAGGTCCTCGAGGATGTCGGCGGTGCCGAGCACGCCGTTGACCTCGGGGCGGGACAGCGCGATGCACATCCGGTCCAGCAGCTGGCAGCGGTCGGCCATGGCCAGCGGGTCCGGTCCGGCGCGCAGTGCGCCGCGGGCCGTGTGGTCCGCGGCGATCACCATCAGGCGGCCGGTGGGCCCCAGCAGGGACGACGGGCGGCGGCGGGCGGCCGCGGCCTCGGCGACGGCTCGGGGGCGCTCGGCCCGGGTGTCCACGAGGCCTTGCACGGCCGTTGTCTCGACGGTCACTTCAGCGCTCCTTCCATCAGGGCGAGGACCTCGTCCTCGGTGGGCATGGCCGTCGAGCACTCGAGCCGGGAGGCCACCACGGCGCCGGCGACGTTGGCGAACCGCAGGATCCGTTCCAGCGACCAGCCGGCGAGGAGCCCGTGGCACAGGGCCCCACCGAACGCGTCACCGGCTCCCAGGCCGTTGACGACGTCCACGGGAAAGGGGGGCACCTCGACGCTCTCGGCGGCGGTGCGGGCGAGCACGCCGCGGGGCCCCTGCTTGACGATCGCGAGCTCGACACCCCGTTCGAGCAGCGCGTCGGCGGCTCGCGACGGGTCGTCCTCCCCGACCGCGGTCAGGCACTCGTCGCGGTTGCCGACCGCCACGGTGACTTCGCCGAGCACCGGCTTGATCTGCTCGCGGGCGCTCTCCCGGTCGGGCCAGAACATCGGCCGGTAGTCCAGGTCGAGCACCGTGTGCGGACGGCGGGCGCGGGCGGCGAGCGCGGCGTGGTGGGCGGACCGGCTGGGCTCGGCGGACAGCCCTGTCGCCGTCACCCAGAACACCCCGGCGCCGGCGACCGCGTCGAGGTCGACGTCCTCGGGTCGCACCTGGAGGTCCGCGGCGAGAGGCTCGCGACCGTAGAAGTACAGCGGGAAGTCGTCGGGGGGGAAGATCTCGCAGAACGTGACCTGGGTGGGTGTGCCGGGCACCGAACGCACGTACGTGTCGGCGACGCCGAGGTCGCGCAGCTGCCGGTGCAGGTACCGGCCGAACGCGTCGTCCCCGGTCCCGGTGAGGACCGCGGCCGAGCGCCCGTGCCGTGCGGCGGCCACGGCCACGTTCGTCGCGGACCCGCCGAGGAACTTGCCGAAGGTCTCGACGTCCTCGAGCCCCACACCGATCTGCAGCGGGTAGACGTCGACCGAGATCCGGCCGATCGTCAGCACGTCCACCATCGCGGGGCGCTCCTTCCGGGGGGTGTCCTCGTGGCGTCGAGGACGTTGCCGGCGAGTCTGCTGGGGCGTCACGGACTGTGTCAAGACTTTGTCTTGACATATTGACGTGCCATCAAGGGGACAACCCTTACTGCGTCTGTCAGGATGCACCCGTGGAGCCTTCCGCCACCACCCCCGCCGACCCCCTGGCGCTCGTGAGCATCGACCGCCGCAGCCCCGTGCCGCTGTACTTCCAGGTGGCGACCGAGCTGCAGCGCCTGATCGAGGACGACGCGCTGCCCACCGGCAGCCGGCTCACGAACGAGATCGAGATGGCCGACCGGCTCGGGGTCTCCCGACCGACGATGCGCCGGTCGATCCAGTACCTCGTCGACCGCGGCCTGCTGGTGCGCAAGCGGGGGGTGGGCACGCAGGTCGTCCGCGCCCAGGTGAACCGGACGCTGGAGCTCACCAGCCTGCACGACGACCTCGAGCGGGCCGGCCGCAAGCCCGGCACCCGGGTCATCTCGGTCGACCAGGTCGCGGCGGACGCCGTCGTCGCAGCCGCCCTGGAGCTCGCCGAGTCCACCGTCGTGTGGCACGTGCGCCGGCTCCGGCTCGCGGACGGCGAGCCGATCGCCGTGATGAGCAACTACCTGCCGGTCCCGCTCGTGGAGGTCTCCGCGCCGCTGCTGGAGGAGCACGGCCTCTACGAGCTGATCCGGGCCGCCGGCGTCCGCATCCGGATCGCCGACCAGACCATCGGCGCGACGACCGCGACCACCGGTCAGGCCCGCCTCCTCGGCGAACGCCGGGGCGCGGCGCTGCTCACCATGTCACGCACCGCGTACGACGACGTGGGCAAGCCGATCGAGTACGGCACCCACGTCTACCGGGCGTCCCGGTACAGCTTCTCGCTGACCCTCGTCGAACGCTGAGCGCCGTGGACCTGCTCACCGTCGCCGGGGAGCTGTACGCGCTGGCTCCGCAGGAGTTCACGGCCGCCCGGGACGACCGCGCCCGGCAGGCACGCGCGGACGGCGAGAAGGACGTGGCGCAGCAGATCCGTCGGCTGTCCCGACCGACTGCGGCGGCCTGGGTGGTGAACACGCTGGCGCGCGGCGACAGCGCACGGCTCGACGACGTGCTGGCGCTCGGAGCCTCCCTGCGGGAGGCGCAGGACGGCGCCGGCGGCGAGCACGTGCGCCTGCTCGCAGACCGGCGACGCGAGCTGCTCGCCGAGGCCCTGGCCCGGGCGCGGTCCCTCGCCGAGGAGCACGGGCACCCCGTGAGCCGCGCGACCGCGGACGAGGTCGAGACGACGCTGCGCTCCGGCGTCGCCGACGACACCGCGGCGCGGGCGGTCCGCAGCGGACGGCTCACGCGCGCGCTGGTGGCCACGGGGCTGGGAGGCGTCGACGTCTCCGGTGCGGTCGCTGTCCCGGACTCCTGCCGCCCGCGCCGGCGCCGCTGCGGATCGTCACCGACCCGGCCGAACCACGACCGTCTGTCCGCGCGCGCGTCGATCCCGGCCGGGCCGGTGCTACCGAACCGTCGCGCCCCGACCGGTCCCGTCACCGGCCTGGTCGTCACCGTCGCGCGTCCCGGGACGCGCGCACCGCCGAGCGGGCTGCCACGCGCGCCGCGGCCTCCGGTCCCGCCGACGGCGGGGACGCCTAGTGAGCGGAGACCCCACAGGCAACGGACCCGACGCCCTTCGGGTGACGGTGGCGGTCTGGCCGGGGCGGAGAGTTCGCCCCGTCCCCGTGGTGAGCCCGACGGCACCGTGCGGTGGGTGGAGACGTAGGCCACTCCCGCCGCGGGCCGTCCTCAGCGCTCGCCGGCGCGGACCTCCGGGGCGCCGAGACGGGCGGCGTCGGCGGTCAGGTCGTCGGGCTGCTGCTGCGACTCCAGCTCGGCGTCCACGCGCGCCCGGTAGTGCTCGACCTCGCGCTGGGAGTCCTCCTCGGACCAGCCGAGCACCGGCGCGACGATCTCGGCGACCTCGACGGCGGCCTCGCGGCCCCGGTCCCACGTGTCGATCGAGATCCGGGTGCGCCGCGTGAGGACGTCTTCGAGGTGCAGCGCCCCCTCGGCCGATGCGGCGTAGTAGGCCTCGACCGCCAGGTATGAGTCGGCGTTCGCGAGCGGCTCGCCCAGGTCGGGGCGCTCCCGCACGAGCTCGAGCAGGTCGGGCACCAGGCTGCCGTAGCGGCGCAGCAGGTGCTCGATCCGCGACACGTGCAGCCCGCTGCTCGCTGCCAGCTGGTAGCGCTGGTTCCACATCGCCGCGTAGCCCTCGGCGCCGACGACGGGGACGTTCTCGGTGCACGACTCCGGCACCCGGCGGGGCAGGGAGTACACCGCGGCGTCCACGGCGTCCTTGGCCATCACGCGGTACGTCGTGTACTTGCCGCCCGCGACGATCGTCAGCCCCGCGACCGGGCTGACGACGGCGTGCTCTCGCGACAGCTGGCTCGTCGCCTCGGACTCCCCCGCCAGCAGCGGCCGCAGGCCGGCGTAGACACCGACCACGTCGTCGTGCGTCAGCGGGGTGTTGAGCAGCCGATTGGCGTGCTCGAGCAGGTAGTCGATGTCGGTGCGGCTGGCCGCCGGGTGGGCGAGGTCGAGGTCCCAGTCGGTGTCGGTCGTCCCGATGATCCAGTGCCGGTCCCACGGGATGATGAAGAGCACGCTCTTCTCGGTGCGGGCGATGATGCCGGTGGTGGAGTTGATCCGGTCCTTCGGCACCAGCACGTGCACCCCCTTGGACGCTCGCACGTTGAACTGGCCGCGGCCGCCGACCATGTCCTGCACGTCGTCGGTCCACACGCCGGAGGCGTTGATCGTCTGGCGCGCCCGGATCTCGTGCGTCGTGCCGGACTCCAGATCCCGCACGGTGGCCCCGACGACCCGGTCGCCCTCACGCAGCAGGCCCGTCACCCGGGAGCTCGTCGCGCAGAGCGCCCCGTAGTGTGCCGCCGTCCGGGCGATCATCATCGTGTGCCGGGCGTCGTCGATCTGCCCGTCGTAGTACTGGATCGCCCCGACCAGCGCGTCCTTCTTCAGCGACGGGAACGCCCGCAGGGCCTGCTTGCGCGTCAGGTGCCGATGGCTCGGCACCCCGTGCCGCCCGCCCATGGTGTCGTACATGAGCACGCCGCTGCCGACGTAGAGCCGCTCCCAGAAGCGGTGCTGCAACGGGTACAGGAACGGCACGCTGCCGGCCAGGTGCGGCGCCAGCCGGTTCAGGATCAGCGACCGTTCCTTCAGCGCCTCCCGCACGAGGGTGAAGTTCAGCTGCTCCAGGTACCGCAGCCCGCCGTGCACGAGCTTGCTCGACCGGCTGGAGGTGCCGGCGGCGTAGTCGCGCGCCTCGACGAGCCCGGTCCGCAGGCCCCGCGTCACAGCGTCCAACGCGACGCCGGCCCCGGTCACGCCGCCGCCGATCACGAGGACGTCGAGCTCCTCGGCCGCCATCTGCGACAGCGCGGACGAGCGCGATGCGGGGTTCAGCTCGGTGACCGTGGGCGCCATGACGTCTCCTCGCGTGCCGGGCTAAAGGTGAGCGGGACCAGCCTGCCTCATCACGAGACGTCCACCCAGTCGAGGGTCCGCTCGACCGCCTTGTGCCACTGCGCGAGGCCGGCCGTGCGCTGCTCGTCGTCCCACTGCGGCTCCCAGCGCTTGCTCTCGAGCCAGTTCTCCCGCAGCTCGTCGGTGCTGGCCCAGAAGCCCGTGGCGAGCCCGGCGGCGTAGGCGGCCCCGAGCGCGGTCGTCTCGGCGACCACGGGGCGGCTCACCGGTACGTTCATGATGTCGGCCTGGATCTGCATGCAGAGCTCGTTGGCCGTCACCCCGCCGTCCACCTTGAGCACCTCGAGGTGCACGCCGGAGTCCTTCTCCATCGCGTCGGAGACGTCGCGGCTCTGGTAGCAGATCGCCTCCAGCGTGGCCCGGGCGATGTGGGCGTTGGTGTTGAACCGCGAGAGCCCCACGATCGCGCCGCGGGCGTCGGAGCGCCAGTACGGGGCGAACAGACCGGAGAACGCGGGCACGAAGGCGCAGCCGCCGGTGTCCTCCACCTGCCGCGCCAGCGACTCGCTCTGCGCCGCACCGCTGATGATGCCGAGCTGGTCGCGCAGCCACTGCACGGCCGAGCCGGTGACGGCGATCGAACCCTCCAGTGCGTACACCGCCGGCTCGTCGCCGAACTTGTAGCAGACCGTCGTGAGCAGCCCGTTCTCCGACCGCACGATCTCGGTACCGGTGTTGAGCAGCAGGAAGTTGCCGGTGCCGTACGTGTTCTTCGCCTCGCCGGGGGCGAGGCAGACCTGGCCCACCATCGCGGCCTGCTGGTCGCCGAGGTCCCCGCACAGCGCCACGCTGCCGCCGAAGGGCCCCTTGTCGAGGGTGTGCCCGTAGGGGTCCGGGGCCGAGGACGGCTTGATCTCGGGCAGCATCGAGCGGGGGATGTCGAAGAACCCGAGCAGCTCGTCGTCCCAGTCGAGGGTCTCCAGGTCCATCAGCATGGTGCGGCTGGCGTTGGTGACGTCGGTGACGTGGATCCCGCCGTCCTTGCCGCCGGTGAGGTTCCACATCACCCAGGTGTCGGTGTTGCCGAAGATCGCGTCGCCCTTCTCGGCGTCCGCGCGCACGCCGTCGACGTTCTCGAGGATCCACTGCACCTTGCCGGCGGAGAAGTAGGTGGCCGGCGGCAGGCCCGCCTTGCGGCGGATCACGTCGCCTCGGCCGTCGCGTTCCAGGGCGGAGGCGATCCGGTCGGTGCGGGTGTCCTGCCACACGATCGCGTTGTAGTACGGCCGCCCGGTGCGCTTGTTCCACACCACCGCCGTCTCGCGCTGGTTCGTGATGCCCAGGGCGGACAGGTCGTCCGGCCCGATGCCCTTGGCGTTCATCGCCGTCTGGACGACCGAAGCGGTCCGCTCCCAGATCTCCACCGGGTTGTGCTCGACCCAGCCGGCCTGCGGCAGGATCTGGTCGTGCTCGAGCTGGTGCTTGCCGACCTCGTTGCCCCCGTGGTCGAACAGCATGAAGCGGGTGCTCGTGGTGCCCTGGTCGATCGCGCCGACGAAGTCAGCCATGGGGGGTTTGTCCTCTCTCGGGGGCCGGTGGTGTCGAAACCGGGTGCTCGGGGCTCGCTGGTGTCCTGGTGGTCGGGTCCGGCAGCTCAGACGTCGTGCTGCGCGTCGACGATCCGGCCCACCTCCTGCTCCTCCTCCGGCGCCGGCATGAAGCGCGCGACGAGGACCTGGTACAGCCCACCCCCCAGCAGGCCGCCGATCAGCGGCCCGATGATGGGGATCCAGAAGTAGAAGTCGCCGCGCTGGTCGCGCCACGCGGTCTCGTACCCGGTGAGGAACGAGGCCAGCCGAGGGCCGAAGTCGCGGGCCGGGTTGATCGCGTAGCCGGCGTTGGTCCCCCAGGCCATCCCGATCGCGACGACGACGAGCCCGATCGCCACGGGCGCGAACCACCCCACCGGGATCTCGTTGCGCGCGTCGGTCAGCGACATCACGAGGAACAGCAGGATCGCGGTGCCTACGATCTGGTCGATCAGCGCGCTCGTCTGGCTGATGTCCAGGGCGCCGTTGCCGGGCAGTGTGGAGAACACGAACTGGGTGTCGATGCCGAGCTCGGGGTCGAAGTTCGTCAGCGCCTCGGAGTATGTGAAGCGGACGATCAGCGCCGCGACGAAGGCACCGAGGACCTGCGAGAGCATGAACGGGAGCACCTTGTACCAGTCGAAGCCGCGGAAGACGGCCATCGTGAGGGTGACTGCCGGGTTGATGTGGGCGCCGCTGATCCGGGCCGCGGTGTACACCCCGAAGACGACCCCCAGGCCCCACGCCCACGAGATCGAGTCGTGGTCGCCGAGGGTGCCCTCGCTCGTCACCACCTGGGCCACCACGCCGACGCCGAACAGGATGAGGATCGCCGTGCCCGCGAACTCGGCGAGGCACTCGCCGAGCAGGGTGCGGCGATGGATCGTGGCCATGGTGCTCCCGTCGTCGGGGGCCGCTCGCGCGGCCTGCAGGGAACGTAGAGGGTTCGGGTGCCTGCCCACAACGGTCGCTGCCCGGCGCCGGCGGGGGGCCGGGCGCGCGCCGGCGGCTCCAGCCCGGGCCCGTTCCTGCCGATCACCTCCGGTGTCCCCCCGCCTCGCGCCGCGCGGCGCGGTGGCCCGCCGTTCGTCTGCGCGGGAGCGTGAACGGGCCTCGAGGGGGCGCGATGAGCACCGCACGGCCGGTCACCGTCCCCTTGCAGGCCGGGGCAGGACGCTCTGATTCGCTGACCTCCGGCAGCACCGCGGCCCTACCCTGGGCAGCGGTAGCGCGACCTCGGGAGCGCGGGGCCCGGAAGGGGACGGTCACGAGCGAGACCACGGACTGGATCGAGGTCCGGCTGCTGGGCCCGCTGCGCGTGCGGCGGGCCGACGGCGACCTCGTGCCCGACCGGGCCTGGCGGGCCGGCAAGAACGCCGACCTGCTGCGGTGGCTGGCGCTCGAGGCCGGTCACCCCGTCGCCGTGGAGGCCCTGCTCGGGGGCCTGTGGCCCGGCGCGGACGACACCCGCGCGCGGGCGAGCCTGCGCACCGCCGCCTCCCAGCTGCGCCGCGTGCTCGGTTCGGACGTCGTCGAGCGGGGCTCCGGTGGCCTCCTGCTGCGGGGCGCCTGGGTGGACGCGACGACCTTCGTCGAGCTGGCCCGGGAGGTCGGCCGGCGGCGACGCGAGGGGCGGGCGGGCGACGCGCTCGCAGCGTCGAGCTCGGGTGGATGCGCGTTGCCGTCGAGCTCGCGAGCCGCCTGCGGGACGCCGACCCGGTGTCCGAGCGGGCCACACGCGCCCTCATGCTCGGGTTCGCGGGGATGGGGGAGCTGCACCACGCCCTGGGCGAGTACGAGCGCTGCCGGGCGGTCCTGGCGGAGGAGCTCGGCGTGGACCCTTCGCCTCAGACCCACGCCGTGCACCTGCAGGTGCTGTCACCGGCCCAACCGGCCAGGGCGAGCACCGACCTCCTCGGCCGCCGCACCGAGCTCGCGTGGCTGTCCGGCGTGCTGCGGGACGCCGCCGACGCGGACGGCACGACCCACGCCCGGGTCGTCCTCGTGCGCGGCGCCGACGGCAGCGGGCGCCGACGCCTGGTCGCCGCCGCCTGCGGCAGACCGGCGCCGACCTCGTCGAGGCCGGCCCCGACCTGCTGGCGGACCTGGCGGCGTCGACGGTCCCGACCAGGTGGTGCTCTGGGAGCCGGACGCCGAGGCGGACCGGCCGCTGATCGGACGCCTGCTCGCCGACCCGTCGCTGGTCCCGGCGTCGCGGACGCTCGTGCTCCTCGTCCCGGCGATGGACGACGCCCCGGCGTCGTGGTCGGCGCCGGGCCAGCACGCCCGCAGCCTGGAGCTGGGTCGGCTACTGCGGGAGGACGTCGAACAGATCGCCGTGCAGGCCCTCGGCGGCCGGGTCACGGGCGACCTGGTCACCCGGCTGCTCGCCGAGTCCGACGGCCTGCCCGGACTCGCCGCCACGACAGCCCGGCGATGGGCCGGCGCCGGGCAGCTCGTGGCCACGACGGTCGGCCTGGCGCTGGCACCGGACGCAGAGCCCGCGGACGACCCGTCGCTGCGGGCGGCCCTGGCACGCGCCCTGCCGCGGCTCGACGGGGACGCGTTCGACGCCGTCCGGATCGCGGCCGTGCTCGACCAGCCGGTGACGCCGACGCTGCTCGCACCGCTGCTCGCCGAGTCGACCGGCGGTGACCCCCGAGCCAGGGCCACCGCGGCGCTGGAGCAGCTCGTCGACCTCGCGCTGCTGAGCACGTCGCCGGCCGGTGCCGTCTGGCGCCACCCGCTGCTTCGCGACGCCGTGCACGCGTGGCTGCGCCCGGTCGAACGGCGACGGCTGCACCGACGCGTCGCCGAGCGGGCGCTGATCAGCAGCGCGGACCGGGTGGGCCACTGGCTCGGAGCCGGGGAGCAGGAGCTCGCCTGCGTGGCGGCGCTGGAGGCGGCGCAGGAGTGCTCCGCGCGGGCCGACCACGAAGGAGCCCGCACCCACCTGCTGCAGGTCTGCTCGCTGGGGGACCTGCCGGACGCCTCACCGTCGGACCGGGTGCGCGTGCTGGAGCGCCTCGGCGACGCGTGCGCGCTGCTGCGCCGCCCGGGCGAGGCGGAGGACGCCTACCGGCGGGCGCTCACGCTGGCGTCGGACGCGCTCGCTCCCGAGACCGCGCGGCTGCGGCGCAAGATCGACGCGTCGAAGGACCCGCTGGTGCTGGAGCAGGCCCCCGACCCCTGGGACCTGGGGTGGACGTCCGCGCTGGTGGGCCTGGGGTTCACCACGATGACGACCCCGGACGCCGCCCTGGAGCGGGCGCTGCTCGACGCCGTCGCCGAGGCCGATCGGACCCGGGACCAGCGCGCCCGGGTGCAGACCAGGCTGCGGATGGCGGGCAGGGTGCTGCTGCTGCGCCGTCAGTTCCGGGAGGTCCACGAGTGGGTCGAGGCCGCGACGGCGCTCGGGGCGAGGCCGGCCGAGCAGCTGCACGCCGCGGTGGTCCGGCACGTCCCGGCCGTGCTCCTCGGCAACGCCCGCACGGCGCACCAACCGCTCGCGGACGCGAGCCGGGCGGCCGAGGACGCCGGTGAGGAGCGGCTGTGGGTCCGGCTGCTCGCAATGCGCGTAATCGTCGCGCACGACCTCGGCGACCCCGAGTTCGACCAGCTGTGGACCGCGCTGCGCGAAAGGGTGCTCGCAGGTCCGGTCGACGAGTCCGTGCCCGAGCTCGCCGCCGTCGGGCTGCGGGTGCTCGCCGAGAGGGAGGAGCTGGACCTCGCCGCCACGTTGGCCCAGCACCTGTCCTTCGCGCCGGGCCGGCACACCCTGGTGATGGAGCACGTGGCGCGCATCGCCGAGGCCGACCTCGCAGAGGCCTCCGGCGAGCACCGGCTCGCGGCAGGGCTGCTGCGCTCCGTGGTCGAGGAGGGCACCACGACGCGGTGCCTGCTGCTCGTGCCGGAGGCCGCAGCCCGCCTGGTGACGGTGGAGGCCGCGCACCACGAGGCCGCGGCACGGGCTGCGTTCGAGGTGTACGACGAGGTCGTCGGCGCGGCCCTCGCATGCACGCAGGCCGGCGCGCTGGCGACCCAGCACGGTCTGCAGGTGCTGGCCGCTCGCGCCCGCCGGGTCCGCGCGTCGTACGTGCGGCCGGTGCCGGGCAGGCCCATGGCCGTGGTGCAGCGGCGCCCGTCGGCGACGCGGGAGCCCTCCGGCTGACCCTTGCGTCACCCGCGGGGCGCCACCCCCCGGGCCCTCCCCTCACCCCAGGGGCCACGCCCGGACCAGGACGCGGCCTCGCACGGAGCCCCGTGGGACGGCGCCGTAGACCCGCGAGTCGATCGACCCGGCGCGGGCGTCGCCGAGCACAAAGACGGCGTCGTCCGGCACCGTGACCGGCCCGAAGTACAGGCCGTCGACCCGGCTGCGGTCGACCTGGGGCTCGGGGACCGGGAGGCCGTCCACGTGCAGGACGGCGTCCCGGATGGCGACCTGCTGCCCGCCGACGGCCACGACCCGTTTCAGCGCGTCGTGGCCGTCCTGCGGGCTGGAGAAGACGACCAGGTCCCCTCGGCCGACCCTGGACCACCGCGGCGTGAGCTTGTCGACGAGGACGACGGCCCCCGGCCCGACCGTCGGGACCATGCTCGCGGAGGTGACCCGGTACGGCTCGAGCGCGGCACCGCGGACCGCGACGACGGCGATCGCGACGGCCACCGCTGCGGCCGGCAGCCGCCTGCGCATCGTCATGCCGGTCAGGCTCCGGACCCCTCGGCGGGCTCACCGTCGCCGTACACGCCGTCGTCGACGCGGCACGGCGCGGAGGCGATCGGGTCGTTGACGTCCGGGTCGCCCACCGCGAACTGCCCCATCATGTCGTGGTCCTCGTGCGGCAGGTTGTGGCAGTGCACCATGTAGCGGCCGCCGGCGTTCTGGGAGTTCCCGCCGCCCTTCTGCAGGGTGAACTTCATCAGCAGCTGCACCTTCTCGCCCTCGCCGACGTACACGACGTCCTTGGGTCCGCGCTCGTGCGCCGCCGGTGGCCGACCGTTGCGGCTGAGCACCTGGAAGTCGATCAGGTGGATGTGCGGCGGGTGGAACCACCCGCCGCTCTTGTTCTCGATCTCCCAGAGCTGGACCTCGTCGGGCTCGGCCTTGCCCAGCAGCGCGGTGAAGCCGCTGTCCTCGACGTCGTGCCACGACTTGCCGTTGATCTCGAACAGGTTGGTGGCGTCGCCGCGCTGCAGCCGCAGGGCGGTCTTCCCGGTGGCGTCTGCCGTGCGCAGCGACATCACCTCGCTGCCCGCCAGCGTCGACGGGACCGAGGTCAGGGTCCGGCTCGAGGCGGTGTCCGGCGGCATGGTGCCGTCCGCGACGACCCGGAAGCGCATCACCTTGTTCGTGTTCGCGTAGTCGACGTTGTTGGGGTTGCTGAGGTTCTGCAGGTCGACGCTCGTGCCGGGCGCCATGCCCCGGAAGTCGACGAGGAACTCGTACCGCTCGGCCATGCCGTGCCGGTACTGGGTCACCGGCTGCGCGGTCGGCATCAGCCCGCCGTCCGTGGCGACCATGACCAGGGGTGCGCCGTTGCTCAGCCGCAGCCGGTAGGAGCGCCCGATCGAGGCGTTCAGGGCACGGAACCGGTAGATCGCGGGCTTCACCTGCATCACCGGCCAGGGACGGCCGTTGACGAGGACGACGTCGCCGTAGAGGCCGGAGTGACTGTTGTCGTCGTACGTCAGCGACCCGTCGGCGGCGAACATCGCGTCGGTGAGGACGAGCGGCACGTCGTACTCACCCTGGGGCAGCAGCGCCTGCTCGGTCTCGTCCGTGAGGTGGTACTGCGCGAACAGGCCCGAGTAGGCGTTCTGCGCTGTGACGTGGACGTTGTGGTCGTGGTACCAGAGCGTTCGGGCCGGCTGCCAGTTCGGGTACCAGTAGTCCTTGTAGTACCCGGGGAACGTGATGTCGTTGGCGTAGCCGTCGTACTGCGGCAGGGACGCCGAGCCGTGCAGGTGCGTCGACGTGCTGAACGTGTGCCCGAAGGTGGGGTGCACCTCGGGGAGCTGGTTGCGGACCCGCACCTTGGCCCGGGTGTCCTGCGGCGCGCGGATGGTCGGGCCCGGCACCCCACCGTTGTAGCCGTACACCGGCGTCGAGAGCCCCGGTACGATCTGCGCGGTACCGGCCCTCGCGGTGACGTGGTAGAGCCGGAACGGGCCGTCCGCGTCCTGGCGCAGCGAGAACGGCAGCTCCGGTGGCCGGGTGAACGCCGCCACGTAGGGCTTCGGCATGTTGCGGCTCGCGAGTCGGCTCGCCGACTTGGCCTCCACGCCGCGGCCCAGCGGCAGCGCCAGCCCTGCGGCCCCGAGCGTCCCCAGGGCGCCCATGGTCAGTGCCTCTCGCCTGCTCACGTTCATGGTGTGCCCCTCGTCTGCGTCGCGCCGCACCCCGCGGTCTGCGTCCACCGAGATGTTCACCGAGACCCGTGAACGCAGCGTGAAACCGCGCGAGCAGCAGGCCTCGACGGGTGACCCGGAGTGCCAAACGGGCCACCGGCGCCGGAGGGGACGGCGCGACGGCTGCGGAGCGTGACGACGCGGGTCAGGGACCCCCGACGCAGCGACCGGGCCGCCCCGCTGGTCGGCGGGACGGCCCGGTCGGGGGTGCCGGTGGTGCGGGCGGGACGTCGTCAGCCGGTCACGGTGATCGGTGTGACGACCTGGCCACCGGCCGCGGAGACGACCGTCACCGTGGCGGCGGCCGTGGCGGCGGCCTGCGGGTTGGGCCCGGTGCCCACGTAGGACCACGCGCCGGCGGCGTCGGCGGTGGCGATGCCGATCATGCGGCCTCGGGCGGAAGCGGCGGTCGGCGCGCCGGCGGCGTTGAGCCTGCTGCCGAGTACCACGGCGACCTTCTGCCCGGCGAGGACGTCCGTCGTGCCGGACACCCGCCACTCCCCGCGGGTGCGGTACCGGGCGGTGACGCCGGCGAGCGTCTCCACCTGCGGCCGCACCACGGTCGTGGCCGTGCTCGTGGCGGTGCCGTCGACCCCGGTGACCGTGAGCCGGAACCGCAGCGGGGTCGTGCCGACGGTCGAGTAGGCGGGGTTGGGCCCCGGTGCGGCCGGCAGCGCCATCGCCGGCAGCGTGAAGGTCGGCTTCGCGGCCGCCGGGTCGCTGAGCGCGACGACCTGGTCGGCGCGGATCGTGCCCCCGGCCGTGTTCGGGACCTGCTGCCAGGCGTAGGAGGAGGTCCCCACGCTCGCGGACCCGTCCAGGGTGACGGTGGCGCCGCGGCGCACCGTCTGGTTCACCCCGGCGCGGGCGGTCACGGTCAGCGTGCCGCTGACGACGTCGACCGCCACGGTGGTCAGGGCGCTGCGACCGCTGTCACCGACGGCGACGACCGAGATCTCGTACCGGCCGGCCCGGCTCGGGGTGAAGGCCGGCGTCGCGCCCTGGAGCGTGAACGCCTCCGCGCCCGCCGGCGAGGACACCACGGTCCACTCGAAGGACGCGGCGTCCAGGGACCCGGTCGCGTCCAGCCTCACCGGCTGGCCGGCGATGGGGCGTGCCGGGGTCGCGGTGACCACGGCGACCGGCGGGTCCGGCGCGGTGAACGGCCCGCTGGTGGTGAGCGGGACGGTGACGGTGCCGCCCTCGCCGGAGGTCACGGTGACCTGGTGCGGCGGCGCCTGCACGCCGTCGAAGACCGCGACGCCGCCCGTGACGGGCCCGAAGCCGGCGACGACGAGGTCGGCGGCGGCGTCGCCCGACCGTGCCTCGACCCGCAGCTCGGTGTCGTCGTAGGTGGCTGGACGCGGTCACGACGTCGGTGAGCCTCACCGTCTTGGTCGTGACCGGCACGTCGCCGGCGTTCTGCACGACGATCCTCGTGGCGTCCGCCCCGCCGGTGACGCCCGCGCCGGGCCTTGACCGCGTAGCGGCCGTAGTACCGGCCGACCTGGTGGCTGCTGGTCGGGCTCGTCTGCACCGTCGCGGAGTCCTCGACGAGGCCGATGCCCTTGTAGCCGAGCTCAGGGGCCACCATCCGGATGGCCTCGCCCGCCTCGGAGGAGGCGAAGACCTCCACGACCGTGGTGCCGTCGTCCGTGGTGCGGTACGTCGCCTGCTGCACGTCGACGCCGTCGTTGCGGGAGAGGCGCCCCTGCACCGTGAACAGGTCGGTGGAGCCCACCGTCTGCCACGTGCCGTCGGCGGCCCTGCGCTCCACGCGGACGAAGTCGGTGCCGTACGGGCTGCCTCCGACGTCCTCGGTCATGTTGATGCCGGTGCCCCCGGTGGCCACGAACTCGTCCACGCCGTAGGGGTGGGTGATGCGGTACTCGCCGTTCGCGGCGTCCTTGGCGCGGATGCGGATCCGGCCGAAGACCATCTGATCCCCGTCGCGGACCACCTCGTTGGCCCAGGCCCCCTCCAGGTCCATGCCGATGTCAACGGTGCCGGCCTGGCCGGCCGACACCGACGCGGCGGCCAGCTGGTAGAAGTGCTCGACCGGGAAGTTGTCCGGGTAGGACGCCGAGGCGTCCGGGTCCGGGACCGTGTCCGGCAGCGCCGGGCACAGCGGGTCGTCGAGCGTCCAGCAGCCCTCCAGCCGGATCCCGTTGCTGTCCCGGTACCACGTCGGGTACCCGGTGTCGACGATCGGCCCCACCTGCACGAGGCTGCCGGCGCGCGGCGTCGGCGCCGAGACGACCACCGCGTGCGCAGCCACACCCAGCGGCACCAGCAGCGCCCCCGCCACACCCAGCGCCAGCGGAGCGCGGCGATGTCTGATCCTCATGGTTCTCCTGCCATCGGCTCGGACCGGCCCCCACCTGGTTCCGGTGCTGGCAGCGAGGCTGTCCCGACGGCGTCAACCGGGTGAGAGACGTCGCGTCCGCACGCTTCGTCCCCGAATGCGCGGAGGGTCGGAGTCAGGCGGGGTCAGGCCGGGGCGCCGGCGGACGCAGCACCACGGCGACGGCGACCGCGTGGTCGTCGGCCTGCGGCGGCTCGGTGCGGCTGAGCCCGGCCGCCAGCCCGAGCGTGCCCGCCATCAGGACGATCTCGACCGCTGCGAGGGCGAGGAACGAGCGGGGGGCGCCGAGCCCGGCGGCCGCCACGGTCCGGCGCCGGTGCAGGGCACCCACCCCGCCGAGCAGCACGAGCGCGCCGAGCTTGGCCAGCAGCAGCCGGCCGTACGGTGTCGTCCACAGCTGCTCGGGGCCGCCGAGGGCGGCCCAGCCCGTGACGGCGCCCGACGCGCCGACGACCACGAAACAGGCCAGCGCCAGCGCGCTGTACCGCGGCAGCGCCGTGGCGACCGCGGTCGCGGACCGGCGCAGGTGCAGGGCGATCGCCGCCAGGCCGCCGACCCACACCGCGGCGGTGATGACGTGGACGGACAGGCTGGCCAGCGCGGCGGCGTGGTCCCCGCCGTTGCCGGCGTGCCCGACGACGAGCGGCGGCAGCAGCGCGACGCCGGCGGTGAGCAGCAGCAGCGAGCCCCCGGCCGGTGACTGCGCCCAGCGGGCGAAGACCACGACGAGCGCGGCGAGCCACGCCGAGGAGAGCAGCGCCCGGGTGCTGGGGAGCTCGAGCGCGAGCGGGAGCGGGAGCACGTCGGGCGCGAGCACGGTCCACACCGGCACGCCGATCGCGTCAGCCAGGCCGAGGAGTGCGCCGAGCACGCCGGCGGCGGACCACGCGAGCGCCCAGCGGGAGGCGAGCCGGATCAGGCGCGCGGCGTCCGCAGTGAGCCGGCCGGCCGTGGCCGGCAGCAGCAGCACGGCGACGACCAGGGCGCCGAGCGTCCCCACCGCGGCCACGTCGTAGCCGACCCGGGCGAGCAGCAGCCCCCACCGCGTCAGGGGGCCGGGGTCGGCGAGGAGCTCCGGTGCCGCCGCCCCGCCCGCGCGTGCCGCCGCCACCACCGCCAGCACAGCGAGCAGCACCGCCGCGGCTGCGACCCGCGCGACCGGCCCGACCGACGAGGGCGCGCGGCGCCCGTGCGGGACGGTTCGCGCCGCGACCCCGCCGCGCTCGTGCGTCGCGTGCGTGCTCATCCGGCCGGCTCCCCTTGTCCCTGCCCGGTCCACCACCGGACACCCGCACGGTGCCCGCCCGGCGTGAACGGAGCGTCAAACCCGGCCCGGCCCGGCTCAGCCGTCGTCGGCTGCTAGCCGCGCGCCTCCGACAGCTCCACCAGGTGCCCGTCGGGATCCCGCAGGAAGCACCGCACCTCGGTGGCGTGCTCGACCGGGGGGGTCAGGAAGACCCCGCCCCGGGCCCGCAGCGTCTCGTAGGCCGCCCGGCAGTCGGCGACCCGCAGCGTGAGGGCGTGGCTGACGACGTCCGGGTCGGTGGGCGGGCTCAGCGTCACCGTCGGCTTGTCGGGGCTCGGCCCGCCGCCGCTGACGAGCACGAACCACGCGCCGGCCAGCCGGAGCACCACGCTCGTCCCGCCGTACTCGCGGTACACCTCCGCGCCGAGCACGCCGACCCACCAGTCGCGGGACCGCGCCGGGTCGGTGACCACGAGGATCTGCGTCGCGGCGTCCGCCTCGAAGCCGTCCACCCTGTCCTCCTTGCGGCGTCGTCCATCACGGACGTGGGTCGCACTCTGAGACGGTACGTGCCCCGGCACCTCCTGCCCAGGCAGGCTGGCAGCCACCGGGGAGGTCCCGGTGCCGCCGCCTCCGGGAGGTCTGCCGTGACCCAGTCCGCCGAGCGTGCACCCGCACCGGCCCCACCCGCCGACCCGGACGTCGTCGTCACGCCGGACGGTCCCTACCTCGTCAGCCGCCGGCTGCCGGTCCGGCGGCGGCACCACGTCACCTCCGAGCAGGGCGACCCGCTGACGTGGTCGACCGCCACCGACCTCGTCCCGCCCGACGGGGAGCGGTACGCGCTGTGCCGCTGCGGGGGGTCGTCGCACAAGCCGTTCTGCGACGGGACCCACCGCAACAACGGGTTCGACGGCACCGAGGCCACACCCACGAGCTCCTACGCCGAGCGCAGCACCGCCTACCCCGGCACGGGGGTCACCGTGCACGACGACCGGTCCATCTGCCAGCACGCCGCGTTCTGCGGCAACCGGGTCACCAACGTGTGGAAGATGACGCACGACTCCGACGACCCCGTGGTCCGGGCGCAGATGATGGCCATGATCGAGCACTGCCCCTCGGGAGCGCTGACGTACCGGGTCGACGGGGAGGACGCCGACGGCGAGCCGGACCTGGCGCCCGCCGTGAACGTCGTCGCGGACGGTCCGCTGTGGGTCACCGGGTCGGCCGTCGTGCAGCGCTCCGACGGCGGCACCGCCGAGCCGCGACCGCGGGTCACCCTGTGCCGGTGCGGCGCCAGCGGCAACAAGCCGTTCTGCGACGGGACGCACGCGAAGGTCGGGTTCGCCGACTCCTGACGACAGGCACGTCCCCCTGCCGCCTCCGACTCGGTGGCCCGCACAACTGTTCCCGGTGACGCCCTCGCGGGTGGCGCCGGTGGAAGCCGGGGCGCCCGGGCCGGGTTCCGGGCTCGTGAGCACCCGACCCGCCCCCGCGGACCCGGCCCCCGACGCCGCCCCGCGCCGCGCGCCGTCCGGGGGCTCCCGGCGGGCCCGCCGTGCGGCCGTCGCAGCCGTGGTCACCGCCCTCGCGCTGGTGGCGTGCTCCCCGACGCCGCCCACGGGCGGAGCGGACCCCGGTCCCCTCTCGGAGCGCGCGGACGCCGGCACCAGCGCCGCCGGCCGGGACGGTGCGGCCCGGCCGGCGGCTCCCAGCGGCCAGGACGCGGCCGGCGCCACGGCGCTGGCGTTCACGGCGCCCTCCCTCGCCGGCGGGACGGTCGACGCCGCCGACCTGGCCGGTGAGCCGGTCGTGCTGTGGTTCTGGGCCCCGTGGTGCACGATCTGCCGCGCCGAGGCCCCCGAGGTGGCCGACGTGGCCGCGGAGCTCGACGGCACCGTGACGGTGCTCGGGGTGCCCGGGCTCGGGGCCGAGGCCGACATGCGGGCCTTCGTCGCCGACACCGGGACGGGGGCCATCACCCACCTCGTGGACGCCGACGGCTCGCTGTGGCAGCGCTTCGGTGTCGTCTCCCAGCCCGCGTTCGCGTTCGTCTCCCCCGACGGAGGCGTCGAGACCTTCGGCGGCTCCCTCGGCGGCGACGAGCTGCGGTCACGGGCGCTGGCCTTGACCGAGGGCTGAGGATCCCATGGACCCCGCGGTGCTCGCGCTCGCCGTGGTCGCGGGCGCCGTCGCGGCGGTCAACCCCTGCGGCTTCGCGCTGCTGCCGGCGTACCTGACCGTCCTCGTCGCGCCCGCGGAACCGGGCCGGGCGCGGGCCGGGGCCGTGCTGCGGGCGGTGCGTTTCACGGCGGGGATGACGGCCGGGTTCGTGGCCGTGTTCGGTGCGTTCGCGCTCGTCGTGACGCCGCTGGCGCTGTCCGTGGAGCGCTGGCTTCCGGTGGTGACCCTCGTCGTCGGTGTCGCGCTGGTGGCAGCCGGTGCGTGGCTGCTCGCCGGGCGGGCGCTGCCCTCCCCACGCCCGCCGCGGGCGGGCAGGGCGCCCGGGCGCAGCGTGCTGTCGCAGGCCGGCTACGGGGTGACCTTCGCGCTGGCGTCCCTGTCGTGCACCCTCGCCCCGTTCCTGGCCGTCACCGCCAGCGGGCTGCGCACCGGCAGCGCCACCGGGCTGGTCGGCGCGTTCGTCGCGTATGCGGCCGGGATGGGGGCCGTGGTCGGGGTGCTCGCCCTGGGCGTCGCGACGGCGAGCGCCTCGGTGGTGGCCCGCGCCCGGCGCGTCGCCCCGCTGGTCTCCCGGGCGGCCGGCCTGCTGCTCGTGCTCGCCGGCGCGTACGTCGCCTGGTACGGCTGGTTCGAGCTGCGCGTGCTGGCGGGGGACGCCGGCGTCGACCCGGTCGTGGCCGCCGCGGTCTCGGCCCAGGCGGCCCTCGCCCGGTGGGTCGCGAGCCTGGGTGCCCTCCCGCTCACCGGGCTGGCCGTGCTCGTGGCCCTCGCGGTCCCGGCCGTCGCGGCGGTCCGCCGTCGCACCCGCGTCCCGGCCGCACCCACCGAGGCCGCACCCACCGAGGACTCGCTCGACGCCGGGGACGGCCACCGGTGATGACGCGTGCGCGGGTGCTTGCCACGCTCGCCCTGGCCGGGCTGTCCCTGACGGCCTGCGGCGGCGCCGGTCCCCAGGACGTCTCGGCACTCGACAGCAGCCCCACGGCGTCCGACGGATCCGCCCGGGAGGACGTGCCGTCCGCGCTGCGGCAGGCGATCGACGACCCGTCGTTGCCGGACCCGCTCGTCGACCCGTCCGAGATGATCAGCGGCGGTCCGCCGCCGGACGGCATCCCGCCCGTGGACGACCCCGTGTTCGTCGACCCCGCCGGCGTCGACTGGCTCGTCGACGACGAGCCCGTCGTCGCACTCGAGCTCGACGGCGAGCACCGCGCCTACCCGGTGCAGATCATGATCTGGCACGAGATCGTCAACGACACCGTCGCGGGCACCCCTCTGGCGCTCACCTACTGCCCGCTGTGCAACAGCGCCCTCGCCTTCGACCGGCGCTCGGGCGACCGGCTCCTGACGTTCGGCACGTCGGGCCAGCTGTACCGCTCCGACCTGGTGATGTACGACCGGCAGACCGAGTCCCTGTGGTCCCAGCTCGAGGGCCGTGCCGTCGCCGGACACCTCACGGGCACCGAGCTGGAACGGCTCCCGGTGCAGGTCGTCACGTGGGAGCAGTGGCGTGACGCGCACCCCGACGGTCTCGTGCTGTCCCGCGACACCGGCGCGCAGCGGACCTACGGGTCCAACCCCTACGTGGGGTACGACGAGGCGGGCTCGGACCCGTTCCTGTTCGCCGGCGAGGCCGACCCGCGGCTTGCCCCGAAGGAGCGGGTGGTCGGGGTGGGGGACACCGGTGGGGACCCGGTCGCCGTCCCGCTCGCCGCGCTCGCGCAGGCCCGCGTGGTGGAGCAGGACGTGGCCGGCGAGCCGGTCGTGCTGTGGGCGGCGGGCGGCCTGCGCTCGGCCCTGGACACCCGGGAGATCGCCGAGGGGCGCGTCGTGGCGGCCAGCGGCGCCTTCGACCCCCGGGTGGACGGCGAGCGGCTCACCTTCGCGGCCGCCGGCGACGACACCTTCACCGATGCCGGCACCGGCTCCACGTGGGACGTGGAGGGCGTGGCGGTCGCCGGTCCGCTGACGGGCAGCAGGCTGCGCCCGGTCGGGCACGTGGACACGTTCTGGTTCGCGTGGGCGGCGTTCCACCCGGAGACCCGCCTCGTCACGCCCGGACGCTGACCGCCGGCGACCCCGCGGAGAGGGGACCTTCGACCCTGACCACCCGCCCCCCGCGACCGGGACGGTGAACCCACGACGAGAGCCGAGGAGGACGTCATGGGTGCGACGACGGGCACGGTGGTCGTCGGGTACGACGGCTCCACCAGCGGGGACTTCGCGGTGGACTGGGCAACCCGGGAGGCCTCCGGGCGCGCGCTGCCGCTGACGGTCCTGGCCGCCGCGAACGCCACCGGGTACTACCCCGGGCACGTCGGGTCGACCGCCTGGCTGCCGGACGCGGTGATGGAGCACGCCACCGAGCTGGCCGGCAGGGGCGCCGAACGCGCCCGGCGCAGCGAGCCCGGGCTCGACGTCCGGGTCGAGGTCGACCCGGGCAGCCCGGCGCGGGCGCTCGTGCACGCCTCCCGCGCTGCGGCCATGGTGGTCGTCGGGTCCCGGGGGCACGGCGAGCTCGTCGGCGACCTGCTGGGGTCGGTCGCGACGCCGGTCGCGGCGCACGCCGGGTGCCCGGTGACCGTCGTGCGGGGGGACCGCAGCCGCGCCATCGACGGCACGCACCCGGTCGTCGTGGGGGTCGACGGCTCCCCCGGCGGCGACGTCGCCCTCGACGAGGCGGCGGACCACGCCCGTGCCCACGGCGCGGAGCTGCACCTGGTGAGCAGCTTCCACATGCCCGAGCTGCAGACCTGGCAGGCGGAGTACTGGGCGGCGGTACGCCCGGGGCAGACCCCGGCGGACGCCGCGCGCGCCGCCGCCCAGGGGCTGCTCGACGCCGCACGCGAGCGGGTGCTGGAGCGTGCGCCCGAGCTCGTCGTCGTCTCGCACGCCGTGGAGGGCAGGCCGGAGACGACGCTGCACGACGCGGCCTGGGACGCGGGCCTGCTCGTGGTCGGGTCCCGCGGGCACGGCGGGTTCGCGAGCCTGCTGCTGGGGTCGGTGAGCCGCAAGGCCGTGCACCACGCCCCCTGCCCGGTGCTCGTCGCGCACCATCCGGCCCCGGGCGGGCAGGCGCCGAAGCAGCACCGCCGCTGGGCGCGCCAGACCACCTGAGCGCCAGACCCCACCCCCGCCACCCGCCACACCCGCCACCCGCCACACCCGCCACCCGCCACACTCGCGCGTCCCGGAGGTGGGGTCTGGGGCTCAGGGCAGCAGGACGGCGGCGCCGGCGTCGGCGTCCGCCGCGAGGTCCGCCAGGACCGCGTCGGCCTCGGCGACCGGGCAGCGCAGCACGGTGGGTCGCACCTCCAGCGCGGCGGCCAGGCGAAGCAGGTCCTCGCCGTCGGCGCGGGTCGCAGCGTCACGCTGCGCAGATCCTTCTCGCGGAACAGGTGAGTCTCGTAGACCAGCCGCGGCACGTCGCTCAGGTGGATCCCGGCCACGGCCAGCACCCCGCCGGGGCCAGCGCGCGCAGGGCGACCGGAACCAGCTCCCCGGCCGGGGCGAACAGCACCGCCGAGTCCAGCGGCTCCGGCGGCACGTCGACGGCACCGGCCGCCGAGTGGGCACCGAGGGAGAGCGCGAGCTCGCGCGCGGCGGCGGACCGCGTCATCACGTGCACCCTCGCGCCCTGGCGGAGGGCTACCTCGGCCACGACGTGCGCGGACGCGCCGAAGCCGTAGACGCCGAGTGCGCCGCCCGGCGGCAGGGAGGCCCGCCGCAGGGCGCGGTACCCGACGATCCCGGCGCACAGCAGCGGCGCGGCCTCGGCGTCGTCCAGGGCGGGGGGCAGCCGGTACGCGAAGGCCTCGGGGACGACGACCCGCTCGGCGAAACCGCCGTCGGCGTCCCAGCCGGTGAAGGTCGCTGCGGGACAGAGGTTCTCGGCCCCCCGCCGGCACCAGCGGCACCGCCCGCACGTGCCGCGCAGCCACGCCACGCCGATCCGCTCGCCGACGGTGAAGCGGGTGGCGTCCGACCCCCGGGAGGCAACCGTGCCGACGGCCTCGTGGCCCGGGACGGTCCGCGGCCGCCGCGGGGGCAGGTCCCCCTCGGCGAGGTGCAGGTCGGTGCGGCACACGCCGCACGCCGTCACGGCGACGGTGACCTCGCCCGGGCCGGGCTCCGGGTCGGGCAGGTCCACCGCCCGCAGCGGTCCCGGCGTCGGGCCGCCCACCGGTCCCGGTCGCTCCACCACCCAGGCGCGCACGGCTCCACCGTGTCCTCTCCGGTCGACGAGCCGGCGGCCGCGCCGTAGGCCCGGTCAGGCCAGCAGCTCGCCCAGCGGTCGCCGGGGCGTGACCGGCATCTCCACCAGCGGGTGCCCGAGCCGGACGACGACCTGCACGTGGCCGAGCAGGTCGAAGATCTCCGGGAGCTCGCGGCGGGTCGGGGGGTGCTGCGTCGCCTGGTCGGTGTAGCTCAGCGCCAGGCCAGCCTCGGAGGCCCGCAGCCACAGCCGCTCCAGCGCCCTGCCGGCGGTCAGCCAGTCCCGGGGACCGTCGCCCGGCGTGCTCACCGCCGTCACCGTGGACCACGACAGCACCTCGGCGACGTCGCGCTCGCGCAGCACCTCACCGACGGCGCCGTCGTGCACGAGGGAGTCCACCGGGAAGGGACCGGTGCCGAGGTTCGCGACCGGCACGCCGTCGTCCGGCTGCACCGACCCCCAGTGCCGCACCCACCCCTCGACCTCCTCGACGAGCTCGGGCGCCGCCGCCTGGTCGCGGACGGCGCGCGCGAGCAGGTGCGCCAGGCGCCTTCTCGCGGCCTCGTCGGCGACCGTCAGCCGCGCGCCGAGGCGGCGCACCTCGAGCGCGACGTCGTCCACCAGCCCGTCCGGCAGCGCCTGCGGCCGGTGCACGCGGCGGTGGGCGCGGCGGCGCGGGATCGTCTCGGCGAGACGGCGGTCCAGGTCCGCCGGCGGCCGCTCCGGGCCGACCCGGACGAGCGCAACGACGTCGGGCTCACGGGTCCACGGCAGCAGCGTCACCCGCGGGGTGACACCGCGGCCGCGCAGGGCGGTCTCGGCGTTGAGCACCGCCGCCCCGCACGAGATCATCCGCATCCGGCCCAGCGGGTCGAGCCGCCCCAGCCCCCGCTCCGGGTCGGTGAGCACGGCCAGGCCGTCGTCGACGGCCCGGAAGCGCCACGGCTGGGTGTTGTGCACCGAGGGGGCCCACCGGGCGGCCTCGGCCATCTCCTGCGTCAGCTGGGCGACCGTGGCGTGGTCGGTCGTCGTGGGCATCTCGGGGCCTCCTCGGAACGGGGCGGGCGGTCCCTGCGATCGTCACCGGCCGACCGGTCGGCGGGTCAGGGGCCAAGGTCCCGAGGACGCCGAGGTGCCGCGGACCGCCCGTTTACCCGGGACCTCCTGCCCTGCCGTCGTGTCCCGCGCTCAGCAACGGTGGGCCACGACAGCGGCCGGGTCCCGGGCCGGACCGGGGGAGTTGCCGGGCGCCCGAGCAGGCAGGAGCGGACGGGTGGACGAGGAGCAGGTGGACGTCGAGGAGCAGGTCGAGGCGCTCGCGGACGTCGGAGAGAAGGACGTGGTCGTCGGGTACGACGGATCGCCGGCTGCCCGTGCAGCAGTGGACTGGGCGGCCTGGGAGGCCGCGGCGAGCGGTCGCAGCCTCGTCGTGCTGCACGCCGCGGAGTTCTTCGGCGTGCTGCCGGGCCCCGTGGGCCCGTCGCTGTGGCTGCCCGTGCAGGCGATGGACGCCTCCCGCGCCGTCGCCGACGAGGGCGTCGCGCAGGCCCGGACGACGGAGCCGTCCGTGCCCGTGCGGACGTGCGCCACCGGCGTCGGCAGCCCGGCACGAGCGCTCGTGCACGCCAGCCGGACCGCGTCGCTCGTGGTCGTCGGGTCCCGCGGGCACGGCGAGGTGGCCGGCGACCTGCTGGGGTCGGTGGCCACCCCGGTCGTCGCGCACTCCGCGTGCCCGACCGTGGTGGTGCGCGGCGATGCGTCGCGTCGCAGCGGACCCGGCGCGTCGGTGCTCGTGGGCATCGACGGCTCGCCCTGCTCGCTGGCCGCCCTCGACGCGGCAGCCGAGCACGCGGCCCGGCACGGCGGCGACCTTCACGTGGTCACCGCGCACACGCCCCCGAGCCCGCGGTCCTGGGACGAGACGTACGCGACGCTCGCCCGCCCCGGCGACCCGCCGGTCGACCCCTCGCGGGCCGCGGCGGACGACGTGCTCGCGCGGGCGCGGGGCCGGGTCGCCGAACGGCAGCCGGGGCTCACCGCGCGGACCACCGCGGCGCAGGGCGGGCCCGCGGACGTGCTGGTGCGCCTGGCCGCCGACGCGGCGATGCTGGCGGTCGGGTCTCGTGGGCACGGCGGCTTCGCCGGGCTGCTGCTCGGCTCGGTGAGCCGGCGTGTGGTGCACCGCGCACCGTGCCCTGTGTTCGTCGTCCGCGGCTGAGCCGCGTCGCGGAGCAGACCGGGCAGCCGAGCCGCCGACGTCCCGCTGGGTTATGATCGTCGGATGGCGATGACATCTACAGCTGCGGCGGCTGAACCGCCGGCTCCCCCGGTGGACGAGCCGGCCGCGCTCGTGCCGGCGGCCTGCCTGTTCCGGGCCCTCGGCGACCCGAACCGGCTCGCGATCCTGCGCCACCTCGCCCTTGGTGGGCACCGGGTCGTGGACCTCACGGCGCACCTCGGCCTGGCCCAGTCCACCGTGTCCAAGCACCTGGCGTGCCTGCGCGACTGCGGCCTGGTGACCTCCCGCCCCCAGGGCCGGGCCTCGCTGTTCTCCCTCGCCCGCCCCGAGCTCCTCGACGTGCTCGCCGCAGCGGAACAGGTCCTCGCCGCGACCGGGGACGCCGTCGTGCTGTGCCCCACCTCGGGCACCGCCGCCGGCGAGACCGCCGCGGCACCCGGCGCGGCGACCGGTGTGGCGCCGTCCTGATGGCCCACGCCCACAGCACCGCCACCGGCGCGCACCGCCGCCGACTGACCGTCGTCCTCGCGCTCACCGTCACGGTGCTGGTCGTCGAGGTGGTCGGCGGTCTGCTGTCCGGCTCGCTCGCGCTGCTCGCCGACGCCGGGCACATGGCCACGGACGCCGGTGGCATCGCCCTCGCGCTCGTCGCCACCGCGCTGGCGCAGCGGCCGCCGACGTCCCGGCGGACGTTCGGGCTGCAGCGCGTGGAGATCCTCGCGGCCGCGGCGAACGCGGTCGTGCTCTTCGTGCTCGCGGGTTGGATCCTCTACGAGGCCGTGCGCCGGCTGACCGACCCGCCCGAGATCGGGTCCACGCTGATGCTCGCCGTCGCGCTGCTGGGGCTGGTGACCAACGCGGTCTCCCTGGCGGTGCTGCACCGCGCGCAGCGCGACTCGCTGAACGTGCGCGGCGCGTACCTGGAGGTGCTGGGGGACCTGCTCGGGTCGGCCGCCGTCGTCGTCGCGGCGGTCGTGATCGCCGTGACCGGGCTCGTCGCGGCCGACGCCGTCGCCTCGGCCCTGGTGGCCGTGATGATCCTGCCGCGAGCGTGGAACCTCCTCCGCGAGGCGACGGACGTGCTGCTCGAGGCCACGCCCAGGGGGGTCGACCTGGGGGTCGTCCGGGAGCACATCCTGTCCACCGCCGGCGTGATCGACGTCCACGACGTGCACGCCTGGACGATCACGTCGGGCCTCCCGGTGCTCTCGGCGCACGTCGTCGTGGACGACGCGACCGCCGCGGGCGACCACACCCGCGTCCTCGACGACCTGGGCACGTGCCTCGCCGCGCACTTCGACGTCGAGCACTGCACGTTCCAGGTCGAGCCCGCGCGCCACCGGGACCACGAGCCGTTCCTGCACCACTGAGGCCCCCATCCGAAGACCCCCCTCGGTGATCAAGGAACTCGCGCACCCGAACCCCCCGTGATCAAGGACACCTTGTCGCCCGAACCTCGGTGATCAAGGACATGGTGCCTCCGAGACCTCCGTGATCAAGGACGGCGTACGGACGTCCCGCGCCACGTCCTCGATCACGGCCGAGGAGATACGCACAACGTCCTTGATCACCGGGGTGGGTCGGCGTCGCAGCCGGGACGTCGTCAGGACGCGTCCGCGGGCGCGGCGCGCGCCGCCTCTGCCACCCCCTCGCGCAGGGGGTCGGCGCCCTCGGGCCGGGCGTGCCCGGACGGCACGAGCAGCACGGGGCACCGCGCGCCGGCCAGCACGCCACGGCTCACGGACCCGGCGACGAGCCCCGCCAGCCCCAGCGAGCCCCGGGTGCCGACCACGAGCAGGGACGCCCGGTAGGCCCGCGACAGCAGCGCCGCCGCCGGGTCCTCGCACGTGACGACCCGCGTCACGACGACGTCCGGCCGCAGCTGCGCGGCCGCGACCTGGTGGTCACAGGTGTGCCTCGCCGCGACCACCACGTCGTCGGCGTCCGGTCCGTGCCCCGGGTACGCGTGGATCACCTCGAGCCGGCCGCCGCGGCGCGCGGCCTCGTCCGCGGCCACCATCAGCACCCGCTGGGCGTGCGGCCGGTCGTCGATCCCGACCAGCACCGGCCCGCGCGGCGAGCCCGGGGCCGCCCCACCGGGGACGACGAGCACCGGGCAGTCGGTCGCCCGCCGGAACTCGTCGCTGGCAGACCCGACCACGAACGCCCGCCGTCCGCGCTGACCCCGGTCGCCGACGACGAGCAGCCGGCACCCGAGGAGCAGCTCGGCCAACCGCGACCGCTCCGCCTCGTCGACGAGCGTGCCCCACACCCGCGGCGCGTTCCGGCTCGCCCGGATCTCGTCGACCATGTCGGCGAGGTGCTGTGCAGCCTCCTGCAGGTCGCGGCGCTCCTGGGCCCGCTGCGCCCGCGGGACCAGGTCGGGGTCGGGCGTCGTCCAGGCCAGCATCACGACCTGCAGCGGCAGGCCACGCTCCCGAGCCTCGTCGCCGGCACGCTCGACGGCGGCACGGCCGTGCCAGCTGCCGTCGAAACCGGCGACGACGCGGCCGGACCCGCGGGGCGAGGGGATCATGCCCGCTCCACGGGGATCCGCCGCGCGCTCGGCGCCGGCGCCGGCGCCGGCATCCGGACCTCCAGGACGCCGTCGGTGTAGCTCGCCGAGACGACCTCCGCGCTCGTGCCCCGGGGCAGCCGGACCTGACGGGTGAGGCTGCCGTAGTGGAACTCGCTGCGGTAGCCGCGCGCGGTGCGGTCCTCTGAGTGCTCGCGGCGCCGGGCGCGGATCGTCAGCACCCCGTCGTCCACGACCACGTCGATGTCCTTCTCCGGGTCCACACCGGGCAGCTCGGCACGCACCACCACCTGGCCGTCCTCCACGAGCTCCTCGACGCGGATCGCGACGGCCGACGGCGCGGAGGCCGGCAGCTGCCACAAGTCGTCCGCGAACGGCCAGCCGCCCCAGATCAGGCGAGCCAGGTCGCGACCGGTCCGGGGCGCCGGCACGACCGGCTGCTCCGCGACCTGCTGGGCGCTCGACGTCGCGGTGTTCTGCTCGGGCTGGCTGCTCATGTCTCCTCCTCCGCGCCCGGCGTCGGGGCGACGCCGGGTCCTGCGACCAGCGTCCACGACAGCGCGCCCGGCGCACGGGGTCGGAGGTCCCGTCCCTGCGGGGCCACCCGACCCCACCCCCGTGATCAAGGAATCCGCGTCGCGCACACCGCGGTGATCAAGGAAACCGAGGACGTCGAGCCGGCGACTTCCTTGATCACCGAGGTTGGGGCGACACGGCGTCCTTGATCACCGCGGGGTGAGGGTGCGCGACGTCCTTGATCACCGCGGGGTGGGGTGCGGGAGTTCCTTGATCACCGAGGGGGTCACGGCTTGTCCAGGCTCGTGGCGAACACCGCAGCCTGGGTGCGCCGCTGCATGTTGAGCTTCGCGAGGAGGCTGGAGACGTAGTTCTTCACCGTCTTCTCTGCCAGGAACATCGACTCGGCGATCTCGCGGTTGCTCATCCCCTCGGCGATGAGCAGCAGGATGCGCTTCTCCTGCGCCGTGAGGGACGCCAGCCGCGGGTCCTCGGCGGGACCGCTGCGCAGCCGCGCCAGCACCTGCCCGGTCACCGCCGGGTCCAGCAGCGACCCACCGCCGGCGACCCGCCGGATGCCGTCGACGAGGTCGGAGCTGCGGATGTCCTTCAGGACGTACCCGGACGCTCCCGCCATGATCGCCGAGAACAGCGCCTCGTCGTCGTCGAACGACGTCAGGATCAGCGCCGCGATGGCGGCGTCGCGGGAGCGCACCTCCCGGCAGACCTCGATGCCGCTGCCGTCCGGGAGGCGGGCGTCGAGGACGGCGACCGCCGGCCGCAGCGCCGGGATCCGTCGCTGGGCCTCCGCCGCCGACCCCGACTCGCCGACGACCGTGATGTCCGGCTCGGCCTCGAGCAGCTGGCGCAGACCACGGCGCACGAGCTCGTGGTCGTCGAGCAGGTAGACCGTGATCGTGTCCATCGCCCCAGTGTGTCGGCCGGACATGCCACCGGGACGGGACCTTGGTCCCGTCCCCGTCAGACGTTCGCCGCTGCCGCGCGAGCTCCGGCGAGTGGGAGCGTTCAGGTGCGGGCCCACGCGGGTGCCGCATCCCGCAGCGCGTCGGAGGTGGGCATTGTGACACCGAGAGTCAGGCCGGCGCGTCGCGGGCCCCGTGTGGTGACCGCGTTCGACGGGTCGACGCCGTCGTGGGAGGCGCTGCGGGTGGCGGTCGAGGAGGCGTCCGCACGAGGACTCGCCCTGCACGTCGTCGCGGCGGTGGACGTCGAGGCGGCCGGTCCGGACGCCCTGCGGACGTGGACCGCCACCACCCAGGACGCCGTCGAGCGAGCCCGCGCCTGGGCAGCGGGGCCCCTGGGGGCGCACCGCGTGACCACCCTGTCGCGGGTGGCGCGGCCCGTGGACCTCGTGCTGGGCGCCTGCCGCGACGACGACCTGCTCGTCATCGGCAGCCACGGGCACCGGCCGGTGACGCGGATGCTCCTCGGCTCCACCAGCACCGCCGTCGCCACGCACGCACCGTGCCCGGTGCTCGTCGTGCGTGGCACCCGCCCCCGCGTCGACGACCCGGTGCTCGTCGGCGTGGACGGCTCCGCCACCGCGTCGGCGGCGGTGACGTTCGCGGCCGACGCCGCCGACCGGTACGGCGTCCCGCTGCGCGCGCTCGTCGCGATCCCCCCGGCCGTCGACGCGAGGGGCTTCGTCTCCGGCCCGGACGACCCCGCCGTCGCCGGCGCGACCGCCACGCTCGCCGAGGCCGTGGCCGGTCTGGGGGAGGACCACCCGGACGTCGACGTCGAGCAGCTCGTGGTGCAGACCCACCCGGTGGAGGCGCTGCTGCGCCACGCCCGGGGTGCCCGGCTGGTCGTCGTCGGGTCACGCGGCCTCGGTGGGGTGCGTGCCATGCTGCTGGGGTCGGTGGGACGCGAGATGCTGCAGCGCGCGCCGTGCCAGGTCGCGGTGGTGCGCCCACCCTCGCTGGACCGAGCGGCCGGGCGCAGTGCGGCCGCACGCTCCGTCCCGGCCCGTTGAGCACAGCGGGTCTCGCTCCGCCGGCACCGCCTCGGCGGCCCCTAGCATGAGGGGGATGGACGCCTGGCCGAACGAACCCGGTCTGCTCCCCGCACTGTCCGGGGTGAACCTGGACGACCTGCTGAGCGAGCTGCGGGAGCGCGCGGGGGCGGTGCGCACGGCCCACGACCGGCTGAGCGCGCTGCTCGACGCGGTCGTCGCGGTCTCCTCCGAGCTCGACCTCGCGGCGGCGCTGGAGCGGATCGTGGCCACGGCCCGCGTGCTCGTCGGCGCGCGATACGGCGCGCTCGGCGTGATCGGCCCGGGTGGGCGGCTGGTCGAGTTCGTCACCACCGGGATCGACGAGGAGACCCGCGCGCGCATCGGGCACCTGCCTGTCGGGCACGGCGTGCTCGGCCTGCTCATCGAGGACCCCCGCCCGCTGCGCCTGCACGACATCGGCGAGCACGCCCGCTCGGTCGGCTTCCCGGCCCACCACCCGCCGATGCACGGGTTCCTCGGGGTACCGGTCCGCACCCGGGACGAGGTCTTCGGCAACCTCTACCTTACCGAGAAGGAGGGCCCCGACGACGGGCCGCACGACTTCACGCAGGCCGACGAGGAGGTCGTCGTCGCGCTGGCCGCGGCCGCCGGCATCGCGGTGGAGAACGCCCGGCTGTACGCCGCGAGCCGACACCGCGAGGACTGGCTGGAGGCGGCTGCGCACATCGTGGCCGTCGTGACCGCGGACACCGATCCGCGCGCGGCCGCGGCCGGCGTCGTCGAGGCCGCCCGGCGGGCCTCGGGCGCCGACGCCGTCGCCTTCCTGCGGATCGACTTGGCCGCCGTCACGGACCCCGCGGACGGCGTGGGCGACGACGTCGGGGCGCCCGGGGACGACGCCGGTCGCGACCGCCTGGTCGTCGTGGCGGTCGACGGCGACCCCGACCAGCTGCCGGCGCACGACGAGGTACTCGGGCACGTGGGCTCGACGACGGGGGCCCGGGACCCGGTGGCCGTGCCGGCGGACCCGGACGGGACGCACGGGCTCTGGGTGCTGCTGCCGCTGCGTGCCGGCGACCGCCACCACGGAGTCGTCGTGCTGGTCTGGCGCGTGGGGGCGGGCACCGGCCCGCCGCCGGACCAGCGCCTGCTGCGGACCTTCGCCGACCAGGTCGCCCTCGCGCTCGACGTCGCCGAGGCGCAGCGTGACCGGGCGCGGCTCGCCGTCCTGGAGGACCGCGACCGGATCGCACGGGACCTGCACGACCTCGTCATCCAGCGGCTGTTCGCCGTGGGACTCATGGTCCAGTCCACCGCCAAGGAGGCGGTGCGCCCGTTCGTGCAGCAGCGCCTCGAGCGGGTCGTCGACGAGCTGGACGGCACGATCAAGGACGTCCGCAGCACGATCCACCGGCTGCGGGACCGGTCCGGGCTGCAGGGACTGCGGCACGACCTCGACGAGGAGATCACGTCGGCACGCGACGCCCTGGGGTTCATGCCGTCGCTGCACGTACGGGGGGCGCTGACGGCGGTACCGCCGGAGGTGGGCGCGGACGTCGTCGCCGTCGTCCGTGAGGCCCTCACCAACGTGGCCCGGCACGCGGGGGCGACGTCCGCCGCCGTCGAGGTCGGCCTCGTGGACGACCCGGCGGGGGGACTCCTGGAGGTCTGCGTCAGCGACGACGGGATCGGGCCGCCACCGGCAGGCCACCGTCGCAGCGGCCTGGGCAACCTCTCGGTCCGCGCCGCCGCCCGCGGCGGCAGCCTGGAGGTCGCGGCGGTGGGACATCGCGGCACGCGGGTGCGCTGGAGCGTGCCGAGGGGTCCGTCACCGGCCGCCTGACGTCCGGCCGAGGGGCGGCCGGAGGGCCGGTCGGGACCCTGCTCGGACGTCGACCGGTCAGGCCGAGGAACGCTCCACGAGCTGGGATGCGACCTCCGCCGAGGCGAGGCGGAGCAGGGGGATCGCCCTCTCCACGAGCTCGGGCGTCATCCGCGGCGCCGGCCCGGAGACGGAGACGGCCACACCGCTGCGCTGCCCCGGGACCGGGACGGCGACGCACCGGACGCCGACCTCCTGCTCGCCCTCGTCGACGGCGTGACCCTCCCGCCGGATCCCCGCGAGCTCGACGAGCAGGGCGTCGGGGTCGGTGATGCTGCGCGGGGTCTGCCCGGGCATCCCCGTGCGGTCGAGCAGGGCCCGCACGGCGTCGTCGTCCAGCTGCGACAGCAGGGCCTTGCCGACCCCGGTGCAGTGCGGGTAGACGCGCCGGCCGACCTCGGTGAACATCCGCATCGAGTGCTTCGAGGGGACCTGCCCGATGTACATCACCATGTCGCCGTCGAGGACCGCGACGTTCGCGCTCTCGCCCAGCTCGTCGACCAGGGACTGCAGCACCGGCCGCGCCCACGTGCCGAGCATCGCGCTGGCGACCTCCCCGAGGGGGATCAACCGGGCGCCGAGGGTGTACCGCCGGTTCGGCAGCTGACGCATGTAACCGCGCCCGACCAGGGTCCGCACCAGGCGGTGGATCGAGGGCAGCGGCAGCCGGGAGCGGGCCGCGAGCTCGCTGAGCCCGATCTCTCCGCCGGCGTCCCCGACGATCTCCAACAGGTCCAGGACCCGCCCGACCGACTGCACGCCCGCGGTGCGCCGCTCGCCGTCCGGTCCCGGGACTCGCGCGGGCCCGCCGCCAGACTTCCGCTCCACGGAAACACTGTACCGCGGACGTCGAGGGCGGCGAGTCGCTACCGCGGCACCGACCGGACGCGGGAGGCTGAACCCCCTGCCGCAGAGGTCGAGGAGGACCGAGATGACCGCGTTGAGTCCGGGGTATGCGATCACGGTGCGGGTGGACACGCCGGTGATCGCTGGTGCGACGGCTGAGCTGTCGGGTGTGGTGGCGTCGGCGGGGGGTGCGGTGACGGCGCTGGACGTGGCGGAGTCCCACCACGACCGGTTGGTGGTGGACGTGACGTGCAACGCCGGGGACGCGGAGCACGCGGAGGCGATCACGGCGGCGATCGCGGCCCGGGACGGGTTCTCGGTGCGCAAGGTCTCCGACCGCACGTTCTTGATGCACCTGGGCGGCAAGATCGAGGTGACCCCGAAGGTGTCGCTGCGTCACCGTGACGACCTGTCCCGTGCCTACACCCCGGGGGTGGCGCGGGTGTGCATGGCGATCGCGGAGAACCCGGCCGACGCGCGCCGGTTGACGATCAAGCGGAACACGGTGGCGGTGGTCACCGACGGGTCCGCGGTGCTGGGGCTGGGCAACATCGGCCCGGCGGCGGCGTTGCCGGTGATGGAGGGCAAGGCGGCGCTGTTCAAGGCGTTCGCGGGGGTGGACGCGTGGCCGGTGTGCCTGGACACCCAGGACAGCGACGAGATCGTCGCGATCGTCAAGGCCATCGCCCCGGTCTACGGCGGGATCAACCTGGAGGACATCGCCGCCCCCCGGTGCTTCGCGATCGAGGCCCGGTTGCGCGCCGAGCTGGACATCCCGGTCTTCCACGACGACCAGCACGGCACCGCGATCGTGGTGCTGGCCGCGCTGCGCAACGCGCTGCGCGTGGTCGCCAAGGACCTGCCCGAGGTGCGGGTCGTGGTCTCCGGGGTCGGCGCCGCCGGGTCGGCCATCATCGCGCTGCTACGCAACGAGGGAGCCCGCCACATCGTGGCGTGCGGGCGCGCGGGGGTCCTGACCGGCGACAACGCCGGTGATGACCCCACCCGGCGCTGGATCTACGAGCACACCAACTCAGACGGCGTCACCGGCAGCCTGCGTGACGTGCTCGCCGGCGCCGACGTGTTCATCGGGGTCTCCGCACCCGACCTGCTCACCGGTGACGACATCGCCACCATGGCCGACGACGCGATCGTGTTCGCCCTGGCCAACCCCGTCCCGGAGGTCGACCCCGTCGCCGCCCAAGCCCACGCCGCCGTCGTGGCCACCGGCCGCAGCGACTTCCCCAACCAGATCAACAACGTCCTCGCCTTCCCCGGCTTCTTCCGCGGGCTGCTCGACGCCGGCACCCACGAGATCACCGACCCCATGCTCGTCGCCGCCGCCCGCGCCATCGCCGACACCGTCACCGTCGACCAGCTCAACGCCTCCTACATCGTGCCCGGCGTCTTCGACCCCGACGTCGCACCCGCCGTCGCCGCAGCCGTCCGCGACGTCGCACAGCCCGGCGGTCGGGGGCCGGACGAATGACGAGACCGGCTCGGCGCCCTCAGGCGGTCGGCACCCCGTGGGCGAACCGGGTCAGCCGGCGGAGCGCGAGCGGTGCAGGGGCCTGGGCCCGGTGGCGGCGCAACGCTGCCCGCACGCACCGGAGCGTCTCTGCGTCACCGCTGCACGCCCAGCACTCCCGCAGGTGCGCGGCGACGGCGAGCAGGCGCGGCCCGGACAGCTCCCCGTCCACGAACGCACCGACGTGCGCCCGCAGTCGCACGTGCCGCAGCCACACCACGACCTCCGAACCCGGATCGCACGGCCCGGGATTCCCCCGGCCCCGCCCGGCTCGGGCCGACGCGGCCGCCGGACGCTCGCGAGTGGAATCGGCGGAGGACGACGCCGGGTTCCGCCGGGCGTGAGGGACTGGCAAGCGGGCGCTGCGCCGTGACGGCGCCGTGAGCGACGGCCCCGGCGAGGCTGCCGCGCCGCGACCTCGGCCTGGTGGAGCGGCCGCAGAGGGCACGGCCGAGCGCGCGTTCGCCGAGCACGTGGTCCCCCAGGTCGACGTGCTGTACCGGGTCGCCCTGTCGCTGACAGGTCAGCCGGCCGACGCCGAGGACCTGGTGCAGGACACCCTGATCCGCGCCTATCGGGCCATCGAGCGGTTCGACGGCCGGTACCCGCGGGCCTGGCTGCTGACCATCCTGCGCAACGCGCACGTGAACCGGAACCGGCGCCGCCGTCCCTCGCTGCTCCGCGACGCCGAGTCCGGCGAGGCGCTCGACCGGCTCGCACCGCACGCACCCGCCTCGGAGGACGTCGTCATCGGCGACGAGTTCGAGGCCGTCGTCGCCGACGCCCTGGCCGCCCTGCCCGACAAGCACCGCGCCGTGATCGCCCTCGTCGACATCGACGGCCTGAGCTACCAGGAGGCGGCGGACGCCCTCGGCATCCCGCGCGGCACCGTGATGAGCCGGTTGCACCGGGCCCGCGCCCGGATCCGGGCGCGGCTCGACGTCGCGGGCACCGTCCCCCGCAGGAGGTCGATGTGATGCTGGGGTCGATCGTGATGCGCGCCCGGTGCCGCCGGGTCGCCCGCGTGCTGCAGAGCTACCTGGACGGCGAGCTGGAGCCGCCGACCGCCACCGCGGTCGCCGAGCACCTCGAGGCGTGCCGCCGGTGCGGGCTGGAGGCGGACACGTACGCGGCGATCAAGACAGCCGTCGGCGCCGGCGGGGGTGACCGGGTGGCGGTCGACCGGGTCTCGGTCGAGCGGCTGCGCGACTTCGCCCGGTCCCTGGCGGACGACGCCGGCTGAGGGGAGTCGGGGGACGCTGTCCAGCAGGCCGTGCGTCATCGGCACCCGTCGGTGCGGCTCAGCGGCGCGTCGTCCCGGGCAGGTGCGGCAGGTGCGGCCGGTGCGGCGAGCCGCCCCGCCGGCCCCGCGTGCGGTGCTCCATCACCGGCTGGGCCTCGGCCATGTCGTGCCGGCCCGGACCGTGGTAGGCGAACCACTCCCCGTACCGGCGCGCGCCCCACCCCGCCGACGCGCCGTGGGCGACCACGCTGAGCACGACGGTCAGGGCGATCACCGAGAACATCTCCTGCGCCCCCGGCACACGGTCCTCCAGCAGCAGCAGCCCGAAGACGATCGAGGCGAGCCCGCGCGGGCCGAACCAGCCGATGAACCACCGGGTCGGGCGCAGGGTGCTCGACCCGACGAGGCTCACCGCGACGGGCAGCATCCGGCCGACGGTCAGGACGGCGACGGCCACCGCGACCGCCTGCCACGTCGGCCGCTCGAGCGCGGCAGGGATCAGCACGTTGCCGAACAGGAAGAAGCTCACCGCCGCCAGCAGCTGGCCGGAGTCCTCGCTGTACTCCGCGAGGTGGTCCCCCGTCCCGCGCGAGAAGCCACCGAACGCCAGCCCGGCGGTGAACGCGGCCACGAACCCGTTGCCGCCGACGGCGAGAGCGACGGTCAGCGCCAGGACGGCGACGGCGAGCGTCGCGAGCTGGGCGTACAGGCCGTCGACCCACCCGGCCCGGGAGGCCCGCACCAGCACCACCACGCCGAGCGCGCCGACGGCTGCGCCGACCCCGAGGCCGAGCCCGACCTGCTCGGCGAAGAACAGCGGCCCGGAGACCTCGGTGTCGCTCTCCCCACCGGCCAGCGCGACGAGCAGCAGCACCGCGGGCAGCACGAGACCGTCGTTCAGGCCCGACTCCACATTCAGGGACTGGCGGACCCGGGCCGGCACCGACTTCTCCTCCACCACGGCCTGACCGAGCGCGGCGTCGGTGGGAGCGAGGACCGCGGCGAGCAGCGCGGCCTGCCAGAGGTCGAAGCCGGGCAGCAGAACGAGCACGATCCCGGTGCCGAGCAGCAACGACAGCGGCAGCCCGATCCCCAGCAGCCGCAGCGGCAGCCCGCGTTCCCGGCGCAGCGCCCCGACGTCGATCCGGACCGCGTCGCTGAACAGGACGACGGCGAGTGCGGCCTCGCCGACGATCTCGATGCCGCTGTTCTCCACCTCCAGGCGCACCAGCCCGACGGCGTGCGCGAGCACCCCGGCGGCGACCATCACCATCGGCATCGTCAGCGGCCAGCGCCGGCTGCGTGCGGACAGCAGCGCGAAGCCGAGCAGCACGATCGCCACCAGGGCGATGTCGACCGGGGTCACGGGTCACACCCTCCCCCGTGGCCCGGCACGACGCGACCCACCGCTACCGGTACTCGGGGTTCGGGTGGCTCGGGTCCGGGTGGTCGAAGCGGTCGCCGGCGTCCCAGGCGGCGCGCTGGTTGCCGTGGGCGGGGATGCCCCCGGCCCGCTTGAGCATCGCCGCGACGTGCATGAGGTTCCAGGCCATGTAGGCGGTGTTCCGGCGCGTGAACTCGTTCTCCGTGCCCCCCGAGCCCTCGTCGAGGTAGGAGGGACCCGGCCCGGCCTCGCCGATCCAGCCCGCGTCGGCCTGCGGCGGGATCGTGTACCCGAGGTGCTGCAGCGAGTAGAGGACGTTCATCGCGACGTGCTTGATGCCGTCCTCGTTGCCCGTGACCAGGGCCCCGCCGGCGCGCCCGTAGTAGAGGTACTGGCCCGCGTCGTTGGTCTGGCCCGACAGCGCGTACAGGCGCTCGATCACCCGGGTGCAGACGCTCGACTTCTCCCCCAGCCAGATCGGCGTACCGAGCACGAGGATGTCGGAGGCCAGCACCCGCTCTGCGATCCCCGGCCAGTCGTCGCGCTCGGCGCCGTGCTCGGTCATGTCGGGCTGCACCCCGGGTGCGAGCACGTGGTCCACGGCGCGGACCTGGTCGACCGTCACGCCGTGCGCCCGCATGATGGCGGCGCTGTTCGCCATCAGTCCCTCGGTGTGGGACCGCTCGGGGCTGCGCTTCAGGGTGCAGCTGACGAACATCGCCGTCAGGTCGGAGAAGTCGTACGGGTCCGCGGCCATGTCGTCTCCGTGAGGTCGTCGGTGAGGTCTTCGGTGGGGCTGACCATCCTGGTCCCCCCGGGACCCGCCTCGCCAGCAGGCGCACACTCCGGGGATGGGCGCTGACCGGCTACGGACGACGGACGCACCACACCCGGCCCGGGGCGCGAAGCGCTCCCGCGGGCGGCTCACCATCGTCTCCCCCCGGTGGCGCCGCCACCCCGGCGTCCGTGCGCGGGAGCACCTCACGCCAGGCGAGCGCGCGGCCGACCGCCTCCGCAACGGCATGGGGTCGTGGGCCTTCGTCGGCGGCGCGCTGCTGTTCCTCGCGGCGTGGATGACCCTGAACGGCCGCGGTGGCTTCGACCCGTACCCGTTCATCCTGCTCAACCTGGTGCTGTCGTGCCTCGCCGCACTGCAGGGCGCCATCCTGCTCATCGCGGCCCGGCGGACCGACCAGATCGCCAGCGAGCTGGCGCTGCACGACTACGAGACGAACCGGCACGCCATCGAGCTGCTGGAGCAGGTGCGCGCCGAGCTCGCCGACGTGCGGGCGGCGCAGCGGGGGCCGGCCGGCGGGGTCGTGGGCAGGTCACGGCCCGAGGAATGACCGCGGCCACCCCCGCGTCGACAGCACCGCGTTGAGCTCGGCGGCCAGCAGGAAGACCCGCGCCTGCATGTACAGCCGTGTGAACAGCCCGACGAGCGCCACCCGCGCGTGCCGTCGCAGGTAGTCAGACCGCGACGTCGTCGGGGTGCCCGCCACCGTGTCGAGCGCATCGTGCGCGGTCCGAGGCCTGCCTGCAGCACGAATCCCAGCACCGTGACGAGCACGAGCAGCCGGGCAGCCGCGAGAAGCACCCGTAGTACGTCAGCAGCGCGGCCCACCGCCCGTCGCCGTCGACGCCGTACCGACGGCGACCGCGACCGGCAGCGCCGTCGTCCCGTGACGATGCTGCCACCGGTCGAGGCGGGCAGTCAGGTCCTGCGCGCCGCGCCAGGTCGCGGCCAGGCGGGACCCGGCGCTCACCGATCCGTGGCTCGGCCGGCCGCGCGCCGTCGCGACCGCAGCAGCCACAGCGCCCCCGCGACGAGCACGACGGCGAGCACGATCTCGCTGCCGAGGCCCAGCCGGCGCTCCAGCACCCGGTAGGAGGCCCCCGCGAGGTAGCCCGCTACCGCGACCGCGGTGGCCCACAGCGCCCCACCGGTGACGTTGGCCACGGTGAAGGGGACCCGCGCCATCCCGCTCATCCCGGCGGTTCCCGGCACGAGCGCCCGCAGCGCGGCGACCCAGCGACCCAGCACGACGGCGAGGGCACCGCGTCGCTCGACCAGCGCCAGGGCACGGTCGATCTCCCCGGAGCGCCTCATCCGCTGCGGTACCCGCTCCAGCAACGCCGGCCCGTAGCGACGCCCGACGGCGAAGCCGACCTGGTCGCCGACGGCCGCGCCTGCGACGGCCGCGACGACGACGCTCCACAGCGGCAACCCGCCGCCGTGCGCGACGACGCCGCCCACGATCACGGCGGTCTCACCGGGGACGACGAGTCCCACGAAGGCGGAGGCCTCCAGAGCCGGCAGCAGGAAGACCAGGGACAGGACGAGCCACGGCGGCAGCGCCACCACGGCGTCGACGAGGGCGCTCACGAGGTGGGAGTCAAGCACTCGTCGTCGGGCCGCCGGACGGACATAGCATCGCGGGCATGGTCAGCCGCCTGCGCCGGACCGGGCCGTCGCCTGACCGGGCGCCCTGGCCGTTGCGCGTGAGTCGGCGTGGGTAATGCCGGGCGTCGCCGGCGGTGCCGCCGTCCTCGTCGCCGGGGCCGGCGCGCTGGCCTCACTCGAGACCGGCACGGTCCGCTCGTTCGGTCAGGGGCTGTGGTGGGCGGTCGCCCTGATGACGACCGTCGGCTTCGTCGGCGCGCCACCGACCACGGCGGCGGGCATCGTCGTCTCCGCGGTGCTCATGGTCACCGGGTTCGCCCTGCTGGCCCTGGTGAGCGCTGCCCTGGCGTCCCTGTTCGTCCGCGACGACAGCACCTCCTTCGAGGCCGGGGAGCGCAGCGCGGACGAGGAGATCCTGCGGCGGCTCGCCGACGTCCAGCACCGGCTCGCGGCGCTGGAGCGCGACCGTGCGCGTCGGGAGCCGGACGGCCGTTGAGGCGGGGGCTCTCGTCAGCGTACGAACAGGTATGGACGTCGCTGAGCTGCTCTCCCGCGCGACCGACTCGGTCACCGTCGGCAAGGGTCTTCGGTGAACCCGTCGAGCGCGCCGGGGTGACCGTGATCCCGGTCGCGACGGTGCGCGGCGGGACCGGTGGCGGCGAGGGCACGGACAGCGGGGGTTCCGGCAGCGGGGGCTCCGGGCGTCAGGGCAGCAGGTCCCCCGCCGCCCGGACCTGCGGTCCCGCGGTCGGGCCGACCCGGTGTGCGAGCTCGGTGCGTGAGCCGATCCCGAGCTTGGTGTACACGTGGCGCAGGTGGTACTCGACCGTCTTCGGGCTGAGGAACAGCGCGGCCGCGGCCTCGCGCGTGGTCATCCCCTCGGCCAGCAGGGTGGCGACCTGCCGCTCCTGCGGTGTCAGCGCGGCGTCCGTGCCGGGGCCACGCCGCCGCGCGGTCGACCCGGTGGCCCGCGACTCCGCCGCGGCCCGGTCGGCCCAGGGCACCGCGCCGAGCGCGTCGAACGTCTCGACGGCGGCGGCCAGATGCGGGCGTGCGTCCACCCGCCGCCGGGACCGCCGGAGCCAGGCGCCGTAGGCGTGCCGGGTCCGCGCTGTCTCGAAGGCGTCCAGCGTGCGCTCGTGCTCGGCCAGGGCGGCCTCGAAGTGCCTGGCCGCGGCGGTCTCGTCACCCGTGAGTCCGAGGGCCCGCTGCCCCCGCGCCATCGCCCACGGCTGCCCCTTGGCCGCGGCCCGGCCCGCGTACGCCTCGGCGGCCTCCCGCGCCAGACCCGGGCTGCCGGTGCGCACCAGCGCCTCGGCAAGCTCTGGCCCGGGCGCGACGTCCACGTCGGCCATGCCCCGCTCGGCGAGCAGCGCCTCCAGGGCGCGCAGGTGCGCGACGGCACGCTCCGGCCGCCCCAGGCCGAGCTCGAGGTCACCGCGGGCGAAGAGCTGCCAGGCGGCGAACAGATGGATGTGGTGCCGCTCCGCGAGCTCGGCAGCCTCGTCGAGCGCGGACGTGGCCTCGGCCTCGCGGCCCTGGCGCGCCAGCAGCCAGCCCAGGCCCGCCTGGCACGCGGCGAGGTCGGCGGACTGTCCCGTCTCGCGGGCCAGCCGGACGCCCTCGGCGTAGCTCGACTCGGCGCGGGACCAGCGGTCGGTGGTGGCGTCGTCCCTGGCGACGAGGAATAGCAGCAGCGGCATCGTCGACAGCGCCAGGCGCTCGCGCGCCCCCCTCAGCGCCTGCGGCACGAGGTGCCGCCCGACGCCGACCTCCCGCAGCCACAACGGGCCCAGCACCAGCCAGACGGACAGCCGCGGGTCGCCCTGCAGGGCCGGTTCGTCCACCAGCCGCTGCACCGCCCACCGGACCTGCTCCGGCCCACCGTCGCCGGCCAGCACGCGGGCCATCCCCGCGGCCAGCGTGCCCAGCACCCGCGCCCCGTCGTCGACCGTGGTGGCCAGCAGCGTCTCGACGCGGATCGCGACCTCGCGGGACGCGGCGGCGTCCCCG
>JBBRBF010000016.1:0-67283 GCA_038206105.1 Actinomycetales bacterium | reverse complement strand
CCGACTCCGGATTCAGCTACCTCACCGCCGTCGGCGACTACTCCTCCGGGAGCGTGATCGATGTCGGCTGGTTCGTCGGGTTCGCGCTGCTCCTGCTCGCCGCTGCGTGGCCCGGGGAGGCGCCGGTCGACGCGACGGACGCCGTCGCCACCAGCCGACCGGTGACGAGCCTGTTGCCCTACGCCGCCGTGACGGTCGCACTGCTCACGTCCGGGCTGGAGCTGTGGCGCACCGGCCAGGCGGACGGCGTGGTGGCGTGGGTGCGCAGCGCCCTGATGGCCCTGCTGGTGGCACGGCAGGTGCTCACGCTGCGGGAGAACCACGCGCTGACCAGCCACCTCGAACGTCGGGTCGCCGCCCGCACCGCGCAGCTGCGTGCCAGCGAGCAGCGGTTCGCGGCCCTCGTGCAGCACAGCTCGGACGTCGTCGCGGTAGTCGACCGCGACGGAACCGTGTCGTACCTGAGCGACTCGAGCGAGCGGGTACTCGGCTACGCCGCCGACAGCCTGCTCGGCCGTTCGCTGTGCGACCTCGCGACCGCCGACGGCGCGGCCGAGCTGCTGGCCGCCCTGGAGCGGGCCTCACGCAGGCCACTGCACGTCGACACGCTGACGACGGTCTGGCGGCATGCGTCTGGCCGGCTGTGTCACGTCGAGGTGACGATCACGAACCTCCTGAACGACCCGGGTGTGCGGGGCCTGGTGCTGAACACCCGGGACGTGACCGAGCGCGCCGCCCTGGAGGAGCAGCTCACACACCAGGCCTTCACCGACTCCCTCACGGGTTTGCCCAACCGGGCCCTGTTCGCCGACCATCTGCAGCGGACCCTGGACGCCGGTCCGGCGCCGGAGCGGCGGGTGGCGGTGCTCTTCTGTGACCTCGACGGCTTCAAGGCTGTCAACGACACGCTCGGTCACGGGGTCGGCGACGAGCTGCTCTGCGACGTCGCACAGCGCCTGCGGGCCGTGGTCCGTGGCGGTGACACCGTCGCGCGGCTGGGTGGCGACGAGTTCGCCGTCCTCGTCGACGGGTACCCCGACGCGGCGTTCGTCGACACGCTGGCCGCACGGATCAACGACGCCATGCGCGGCGCCTTCGCACTGGCGGACCAGCAGGTCCACGTCGCCGTCAGCGTCGGCATCGCCCACCTCGGGGAGGACACCACCGACGCTGAGCAGCTGCTGCGCAACGCGGACCTCGCGATGTACCAGGCCAAAGCGGCCCGGGCCGGCGGGTTCGCGGTCTATCACGCCGACCTGCACGTCGGTGTGGTGGAGCGTGTCGCCCTGGAGCGTGACCTGCGCCGGGCGCTGACAGAGGACCAGCTCGTGCTGCACTACCAGCCCATCGTCTCGCTGCGCTCCGGTGCCATCACCGGGGTGGAGGCGCTGGTGCGCTGGCAGCACCCGGCCCGGGGGCTCGTGCCACCGGCAGACTTCATCCCGCTGGCGGAGGCCACCGGGCTGATCCGCCCACTGGGTGAGTGGGTGCTGCGTGAGGCCTGCCAGCAGGCGGTGACCTGGCAGCGGGAGCCGGGGGCGGGGCCGGCCCTGCGGGTCAGCGTGAACGTCTCCGCACGCCAGCTCGGGGACTTCGACCTGCCGCGGGCCGTGGCGTCGGTGCTGGCTGAGACGGGGCTGCAGCGGCCCGCCTGACACTGGAGGTCACCGAGAGCGTGCTCGTGGAGCGCAGCGACGAGGCGCTGGGGACGCTGCGTGCGCTGCATGAGATGGGGGTGCGCATCGCGATCGACGACTTCGGGACCGGCTACTCCTCGCTGAGCTACCTCCACCGGTTCCCGGTGGACGTCCTCAAGATCGACCGCAGCTTCGTCGAGCGGCTGTCCACCGGGGGCGACGGCGCCCTGGTGAGCACGATCCTGCGCCTCGGGCAGTCGATGCGGCTGGAGACGGTGGCCGAGGGGGTCGAGCGCTCGCAGGAGATGCTGGTGCTGCGCCGGCAGGGCTGCACGAGCGGTCAGGGCTACTACTTCTTCCGGCCGGTCCCAGCCTCCGACATCCAGCGGCTGCTGGACGAGCAGGATCGCCTCGCGGTCACCACAGAGCCTGCGCCCGCCTGAGCGACGCCGGCGCCCACGGGGCGCGGGGCCCGACCCACCGCATGGGGGGAGTTGCGGCAATCGGGCCCCGCTTTGACCATTCTTGCGCACGGATCGTCCGGATTGCCAGTGTTTCGGCTCCGTCCCGCTCGGCCCCCCGGGGGGAATTGCCGTCCGTGATCCGTGACAGGTGTCCCCGGCGGTGAGGTCCCTGGCCGGCGGGGAGGTCTCGCGGTGTGCCACTGACCTCTCCGGGCGGCATCGCGGTGCGGGACGCCGCGGTCCGGCTCACCGTTCCGGGAGGGGGTGAGTGATGGCTCACGAGGGAACGGCGCAGGTGCGCCGGTGAGCGGTCGGCTGGACGTGGTCGGTGTGGGTCGCGGACACCACACCGGGCATGCCGTGGCAGGGGCGGTCAGGGTGGGCCCTGACGAGACCGTGGCCAGGGGCCCGGGCAGCGACCGTCCGGGAGGACCTGCTGTCGGTCGCAGCCCGCCACCGGCACCGGGCGGAGGCGCACCGCCGACCGCAGGACGCCCGAGCGCGGCTGCCGGCCACGGGACGTATCCGCCCGCCCGCGGCCTGACGCCGCTCGGGGCGTCGTCGTCGCCCGGACGTCACCGCCGGGGCCCGCTGCGCCGCCGGACGTCACTCGTTCGGCCTCTGGTGTCACCCTGGGTGGCCCTGGACGATGGTGGGACTCCCGCCGCGCGGGCGCTCGGCGCGCCCCGGACGGCGGCAGGGTCGTCCAGCGAGAGGCACCGGTGTGAGCCGTCCCCGTCCCCGAGTCCGAGTGCGAGCCCGCGTCGCCGCCGCGGTGGCGGTCGCCGCCGTGGCCGCCGCGGTCTGCGCCCCGGGCGCCGCCGCAGCAGCGGCGGACCTGTCCGTGCGGGTGTCCACCCCCTTCACCGTCGGCGGGCAGATCGGTACCTCGGACCTGACCGACGACGTTCCGGAGAACGACTTCACGCACGGCATCCCGATGACCGTGCGATGGTCCGCCGGCCCGGGCGACATGTGCGCCTACGACCTCGACCGACTGTACGCCGGCGACGAGCCGGATCGCCTGGTCGCGAAGCGTCGCGTGACGCGCTACGGCGACACCGCGTTCAGCGACTACGAGGGGGCCTTCGGCGGCGGGAGCGTGCAGGCGACCGGGTGGCGGGTGACCGCCACGCCGTGCGACGGCGGCGAGCCCGTGTCGGCGACCGCAGGCCGTCGCGTGCTCGTGACCCAGGAGAGCGGCCGGAGCGGCTCCGAGGGCCAGATGTTCGCCACGCTGCCGACGCTGCGCGCCACGGGTAGCTGGTCGACGTCGTCGTGCCGCTGCGCATCCGGCGGGGAGCAGCAGTACTCGATGCAGCGCGGCGCGAGCGTCAGCGTCACCAAGGAGCTCCGCCGCGGCGAGCACCTCGCCCTCGTGATGGCGAAAGGCCCCGCGCGGGGGGCGGTCGACGTCCTCGTGAACGGCCGCCGGGTGCGCACGGTCGACACGTACGCGGCCGCCAACGAGAACCGCGTCGTGGTCTTCGACCGCTGGATGCCTGCCGGTACCCACACCGTCACGCTCGTGAACGCCGGCACCGCCGGCCGGTCCCGGGTCGACCTCGACGCGGTGCTGACCGGCTGAGGCGACGTGGCAGGGTCGGTGCGTGGACCTGAAGGAGACCCTGTGCCGCTACCTGGACGCGCTGCGCGACAGCGTGGTGTGGAAGGTCGAGGGTGTCGCGGAGCGGGACCTGCGAATGCCCCTGACGGCCTCGGGCACGAACCTGCTGGGGCTGGTGAAGCACCTCGCCGGCCTCGAGGCCGAGTACTTCGGGACCTGCCTGCGACGTCCACCGCCGGAGCCGATGCCGTGGTGGGACAAGTCCGCCGAGCCCGACGCCGACATGTGGGCCACGGCTGAGGAGACGCCGGAGCGCATCGTGGCGCTCTACCGCGACGCGCGTGCCAGGGCGGACGCGGCCATCGCGGAGCTGCCCCCAGACGCCGCCGCGCACGTGCCCTGGTGGAGCCCGCCGGACACGACGCTGCACCGGCTGCTCGTGCACATGGTCGCGGAGACGGCGCGGCACGCCGGGCACATGGACGTGCTGCGCGAGTCCCTCGACGGGCAGCGCGGCATGCTCCGGGAGGTACCGAACCTGTCGGACGTCGACGACGCCTGGCGGCGAGCCCACGTCGCGCGACTGCGCGACATCGCCGAGCGGTCGGGCGGGGGAGTGCTCGCGTGAGCCTGTCGTCGGCCGGCATCGGCCGGCCCGGGCCCGGATCGAGCCATCTATCAAGCCCCGGTCGTGATGACACCCTCAGGCGATGGACGCGGTGATCAGGCCCCTCGAGCCTGGCGATGGGGACCGTCTGCTCGGCCTGGCGCCTCGGCTCTGCGTCGGGGTCGCGCCGTGGCGACCGCACGACGCGGTCCTCCCGGCTGTCGATGAGTGGGTTCGCGACGCCGTAGAACGACACGACGCCGAGCATCCGGTGTGGGTGGCGGTGATCGAGGGTGAGGTCGTCGGGTTCATCGCCGGAGGCGCCAGTGCGCACTGGACCGGTGACATGGACGCCTACGTCGGGGAGCTGGTCGTCGACGGCAGCCACGAACGGCGGGGAGTCGGAGCCCTGCTCCTCGCGCGCTTCGAGTCGTGGGCGCGCAGCCTTGGTCATGCACGGATCCGGCTCGAGACGGGCGCGGCCGACGCGGGCGCCCGATCCTTCTACGAGCAGCGGGGTTTCGAGCTCGAGGAGGTGGTTCCTGACCAAGGCCCTGCGACGATCACCCCGACGAGACGACGACAGCCGCCGCGACCCGACGCGTCGCTACGACGAGCCTGCCCGTCCGTCGGTCGCCGGACGGACCACGATCGATCCGGCGTGAAGAGTGCGCCATCAGGGACTCGAACCCCGAACCCGCTGATTAAGAGTCAGCTGCTCTGCCAATTGAGCTAATGGCGCCTGCGGCGCGCGCCACGATAGCAACGGCCTGCGGGCCGGGCGAAATCGCCCGTCAGGACTGGTGCCACCACTCGGACTCGGGGGGACCCTCGGCGTCGAGGATGGCCGCGGAGTCCGGTCCCCTGGGGGTGCCGAGGTCCACGAGCAGGGACAGCGGGACGCCGTCCTGCAGCATGTGCATCACGGCTGCGTCCGCGGGGTCCGCGGACTCGGCGGGCTGCGGCGCGTCGTGCGGGCTGTGGTCCTGTGGGTGCTGCATGGTCCCTGCCTTCTCGGACGTGGCTCGGAGCGGCCTGCTCCGGTGGCATCGGCAGGTCCGGTGCCGGCCTTGACGGCCGGACGGGTGAATCCGGCACGCCCGAGCCGGCAGGGGTCGGCAGTCAGTGGCTGCCGGCGAGCTGCCCGGCGAGCCGGTCGTGGATCCGTGCGCTGGTCTCGTCGAGCCCGACGATCTCGACGGTCTTGCCGCGGCGTCCGTACCTCGTGGTCACGGCGTCCAGCGCGGCGACCGACGAGGCGTCCCACACGGTGGCGTCGCTGAGGTCGATCACGACGTGGTCGGGGTCGCCGGCGTAGTCGAACTGGTGCACGAGGTCGTTGCTGGAGGCGAAGAAGACCTGGCCGTGGACCGAGTAGATGGCCGTGTCGCCGTCCGGATCGACCACGGCGGTCACCGTGACGAGGTGGGCGACGCGGCGCGCGAACAGCACCATCGCGGTGATGACGCCGGCGACCACCCCGTAGGCGAGGTTGTGGCTGACGACGGTGACCGCGACCGTCGTGAGCATCACCGTGGTCTCGCCCTTGGGCATCCGCCGCAACGTGGCGGGGGTGATGCTGTGCCAGTCCATCGTGGACGTCGACACGATGATCATCACAGCGACGAGGGCGGCCATCGGGATCACCTCGACGACGTCCCCGAGCACGACCACCAGCAGGAGCAGCAGCACGCCCGCCAGGAACGTCGACAGCCGCGTGCGCGCGCCGGAGCGCACGTTGATCATGGTCTGGCCGATCATCGCGCAGCCGCCCATTCCTCCGAAGAAGCCCGTGACGATGTTCGCGACGCCCTGGCCCCACGACTCGCGGGTCTTGTTCGAGCCGGTGTCGGTGATGTCGTCGACGAGTTTGGCGGTCATCAGCGACTCCATCAGACCCACGAGGGCCAGCGCGACCGCGTACGGCGCGATGATCGAGAGGGTGTCGAGCGTGAACGGGACCTGCGGGATGCCGAGCACCGGCAGGCTGTCGGGCAGCTCGCCCTGGTCGCCGACGGTCGGCACCGAGAAGCCGCCGGCGAGGACGACGACGCTGACCGCGACGATCGCGACGAGCGGGCCCGGTACGGCGGTGGTCAGCCGGGGGAGCCCGACGATGACGGCCAGCGCGCCGAGCACCAGGGGGTAGACCAGCCACGGCACGCCGAGCAGGTGGGGGACCTGCGCGAGCAAGATCAGGATCGCGAGCGCGTTGACGAAGCCCACCATGACGCTGCGGGGCACGAAGCGCATCAGCCGCGCCACACCGAGCGCGGCGAGCATGGCCTGCACGACCCCACCGACGATCACGGCGGCGACGAGGTACTCGACGCCGTACTCACGGGCCAGCGGCGCCACGACGAGCGCGATGGCGCCGGTCGCGGCGCTGATCATCGCCGGACGCCCGCCGGTGAACGCGATCGTCACGGCCATCGTGAACGACGCGAACAGCCCGACCCGGGGGTCGACGCCGGCGAGCACCGAGAACGAGATCGCCTCGGGGATCAGCGCGAAGGCCACGACGAGGCCGGCGAGGGCCTCGGTGCGCATCACGCGCGGCGCGGCCCACGCGGGTCGGCGCAGGCGCGGGGGTCTGGTGGTGGCGGGCGGTGCGGAGGCAGTGGGCACGGGGGACCTCTCGGCCGCGGCGGGACGGCGTCCAGAGGTCCTCTGGACGCCGGCAAGGGGCGTGACGCCCACCGACCGACCCGGGTGAGGGGGCGTCGCAGGCTGGGTGAGGCGTCGTCGCCCCGCCGGGGAGTCGGACCGAGAACGGTCCTGGCGCGGTCACGCGGGACGTCGACGTCCTGCGGCTGTGCTGTCCGGGGGTGAGTGACGGGACTTGAACCCGCGACATCCGCGACCACAACGCGGCGCTCTACCGGCTGAGCTACACCCACCATGGCCCGTCGCAGAGCGACGGGCCGCAGAGTGGAGTGTACCGGGTCAGCCGGCGGCGGCGCCGACGCGGGCCGCGACGGCCTGCGCGCTGGGGGAGTCCGGCCCCGGCGCCGGCACGAACACCGCCTCGCGGTAGTAGCGCAGCTCGATGATCGAGTCCCGGATGTCGGCGAGGGCGCGGTGGCCGCCGTCCTTGGCCGGCGCGGCGAAGTACGCGCGGGGGAACCAGCGCCGGGCCAGCTCCTTGACGCTGGAGACGTCGACGATCCGGTAGTGCAGCCACGCCTCGAGCTCGGGCATGTCCCGGGCCAGGAACCCGCGGTCCGTGCCGACGGAGTTGCCGGCCAGCGGCGCCTTGCCAAGATCGGGCACCCACTCGCGCACGTACGCCATCACCTGCTCCTGGGCGTCGGCCAGCGTGGTGCCGCCGGCGAGCTCGGTGAGCAGCCCGGAGGCGGTGTGCATCTCGCGGACGACGTCCCGCATCTGCTCCACGGCCGCGTCCGGCGGCTTGATCACGACGTCGACGCCCTCGCCGAGCACGGTCAGATCGGAGTCGGTGACGAGGACGGCGACCTCGACGAGCGCGTCACGGGTCAGGTCGAGCCCGGTCATCTCGCAGTCGATCCACACGATCCGGTCGGAGGAGGGGCTCGCCATGACGGCGAACCTACCGTGCGTGCACCCGCGATCACGGCCGCCCGCGACCACTCGCCGGGTCGGGCGGGTGCGCGCCGTCCCGGGAGGTGGCGGGCGCGTCGTTACCCTCCTGGCATGGACCCGACGAGCCCCGCCGGCCGTGTGGGCGGAGCGACCGCCGCGACCGCGCACCGCTACGTGCCACCGGCGCCGGAGCGCCCGGCGCGTGCCCGGGGGCGGGGTCTGCGCCGGTTCCTCGTCGTCACCGCCGTGGTCGCCGTGTTCGCCGTCTGCGGGGTGCTCGTCGTCCTCGCCGTGGCCGGGTCCACCGGTCTGGCGGGGCTCGCGGTCGGAGGTGCGCTCGCGGCGCTACCGGTGCTGCCGGTGCTCGCGGTGTTCCTGTGGCTCGACCGCTACGAGGCCGAGCCGCCGTCCCTGCTGCTGTTCGCTTTCGGCTGGGGCGCCCTGGTCGCGACCCTCGCCGCCCTCGTGCTCAACACCGCCTCGGTGGTGGCACTCGAGGCCGGTGGCGGCAGCCCCGACGTCGCTGCGGTCGTCGTCGCGCCCGTGGTGGAGGAGAGCGCCAAGGGCCTGGCGCTGCTCGGGGTGCTCCTGCTGCGCCGCCGCGAGTTCGACGGCGTCGTCGACGGGATCGTGTACGCGGGCCTGGCCGGCCTCGGGTTCGCGTTCGTCGAGAACGTGCTCTACCTGGGCCGTGCCTTCATGGAGACCGGGGCCGGCGGCACGGCGGTCGTCTTCGTGCTCCGCGCCATGGTCTCCCCGTTCGCGCACCCGCTGTTCACGATGGCGATCGGCGTCGGCGTGGGCCTGGCGCTCACGCGGCGCGGCGGTGCGTGGCGGCTCGCGCCGGTGGTGGGCTGGCTGGTGGCCGTGGGGCTGCACGCCGCGTGGAACCTCGCCGCCGTCTCGGGGATGAACGGCTTCGTCACCGGGTACCTGTTCCTCCAGGTCCCGGTGTTCCTGGCGGCGCTCTGGCTCGCCCTCGCCGCCCGCCGGCGCGAGGGGCGCGTCGTGCGCGAGCACCTCGGTGTCTACGCCGACTCGGGGTGGCTGACGCCGGCGGAGGTCCTCATGCTCGGCTCGCTGACCGAACGCGGGGCGGCGCGCGGGTGGGCGCAGCGCACGGGGGGACCGGGCGCACGTCGCGCGATGCGGGACTTCCAGGAGCTGGGCACCGAGCTCGCGTTCCTGCGGCACCGGATCGGTCACGGGACGGCGCCGGACGACGCCGCCGAGACCGAGGTGCGGCTGGTGCAGACCATGTGGCACCTGCGGGCAGCCTTCCTGCCCCGGCAGCTCGTCACGCGCTGACGGGCGGTCGCGGGGCGCCCCCGGCAGGATTCGAACCTGCAACCTGCGGATTAGAAGGCCGCTGCTCTGTCCGTTGAGCTACGGGGGCCGTCGGGCCGCGAGGGGCGGCCGGCTCCGGCACCGTAGCCGAGCCCGCCCTCGCGGCGCCCCGGCGTCGCCGGGGCGGTGTTGTGGGGGCCCGGGACCCCCGGCAGGCTTGCCCCCGTGACCCCGGCCCCGCCCTCGCGACCGGACGCGCCCGCCGGCAGGGCCGCGACCGGCGGCGCCGATGCGTCCGACACCGGCGGGACCGACACCGACGGGACCGACGGCGACGCCCTGCTGGTCGCGCTGGAGGGGCTGCGTTCCGACGCGGCCACGCTGTCGCTGCCACTCGCGCTCCCCGACGTCCGGACCGGCCGGGAGCAGCGGGAGGCGCTGGTCCACCAGCTCGACGACTACCTGCTGCCGCGGCTGCGGCGCCTCGACGCGCCGCTGCTCGCCGTCGTCGGCGGCTCCACCGGCGCCGGCAAGTCGACGCTGGTCAACTCGCTGCTGCGCGTACCTGTGAGCCGGTCGGGGGTGCTGCGGCCCACCACCCGCTCGCCCGTCCTCGTGCACCACCCCGACGACGCGGCCTGGTTCGACGGCGACCGCGTGCTGCCATCGCTGGCCCGCGTCACGGGCGTGGCCGGCGACCGCGCCGGCGGCGCGAGCGGCGGCGACGGCGGGGCCGGGGGGCAGCGGATCACCACCGTCCGCCTGGCGTCCGCCGCTGGACTGCCGGCGGGGCTGGCGCTGCTGGACGCCCCCGACATCGACTCCGTCGTCGAGGCCAACCGCGAGCTGGCCGCGCAGCTGCTCGGCGCCGCCGACCTCTGGCTGTTCGTCACGACCGCCGCCCGCTACGCCGACGCGGTCCCGTGGGACCTGCTGCGCACCGCCGTCGAGCGCGGCACGAGCGTCGCCGTCGTCCTCGACCGCGTGCCGCCGCAGCACCTGGTCGAGGTTCGGTCCGACCTGGCGCGGATGCTGCGGGACGGCGGCCTGGCCGGGGCCCCGGTGTTCACGGTGGACGAGACCCACCCCGTCGACGGCATGCTGCCCGTCGAGACCGTCGCACCGCTGCACGGCTGGCTCACGTCGCTGGCCTCGGACGCCCGCTCCCGACAGGCGGTGGTGCGCCGGACCCTGGCCGGGGCGGTGGCGTCGCTGCGGGCGCGGGTGCCTGCGCTCGCCGCGGCCGCCGACGCGCAGGCGGGCGAGCAGGCCACGCTGCGCGCCGTCCTCGACGAGGCCTGGCGCGCGGCCGACCGTCAGCTCGAGCGGGGCCTCACCGACGGGTCGCTGCTGCGCGGCGAGGTGCTCGCCCGCTGGCAGGAGTTCGTCGGGACCGGTGACCTGTTCCGCGGCCTGGAGAGCGCGGTCGGGCGGCTGCGCGACCGCGCCGTGGCCCTCGTGCGGGGCCGCCGGCCGCCGGCCGAGCCACTGGGGGAGGCGCTGCAGACCGGGGTCGCCGCCCTGGTGCGCGCCCAGGCCGAGGACGCCGTCGAGGCCTCGGTCGCCGCGTGGCGGGAGCGGCCCGCCGGCGCGGACCTGCTCGCGTCCGTGCCGGAGCACGACCTGGCGCTCGCGCCGGACTTCGACGACCGCCTCGAGCGGATGGTGCGCGACTGGCAGCGCGCGGTGCTCGAGCTCGTGCGCACCGAGGGGCAGGGACGGCGCTCGCAGGCCCGGGTGCTGAGCCTGGGCGTGAACGCCCTCGGCGTCGTCCTGATGGTGGTCGTGTTCGCGTCGACCGCGTTCATCCCGACCGGTGCGGAGGTCGGGGTGGGCGCCGGCACCGCCGTCGTCGGCCAGAAGCTGCTGGAGGCGGTCTTCGGCGACCAGGCCGTGCGCGCACTGGCGGCCCGGGCGAGGGCCGACCTCGTCGACCGGGTGGAGCAGCTCGTGGCCGCGGAGCGGGCCCGCCTGGAGGCGCTCCTCGTCGCGGCCGGGGTGGACCCCGACGCCGGTGCGCGGCTGCGGTCCCGTGGCGCCGAGGTCGAGGTCGAGGCCGCCGCCGGGGCCGGCAGGTGACCCGGCGGGACCCGGTGGTCGACCTGCCCGCCCGGGTCGACGCGCTGCGCGCCGCGCTCGACACCGGAAGCCGGCGGCTCGACCCGACCGCGGTGGACGAGACCCGCCGCGTGCTCGAGCGCACCGGTGAGCGGCTCCGACTGGGGGCGGGTCACACCGTCGTCGCACTCGGCGGGGCCACCGGTAGCGGCAAGTCGAGCCTGTTCAACGCGCTCGCCGGGCTCGAGCTCGCGACGGTGGGCGCGCGGCGGCCGACGACGTCCACGCCGTCGGCGTGCGTGTGGGGACCTGGGGGCGAGGCGCTGCTCGACTGGCTGGACGTCCCCCGGCGGCACCGCACCGAGCGGGAGTCCGCGCTCGACGCCGCCCACGAGAGCGACCTCGCCGGTCTCGTGCTGCTCGACCTGCCCGACCACGACTCGACACGGGTGGAGCACCGGGTCGAGGTCGACCGGATGGTCGCGCTCGTCGACCTGCTCGTCTGGGTGGTCGACCCCCAGAAGTACGCCGACCAGGCGCTGCACGCCGGGTACCTGCGCGACCTGGGTGACCACGACGCCGTGACCCTACTCGTGCTGAACCAGGTCGACACGCTCGCCGCGGCGGACGTCGAGGCGTGCCGGCGCGACCTGCGGCGGCTGCTCGCGGCCGACGGCCTCGCCGACGTGCGGGTGCTCACCACGTCCGCGCTCACCGGGAACGGCGTGGCCGACCTGCGGGCCCACGTCGCGGCCACCGTCGCCGCCCGCTCCGCCGTGGAGGACCGCGCCCGGGCCGACCTGGTGCGTTCGGCCCGGGCGCTGCGGGCCGGCGTCGGCGACTCCGAGCCCGACCCGGACGGTGGGGTGGGTCGCGAACAGCTCGTCGACGTGCTCGCCGACGCCGCGGGCGTGCCCGCGGTGGTGCGCGCGGTGGACGCAGACCACCGCCGCCGAGCCGCCGGCTACGTCGGGTGGCCGTTCACCCGGTGGCTGCGCCGGCTGCGGCCCGACCCGCTGCGCCGGCTGCGGCTCAGCGGTGTCGGGTCCGCCGAGCTCATTCGGATGACCCGCTCCTCGCTGCCGGAGCCGACGCAGACGCAGCGCGCCCGGGTCGGGCTCGCGACGCGACGGGTCGCGCAGGGCGCGTCGCAGGGACTGCCGCCGCGGTGGGCCGGCGCGGTGCGCGAGGCCGCCGACCCGGGCGGCGAGAACCTGTCCGACGCCCTGGACCAGGCCGTCACGGGGGTGGACCTGCAGCAGCGGACGTCGTGGTGGTGGCCGGTGGCCGGGGCGCTGCAGGTGCTGCTCGCTGTCGCCGCCGTGGCCGGGCTGGCCTGGCTCGTCACCCTCGGCGTCCTCACCTGGCTGCGGGTGCCGGAGCCCCCCGTGCCCGACCTGGGGCCGCTGCCCTGGCCGACCGTGCTGCTGCTCGGGGGGCTGCTCGGGGGTGTGCTGCTCGCGGTGCTCGGTCGTGTGCTGGCCGGCATCGGGGCACGTCGCCGCGGCCGTCGGGTCGGCCGTGCCCTGCGCCGGCAGGTGGCCGGCGTCGCCGAGGCACGGGTGCTCGACCCCGTCGCAGCCGTGCTCGCCGACCACGCCCGCACCCGCGAGCTGCTCGACGCCGCGCCCCGCTGACGCCCCGCCCCCGGACCCCCGGTGATCATGCACTCCGGGTCCGCTCCCGCGCGGTGATCATGCACCTCGGGTCCGCTCCCGCGCGGTGGTCATGCACGTCGGGTTCGCTTGCGCGCGCGGCGCGGCCCGTCGCCGCTGCGAGCGACCCGTCCCCAGGTCCGCAGGTGGGTCCGGCTGTCCCCGGCCCACCGCCGCAGGGGTGCCGACGTGCCCGGTGCGGCGGCAGCCTCTGCTGCGTCCCGCCGCCGGCGGGAGGAGGAGGTAGGGACCCATGAACAGCACGAGCGTCACCGTCGTCGGCAACCTCGTCGCGGACCCGGTGCAGCGCCAGGTGGCCGACGACGTCCGCGTCACCGGCTTCCGACTCGCGTGCACGCCCCGGGTGCCCGACGGGTCAGGCGGGTGGACCGACGGGCGGACGTGCTTCTACCAGGTCAGCGCCTGGCGCCAGCTCGGCGCGAACACCGGGGAGTCGCTGCGCAAGGGCGAGCGGGTGGTCGTCGTCGGTCGGCTCGGCGTGGACACCTGGGAGGACCGCGACGGCAACAGCCGCAGCACGGTCGAGATCACCGCGGACCACGTGGGGCACGACCTGACGTTCGGGACGACGCGGTTCACCCGCGTGGTGCGCGCGTCGAGCGGAGGACCACCCGACGCCGCCGTGGCGCCGGACGCCGCCGTCCTCGGAACCCCGGAGTCGGACGCCGGTGACGCGGGAGCCGGCGACAGCGTGGCTGCCGCGGCGGCGTCCGGCTGAGCGACGGCCGCGTCGCCGACCGTCCGGCCGGCTGGTCGCCCGTGCCGGTGGCCGCTGGCCGGTGGCCCCGTCACCGGCGACTAGCCTGGTCGCCATGGCGGAGTTCATCTACAGCATGTACAAGGCGCGCAAGGCGCTCGGCGACAAGGTCATCCTGGACGACGTCACCCTCAACTTCCTCCCCGGCGCCAAGATCGGCGTCGTGGGTCCGAACGGGGCCGGCAAGTCCACGATCCTCAAGATCATGGCGGGGCTCGACCAGCCGTCGAACGGTGAGGCGCGCCTGTCCCCGGGGTACAGCGTCGGCATCCTGCAGCAGGAGCCGACGCTGAACGAGGAGAAGTCGGTCCTCGGCAACGTCGAGGAGGGCCTGGGCGAGATCAAGGCCAAGGCCGACCGGTTCGAGGCGATCTCGGCCGAGATGGCCTCGCCCGACGCCGACTACGACGCGCTGCTCGCCGAGATGGGCGAGCTGCAGGAGGCCCTCGACCACGCCGACGCCTGGGACCTGGACTCCCAGCTCGAGCAGGCGATGGACGCGCTGCGCTGCCCGCCCGCCGACGCAGACGTCACGGTGCTGTCCGGCGGCGAGCGGCGCCGGGTCGCGCTGTGCAAGCTGCTGCTGTCCAAGCCCGACCTGCTGCTGCTCGACGAGCCCACGAACCACCTCGACGCCGAGTCGGTGAGCTGGCTCGAGCAGCACCTGGCGAAGTACCCGGGCGCCGTGCTCGCCGTGACGCACGACCGGTACTTCCTCGACAACGTCGCCGGGTGGATCGCCGAGGTCGACCGCGGTCGGCTCTACCCCTACGAGGGCAACTACTCCACGTACCTGGAGAAGAAGCAGGAGCGGCTCAGCGTCCAGGGCAAGAAGGACGTCAAGCTCGCCAAGCGGCTCAAGGACGAGCTGGAGTGGGTGCGCTCCAACGCCAAGGCCCGCCAGACCAAGTCGCGCTCCCGCCTCGCTCGGTACGAGGAGATGGCCGCCGAGGCCGAGCGCACCCGCAAGCTCGACTTCGAGGAGATCCAGATCCCCCCGGGGCCGCGGCTGGGGAGCCAGGTGATCGAGACCACCGGGCTGCGCAAGGGCTTCGGTGACCGGGTCCTCATCGACGACCTGTCGTTCTCGCTGCCGCGCAACGGGATCGTCGGTGTCATCGGACCCAACGGCGTCGGCAAGACCACGCTCTTCAAGACGATCGTGGGGCTCGAGGAGCCTGACGACGGCACGGTGAAGATCGGCGACACCGTGAAGATCTCCTACGTGGACCAGGAGCGTGGGCGCCTGGACCCGAAGAAGACGCTCTGGGAGGTGGTTTCCGACGGGCTCGACTACATCCAGGTCGGCAACGTCGAGATCCCGTCGCGGGCCTACGTGTCCTCGTTCGGCTTCAAGGGTCCGGACCAGCAGAAGCCGGCCGGCGTGCTCTCCGGCGGGGAGCGCAACCGGCTCAACCTGGCGCTGACCCTCAAGGAGGGCGGCAACCTGCTGCTGCTCGACGAGCCGACGAACGACCTGGACGTCGAGACGCTCGGCTCGCTGGAGAACGCGCTGCTCGACTTCCCCGGCTGCGCCGTGGTGATCTCCCACGACCGGTGGTTCCTCGACCGGGTCTGCACGCACATCCTCGCCTACGAGGGCGACGAGACGGACCCGGCGACGTGGTACTGGTTCGAGGGCAACTTCGCGTCCTACGAGGAGAACAAGGTCGAGCGCCTGGGCGCCGACGCCGCCCGCCCCCACCGCGTCACGTACCGCAAGCTGACTCGCGACTGAGCGCGGACCTGGCAGGCTCGCGGGCGTGAACCTGCTGCTGCGGCTCCGCGAGAAGTTCTGGTTCCTGCCTGCGATCCTCTGCCTGGCAGCGTTCGTGCTCGCCCAGAGCCTCGTGCGGCTCGACCAGACCCTGGGCGACATCACACCCGGCCCGGTGCTGGACCTCTTCGTCGTCCGCGTCGGGGGCAGTGGCAGCCGCGACATCCTCGGCACCATCGGCGCGTCGGCGCTCGCCGTCGCGGGGACGACGTTCTCGATCACGATGGCCGTGCTGGCCCTGACCTCCTCGACCTACGGGCCACGGCTCGTGCGCAACTTCATGGTCGACCGGGGCAACCAGCTGGTCCTCGGTGTCTACGTCGCGACCTTCCTGTACAGCCTGCTCGTGCTCCGGTCCGTCCGGGTGATCGGCGACCCGGGGGCGCAGCAGGGCGACGTCTTCGTGCCGCACATCGCCGTCAACGTGGCCGTCCTGCTCGCGATCCTCAACGTCGGCATGCTCGTCTACTTCATCCACCACATCAGCGACTCGATCCAGGTCGCCACGTTGTCCAGCGCGGTGCGCACCGACCTGCGCGCGACCGTGCAGCGGCTGTACCCGGAGCTCGGTGGCCGGGGTGAGTCCGAGGTCGACGCACAGGCCACGGCCGTGCCGGACGACGCGGCCGGGGAGGGTGTCCCGGTGCTCGCCGAGGCGCCCGGCTACGTGCAGTCGGTGCGCGAGGACTCCTTGATGCGGACGGCGCGCCGGTACGACGTGCTGCTCGCGTTGCAGGTGCGCCCCGGGCAGTACGTGCTCGACGACACGGTCCTGGCAGTGGTGCACGGACTACCCGACGACGACGACCGAGCCGAGCTCGTCGACGCCGTCCGCGGCGCCTTCACGCTCGCCAATGCGCGCAGCCCCTACCAGGACCTCGAGTTCGCCGTGCAGCAGCTCACCGAGATGGCCGTCCGGGCACTGTCGCCCGGCACCAACGACCCCTTCACCGCGGTGAACGCCCTGGACGACCTGTCCTCGGGGCTGGGCCTGCTCGCGGGTCGGGTCACGCCGTCGGCCGCGCGCTACGACGAGCAGGGGACGATCCGGCTCTACGCACCGCGCGCCGACCTCACCGAGATGGTGGGAATGGTGCTCGACGCGATGCGCTGGTACGCCGCGAGCGCGCCGTCGGTGATGCACACCGCCGTCGAGCTCGCCGAGCGGGTCGGCACCCGCTCGTCCGACCGGACCGTGCGCGCCCGCCTGCTCGGCGAGCTTGACCTCCTTGTGGACGCGTTCGAGGGCGGCGGTCACCACGAGCGCGACGTCGAGGTCTTCCGCACCCACGTGGCGGACGCCTGCCGCGAGATCGCGCGGGCCGGTCTGTGAGCGGGCCGGCGTCTCAGCCCTGCGGGGGCGGGACGCGGACCATCCCCTCCTGCGCCACGGAGGCCACGAGGGTGCCGTCGCGCGCGAAGAGCCGGCCGATGCCCAGGCCGCGCGACCCCGATGCCGACGGGCTGCCCTGCACGTACAGGAGCCAGTCGTCGGCGCGACCCGGGCGGTGCCACCACATCGCGTGGTCGAGGCTCGCCGCCTTCAGCCCCGGCGTCGCCCATGCGACGCCGTGGCGGCGCAGCACCGCCTCGAGCAGCGTGTAGTCGCTCGCGTAGCCCAGCACGGCCCGGTGCAGCAGCGGGGCGTCGGGCAGCGTGCCGTCCGCACGCAGCCACACCGCCTGCCGCGCGGTGCGCTCGTCGGCCGCGACGAGGTACACCGGGTCCTGCACGTGGCGCACGTCGATCGGCCGCTCGCGACTCCAGTACCGGGCGGCCGGGTGGTCGATGTGGCCGATCAGGTCCGCGGTGGTGGGCAGGTCCTCCGGCGCGGGGACGTCCGGCATCGGGTCGGCGTGGTCCAGGCCGGGGTCGTCGTGCTGGAACGACGCGATCATCGACAGGATCGGCCGGTCCTGCTGCAGCGCGTGCACCCGCCGGGCGCTGAACGACCGGCCGTCGCGCAGCCGCTCGACGGCGAACTCGATCGGCTCCGTGGAGTCGCCGGCGCGCAGGAAGTACCCGTGCATCGAGTGCACCGGGCGGTCCGCCGCCACAGTCCGCCCCGCGGCGACGAGGGCCTGCCCGAGCACCTGCCCGCCGAACACCCTGCCGTGCGGCTGGCGCTGGCTCTGCCCGAGGAATCGGTCCTGACCTCGGTCGTCGCTGCCGTGCTCCTCCAGGTCGAGGACGGCGCACAGCTCGGCGAGGGGGGTCGTCGCGGCCTGGCTCACGGAGCGTCCTTCGTCTCGGCGGCGCCCAGCATCCGCAGGGCGAGGTCGGCGTACACGCGGCCGAGACGCTGGGGCGACTCCCGACCTCCAGGGTCGTACCAGCGGGCCACGTCCACGGCGAGGGAGAGCATGGCACGCGTCGCCTGGCGCGGAGCGGGCACGACCAGGTCACCGACGGCCGCGCCGCGGCGGACCTCCGCGGCCACCGCGCGCTCCAGGGCCCGGCGCAGCCGTGTCACCTCGGCCCGGTCCTCCGGCGTCAGCGCCGCGAGCTCGTGCTGCACCACCCGGGCCATCGTGTGGTGCTCGGCGTGCCAGGCGACGAACGTGGCGACGAGGTCGTGCAGCCGGTCCCGGGGCCGGCCGCCACCGGCGAGGCACTCCCGCACAAGGTCGAGCGCCCGTTCGTGGCCGATCCGGCTGACGTGCCCGAGCACCGCTGCCTTGGAGGGGTAGTGCACGTACAGCCCGGCGGGGCTCAGCCCCGCGCGGCCCGTGATGTCGCGGGTCGTCGTGCCGTGGTAGCCGCGCTCGGCGAAGGCGGCGACGGCAGCGTCGAGCAGTCGTCGCGCGGCCGGAGGGACGTCGTCCGGCCACACCTGGGCGACAGCGGGCCGCCCACCGACATTGCCCGCGGTCACCGCGTCGGACCGCCTTGACACCCGGGCCCGGGGGGACCGACGCTGAGCGGTGAGCAAGCGCTCACTCATGCCGCGACCGTAACACCCCGGAGGCACCGTGCGTCGTACGCTGTTCACCGCCGAGCACGAGGCGCTGCGCGCGTCCGTCCGCGAGTTCTGCGACCGGTCCCTGCGACCGCGGATGGACGAGTTCGTCGAGGCGCGCGGCCTGCCGCGCGACGTGTGGATCGAGGCGGGCAAGCAGGGCTTCCTCGGGATGCGCGTACCGGACGCCTACGGCGGCCAGGGGTCCGAGGACCCCCGCTTCGGCGTGGTGGTCGCCGAGGAGCTCTCGGCGCTGTCAGCCTCGATCTCCTCGTGCTTCGGGATCCACTCCTCCGTCGTCGCGCCGTACCTCGTCGAGCTGACCACCGAGGAGCAGCGGCAGCGGTGGCTTCCCCGTTTCTGCACGGGTGAGCTGCTCACCGCGATCGCCATGACCGAGCCCGGGGGCGGGTCCGACCTGGCGGCACTGCGGACGTCGGCCCGCCGTGACGGCGGCGACTGGGTGCTGAGCGGCTCGAAGACGTTCATCACCAACGGCTGGTCCGCGGACCTCGTGATCGTGGCGGCGCGGACGACAGCCGAGGGCGGCTCCAGGGGGATCACGCTGTTCGCCGTCGAGACGGGTATGGCGGGCTTCGACCGCGGGCGCAAGCTCGACAAGGTCGGCCAGACCGAGTCCGACACCGCCGAGCTCTTCTTCGACGGCGTCCGGGTGCCTGCGGGCAACGTGATCGGGGAGGTCGACCGCGGCTTCGTGCACATGATGGAGCACCTGGTGGGGGAGCGGATCGGTGCTGCGGTGTCGAACACCGCGCATGCCGCCCAGATCCTCGCCGAGACGATCGAGTACACGCGCGAGCGGACGGCGTTCGGGCAGAGCATCGGCTCGTTCCAGCACAACAAGTTCACGATCGCCGAGCTCGTCACCAAGATCGACGTGACGCGCGCCTTCGTCGACCAGTGCGTCGCCCTGCACGGCGACGGGGACCTCTCCGCGCCCGACGCGGCGAAGGCGAAGTGGTGGTCCGCCGAGGTGCAGAACGACGTGATCGACGCCTGCGTGCAGCTGCACGGCGGCTACGGGTACATGAACGAGTACCGCGTCGCGCGAGCCTGGCGGGACGCCCGCGTCACGAAGATCTGGGCGGGCTCGAACGAGATCATGAAGGAGATCGTCGGCCGGGACCTCGGGCTGTGAGCGCCGCCGGGGCAGTGCAGGCGCACCCCGACACGGCGCCCGGCGGCCGGTTCACCGGCCGGGTGGCGGTCGTCACCGGCGCGAGCCGCGGGATCGGGCTCGCCGTGGCGCGGCGTCTGGTCGACGAGGGCGCTCGGGTGTGCGTGACCGCGCGCCACGCCGACGCACTGGCCACGGCCGTCGCGGACCTCGGCGGCGAGGTGTCGGCGCTCGGGGTCGCCGGCCCCGCGGACGACCCGGACCACCAGGTCGAGACGCTGGAGCGCACCGCCGCGGCGTTCGGCCCGGTGGACCTGCTCGTCGCCAACGCGGGCATCAACCCCGTGCACGGACCGCTGGTCGACCTCGACCTCGCTGCCGGTCGCAAGATCCTCGACGTGAACGTGCTGGCAACCCTCGGCTGGGTGCAGCAGGCCTGGCGGGCGTCGCTGCGCGAGCGTGGCGGAGCCGTCGTCGCCCTGTCGTCGATCGCGGGCGTCCAGCCCGCCCCCGGCATCGCGATGTACGGGGTCAGCAAGGCCGCCGTCGCCCACCTCACCGCCTGCCTGGCGGTCGAGCTGGCGCCGGCGGTGCGCGTCAACGCGGTCGCGCCCGCGATCGTCAAGACGCAGTTCGCGAGTGCGCTGTACTCCGGCCGCGAGGAGCAGGTCGCCGCCGCCTACCCCCTGGGCCGCCTCGGCGTGCCCGACGACGTCGCGGGTGCCGTCGCGTTCCTGCTCTCGGACGACGCGGCCTGGCTCACCGGGCAGACGGTCGTGCTCGACGGCGGCGTCTCCCGCGTCGGGGGGCTGGGGTGAGCGCGGAAGGCGGCACGCCCACCCGCGCCTGGCAGGTCACCCACCACGGCGAGCCGGAAGCAGCGATGTCGCTGCGCGACGTCGTCGTGCCGGCCCCCGGCCCGGGACAGGTGCTGGTGCGCGTACGCGCGATGGCCCTGGGCTTTCCCGACGTGCTGCTGGCGCGAGGTGCGTACCAGGTCCGCCCGCCGCTGCCGTTCACGCCGGGCGTCGAGTGCGTCGGTGACGTCGTTGCGCTCGGTCCCGGCGTCGGCGACGGGCTGCTCGGAAGCCGGGTGGTCGGGACGGCGGACCTGCCGCACGGGTCGCTGGGCGGGTACGCGCTGGCGCCGGCGGGCGACGTGCACCTCGCCCCGGAGTCCCTGGACGACGCCAGGGCGGCGGGACTTCATATCGCCTACCAGACAGGCTGGTTCGCCCTGCACCGCCGGGCCCGGCTGCAGCGCGGGGAGGCCCTGCTCGTGCACGCCGCCGCCGGCGGCGTCGGCAGCGCCGCCGTCCAGCTGGGGGTCGCAGCAGGGGCACGCGTGGTCGCCGTCGTCGGGGGAGGCGCCAAGGTCGACGTCGCCCGGGGGCTGGGCGCCCACGTCGTGCTCGACCGGACCAACGACGACCTCGTGGCCGCGATCAAGGACGCCACGGGCGGCCGGGGCGCGGACGTCGTCTTCGACCCCGTGGGCGGCGACGCCTTCGCCGCCTCGACGCGTGCCGTCGCCTTCGAGGGCCGCATCGTCGTGGTCGGCTTCGCCAGCGGCGAGATCCCCTCCGTGGCGACGAACCACGCCCTCGTGAAGAACTACTCCGTGCTCGGGCTGCACTGGGGGCTGTACACCCACCGAGCGCCGGAGCTCGTGCGCGAGGCGCACCGCGAGATCTGCGCGCTGGCCGACGCGGGCGTGGTGGACCCGCTCGTGGGTGAGCGGCTCGGCCTCGACCGCGCCACCGACGGTCTCACCCGCCTCGCGGCCGCTGGCACGACCGGACGCCTCGTGGTCGAGATCGCTGCGGACGCCGTCGAACCCCACCGTGGCTGAGCCGCTACGCCCGCTACGCCTGGCCGGCGCCGGGGTCGTCGTCACCGGCGCGGCGTCCGGGATCGGCGCGGCGCTGGCGGCGCGGTTCGCCGCCGACGGTGCGCGGCCGGTGCTCTCGGACGTCGACAGCTCGGGTCTGGAGCGCGTCGCCTCGGACCTCGGCGCCACGGCGGTGGTCGCCGACGCCGCGCGTCCGGAGGGCCTCGTGGGTGCGGCTCTCGACCGCCTGGGCGACGTGGACCTGTTCTGCGCCAACGCAGGCGTCGCCCCGAGCCCCGACGAGCAGGGCTGGGAGGCGGCGTGGCAGGTGAACGTGATGGCGCACGTGCGGGCTGCGCGGGCGCTGCTGCCACACTGGCTGGAGCGAGGTCGCGGACACCTGCTCATGACGGCCTCCGCCGCGGGCCTGCTGACGATGCTCGGCAGCGCCTGCTACGCCGCGACCAAGCACGCCGCCGTGGCCCACGCCGAGTGGCTGCGCGCGACCTACGACCACCGTGGCGTCACGGTGCAGGCCCTGTGCCCGATGGGGGTCCGCACCCCGATGATGCTCGCCGCCGGCCCGGACGCCGAGGCGCTGCTGGCGTCCGAGGCCGTGGACGTCGACGTGGTGGTCGAGGCCGTGCTGGAGGCCCTCCGCGACGGTCGGTTCCTCGTGCTGCCGCACCCCCGGGTCGCCGAGCACGAGCAGTTCCGGGCCGGCGACCGCGACGGCTGGCTGACGCGGATGAACCGGTTGCAGCAGTCCCTGGAGGCCGGTCGTCAGCCGGAGTAGCGGCGCATCTCGCGGCGCGCGAGCGAGGCGCGGTGCACCTCGTCGGGCCCGTCAGCGAGCCGCAACGTCCGGGCCGCGACCCACAGCTCGGCCAGCGGCGTGTCCTGGCTGACGCCTGCCCCGCCGTGGACCTGGATCGCATCGTCGACGACGCGCTGCACGAGCGGCGGGACGAGCACCTTGATCGCCTGGATCTCGGTGTGGGCCCCGCGGTTGCCGACGGTGTCCATCAGCCAGGCGGTCTTCAGCACGAGCAGCCGGGCCGCCTCGACCTCCACCCGGGCCTGGGCGACGCGCTCGGCGACGACCCCCTGCTCCGCGAGTGGGCGGCCGAACGCCACGCGGTCCAGGGCGCGGCGGCACATCGCCTCGATCGCCCTCTCCGCCATGCCGATGAGGCGCATGCAGTGGTGGATCCGGCCCGGCCCGAGCCGGGCCTGGGCGATCGCGAACCCGTCGCCCTCGCCTGCGACCAGCGCTGACGCGGGAACCCGGACGTCGTCGAAGTGCACCTCGGCGTGCCCACCGTGGGCGGCGTCGTCGAAGCCGAACGTGTGAAGCGCCCGGACCACGCGGACGCCCGGCGCTCTCCGGGGGACGAGCACCATCGACTGCCGCCGGTGGCGGGGCACGTCGGGGTCGTCGGGGTCCGCCGACTGCCCCATCACGACGAGCACCTCCGCCTGCGGGTCCATCGCGCCGGTGGACCACCACTTGCGGCCCGAGACGACGTAGTCGTCGCCGTCCCGCCGGATGCGGGTGCGGATGTTCGTCGCGTCGGAGGAGGCGACGTCCGGCTCCGTCATGCAGAACGCAGACCGGATCCGCGCGTCCAGCAACGGTTCCAGCCACGTCTCACGCTGCTCGGCGGTGCCGAACTCGGCGAGCAGCTCCATGTTGCCGGTGTCGGGCGCCGCGCAGTTCAGGGCCTCGGGCGCCAGGTGGGGGGACCGGCCGGTGATCTCCGCCAGCGGCGCGTACTGCAGCACCGACAGTCCGGCGCCGAGCGCCGGGTCGGGCAGGAACAGGTTCCACAGCCCGCGGCGGCGCGCCGAGGCTTGCAGGTCGGCCATCACCGGCGGCCGGCGCCACGGGTCGCCGTCGCCCCTGGCGCGCGCCACCTGTTCCGAGAGGACCGGTTCGGCGGGCAGCACCTCCTCCGCCATGAACGCCTCGAGCCGGGCGGCGTGGTCGCGGGTCACCGCGTCCGGGGCGAAGTCCACGTCAGGCCCCGGCTGGCAGCACGGACGCCGGGTCGTCCAGGACGGCGAGACCGCGGTCGACCGCACCCGGCACGAATGCGCCGATCCGCTCGAAGCCCTCCCCGACGGTCTGGCCCTTCGACCAGCGGTAGTGGATGCCCTCCAGGATCACCGCCACCTTGAAGCATCCCAGCGCGGTGCACCACGGCAGCGCCGCGAGGCCGGTGTCGTCGAGGCTCGCCCGTTCCGCGTAGCGCGCGACGAGCTCCGCGACGTCGGGGAAGCCGCTCGCGGGCCCGAAGCCGTCGGCGACCGGGTTCTTCGGGCCGAGCGCGGTGGCGTAGGCGAGCAGCAGGCCGACATCGGTGAGGGTGGCGCCGAGCGTCGACATCTCCCAGTCCAGGACGGCGAGGATGCTCGCGTCGTCCGCGTCGAGCACGAGGTTGTCCAGGCGGTAGTCCCCGTGCACGATCCCGGTCCGGGGAAGCCGTGGCACGGAGGCCGCGAGGCGCACCTTGAGGCGGTCGATCCCGGGGACCTGCCGGCTGCGGCTGCGGTCCAGCTGCTGGCCCCACCGCTTCACCTGCCGGTGCGCGTAGCCGTCGGGCCGGCCGAGGTCGCCGAGCCCGACCGCCTCGGGGTCCACGGCGTGCAGGTCGGCGAGCACGTCCATCATCCGCATCGCCAGGTCATGGCGCTGCGGCTTCGACCACCGGCCCACGTCGGCGCGGGAGCGCGCGACGACGCCCTCGACGCGCTCCATGAGGTAGAAGGGCGCACCGAGGACGCCCGTGTCGGTGCACAGCGCCACGGTGGCCGGCACCGGCACGGCCGTGCCGGTCAGCGCGCTGATGACGCGGTGCTCGCGCGCCATGTCGTGGGCTGTCGCGAGCACGTGCCCGAGCGGGGGTCGGCGCAGCACCCACTGCTGCGCCCCGGCGTCCACGGCGAAGGTGAGGTTGGAGCGGCCGCCGACGACCAGCTCCGCCTCGACGGGCCCGTCGTGCAGGCCGGTCGAGGCGAGCCACCGCCGCAGGGCGGCGAGGTCGAGACCGGGCAGGTCGCCGTCGGGACCGGCCTCGCCCGGGGTGCTCTCGCTCACACCTGCGCACGCTACCCACAACGCGGGTCGGTGCGGGGACGGCCCCGCGGCGCCGCGGCGGCCGCGCGGCGGTGCGGCACGATGGACCCATGAGCCGGCTCCGCTTCCCGACCCCGCTTCGCTGGTCCGACATGGACGCGTACGGACACGTGAACAACGTCGTCTTCCTGCGGTTGCTCGAGGACGCGCGGGTGCAGGCGTTCCACGCCGCGGGCAGTGACGACGGCGGCGACATGGTGGGCACCGGGCTGCTCGTCGCGCGGCACGAGATCGACTACCTGGAGCCGCTGCACTGGCGCCCGGAGCCGGTGGCGATCGACCTGTGGGTGAGCAACCTGCGGGCCGCCAGCTTCGAGATGGGCTACGAGGTGCTGGACGTGGCAGGGGCCGATGGCGACGGGGACGGTGGCGTCGACGGCCGCCGTGCGAGGACGACCGTGTACGCCCGGGCCGAGTCCACGATGGTCGTCTACGACCTGGACGCCGGCCGGCCTCGGCGGCTCACGGCCGTCGAGCGCGGACGGCTGGAGGCCTGGCTCGACGAGCCTGTCCGGCTGCGCCGCCGGGAGCGCGACCGGCGGGACGCCGGCGCCGGGGCGGGGCGGTGACCGCAGGCGACCTGCTGCTCGCCGACGTCGCGACCCGCCGCGATCTCGCCACGTACGTCGCGCGTGCGCGCCGGATCGACCCGGACGGTGGGGCGCGACTCGTCGGTCACGGGACCGCGTTGGCGGTGTACGTCGGTGCCCTGTCCGGGGGAGGTGGCCCGACGGTGCTGGGGCTGCGGGTGGTCGGGCTCGCCGAACCCGCGGACCTCGATGCCACGGTGCCGCTGGCCGCCCTCGCGGACCGGTTCGCGCGCGACGAGGGGGGCAGCTCGCTCGCGGTGCCGCCGGTCACGCACCCCGCGCCGTGGGCGGGGGTGGCCCCGCCCCGGTCGGGCTGGGCGCCGCTCCCGCCGCTGCCCGCGGACACGCTCCGGGCGGCGGCGGTCGCCGGGATCTCCGAGGTCGCGGCCGGCACCCCGGACGTCGCCGGTGCGGCGGCCGTCGCGCGGCTGCGGGCGAGCGTGTGGGGACGGACGCTGGACGGCACGGACGACGTCCCGGCCGGCGCCGGGTTCGCCGCGCACGCCCTGGGGTTCCTGACCGACGAACCCGTGGGTCTGCACGCGGTCGGGCCCTGGCGGCGGCTGAGCACCGACCGGGGTCATGTGCTGAGCCGGCGGCCTGCGCTCGGCTGAGGTTCCTCAGCCGTCGGCAAGGGCCGCGCCCGAGGCGTGCAGCACCTCGTGCGCCACCTCGGCGCTGACGACGAGGTCGGTGACGAGACCGGCGCGGACCACCGCACGGACCGCGGCAGCGCGGTGCCGGCCCGCCACGAGCCCGACCCGGCGGCGCGCCCCGAGCATCTGGGACAGCGTGGCCCCGATCACCATGTCGTCGAGGGACGTCACCACGGGTCGCCCCTGCGCGTCGAGCAGGCGGCCGCTGACCTCCGCGACGGCCCCACCCGCGAGCCCCTCGTCGCGCTGCGCCTGGTCCACCGAGTCCCACATCGTGGAGCCGTCCGGGCGCCACGCCCCGATCGAGACGACCGCGACGTCGAGGTCGTCGGCCATCGCCAGGGTGGTCGCGATCACCGGGTGGCGACGCATCACGGCGGCCGCCGACGGGTCGTCCAGCAGCAGCGGCGCGTGCACGGGGTAGGCGCGGCCGCCGGACAGGTCCGCGGCCCTGCGGGCCACCTCCACGGTGGCACTGCCGCTGGCCGCGTACTGGGTGCCCGCGAGCTGGACGACGGTGCACGGCGGCAGCCAGGTCAGCGCGTCGACCAGCAGGTCGACGGTGCGGCTCCAGGTCAGCCCGAGCCGATCACCGGGGCGCAGCATGTCCGGCAGCAGCCTGGCCGCCACCTCGGCGACGTCGAGGCGCGCCTGCGCCGCCGATCCGCCCGGCTCGGACCCGACCGCGGTACACGGCGCCAGTCCGAGTGCGGACGCGAGCCCCACCGACAGCTCGGCGTCCACCCCCAGCGGGGCGTTCACCGTGATGGTGACCACGCCGCGGGTGCGGGCCTCGTCGAGCAACCGGGCGACCTTGAAGCGGCTGATCCCCAAGGACCGGCCGATGTCGACCTTCGAGGCGTCCTGCAGGTAGTAGCGGCGGGCGATCTCGGCGAGCAGGGCCTGGTCGGTGACCTCGGGCGCCGGGCCGGGTGGTCGTCCACGCGCCGACCGGCCGCCGTCGTCGTCGGGACGGTCCGCGGGGTCCGCGGCCGGCGGGACGGCAGTCGTGCCGCTCATACGTAGATCCTCCCGACGTTACGTGACCGAGCCTTGACAGTCCCAGGACCGGGGCCCTATGAATGACATCACATCACATCTCAGATGAGATGGGTAGCACTCATAAGAGCAAGAACATGTCGCGGTCAAGCGACAGCGCGGTGTGACCGCGGGCGAGGAGGACGCGATGCACGGGTCCTGCTGCCCGGCGCCTCGCGCACCGAGCTGCGCGACCTGCCCGACCTGCCCGACCTGCAGCCCGGTCACGGCCAGGTGCTGGTGCGGCCGCGTGCCTCCACCATCTGCGGCAGCGACGTCCGCGCGATCTATCGCGAGCACCTCGGGACCGGGCCGGAGGCCTACCAGGGCGTGGTCGCCGGGCACGAGCCGTGCGGCGACGTGGTCGCCGTCGGCTCTGGCGTCGACCGCCACGACGTCCACCTCGACGTCGTCGTGACCCACCGGCTCGGCATCGCCGACGCCGACGAGGCCTACCGCGTCGCCGACTCCGGCGCCGCGGGCAAGGTCGCGATCGTCCAGGACGCCCCGGAACCCCGGGGCGATAGTGAAGGGACCCTTCGATGAGCAGAGCGACAAGGCGCGCACACGGCGCCGGCCGCCGGCGGCGACGTGTCGCAGCGGCGGCGGCGGCCGTGGCTGCGTCGACCGGGCTGGCCGCCTGCGGCGGGGCCGGCAGCTGGTCCGCGGGCGGCAGCGACCCGCTGGTCGTGGCCATCATCTCCAACTCCCAGATGGAGGATGCGATCTCGTTGTCGGATCGCTTCGAGGCCGACAACCCCGACATCGACCTGCGGTTCGTGTCTTTGTCGGAGAACTCGGCCCGCGCCAAGATCACCGCGTCGGTCGCCACCGGCGGCGGCGAGTTCGACATCGTGATGATCAGCAACTACGAGACGCCGATGTGGGCCGACAACGGTTGGCTGGTCAACCTGCAGCCGTACGCCGAGCAGACGCCGGGCTACGACCCGGAGGACTTCGTTCCGAGCATCGCCGAGTCGCTGTCCGTCGACGGTGACCTGTACTCGGTGCCCTTCTACGGCGAGTCCTCGTTCCTCGTCTACCGCCAGGACCTCTTCGACGACGCCGGCCTCGAGATGCCCGAGCAGCCCACGTGGCAGGAGGTGCGCGACTTCGCCGCCGAGCTCGACGACGACGAGGCCGGGCTGGCCGGCATCTGCCTTCGCGGGCTGGCGGGCTGGGGCGAGAACCTCGCGCCCCTCGACACGGTCATCAACACCTTCGGTGGCCGCTGGTTCGACGAGGACTGGAACGCCCAGCTCGACTCGCCCGAGAGCCGTGCCGCGATCGAGTTCTATGTCGACCTCGTGCGTGAGTACGGCACCCCCGGCGCCGCCCAGGCCGGCTTCTCGGGCTGCGCGACCCAGTACACCCAGGGCGACGCTGCGATGTGGTACGACGCGACGTCCATGGTCGGCACCACGGAGTCCGAGACCGACTCCACCGTGGCCGGCCTCAACGCCTACGCGCAGGCGCCGGTGGAGGAGACGGAGTCGTCCGGGTGGCTGTACGCCTGGTCGCTGGCGATCCCGGAGACCTCCGAGCGCAAGGACGACGCCTGGGAGTTCATCTCCTGGATGACGAACAAGGACTACATGCAGCTCGTCGGCGAGGAGAAGGGCTGGTCGGCCGTGCCGCCGGGCAGTCGCCTGTCGACGTACGAGATCCCGGAGTACGCCGCGGCTGCGCAGGCGTTCGCCGAGCCGACCCTGACGGCGCTGGCGCTGGCAGACCCGGAGGACCCCACGGTGGACCCGGTTCCCTACCGCGGCATCCAGTTCGTCGGCATCCCCGAGTTCCAGGACCTCGGAACCCGTGTCAGCCAGCAGATCTCGGCCGCGATCGCGGGTCAGATCACGGTGGACCAGGCCATCGAGCAGTCACAGAAGTACGCGCAGAACGTGGGCGACAGCTACCAGGAGGACGGGCGATGACCACACTGACGAAGGGGCCCCCAGCGTCGGGGACTCCGACCGCGCCGGCGAGCGGAGACGGTCACCACCCGAAGCGTGACGAGCGGCGGGCCGGCTGGGTGCGGCGCGCGCCGCTCCTGCCCGCCCTGGTGTTCCTCATCCTCGTCACGCAGTTCCCGTTCCTCGTGACGGTCTGGTACTCCCTGCAGTCCTGGAACCTCGTGCGCCCCGGCTCGCGGCAGTTCGTCGGCCTGAGCAACTACGTGGAAGTGTTCCAGGACAGAGTGTTCCGGCAGGCGGCGCTGAACACGATTGTCATCACGGGGGCCTGCGTGCTCATCGCGCTGCTCATCGGCCTGCTGCTCGCCGTGCTGCTCGACCGGCCGTTCCGCGGCCGGAGCCTGGCGCGGACGATGCTCATCACACCGTTCCTCGTGATGCCCGTCGCGGGTGCGCTCCTGTGGAAGACGACGATGTTCGACCCGACCTACGGGATCGTCGGCTGGGTGCTCAGCCCATTCGGTCTCGGGGACATCGACTGGATCTCGCAGTTCCCCGTCGGCGCCGTGGTGACGGCGCTCGTCTGGCAGTGGACGCCGTTCATGATGCTGCTGCTCCTCGCCGGGCTGCAGAGCCAGGACCGGTCGTCGCTGGAGGCGGCGCAGGTCGACGGCGCCGGTCCCTGGCGCACGTTCCTCTACATCACGCTGCCGCACATGCGCCGCTACATCGAGCTGTCCGTGCTGCTCGGCGCCATCTACGTGGTCAACACCTTCGACCACATCTACATGATGACGCAGGGCGGGCCGGGCACAGCGAGCGCGAACCTGCCCTTCTACATCTACCAGCGGGCGTTCCTCGGCTTCGACGTCGGACAGGCCGCCGCGATGGGCGTGGTCGTCGTGATCGGCACGATCATCGTGGCGACCGTGGCCCTGCGCCTCATCTTCACGAGCTTCACCAAGGAGACGCCATGAGCACGCAGGCACAGACGGCCGGCGACAGCGCCGGCACCCGCCCGTCCCGCGCGCCCCGCGCCCCGGGGCGTACCCCCTCCGGCGGGGGCTCCAAGGGGACCGCGCTGACCGTCCTCACGTGGGTGCTCGCAGGCCTGTTCTTCTTCCCGGTGTTCTGGATGGTGGTCACCGGCTTCAAGAACGAGGCGGACGCGTACACCGAGACTCCGAACCTGTTCTTCACCCCGACATTGGAGCAGTTCGCCACGGTGCTCGACCGCGGTGCACCGTTCTTCGTCAACTCGATGGTGGCGACCGTGCTGTCCACGCTGCTGGTGCTCGTGCTCGGGGTGCCCGCCGCCTACGCGCTGTCCATCCGACCGGTGAAGAAGACGCAGGACGTGCTGTTCTTCGCGATCTCCACCAAGATGCTGCCCGTCGTGGCGGTCATCGTGCCGCTCTACGTGATCGCCGGCCAGATCAAAGCGATCGACAGCATCGGGTTGCTCATCGTGCTCTACACGTCGATGAACCTGCCGATCGCGCTGTGGATGATGCGGTCCTTCATGCAGGAGATCCCCGGAGAGGTCCTGGAGGCCGCGCAGATGGACGGCGCCGGTCTGATGAAGACGTGGCGCTACGTGATGCTGCCGATGGTCGGACCCGGCATCGCGGCCACCGCCCTCATCTGCGTCATCTTCGCGTGGAACGAGTTCTTCTTCGCGGTGAACCTGACGGCGTCGGCGGCGAGCACCGTGCCCGTCTACCTCGTCGGTTTCATCACGAGCCAGGGCCTGTTCTTCGCCCAGCTGTCAGCAGCCGCGACGCTCGCCTCGCTGCCGGTCATCATCGCCGGCTGGGTCGCCCAGAAGCAGCTGGTGCGCGGCCTCTCGATGGGGGCGATCAAGTGACCCGACGAGTCGCCCGGACCGTCACCACGTGCGAAGGAGCCCGACGATGACCGCTCTGTCCACCGCCGGCCTGCCGGACGTCGGCGGGAGGGTGCCCGTGCCCTCGTACGACCGCGACGCCGTCTCGGTCGGCATCGTCCACTTCGGCGTCGGGGGCTTCCACCGGGCGCACCAGGCGATGTACCTCGACGCCCTGATGAACGCCGGCTCAGCCCTGGACTGGGGGGTCTGCGGCGTCGGTGTGCTGCCGGGGGACACCGCGATGCGGGACGCGATGGCGGCGCAGGACTGCCTGTTCACCCTCGTCGTGAAGCACCCGGACGGCACGCTCGAGCCCCACGTGGTGGGTTCGATGGTCGAGTACCTCTTCGCACCCGACGACCCGGCGGCCGTGGTCGAACGGATCGCCTCGCCACAGGTGCGGGTGGTGTCCCTCACCGTCACCGAGGGCGGCTACCCGACGCACCCGGAGACCGGCGAGCTCGACGAGCGCGACCCTGGGGTGCGGGCGGACCTGTCGCCCGGCGCCGTCCCGGCCTCGTTCCTCGGGCTGCTGACCGAGGGGCTGGCCCGGCGACGCGAGCGCGGCGTGGGGCCGCTGACCGTGATGTCGTGCGACAACATCCAGGGCAACGGCGAGGTCGCGCGCAAGGCGGTCATCGGCTTCGCCCGGGCCAAGGACGCCGCGCTGGGGGAGTGGGTCGCCGAGCACGTGCGGTTCCCGAGCTCCATGGTCGACCGGATCACACCGGTCACCAGCGACACCGACCGTGCCGTGCTCGCCGAGCGCTTCGGCATCGAGGACCGCTGGCCGGTCGTGTGCGAGCCCTTCACGCAGTGGGTGCTCGAGGACGACTTCGCCGCCGGCAGGCCACCGGTGGAGGAGGTCGGCGTCCAGGTCGTCGACGACGTGCACCCCTACGAGCTGATGAAGCTGCGGCTGCTCAACGCCGGGCACCAGTCCCTGTGCTACCTCGGTTACCTGGCCGGGTACCGCTACGCCCACGACGTGTGCGCGGACCCCACGTTCGTGGAGTTCCTGCTGGGCTACATGGAGCACGAGGGGACTCCCAGCCTCGACCCGGTGCCGGGCGTCGAGCTCGACACCTACCGGCGGACCCTGATCGAGCGGTTCGCCAACCCCGAGGTCCGCGACACCCTGGCGCGGCTCTGCGCGGAGTCCTCCGACCGGATCCCGAAGTGGCTGCTGCCCGTGATCCGCCACCAGCTCGCCACCGGCGCGGAGATCGAGCGGTCCGCGCTCGTGGTGGCGGCGTGGGCGCGCTACGCCGAGGGCACCGACGAGCAGGGTGAGCCGATCCAAGTCGTGGACCGGCTCCGCGACCGGCTGATGGCCAGCGCCGCCCGAAACCGCGAGGATGCGACGGCGTTCATCGCCGACCGCGAGGTCTTCGGGGACCTGGTGGACGACGAGCGTTTCGTGGCGGCGTACACCGCGGCCCTGCGCTCGCTGCACGAGCGTGGCGCCGCCGCCACAGTCGCCTCCGTGGCAACCGGCGCCACCGTCCCCTGACCGCACCCCCGTCCCCAGCCCCCCTCGGTGATCATGCACGTCGGGTACGCCCCCGCCCCCCGACCCCGCGGTGATCATGCACGTCGGGTACGCGTCACGTACCCGACGTGCATGATCACGTGTGTGGCGGGGTGGTCAGAACGGGGGACCGGCGTCCACGTGGCGCTCGAGGGTCGCGGCGTCCATGTGCTCCCAGTCGCTCTGCAGCCACCACGTGACGCCGGCATCGGCCCACGGCGCCATGGCGTCGGCGCTCGAGGGGCCGCCGTCCGCCTCGTGGACGACGTCGAAGCCCTCCCAGGGCAGGCCCGCAGCGGCCCGGACGCGGCGGGTGTCCTCCAGCAGCGTGGCGAGCTCGTCGGGGCCGGCCAGGGACCGGACCCGTGTTGCCAGGCCCCCCACCGTCGTCGGCGGTCCGAGAACGGTGGGGATCACGCCGTCCCAGCGGGCGGCGCGTCGCAGCGACGGGGTGGTGCCGTCACCGGTGGCCGCGGCGGACTCGGCGTCCCACGCACCGACCACCCACACCGGCACCCGGGGGCGTTGCACGGGCGGCGGCGGCGGGAAGAACTCCGTCGGTCGCACCCGGTAGCGGCGACCGTCGTAGCCGAACGGCTGGCCGCGCATCAGGCCGTCGTAGACGTCGAGGCCCTCGTCCAGCAGCAGCGCCCGCTCGCGTCGGCCCGGATCGGCCTCGAACGCCGTCCAGCCCTCGTGCGGCGCGCCGATCCCCACCGCCAGCTGCAACCGCCCGCCGCTGTACCGGTCCAGGGTGACCGCTCTGGACGCCAGGTCCCAGGGGCGAACGCGGGGCAGCGGGGTGAGCATCGTGCCGAGCCGGATCGTGCTCGTCGCGGCGGCGGCGGCCGTCATCCGGACCCAGGCGTCGAGGCCCCAGACCGCCTCCCACACGAAGACGGCGTCCCAGCCGGCGCGCTCGGCGGCGCGGGCGACGTCGGCGGTCGCGTCTGCGTCCAGCATCGGCGTGACGACGATGCCGCAGCGAGGCCTTTCCACGGTGCCCAGCCTGCCACGCACCAGCACCCCTAGGTGATCATGCGCGTCGGGTACGCAGGCCGTACCCGACATGCATGATCACCGGGGGGTGGTGGGGGGACGGGGGCAGGGGAGTGGGTCAGGCGCGCAGCCACACGGTGGTGTCGCTGGGGACGGCGGACCGGTCCCCGTCGACGGTGACGAGGTCGCCGCTGACGACGAGCACCTCGGCGTCACGCGGCAGCGCCATCGTTTCGGCACCCAGGTTCGCGACAACGGTCGTCGTGGCACTGCGGAACGCGACGACGTCCTCGCCGTAGCCGTCGAGCCACTGCAGCTCGCCGGCTCCGAGCCCCAGGTCTCGGCGCAGCCGCAGCGCCGCGCGGTACAGCTCCAGCGTCGATCCCGGGACGCCCCGCTGCAGGTCGGCGGCGTGGCGCGCGAACGACTCCGGCTGCGGCAGCCAGGTGCGCTCCGAGGGGCCGAACCCGAACGCGGGCGCGGCGTGGTCCCACGGCAGCGGCACCCGGCACCCGTCACGACCGAGCTCGAGGCCCTCGCTGCGCACGAACGTCGGGTCCTGGCGGACGTCGTTGTCGAGTGCGACGTGCTCCGGCAGCCCGAGCTCCTCGCCCTGGAACAGGTAGGAGGAGCCGGGCAGCGCCAGCATCAGAAGCGTCGCCGCGCGGGCCCGTCGCAGCCCGACCTCGTCGTCGGGCTGCACGGCGCTGTCGCGGTTGATGCCGTTGGGCTTCGGCGTGCCGACCGGTAGGCCGAGCCGCGAGGTGTGCCGGACGACGTCGTGGTTGCTGAGGACCCACGTCGCGGGGGCGCCGACGGCACCCATCTCGCGCAGCGAGTCGGTCACGACGGTCCGCAGGTCCTCGGCCCGCCACGGCGAGAGCAGGAAGTCGAAGTTGAAGGCCTGGTGCATCTCGTCGGGCCGCACGTACCGGGCCAGCCGCGCCAGCGGCTGCACCCACGCCTCCGCGACGAGCGCTCGGTCGCCGTCGTACTCGGCCAGGACGGCGTGCCAGTCGCGGTAGATCTCGTGCACGCCCTCCTGGTCCCACATCGGCGGCGGGGCGTCCTGCGCGACGCCGCTGTCGAGCATCCGGGGTCCCTCGCTCCAGTCGGGCAGTCCCGGCGCCTTCACCAGGCCGTGGGCGACGTCCACGCGGAAGCCGTCGACGCCGCGGTCGAGCCAGAACCGCAGCACCGAGCGGAACTCCTCCCAGACCTCGGGGTTCGACCAGTCGAGGTCGGGCTGCTTGACGTCGAACAGGTGCAGGTACCACTGCCCGGGGGAGCCGTCGGGCTCGGTCACGCGTGTCCACGCCGGCCCGCCGAAGACGCTGCCCCAGTCGTTCGGCGGCTGCTCGCCGTCCTCGCCCCGGCCCTCGCGGAAGATGTACCGCGCCCGCTCCGGCGTCCCCCGGCCGGCCCCCAGCGCGGCGCGGAACCAGGCGTGCTCGTCGCTGGTGTGGTTCGGGACGAGGTCGACGAGCACCCGCAGGCCGAGCTCCCGGGCGCGGGCCAGCATTGCGTCGGCGTCCGCCAGCGTGCCGAACACGGGGTCGATGTCGCGGTAGTCGGCGACGTCGTAGCCGGCGTCGGCGCGGGGGGAGACGTAGAAGGGGGAGAGCCAGATGGCGTCCACCCCGAGCTCGGCGAGGTGGTCGAGGCGCGCGGTGATGCCCGGCAGGTCCCCGACGCCGTCGCCGTCGGAGTCCGCGAACGACAGCGGGTACACCTGGTAGATCACGGCGTCGCGCCACCAGGCCGTGGCCGAGCGGTCGTCGAGGGCAGGGGAGAGCGAGTCGAGTGTCGTCACCGACCAAGGGTAGGAGCCGCGCCAGGGGGTGGGGCACATCGCCCGGCCCCCGACCGGGGTCGCGGGCTCAGTCCTCGAAGGTGTTGAGCATGCTGTGGGCGGCTCGCTCCAGGTAGTCCCACAGCAGCGAGTGGTACAGCGGCGCCAGGTCGAGCGAGTCGACGGCGGCGCGCATGTGGGTGATCCACCGGTCCCGCGCGTCCGGGTTGACCTTGAACGGCGCGTGGCGCATCCGCAGCCGGGGGTGGCCACGCTGCTCGCTGTACGTGGTCGGACCGCCCCAGTACTGCTCCAGGAACATCCGCAGCCGCTCGGCGGCGGGGGCGAGGTCCTGCTCCGGGTACAGCGGGCGGAGCACCGGGTCAGTCGCGACGCCGTCGTAGAAGCGGTCCACGAGCGTGACGAACGTCGCGTGCCCGCCGACGGCGTCGTAGAGGCTCTGTTGCTGCGGGGACGGCTCGCTCACGGCGCCCATCCTCGCAGGGGCGCCGCGGCGGTGTCCCCGCCGGTCACCGCGGGTGGCCCGGGTAGAGGGCTCACACTCGAGTCAGGGGGGGGGAGCGGGCCGGGTGCCGGCGCGAGGGCCCAACGGTCCCGTGCGCGGTCGCGCTGCACACCCCGGGCGTGCCGGCGGCGGAGGCGCTGCACCGTCCGGCGGCGCCGGGCGGCGAGGTCGGGACCGGCGACGCGGACGACGTCCACGCCGTGCAGCTGCAGCTGCTCCTGCCGGACGTGGTCGAGGGAGCGGCGGTCCGGGGCTGCGTGGTCGGCGCCGTCGTACTCGCCGCACAGCGCGGCCTCGGCGTCGAGCAGGTCGACCATGCCCAGCAGGTGCCCGTCGCCGTCCAGGACGGGCCAGTTGCACATCGGCGGGGGCAGGCGCGCATCGAGTACCCACAGCATGCGGAACCTGGTCTCCTGCAGCGAGGCGCTGCGGGCGTCGACCAGCGGCGTGGCGCGACGGACCTGCGGCGTGCCGCGCCACCGGGGCCGAGCCCGTGCGTAGTCCCGGACGTCGCCGGGTGCGACAGCGAGGTCGCGGGCCAGCACGTCGGCGACGACCGCCTCGGCGACGCCAGGTGCGAGCCGGGCCAGGTCGAACGCCGTGCGCAGCGGGGAGGTGACCGGGACGCCGTCCGCGACCGCGACGTCGCCGGTGCCGAGGTGGCTACGGAACGGCCGGACCCCGGGCCACCAGGGGCGCTGTCGCTCGCGGTCCATGCACAGCAGCACGGGCTCGAGTCTGTCGGGGGCCGGCGTGCTGCCGTCCAGCCGTCGGGCGCCGAGGAGGTAGGCGGCTGCCCAGCCCCCGACCGCGCCGCCGTCCGGGAGCACCGAGGCCGCGACGAGCGCACGCTGCCGTGGGTGCGAGATGTCGGTAGCCGCCCAGGCGTGGCGGCGGGGCAGCGCCTGTGTCCACAGCGGCGAGCGGACCTCGGCGGGCGGGATGTCTGCGGCTGCGAGGTCGCGGCGACGGTGGGCACCGGGCAGCAGTGGGAGGGGGAGGTCGGCCACGGACGCGAGACTCACCGATCGCGGAGCTCTCCGAGCGAGCCCGCGACCCACACGGCGGGTTGGGGCGGTGGCAGCGGGTTGGGGCGGTGGCGCGTCAGGCCGAGCGCGACGGCCGCCAGCGAGGCTCCTCGTGCGTGGCCTCGGCGGTCTCCGCGGCGACGGCCACGTTACGCTGCATGCCCCCGAACACGATGCCGTGGAACGGGTAGACGGCGGCCCAGTAGGCGTGCCCGAGCAGGCCGCGAGGGTGGAACAGGGCGCGTTGCGTGAACACGGTGCGCTCCTGCTCGTCGGTGTCGACGCGGAGCTCCAGCCACGCCAGGCCCGGCAGCCGCATCTCGGCCCGTAGGCGCAGCAGCCGGCAGTCCTCGATCTCCTCGACGCGCCACCAGTCGAGGGCGTCCCCGACCGACAGGTCGTTTGGGTTGCGGCGGCCGCGGCGCAGCCCCGGGCCACCGGCGAAGCGGTCCGCCAGCCCCCGCAGCCGCCAGCCCAGGGACCAGGAGTACCAGCCGTTCTGCCCGCCGATGCCCTCGATCACGCCCCACAGCGCCCGCGGGGACGCGTCGACGACCTGCGACCGCTCGTCCACGTACAGCGACCCACCGGCCCAGTCCGGGTCGCTCGGCAGCGGGTCCGAGGCGATCCCGGGGACCGAGGCCTGCGACCAGGACGTCGAGACGTCGAGCTCGCGGACCCGGGTCAGGGCGAGCTCCACGGCGCGCTCGAAGGTCATCAGCCCGGCGGCCGGCGACGGCACGTACTGCTCGATGTCGTGCTCGGTACACACGACCTCGTGCACCAGGGACTGCACCAGGGGGCGCGCGACCCGGTTCGGCACCGGCGTCACCACCTGCACCCAGTGGCTCGACAGCCGCGGGGTGAGCACCGGCACCGGCACGATCCGCCGCGGTGGAAGCCCGGAGATGGCCGCGTAGCGCTGCATCATCTGCCGGTAGGTCAGGACGTCGGGCCCGCCGATGTCGAAGGTGCGGTTCACCTCCGGCGGCATCGTCGAGGAGCCGACGAGGTAGCGCAGCACGTCGCGGACGCCGATCGGCTGGATCCGGGTGTCCACCCACCGCGGGGTGACCATCACCGGCAGCCGCTCGGTGAGGTAGCGGAGCATCTCGAACGAGGCGGACCCCGACCCGATGATGACCGCAGCCTCGAGCACCGTGGTGGGCACGCCGCTGGCGAGCAGGATGTCCCCGACCTCGCGGCGCGAGTCCAGGTGCGGGGAGAGCACCTCCTTGTCCGGGTGCAGCCCGCCGAGGTAGACGATCCGCCCGACACCGCACTCGCGGGCGGCGCGGCCGAAGGTGCGGGCCATCTCCCGGTCGAGGGCCTCGAAGCGCGAGCCGGTGGCGAGGGAGTGCAGCAGGTAGTACGCCACCTCGACGCCGTCGAGCGCGCCGTGCAGCGACTCCAGGTCGGTGGCGTCGCCCTGCACCACCTCGACGTCGGCCGCCCACGGCCGGTCACGGAGCCGGTGCGGGTCGCGGGCCAGTGCCCGCACCCGGAAACCGGCGTCCAGCAGCTCGGGTATCAGCCGGCCGCCGATGTACCCGGTGGCGCCGGTGACGAGCACGAGCCGGCCCTCGCCCAGACCGGGCAGGTCCGGCAGGTCGGTCACTGTCGCGTGGTAGCCGGGGGCGTTCACCAGGCCAGCATCCCCGCGCGCGCGCCACCTCGCACTCGGGGGGCGCTGCGTTGCAGCCCCGAGACGGCGTCACAGCCCCGTGGATCAGAGCCTCGTGGATCGCTCGCCGTGGATCAGAGCCCCTTGGAGGGGTCCGGCTCGGTGTCGTGGGCGACGTCGGCCTCCCCCCGTGGCGGCGCCTCGTGCCGCTCCGGCCCGGTGTCGCGTGCCGGGGCCGGAGGCTCGTCGGTGCGCATCCACACGGCGCGCTGCGGGAACGGGATCTCGACGCCCTCGCGGTCGAAGGTGGCCTTGATCCGGCGCCGGGCCTCGCGGGCCACGCGCCACTGCTCCAGCGGGGCCGTCTTGACCACCAACCGGACCACGACGGAGTCCGCGGACAGCGCCTCGACGCCCCAGACCTCGGGCTCCTCGAGCACCAGCGGGCCCCAGTCGGCGTCGGCGAACAGCTCGCGGCCGACGTCGCGCAGCAGGTCCTGCACGCGGACGACGTCCTCGTGGTAGGCGACGCCGATGTCGAGGACGGCGCGCGCCCAGCCCTGCGACTGGTTGCCGACCCGCAGGATCTCGCCGTTGCGGACGTACCAGACGGTGCCGTCGACGCTGCGCAGCCGCGTCACCCGCAGCCCCACCGCCTCGACCGCTCCGGTGGCCTCCCCGACGTCGACGACGTCGCCGACGCCGTACTGGTCCTCGACGATCATGAAGATGCCGGACAGGAAGTCCTTGATCAGCGCCTGGGAGCCGAACCCGACGGCGACGCCCACCACGCCGGCGCCGGCGATCAGTGGCGCCAGGTTGATCCCGAACACCCCGAGCAGCATCAGCACCACCACGACGGCGACCGCGCCGGTGGTGATGCTCTTGAGCACCGACCCGATCGTGCGGGCGCGCTGCTGGCGCCGCTCGCCGACCAGGGGGGCCACCTCGCCGAGACCGGCGGCGCGCTTGCGGATGCTCCGGGTGCCGTCGGCGTGCCCACCCGGCCGGCCGAGGCCGGTACGCCCGCTGGCGATCCCCTCGGCGAGCCTCCCGATCGCCTTGTGCAGCAGGTACCGGGCGACGAGGCCGACGACGACGATGAGCACGAGCTGGAGCACCGTGTCGCCGTACCCGGTCAGGGTCCGCGCCCACGACTCGCCGACACCGACGTCGCGCAGCAGGCCGCAGAAGCTGCCGTCACCGGTGACGCACGGGTTGGTGACGGCGCTCTGCGCCTCCTCCGTCACGGACGTCGTCCGCGTCGGTGCCGGCGTCGGTGTCTCCGTCGAGCCGGCGCCCGGGGCCAGCAGCGTGGACGGGAGGGCGAGCAGGGTGGCGGGGGCGGTGCCGGGCACGACGGCGTCAGGCTCCTCGAGCGGGGACGGGGGAACGAGCCGTCGAGGCTAGCGGACTCCGGCGACCGGCGGCTCCGGCGTCCGGAGGTCCAGACCGGTGTGACGGGCCGCGAAGGCGAGCGTGTCGGCGACGAGCTCGATCGTGCGCGACAGGGCCCGCGCGCCGTGACCGACGCCGGTCTCGAGGCGCACGAGCACGGGGGCGTCGTCCACCTCGACGCACGTCGCGTGCTGCAGGGCCGCGGCCATCTTGCGCGCGTGCAGCGGGTCGACCCGCGTGTCGCCCTCGAAGATCGTGAACAGCGTCGCCGGGTACCGGGTGCCGGGGGACACCGCGTGGTACGGGGAGTAGCCGAGCAGCCAGCCGAGCTGGTCGGGGTCGGAGGCGTCGCCGTACTCCTCGCTCCACGTCACGCCCAGCCCGTGGCGCTGGTAGCGGACCATGTCGAGCAGCGGCGCGGCGCACAGCACCGCTGCGAAAGTGCTCGGCCGCTGGGTCAGCGCCGCCCCCACGAGCAGGCCGCCGTTGGAGCCGCCGGACGCCGCGAGCAGCTCGGGAGCGGTCCAGCCGTCGGCCACGAGGGCATCGGCGACCGCGTGGAAGTCGTCGAACGTGTGCTGCTTCACCGCGCGCATACCGTCGCGGTGCCACGACTCGCCCTCCTCGCCGCCGCCGCGCAGGCACGCGACGACCCACACCCCGCCCGCCTCGACCCACGCCAGCGCCGTGGCGGAGTAGCCGGGGCTCATCGACAGCCCGAAGCCGCCGTAGCCGTAGAGCACGGTCGGCGCCGGCGCGGTCGGGCCGCCGTCGGCGTCGAGGACGTCGGACCGGGCCACCACGAAGTAGCGCACCGTCGTGCCGTCGGGGCTCGTGGTCGCGACCTGGCGCGCCGTGACGTCCGGCACGCGCACAGCCCCGGGCGGGGTCGCCCAGACGTCGAGGCGTCCGGTGCGGGCGTCGTACCGGTGCACCTGGGGCAGCGTGGTGTGGTCGGTGTAGGTGAACCACACCTCGTGCCCGCCCTCGGGGCGCTCGATCAGCCCACCGACGGTGCCGAGCCCGGGCAGCGCGACGTCGCCGACCTGCCGCCCGTCCGACAGGTCGTGCACGGTGACCTCGCTGACCGCGTGGCGCGTCCACGACGCGACGAGGACGGGCCGGTCACCGAGCTCCGGGCCGTCCAGCACTGCGAAGTCCTCCAGGACGGCGTCCGCGCGCTCCGGCAGCAGGTCGCGCCACGCGTCGCGGCCGGGGGACGAGGGGTCGGCGACCGCGAGCCGGCCACGCGGTGCGTCCTGGTCGGTGGCGACGTACAGCCGGCCGTCGCGACCGACGAAGGCGCCGGTGTGCGAGTCGAGCCCGACGGCGACCTCGACGAGGGCCGGTGCCTCGGGGGACGAGGCGTGCAGGTCGGCCAGCCACACGTCGTTGCGCGGGGCGGTGCCCTCGGCGGCGGAGACGCTCAGCCAGCGGCCGTCCCGGGAGACCGACGTGCCGTAGTAGGTGGTAGCGGCACGGCCGGCGCCGAACACCTCGACGTCGGTGGCCGGGTCGGCGCCGACGGTGTGCAGCCACACCCGGCGGTGGTACTGCTCCTCGCCGGCGGGCAGGGTCGCGGGGTCGAGCCGGCGCACGTAGAAGAAGCGGCGCCCGTCCGGCAGCCACGACACCGGTGAGAACCGGGTCCGGTCCAGCGGGCCGTCGACGTCATAGCCGGTGAAGACGTCCATCACCCGCAGCACGCTCTCCTCGGTGCCGCCCTCGGAGAGCTGGTACGCCAACAGCTCCCCGTCCGGGCTGGGCCGGTAGGCGTCCAGGGTCGTCGTGCCGGCCGGGTCCCGTGCCATCGGGTCGACGAGCACCCGCTCGACCCAGCCGCCGTCGCCGTCGGGCTCGCGCAGCAGCAGCACGCCGTGCTCCTGGTGGCCGAGCCGGCGCACCAGGAAGTGGCGGTCCTGACGCCACACCGGTGGTCCCACGGTGCCGGCGGACAACAGCTCGCGGACCCGCTGCGCCATCCTCGGGCGGCCGTCCCACGTCGCGCGCTGGGCCGTGAGCAGCTCGTCCTGGGCCCGCGACCAGGCCTGCGTGCGGGGGTCGTCGGCGTCCTCGAGCCAGCGGTAGGGGTCGGCGACGGCGTGCCGCGGGGCGTCCGGCGGGAGCTGCTCGACCAGGTCGAGCCGTTCGGCGGGCGGGTAGTCCGGGGCCGCCGGGGAGGGCACGGTCATGGTCGCTGAGCCTAGGGCTGCCGGGACCCCTCGCGGGCCAGGACGGCGGCGCCCGACGGTCGGCGGCGCCCGGCCATCGCCCCTGCGTCGTCCTCGTCGCGTCGTCCGCCGACCGACGTGGCAGGGTTGGCGCGCCCTGCGACACCCCGCCGCACTCCGGGAGCCCCACCACGTGAGCGACTCGACCCCCGACGCACCGTCGACACGACTCGTCGAGCTGGCCCACGCGCACGGCGTCGCCACGGAGTTCTGGGACTGGCAGGGCCAGCACACGAGCGTGCCCCGGTCGACGATCCGGGCCGTCCTCGGGGCGCTCGACGTGCCTTGCGACGACGAGGCCGCCGTCGAGCGGTCCCTCGCGGACGACGCCGACGCGCCCTGGCGCCGCACGCTGCCCCCCGTCGTGGTGACCCGCCAGGGCCGCACCCCCACGGTCGCGGTGCACGTCACCCACGGCGAGCCCGTGCACGCGTGGGTCGAGCTCGAGGACGGCGGCACGCGAGACGTGCGCCAGCGCGACACCTGGGTCGAGCCCCGCACCGTCGACGGCGCGCTCGTCGGGCGCGCCACCGTGGAGGTGCCCGGCGACCTGCCGCTCGGCTGGCACGTGCTGCACGCGGAGGTCGGGGGCCGGTCCGCCGCGTCGTGCCCGCTGGTGGTGACCCCGGAGCGCCTGCAGCTGCCGCCGGGGCTCGCCGAGGGGCAGTCCTGGGGCTTCATGGCGCAGCTGTACGCGGTGCGCTCGAAGGCGTCCTGGGGGGTCGGCGACCTCGCCGACCTCGCCGAGCTCGTCGACTGGAGCGGGCGCGACCTCGGCGCGGACTTCGTGCTCGTCAACCCGCTGCACGCCGCGGAGCCCGTGGGCCGGATGGAGCCGTCGCCGTACCTGCCGACCACCCGCCGGTTCGTCAACCCGCTGTACGTCCGCGTTGAGGACGTGCGCGAGACCGCGTACCTGCCCTCGACCGACCGCGCCCTGGTGGAGTGGCAGGCGGAGGCGTTGCGGGCCACCGTCACCGACCCGGGCCGGATCGACCGCGACGCGGCCTGGCCGGCGAAGCGCGCCGCGCTCGAGACCGTCTTCATGCACCCGCGCAGCCCGGCCCGCCAGGCCGCGTTCGACGCGTTCCAGCAGCGCGAGGGGCGGGGCCTGGCCGACTTCGCGCTCTGGTGCGCGCTCGCCGAGCACTTCGGGCTGCCCTCCTCGACGTGGCCGCCGGAGGCCCACGACCCCGGCAGCGACCTCGTCGCCGGCCTGCGGCACAGTCTCGCCGACCGCGTCGAGTTCCACGCGTGGCTGCAGTGGGTGGCGGACTGCCAGCTCGCCGCGGTGCAGGCCGGTGCGCGTGAGGCGGGCATGTCGGTCGGGGTGGTGCACGACCTGGCCGTCGGCGTGCACCCGGAGGGGGCAGACACGTGGGCCCTGCAGGGCGTGCTCGCGTCGGGGGTGACGGTGGGAGCCCCGCCGGACGCGTTCAACCAGCAGGGCCAGGACTGGAGCCAGCCGCCGTGGCGCCCCGACGGGCTGGCCGAGGCCGGCTACGCCCCCTACCGCGACATGCTGCGCACGGTGCTGCGGCACGCGGGCGGGCTGCGGGTCGACCACGTGATCGGGTTGTTCCGGCTCTGGTGGGTTCCGCCGGGCGCGGGGCCCGCCGCGGGCACATACGTGCGCTACGACCACGAGGCGCTCATCGGCATCCTCGCGCTGGAGGCCCACCGGGCCGGAGCCTTCGTCGTCGGCGAGGACCTCGGCACGGTCGAGCCCTGGGTCCGCGACTACCTGCAGGAGCGGGGGGTGCTCGGCACGTCGATCCTGTGGTTCGAGAAGGACGACGACGGCGCGCCGCTGCGTCCCGAGCGCTGGCGCGAGCTGTGCCTGGCGACGGTCACCACGCACGACCTCCCCCCGACGGCCGGCTACCTCGCCGGCGAGCACATCGAGCTGCGGGACCGGCTGGGTCTGCTGACGCGCCCGGTCGCGGAGGAGTACGCCGTGGACGAGGCGGAGCGTGCCGCGGTCCTGGCGCGGCTGCGTGAGCTGGGCCTGCTGCCGCCGGAGGCCACGGAGCGCCAGGTGGTCGAGGCCCTGCACCGCTACCTCACGTGGACCCCGTGCCGGTTGCTCGGGGTCGCGCTGCCCGACGCGGTCGGGGACCGCAGGGCGCAGAACCAGCCCGGGACCTCGGACGAGTACCCGAACTGGAGGCTGCCGCTGGCGGACGGCGCCGGCCAGGTGGTGCTCGTCGAGGACCTGCGCACCCGGCCACGTGCGCTGTCCCTCGCCGAGGCCGTCACCCGCCGCTGACCCGGTCCGGCCTGCGGATCAGCGCGACCGGTCGCGCTCCTGCGCCCGGAGCGCGCGCACGACGGCGTCGCGGCTCTCACCGACCAGGCGGGCGAGCGCGGGGTGGTCGGCGCCGAGGCCTGTCAGGAAGGCGTCGGTGCGCTCCAGCAGCCCGGCCGAGGCCAGCAGCACCGGGTAGAGGCCGACGACGACCTGCTGGGCCATCTCGTTGGTCCTCGTGGTCCAGGTGGGGACCAGGGCGTCGAAGTACGGCTCGACGAACGGCTCCAGCAGTCCGGCGTCGTCGGTGTGCGAGAAGCCGGAGATGATCGAGGCCTGCACCGCGTTCGGCAGCTCGTCGGAGTCCACCACGTCGTGCCAGGCCGCGGCCTTCGCCGCGAGGGCGGGCACCGCTGCGCGCGCGGCGGCAGCCGCGCGCCGGCCCGTCGCGGTGTCGTCCCGGGCGACCTCCGCGTTGATCTCCGCGGTCCCGGCGCGGCCGCCCGCCACCAGCGCGATCAGCAGCTCCCACCGCAGGTCGGTGTCGACCGTCAGCCCCGGCAGGGCCCCTTCGCCGTCGAACTGGGTGGCGCCGTCGAACTGGGTGGCGCCGTCCAGCTGGGCGGCGACCGCGTCGAGCTGGGTGCCGCTGCGGGACAGGCCCGCCGCCGACTTCACCAGCTGTAGCTGGGTGTCGGACCCGTGGGCGGCGGTCCGCGCGAGCTCCCAGAGCCGGTCGGCCGCGGCGCGCACCGAGTCCCCGCGGTGCTCCGGGGCGACGTACAGCCTCAACGTGGCGGCGAGCTGGCGCAGCAGCACCATCACCACCGAGGAGTCCGACTCGGCCGCCAGGTTGTCGAGCACGAGGTCGGCGTAGTCGCGGGGGGCCATCTCGGCGTCCCGCGTCATGTCCCACGACGCGGCGAGCACGAGGCTGCGGGGCAGGGAGTCGGCGAAGCCGCCGAGGTGGGCCACGGCCGTCGCCAGCGACGTCGCGTCGAGGCGGATCTTGGCGTAGGCGAGGTCGTCGTCGTTGACCAGCAGCAGGTCGGGTCGCGTCCGTCCGACGAGGTCGGGGACCTCGGTGCGCTCCCCGGCCACGTCCAGCTCGACGCGGGTGGTGCGGACCAGTCGGTCGCCGTCGAGGTCGTACCCACCGATGGCCACGCGGTGCGGCCGGTGCAGGGGGTGGGACTCCGGGACCTCCTGGACGACGGCGGCGGCCACCACGCACCCGTCGGCGTCGACCTCGAGGTCGGGACGCAGCGTGGTCACGCCGGCCTGCTCGAGCCACAGCCGGGACCAGGCCGTCAGGTCGCGCCCCGACGTCGCCTCCAGCTCGGCGAGCAGGTCGGCCAGCTCGGTGTTGCCCCACGCGTGCCGTCGGAAGTAGTGCCGCACACCGGCGACGAACTCGTCGCGCCCCACCCACGCCACGAGCTGCTTGAGCACGCTGGCGCCCTTGGCGTAGGTGATCCCGTCGAAGTTGACCTCGACGTCCTCGAGGTCGCGGATGTCGGCGACGATCGGGTGGGTCGACGACAGCTGGTCCTGGCGGTAGGCCCACGACTTCTCCACCGACGAGAACGTCGTCCACGCCTGCCGCCAGCGCGTGGCCTCGACCAGTGCCAGCGTCGAGACGAACTCCGCGAACGACTCGTTCAGCCACAGGTCGTCCCACCAGCGCATCGTGACGAGGTCGCCGAACCACATGTGGGCGAGCTCGTGCAGGATCGTCAGGGCGCGGCGCTCGACCGTCGCGTCGGGCACCTTGGAGCGGAAGACGTACGACTCGAGGATCGTCACAGCGCCGGCGTTCTCCATCGCCCCGGCGTTGAACTCCGGCACGAACAGCTGGTCGTACTTCTCGAAGGGGTACGCCAGGTCGAACAGGTCCTCGTAGTAGGCGAACCCCCTGCGGGTGACGTCGAGGATCTCCTCGGCGTCCAGGTGCTCCGCCAGCGAGCGACGGCAGTACACCGACGCGGGGATCGTCCGTCCGTCGCGGCTCCGGAGCTCGGACCCGACGCGGTGGTACGGGCCCGCGACGACGGCGGTCACGTACGGCGCCAGCCGGGGGGTCGGGGCGAAGCGCCACACGGCCGAGTCGTCGTCCGCCCGCTCGGGCCTCGGCGTCGGCGAGTTCGACACGACCTCCCAGTGACCCGGTGCGTGCACCGTGAACGAGAAGGCCGCCTTGACGTCGGGCTGGTCGAAGACCGCGAACACCCGTCGCGCGTCGGCCACTTCGAACTGGCTGTACAGGTAGACCTCGGAGTCGACCGGGTCGACGAAGCGGTGCAGGCCCTCGCCCGTGTTCATGTAGTCGCAGTCGGCCTCGACGACGAGCTCGTTGGTCTCCGCGAGGGCAGGCAGGTGCACGCGCGTGCCGTCGCAGACCTCGGCCGGGTCGAGGTCGGTGCCGTTGAGGCGAACCACATGCACCCGTGTGGAGACGAGGTCGACGAACGTGGACGCCGGGCCGCCGCAGTGCCGGAACCGGACGACGCTGGTCGAGCGGAACGTCTCGCCCGGCGACCGCACGTCGAGCGTGACGTCGTAGCTGGAGACCTCGACGGTGGCTGCGCGCTCGCGGGCCTCGTCGCGGGTGAGGTTCATGCCGGGCACGGCTGCTCCAGGCGGGTCTCGTCGGACAGGGCGGCGCGGTCTGCGCCGGTCCCGGGCCGGGCGGGCCGGGCGCAGGGGTCGGCGCCGCGGACGAGCGGAATGTTCTCACGCTGCCCGACGCTGGCGCCCTCGACGGTCCTGGCAGGAGCACGGGACACCCGATCGACGCACGGAGGCCCGGCGATGACCCTGACCCACGACGAGACGCGCGCCGCGGACAACCCCGGCGAGCGGCGGGTGACGGCGGACTTCTGGTTCGACCCGGTGTGCCCGTGGGCCTGGATGACGTCCCGCTGGATGGAGCAGGTCGAGCAGGTGCGTCCGGTGGACGTGCGCTGGAACGTGATGAGCCTGTCGCTGCTGAACGAGGGCAACGACGTGCCCGAGGAGTACGCCGAGGCGATGCGCGCCGCCCTCGGCCCGGTCCGGGTCGTGGTGGCGGCGCAGCAGCTGCACGGCGACGAAGTCGTCAAGCCGCTGTACGACGCGCTGGGTACGCGCATCCACCCCGGCGGCGAGAAGGACCTCGACACGGTCGTCGCGGGTGCCCTCGCCGACGTCGGCCTGCCGGCCGACCTCGCCGGCTACGCCACGTCCACCGAGTACGACGAGCAGCTGCACGCCAGCCACGAGCGGGGCATCTCCCTCGTCGGGCTGGACGTCGGCACGCCCGTGATCGCCGTGGAGGGGGTCGCCTTCTTCGGGCCGGTCGTCACCCCCGCCCCTCAGGGCGAGGCCGCGGCGCGGCTGTGGGACGGCGTCGTCGCCGTCGCGTCCACGCCGGGATTCTACGAGCTCAAGCGCTCGCGCGAGCAGGGCCCGATCTTCGACTGACGCCCTGCCCGGCGCCGCGACTGCGCGCGCGCCGGTCCCGGGGGCTGCTGGTCCCAGGTGCTGGGAGGATGCACGCATGCGCGTGCACATCGGCGGGGACCACGCCGCCCTCGAGCTGCTGGACCACCTCGTCGCCCACCTCTCCGACGCGGGGGACGACGTGGTCAGCCACGGCCCGCGGCGCTACGACGCCGAGGACGACTACCCCGCGTTCTGCCTGCGGGCGGCCCGGGCGGTCGCCGCCGAGCCGGGCAGCCTGGGTGTGGTGCTGGGCGGCTCCGGCAACGGGGAGCAGATCGCGGCGAACAAGGTCGCCGGGGTGCGGGCGGCCCTGGCCTGGAACGTGGAGACCGCCGTGCTGGCGCGGGAGCACAACGACGCCACCGTCGTCGGGGTGGGGGCGCGGATGCACGGCCTCGACGAGGCGGCCGAGATCGTCGACGCCTTCGTGCGGACCCGGTTCAGCGGCGCCGACCGGCACCTGCGCCGGATCGAGCAGGTCGCCCGGTACGAGGCGAGCGGCGAGCTGCCACCGCTGCCCGAGCCGCCGGCCGACCCGTCGGCCGGCTGAGGTGCCCGAGGGTCATACCGTCCACCGGCTGGCGCGGCGGCTCGTACGCGACCTCGCCGGCGGGCCGGTGGCGGCGTCGAGCCCCCAGGGCCGGTTCGTCGACGGGGCCGCGCGGCTCGACGGTCTGCACGTGGTGCGCAGCGACGCGCACGGCAAGCACCTGTGGCTCGGTCTCTGTCCCGCCACTGCCCCCGATGCTGCCGATGGCACGCCGCGGCGGTGGCTGCACGTCCACCTCGGCCTGTACGGGGCCTGGGCCCTCGGTGCCGGTGATCCGCCCGCGCCCCGCGGCGCGCTGCGGCTCCGGCTGGTGGCGCCCGGGGCGTGGGCGGACCTGCGCGGCCCGACCGCCTGCGAGATGCACGACGAGGCGGAGAAGGACGCCGTCCACGCCCGGCTCGGCCCCGACCCGTTGCGTCGCGACGGAACCCCGGCGCCGCTGCTGGCACGGGTGGGGCGTTCCCGGACTCCGGTCGGCGCGCTGCTGATGCAGCAGGACGTCGTCGCCGGGGTCGGCAACGTGTACCGCGCCGAGGCGCTGTTCCGGGCGGGGCTCGACCCCGCGCTGCCCGGCCGCGACGTCGACGCCGACCGCGTGGCCGGCCTGTGGGACGACCTGCGGGTGCTGTTGCGCGACGGCGTCCGGCGGGGCCGCATCGTCACGACGCGGCCGGAGCACCGGCCGGGTGGCGCGGTACGCCGGGAGCACGCCCACTACGTCTACCGCCGCACGGGCCAGCCGTGCCGGGTCTGTGGCACCGCGGTCGCGACCCGGGTGGTCGCCGGCCGGAACCTGTTCTGGTGCCCGACGTGCCAGGCGGCGTGAGCCGCGCGTCGCGGCAGGCCCTCAGAACTCCCACGAGCAGTGGGGCGCGACGGGCCACGAGAGCGCGGCGGCCGCTCGCGTCAGCGCCGCGTCGGTGAGCTCGGTGACGCGGCCGGCCGCGGCGAGGGCGCCGAGGGTCTGCCCGCCGAGGTAGGCCGACCCGAGCGCCGAGACGTCGCAGGCCAGGTCGGCGGGCCGTTGCGTCGGGGCGCAGGTGGCGCCGTCCGGTCCGCCCACCAGGTGGTGGCGACCCGCGTTCCACGGACAGCGGGAGTCGGTGACGTCCACCACGACGTCGACGGGCCGGGGGTACCGCCGGGCGGCGAGCGCCGCGTCGACGTCGACGAGCCGGACCCACAGCCCGTCGCCGACCGTGACCAGCGCCGCCCGCACGTCGACGAGCAGGTGCACCAGGGCGTCGTCGGTGGCGCGCAGGTCGGTGCGCACACGCGCCGTCAGGTCCAGGTCCGTCAGGCGACCCCACAGCGCCCGGGCCGCGGCGGCGTCGAGGGCGACCGCCTCACGGACCTGCACCTCGCCGTCCGGGCCGCCCTGTCCCCAGTGCTCCTTGCGCCGGAACAGCGCGTAGCCGCGCAGGTCGCCGGAGTCGTCACGGACCGCGAGCAGCCGCAGCGCCTCGGCACCGTCGCGGCCGCGGGCCGGGTCGTCCAGCACGGAGCCCTGCAGCCCCTCGGAGTCGCGCGAGACGGCACCGGGGCGGCCATGCCGGGACGCCTCGTACCCCTGCGCGACCAGCGCGGCGTGACGCCGCGGGTCCGCCCGCTCCAGCGTCACGTGCAGCGCGTCCGCGCCGGGCACGTCGCGCAGCGAGGCGCCGCGAGCGAGGGTCATCCGGGTCACCATCGTCCCGAGCCCGTAGCCGTACCGCCCGTAGATCGCCGGCTCGGCGGTCCACAGCACCGAGACCGGCTCACCGGCAGCGCGCGCGCCGCGCAGGTGGTGGTCCATCATCGCGCTGAGCACGCCGCGGCGGCGGTGCTGCGGGTGCACCCCCACCCAGGTCAGGCCCGCAGCGGGCACCTCGCCGCCGGGCACCTGCAGGCGGGCCGTGCGCACCGAGTAGACCCCCGCCAACGGCGCGTCGTCGCCCTCTCCCGCGTCGCCCGCTGCCGGGAGCACCGCTCCCGCCGTGCGGTCCCACTCCATCCCGCGCAGCGAGACCTCGCGGTCCTCGCTGTCGGGGACGCCGAACGCCCAGCGGTCGACGTCGAGCACCTCGTCGGCGCGGTCCTCACCGACGGCGACCACCTGCACACTTCGTCCGCCTGCGCGCTCGTCGTCCCTACCGGAGCCCTGCTCGTCCACGCCCGCGATGCTGCCAGGTCTCCCCGGGCTGCCCACGGGTTCGTCGTCGCGGAACCACCGCGAGGCGCCCCTTCGGCGGACCGGATGGCGGTGCTCGGGAGCCGCCCTGACGGGCTCCGGCCGACGAGTAGGGTCCGCGCGTGGCCACAGGCACCCGGCACCGGGCCGAGCCGGCCCGGTCCTGGTCCTGGAGCCGGGTCGCCCGGCGCGCCCATATGACGCTGCAGCGGCGCGTGCTGCCCTCGCAGCCGTTCGCCCTGCTCGCGCTGACGCTGCTGACGGTCGCGGTCTCGCTGCTGTCGCGGGGCGAGCCGATGGCGGTGCCGCCGACGGCCCTCGTGCTCGTGATGATGGTCGGCGGGTTCCTGCTGCGGCTGCGCGCCCTGGGCCTGCTGTACCTCGTCGTCGCGGCCGCGACGCTGCTCATCATCTCGAACGACAGGGGCGAGGAGGTGCTGCCCGGCGAGGTCGCCGTCCTCGTCGGCAGCGCCGTCGTCGTGCTCCTGTTCGCCCGCAGCCGCGAGCGCCTCGGGGTCCAGGGCACCGCCGGCGACACGATGCTCGTCGACATGCGGGACCGGCTGCGCGCCCAGGACCAGGTGCCCGGCCAGATGCCGCCGGGCTGGCACGTCGAGCGCGAGCTGCGGCCCGCGTACGGGGACTCCTTCTCCGGCGACTTCCTCGTGGCAAGCCGCTCCGGGGACGGGCAGCTGCTCGAGATGGTGCTCGTCGACGTCTCCGGCAAGGGCCAGCCTGCCGGCACGCGGGCACTGCTGCTCTCGGGCGCCTTCGGGGGCCTGCTCGGCGCACTCGGCCGCGAGCAGTTCCTGCCCGCCGCGAACGCGTACCTGCTGCACCAGGACTGGGACGAGGGCTTCGCCACCGCCGTCCACCTCGCCGTCGACCTCGGCACCGGCGGCTACCGGATCGCCAGCGCCGGGCACCCGCCCGCGGCCCACTACCACGCGGGGTCGGGTCGCTGGGAGGTGATCAGCTCCGACCACGGGCCTGCCCTCGGCATCGTGGAGGACGTCGGCTACCCGGCGCACACCGCGCGTCTGCAGCGGGGCGACGCCCTGCTGCTGTACACCGACGGCCTGGTCGAGACGCCGGGCCGTGACCTCGGGCTCGGCATCGACCGGCTCGTCGGGCAGGCGGAGAGCCTCGTGGCGGCGGGCGGCTTCGCCGGCGGTGCGCGGCGGATCGTCGACGCCACCCGCGACGGGGAGAACGACGACCGCGGGCTCGTACTGATCTGGCGGGACTGATCTGGCGGGACTGATCTGGCCCGTTGCCGCGGACCGACGGTCTGTCCGGGATCAGGGCCGTGTCAGGCCGAGGGCTCGTGGGTGCGCTCCGGTCGGCGCACCGAGAGCGCCGTCGTCGCCGGGGACCGGCGGGTCCGCATCCAGGCCTCGACACCGGGGGCGTCCATCGGGCGGCCCAGGCCGAAGCCCTGCAGCTCGTCGCAGCCCATCGCGTGCAGCCGCCGCGCGACGTCCGCGGTCTCGACGCCCTCGGCGATCACGCGCATCCCGAGCCGGTGCGCCAGCTCCACGATCGTGGTGACGATCGCCTCGTCGGTCGCGTCGACGCCGACACCGGCGACGAACTGGCGGTCGATCTTGAGCACCTGCACGGGCAGGCCGCGCAGCTGCCCGAGGCCGGTGAAGCCCGCGCCGAAGTCGTCGATGGCCACGTGGACGCCGCGCTCGCGCAGCCGCCCCACCACCGAGACGGCCTCGGCGGGGTTCTGGGCGAGCGCGGACTCGGTGATCTCCAGCACGAGCTGATCCGGGGGCCAGCGCGTCAGGGCGAGCGCCTCGTCGATCATGCCGAGCAGCCCCGGTTCGAGGACGGCGGCGCTGACGTTGACGGCGATCGTGGCCTGCAGCCCCTCGCTGCGCCACGTGGAGCCCTGGCGCAGCGCGGTCAGCAGTACCCAGCGGGTCAGCGGCCGGATCAGCGCGGTCCGCTCCGCCAGGGGGAGGAACTCGGCGGGCAGCAGCAGGCCGCGGGTCGGGTGCCGCCACCGCAGCAGGGTCTCGAAGCCGAGCAGCCGCTGGTCGTCGGCCGCGACGACCGGCTGGTAGCGCAGCTCGAGCTGTCCGTCGTCCATCGCGCCGCGCAGCAGGCTGAGGGTGCCGAGGCGGTCGCTGCTGTGGGGGTCGAGGTCAGGGGTGTACACGAGGACGCCGCTGCGGGTCCGCTTGGCGGCGTACATCGCCACGTCGGCGTGCTTGAGCAGGTCGGTGAGGGTCACGCGACGGCTGTGCGCCACGACCACCCCGATGCTGGCGCCGACGTCGAGGGCGACGCCCGCCGCCGTGAAGCCGCCGGCGCCGAGCGCGGCCAGCAGCTTCTTGCCCACCATGCTCGCCTGGGTCGCGCTGACCGGCCCCTCGACGAGGACGGCGAACTCGTCGCCGCCCAGGCGCATCACGTCGGTGCCGGGGCCGGCGCCCGTCGCCAGCCGCTGCGCCACCTGGTCGAGCAGGAGGTCGCCCGCGGCGTGGCCGAGGGTGTCGTTCACGTTTTTGAAGCCGTCGAGGTCGATCAGCAGCAGGGCGGGGCCGTGGTCGCCGTCGCCGTCGGCCTCCTCGTCGGGAGGCATCCGCAGCAGCAGCTCCTTGGCGCGCGCCATCAGGGCGGTCCGGTTGCCCAGCCCCGTCAGCGGGTCGCGGTGCGCCATCCGGTCCCGCTCGCGCTGCTGGCGTCGCAGCAGGACGACGAGCAGCACCATGGCGCACGCAACCGGCGCCACGATCGTCGCCGTCACGAGCCACTCGCTGTCTGCCACGACCGTCCCGTCCGCGCACGGCCCCCCGGAGCATCCGGTCGGGCCTCGTGCTCACCTCATCGGGCTGGGCGGGGCACGCCTTGAGCGCGGTCGCGTGCCGGCCGCGGTGCCGGTGCCCGTCGGTGCCGCGCCGGCGCCCTGTCGGTGCCGTGCGACTCCGAACGAGCTCCCCGTTAGCGTCGGCGGCGTGAGCACGACCACTCGTCCCCGGTATGGGCACCGCCGCCGGCAGGGTGCCGCGCGGGTGCCGGTGGCCGGGACGACGCCCGCGATGCTGGCCGCGGTCGGGCTCGTCGCGGTCGGGCTCGCCGCGTGCTCCGGCACCCCCGGTGCCGGGCAGGGGTCCCGACCGCCGTCGGCGACACGAGCCGCCTCGTCCCCGGCCGCCTCGTCCCCAGCCGTCTCGTCCCCGGCCAGCTCGTCCCCGGCCGTCTCGCCCCCGGCCTCCGCGTCCACGGCCGCGGGGGCCCCGTCCTCCGGTGCCGACGTGCCATCGGAGGTGGCGTGCGCCGTCCGCCTGGTCACGGCCATGCCCGCCGACCGCCGTGCCGCGCAGCTGCTGGTGGTCGGGCTCCCGGCCGACGCGGACTCGCCCCCCGCCGCGGCGGCCCACGCCGTCGGCGACCTCGGTGTCGGTGGCGTGATCCTCACCGGACGGTCCCGGCGCGGCGTCGACGCCACGAGGGCGCTCGTGCGCGCCGTCCGGGCGCTGGTCGAGGGCGGCGGACCCGCGCCGCTCGTGGCGGTCGACCAGGAGGGCGGGGCCGTGCAGGTGCTTTCCGGGCCCGGGTTCAGCGACATCCCCCGCCCTCGCGAGCAGGGCTCCTGGGACACGGCCACGCTCCGCGAGCGCGCCGCCGGCTGGGGGGCCGAGCTCGCCGCCGCCGGTGTGGACCTCGACCTGGCCCCCGTCGCGGGCGTCGTGGCACCGGGTGCCGACAACGCCCCGATCGGGCGCTTCGGGCGCCACTACGGCGACACGCCTGCGACGGCGGCGCCCGGCGTCGCCGCCTTCGTCGCGGGCATGGACGGTGCCGGGGTCGCGACGAGCGTGAAGCACTTCCCCGGGCTGGGGCGCGCCACCGGCAACACCGACGACAGCGCCGGCGTCGTCGACGACGTCACGGTCCCCGACGACGCGTTCCTCGAACCGTTCCGCGCCGGGGTCGGTGCGGGCGCCGGCTTCGTGATGATGTCGTCGGCCACGTACCTCGGGATCGACCCCGACCGCCCCGCCCTGTTCTCGCCGACGGTGGTGGGTCTCGCGCGGTCGGCACTGGACTTCGAGGGCGTCGTGATGACCGACGACGTCGGTGCCGCGGTGGCGCTCGCCGGTGTCCCGGTGGGCGAGCGCGCCACCCGCTTCGTCGCAGCCGGCGGCGACCTCGTGCTCACCGTCCGCGCCGAGGACGCGCAGGTGATGCTCGACGCGCTGGTCGAGCGGTCGGGCGAGCCGGACTTCTCCGCCCGCGTCGAGCAGGCGACCACCCGCGTCCTGACCGCCAAGGCCCGCGCCGGGCTCGTCGACTGCGACGCCGGGGGCGCCGGCTAGGGTCCGGCTACGGCAGCCCTGTGGTCGTGGCACCGAGGAGCAGCAGCGCGCCGGCGCCCGACGCGCCGAGCGTGAGCAGCGCGAGCACCGCGACCCAGAGCAGGCCGGGCAGGCCGGTGAGGGCGGCGAGCTGGTCGGCGTCCGACGACCGCCCTCGGCCTCGCCGGCGCGACCGCTGCAGCTCGAGCACGGTCCGCGGCGCGGCGAGCAGCAGGAACCACGTGACGCCGTAGGCCGCCGTGGACTGCACGGCCGGGGGCGCCCAGACCGTCACGGCGGCGAGCGCGGCACCGGTCGCGACGACCGACCACAGCCCGAAGAGGTTGCGGATCTGCAGCAGCAGCAGGGCCAGCAGCGCGAGCAGGCCCCACAGCACCGCCAGGGACCGGCCGGTGGCGAGCACGGCTGCCGCCGCCAGCCCGACGAGCGCCGGCCCGGGATAGCCCGCGAGCAGGGTCACCACCATCCCCGGACCGCGGGCGGGTCCGGACGACACCGCAAGCCCCGAGCTGTCGGAGTGCAGCCTGATGCCGCGCAGGCGGCGACCGGTGAGCAGGGCCGCGACTCCGTGGGCGCCCTCGTGGGCGGTGGTCACCACGTGCCGCACGACCGGCCACGTCGCCGGTGCGACGACGAGCGCGAGGGCCACGGCCGCCGTCACCGCCACGGTCCAGGCCGGCGGCACGGGCTGGGTGCCGGCAACCTGCTCCCAGGTGCGGGTGACGGCGTCCACGGGCCTCCTCGGGGCTGGTCGGGGCTGGTCGCGCCCGTGCCCGGGCCGGTCCGGTCCATGATCCGGCCTGCTCGCCCCTGCTCGCCGGCCGGGTGACCCACCGACGAGCGGCGGGGCGACGTGGACCGCCGACGCGGCGGGCGCTGCGAGGATGGGGCGGTGCCCACAGACGTCGCCGCCCTGCTCGCCGCCAAGCGAGGTCAGCTGCTCGCCGAGCTGGCCGTGCTCACGGCGCCGACCGATCAGAGCGGGATCGGCTTCGGCAAGCGCGTCGGGGAGGGCACGGCACTGGCAGTGGAGCGGTTGTCGCAGGTCGCCGCGCACGAGCGGCTGCGCGAGCTCCTCGAGGCGGTCGAGCGTGCCGAGGCGCGGCTCGCCGACGGCACGTGGGGCCGGTGCGAGCCGTGCGGCGATGCCATCGGCCCGGCCCGGCTCGAGGCGGTCCCCTGGGCGACCACGTGCATCGCGTGCGCGTCCGCCGGCTCCCGGCGATGAGTCGTGCGGCGGACCCCGGCGCCATCCGCGTCTGGACCCGGGTCTCGTCGGCTGCCGCTCCGGTGCTCCTCGTCGGGGGGTGGACCCTGGCCGCCGCCCGCCAGCCCGGCGACTTCGACGCCGTCCGGCTGACCATCAGCGCGCTCGCGGCCGACGGCGCCGCGGACCGCTGGGTGATGACGGTCGGGCTCGCCGGCACGGGTCTGTGCCACCTGGCGACCGCGGCCGGGCTGCGGGCCGCCGCACCGGCCGGGCGTGCGGTGCTCGCCGTGGGCGGGGCCGGCACCGTCGGCGTCGCCGCGTTCCCGCTGCCGGCGGACGGCGCGTCGGTGCCGCACACCGTCGCCGCGGCGGTCGCCTTCACGGCGATGGCGGCGTGGCCGCTCGTCGCCGGGCGGGACCGGCCCGGCGAAGCACCGCTGCTGCGCCGCGGCCGCAGCGTGGCGGCCGGCTGCGGGCTGCTGGCGCTGGTCGCCTGGTTCGGTGCCGAGCTCGTCACCGGCGGCGACCGCCTGGGCCTCGCGGAGCGGGTCGCGGCCGCCGCGCAGGCCGGGTGGCCGCTGCTCGTCGTCGCGACCGCGGTCACGACGACCCGCCTCCGGTCGGCGAGCAGCAGTACCGTGACGTGATGGCCCGACGACGCGCCGGCGACCGGCAGCACCGCGTCCTGCTCGTTCGCGAGTGGGACTCCCAGCACGGCAGCTCCGGCTGCTGCGGGCGGCTCGGCGGCGTCGACACCGAGCTCGGTCGCCCGGAGGACTTCGCGCACGCCCGCACCACGATGGTCGAGATGGGCGCGGTGTACCGGGCGGTGCGCGAGGCGTTCCCCGACGTCGACGTCACGGTCGTGGACCCGCGCAACTGGATGTGGCTGTGGCCCGCGGTCTACCGCGACGCCCGCGCGTCGGGCCTGGACCCGTGGCGGGCGGCGCGCGAGAGCGCGGCCGCCGGTGGCCCTGCCACGGTGGTGGTCGACGGCGTCGTCGTCAGCGCGCGGGAGGTGCCGGACCCGGGGCGTGCGGTCGCCCTCGTGGCTGACCGGCTCGCCCGCACCGGGAGCGGGGAGGGGTCGTCGGCGGCCGGGTGACGGCCTACCCGCGGACCGTCCACTCACGCACCTCCCGGACGTCCGACGACTTGGGGTAGCACGCCGGGTCCCGTTGCGGGCCGGGAGCTCGAACAGGTCCACCATGAGCTGCTGTGGGTAGCCGATCCCCTGCTCGACCGTCCTGACGAGCACGTCGTCGACGGAGAAGCGGGTGCGGTGGGCGTCCCGCTCGGCGGCGTAGGTGTGCAGCTGCGTGGCGTCGATGTCGACGCCGACGTCGACTATGTAGGTCCGCAGGGCAGGGTCGTGGTGCGCATTGACCCCCATCCATACCAAGGACCGCCCGCGTCCCCGAGCACGTACCGCGCCGCCGAGCGCTCCGGCGTCGACCGGTGCGGCACGTAGTGGTCGACCCAGCGGTCCCGCCGCCGGGGTGCCCTCGGTGAAGTCGTCGGCGAAGGCGGGCACGAGGCGCAACCGGTCGAGCTGGTCCCCGTCGCCCGCGGACGTGCGCTCAGGAGAGACCTCCTCGAGGACACACGACGCCCTCCCGCGACGGTGCGTGCTCGTTCGGCGGAACGGACGCGGCTGCGCTCGGGAGCGCAGCCGGGCTCGTGCAGGAGCTCGAGGCGGTCATACGCGGAGATCACGGTCTCGCCTCGGGACGGTCTCGCGCGGGCACCGGGTCGCCCGACCGTGCCCGGCTGTCACCGGCATGCGCAATGATCATTCCGTGACCCGGACGAGGAGGCCGTCGCCGATGCAGGTCGCACGGCGGAGCCCGGACCGTGGTGCCACGGCCGTGCGAGTGGGGGTGACGCGGTGACCGGTCGACCGAACGTCGTCCTCGCGGTCGTCGTCGTCCTCGTGGCGGTCGTCGCTGTGCTCGCGGTCGTGCTCTCGGCCACCCGCGACCCGACGGAGTACGACCCCGGCTCGCCGGAGGCCGCGGTGCAGGAGTACCTGTCCGCGGTGGTCGACGGCGACAACGCGGCGGCAGCGGAGCTGTTCGCCGCGGACGGTCCCTGCGACGTGTCCGACCTCGACCGTGCGTTCGTCCCGGACGACGTCCGCGTCGTCCTCGTCGAGGCCGACGTCGACGGCGACTCGGCGCGGGTCGTGGTCGACGTGGTGCAGTCGCCGGGGGACGTCCTCGGGGGCTCGGAGTTCTCCGAGCAGCAGACCTTCCGCCTGGGCCGCAGCGACGGGGACTGGCGCATCGAGGGCGAGCCGTGGCCCGTCTTCGAGTGCGACGCGGTGGGCTGACGTGGTCTCCAGCCTGCTGCTGCTGGTCGTCATCGCAGCCGGCGTCACGGTCGCCGTCCGCAGGGGGTCGCGGGGCACCGGCGGGTCGGGCGACGCGCGGACGGTGCGCCGCGTCTTCCAGTACCTCTTGCTGTACGGCCTGGTCGTCGTCACGGCGGCCGGCGTCTCGGGCCTCCTGGGGCGCCTGCTCGTCACGGACCTGCTCGTCGCGGGGGACGACGTGGGGCTGGCACGCGACCTGGCCTTCGTCGTCGTCGGCGGGCCCCTGCTCGTCGGGGCGACGCTGTGGACCCGTCGCAGGTTCGCCGGGGACGGCGCAGAGGCCGGGGCGCTGTCGTGGGCGGTCTACGTCACCGCGGCGTCCCTGACCGCCCTCGTGGTGGCGATGACGAGCCTGCACCGGGTGCTGGAGTGGGCCGTCGGGCTGGAGGACCACGACGGTCCCGCGGTGGCCACGACCCTGGTGTGGGGTGGCGTGTGGGTCGTGCACCGGGCCGTCGACGCGCGGGTCACCCCCCGGGAGCATGCCCGGGTGCACCACGTCGCCGGGTCGCTGATCGGTCTCGCGGTGGCCGCGACCGGCCTGGCCGCCGTGCTGGCGGGCTCGCTGCGCGTCCTGCTGCGGTTGGGGGACGAGTCGTTGCTCGCCCGTGGCGACGACCCCGTGCTCCCCGGCGTCGTCACGCTGCTCGTGGGGGCGCCGGTCTGGGTCGTCTACTGGCTGCGGACCGCCGCGAAGTCCGACCGGCACCCCCTGTGGCTCGTCTACGTGCTGCTGGCCGGGGTCGGCGCCGGGCTCCTCGTCGCCGTCGTCGCCGCCAGCACGCTGCTGTACTCCGTGCTCGTCTGGCTCGTCGGCGAGCCGGGGACCTCCTCGGCCGCGGAGCACTTCGACGGTGCACCCGGTGCGGCGGCCGGGGTCGCCGTCGGCGCCCTCGTGTGGTGGTACCACGCCGCGGTGGTGCGCGCGGGTGCTGGCGGAGAGGGTGGCGGACCCCGCACCGAGGTGCACCGGGTGTACGAGTACCTGATGGCCGCGATCGGCCTGCTGGCCGCCGCCGGCGGCCTGCTGACGGTGCTCGCCGCGTTCGTCGAGGCGGCGACCGGGGCCACGCTCGTCGGCGGCGACGCCGTGAACACCCTGCTGGCGGCGGCCACCCTGGTCGGGGTCGGCGGGCCGGTGTGGTGGCTGTACTGGCGCCGGGTCCAGGCCGCAGCCGGCCGCGCGCCGGCCGAGGAGCTCGCGTCGCCCACCCGGCGCCTGTACGTCCTCGTGCTGCTCGGGCTGGGCGTCGTCGCGGGCGTCGTCGCCCTGGTCACCACCGTGTTCCTGCTCTTCGTGGACGTCGTGGCGGGGACCCTGGGCGCCGAGACGCTGCGCCGGATGCGGTTCGCGGTGGGCGTGCTGCTGACGGCGGCTGCCGTCGGCGCCTACCACGCGGCGGTCTACCGCGACGACGGCGCGCGGAGGCCGGCCGCGGTCGAGGCGCCCGGGCCGCGGTACGTCCTGCTCGTCGGCAGCGCCGGTCCTGAGGTCGCCCGCGAGGTCGCCCGCCGTACCGGCGGCCACGTGCAGGCGTGGGCGCGGACCGACGACGACCCGCCCTGGTCGGTCGACGAGGTGATGGCGGCGCTGGCGGACACCGCGGCCCAGGACGTCGTCCTGCTGCGCGAGGCGGGGGCGCTGCGCGCCGTCGGGGTCCGGCGAGGCTGACCGGGCGACCGGCGCGGTGACCGCACGACGTCCCGGCGCCGTGCGCGGGGTTCGGGCCGTCGTGGGGCCCGTGGAGCGGGTGACGGGGATCGAACCCGCATGACCAGCTTGGAAGGCTGGGGCTCTGCCATTGAGCTACACCCGCGCAACCGGCCCCTCGGGGCCGTGCGAGACGTGAGCCTACCGGGGCGGTGCGGGCGGTACGCCCGAGCGGCGGGCGGGGTACGGCGAGGCGCGTAGGCTGCCGGGCGCGCCCAGCGGCAGGCTCCGGGCGCGCGCGGGGTATGGCGCAGCGTGGTAGCGCGTCCGCTTTGGGAGCGGAAGGCCCCCGGTTCGAATCCGGGTACCCCGACCGCCTGGTCCGCAGCACCGGGTGCTCGGTTCGGCAGCGGTGGCGGCTAGCATGGCGGGTCGGCCCGCCGCGGGCGGCGGTCGTACCGGGCACGGACCTGCCGGTGCCGTCCCGTCGCCCCCCCGACGTCCTCGGGCGGACCCGCACTCCCGCACCCAGCCCCGATCCCAGGAGAGCACTGCAGTGAAGAGCGCCGTCGAGACCCTGAACGCGACCCGGGTGAAGCTCACCGTCGAGGTCCCGTTCGACGAGCTCGAGCCGAGCATGGCCAGTGCCTACAAGACGATCGGCCAGCAGGTGCAGGTCCCGGGCTTCCGCAAGGGCAAGGTGCCGCCGCGGATCATCGACCAGCGCATCGGCCGCGCCGCCGTCCTGCAGGAGGCCGTCAACGACGCGCTGCCCGGCTTCTACGCCCAGGCGGCGCAGGAGAACGAGGTGCGCCCGCTCGGGCAGCCCGAGGTCGAGGTCACCGAGGTCCCCGACCCTGGCCAGGGCGGTGACCTGAAGTTCACCGTCGAGGTCGACGTGCGTCCCGAGCTCGACCTGCCCGACTTCTCGACGCTCGAGGTCGGTGTCGACGACGTCGACGTCACCGACGCCGACGTCGACGCGCGGGTCGACCAGCTCCGCGAGCGCTTCGGTGCCCTCGTGGGGGTGGACCGCCCGGTCGCCGACGGCGACTTCGTCTCCATCGACGTCGCGGCGACGATCGGCGACGAGGACATCGACTCCGCGACCGGGATCAGCTACCAGGTCGGCTCGAAGAACATGCTCGACGGCCTCGACGAGGCCCTCGTCGGCGTCTCCGCCGGCGAGACGGCGACGTTCACGGCCCCTCTGGCCGGCGGCGACCACGCCGGCGACGACGCCGAGGTCACCGTCACGGTGCAGTCGGTGAAGGAGCGTGAGCTGCCGGACGTCGACGACGACTTCGCGCAGATGGCCAGCGAGTTCGACACCGTCGACGAGCTGCGCGCCGACCTGCGGGGCCAGGCCACCCAGACCAAGCGCTTCGAGCAGGGTGTGCAGGCGCGCGACCGGTTGCTCGACCTGCTGCTCGAGCGCGTCGAGGTGCCCGTCCCGGACTCCCTCGTGGAGACCGAGGTGCACCGCCACCTCGAGGCCGAGGAGCGCCTCGAGGACGACGAGCACCGCACCGAGGTCGCCGAGGAGGCACGCAAGGCGCTGCGCACCCAGCTGCTGCTCGACGCGATCGTGGAGCGCGAGGAGGTGCAGGTCGGCCAGGAGGAGCTCATCGAGTACCTCGTCGCGCAGGCCCCGCAGTACGGGATGGACCCGAACGCCTTCGCCCAGGCGATCCAGGAGGCCGGCCAGATCCAGGCCATGGTCGCCGAGGTCGGGCGTCGCAAGGCGCTCGCCGTGGTGCTGGAGAACGCGACGGTCACCGACGCGTCCGGCACCGTCGTGGACCTGGACGACGTCGTGCCCGGCCGGCGTGCAGCGGAGGCCGCCGCCGCGGCCGAGCAGGGCGTCGAGGACGGCACGGACGAGGAGCCTTTGGACGAGGAGCCTTCGGACGAGCAGCCCGGCGACGAGCAGGAGCCCGGCGCGGACGACCCGGCATCCGTGCGCCTCTGAGGTGACGCCGCCGGCGTGACGTCGCGCGCAGGGCCCGGGCGGGGTAGCGGTGACGCAGCGCATCCACCGGACGGTGGACGCCGCGGGCCGTCGTCCGGTGCTGGTCGCGGGCGTGTGCCCGCCGCCAGACTCGAGGACGTGGACACGACAGCCGTCATCGCCAACCACGTCGGTACCCCCGACGCGACCCTGCCGGCCGACGCCGACTGCGCCGTCCGCGTCCGGGGCCTGACCAAGACGTACCACGTCTCCCGCGGCGAGAACCGGGTCGCCGTCGACGGCGTCGACCTCGACGTCGCGCGGGGAGAGATCCTCGGCCTGCTGGGGCCGAACGGCGCCGGCAAGTCGACGCTCACCGAGGTGCTCGAGGGGTACCGGCGGCGTGACTCCGGGCAGGTCGACGTGCTCGGGCACGACCCGTGGCGGGCCCCGGGGTCGTGGCGCGCCCGCACCGGCATCGTGCTGCAGGAGACCTCCGAGGCCCCCGACCTGACCGTCACCGAGGTGGTCCGCCACTTCACCACCCTGTACCCCTGCCCGCGGCCCGTGGCCGAGGTGATCGACATGGTCGGTCTGGAGAGCAAGCGCAAGGCCCGGGTCGCCTCCCTCTCCGGTGGTCAGCGACGGCGCCTGGACGTCGGTCTGGGGATCCTCGGGCGCCCCGAGCTGCTCTTCCTCGACGAGCCGACCACCGGCTTCGACCCGGCCGCGCGCCGCCAGTTCTGGGACCTGGTCGAGCGGCTCCGCGCCGAGGGCACGACGATCCTGCTCACCACGCACTACCTGGACGAGGCGGAGCGGCTCGCGGACCGGCTCGCCGTGATCGCCCGGGGCCGGCTCGTGGCCTCTGCCCGCCCCGACGAGCTCGGGCGCGAGCTGCGCACCGGGGCCGTCGTGCGGTGGACCGACAGCGGCGGCCGCACCCGCAGCGAGGCGACGGACCACCCGACCGCGCTGGTCGCATCGCTTGCGGGGCAGCGGCCGGACGGCGGGGAGGTGCCCGACCTCGAGGTGCGCCGGATGAGCCTGGAGGACGTCTACCTGGCACTGGTCGAGGCGCCCCGCGACGAGGTGCTCCCCGGTGACGAACCGATGACCGGCGAGCGGGCGGGGGCACGGCGATGAGCGCGACGACCGGCGGGACGACGACCGGCGGGACGACGACGAGCAGCCGGACGGTGAGCACGGTGTCCGTGGCGTTGTCGCGCACCCGCGTGGAGACGCGCCAGTTCTTCCGGCAGCGCGAGTCCGTGATCTTCAGCTTCCTGTTCCCCATCATCATGATGGCGATCTTCGGGTCGGTGTTCACCGGCGACATCGGGGGCGGGGTCACGTTCCCGCAGTACTTCCTCGCCGGGATCGCGGCGTCCGGCGTCATGCTCACGAGCTTCCAGACCCTTGCGATCGAGATCGCGATGGAGCGCGACAACGGCACCCTGAAGCGGCTGCGGGGCACGCCGATGCCGGCGACCGCGTTCTTCCTCGGCAAGATCGGGCAGGTCCTGGTGACGACCGTGGCGCAGCTGACGCTGCTGCTGCTGGCCGCCGCACTGCTGTTCGACGTCCCGATGCCGACCGACGCCGCGTCGTGGGGGACCTTCACCTGGGTGGTGCTGCTCGGCTCGGCGGCAGGCACCACGCTCGGGATCGCGGTCTCCTCGGTGCCCCCGAACGCGCGCTCGGCGTCCGCGGTGGTGACCCCGCCGCTGATCGTGCTCCAGTTCATCTCAGGGGTCTTCTTCGTGTTCAGCGACCTGCCGGAGTGGATGCGCGCGGTCGCTTCGCTGTTCCCGCTGAAGTGGATGGCACAGGGGATGCGGTCGGTGTTCCTGCCCGACTCCTATCTCGTGGCCGAGCCCGGCGGGTCCTGGCAGACGACCGAGACCGCCGTCATCCTGGCGGTGTGGCTCGTCGCCGGTCTCGTCCTCGCGCGGCTCACGTTCCGGTGGCTGCCGAAGCGGCACGGGTGAGCACCCGGTCCACCGCCCCGGCGTCCGGGGACGTCGCGTGCCCGCCCGGCCGCGCGGACCGCGCCGAGCAAGCCGCCCGCACCGCGCGCCCGGCGGGCGCGGCGAGCGTCTGGGAGCGGACGGTCGTCGGGTGGCACGCCGCGTTCTGGCTGCTGCTCGCGCTCTCCCTGCTCGTCGCGCTCACCGACGCCGGCGTCGAACGGTCGGACCGCGCCGTGGTCGTGGGCGTCCTCGCGCTCTGGGTGGTGGCGTACGCCGTCTTCGGCGGGCCGGCCGCCCGCACCCGCGACCAGCGGTCGGCGCACGCCTACGTGCTCACCGTCGTGCTCACGCTCCCGGTCCTGCTGTGGCTCGCGCCCGGGCTGTTCTTCCTGTTCTTCCTGGCCTACCCGCAGGTCTGGTACCTGGTCGACTCGCGGCGCGAGGCCGTGGCGTACACGGCGGGTGTCGCCGTCGCGGGCGCTCTCGGGTTCGTGCTCGCGGCGGGGCCGAGCCCGGAGGTGCTGGCGCAGAGCGACGGTGTCGGCGGCGGTGTCTTTCGTGTTCAGCCTCGGCCTCGGGCTGTGGATCGGCCGGATCATCGAGCAGTCCGCCGACCGGGCCGCGCTGCTGGCCGAGCTGGAGTCGGCGCGCGCCGACCTGGCCGAGGCCGACCGCAGCGCCGGGGCGGCCGCCGAGCGGGAGCGCCTGGCGCGCGAGATCCACGACACCCTGGCCCAGGGCTTCACGAGCGTCGTGATGCTCGCCCAGGTGGCCCGACGGGAGCTCCGACGTCCCGGCGGCCCCGCGGCCGCCGTCGCCCGGCTCGACGCTATCGAGGACGTCGCGCGCACCAACCTCGCCGAGGCTCGGGGCCTCGTCGCGGCGGCGTCCCCGGTCGACGTGCACGGCGGCGACCTCGCCGGCGCCCTGCGCCGCCTCGCCCAGCGCTTCGGCGCCGAGACCGGGGTGAGCGTCGACGTCCGGATCGCCGACGGGGCCGCGGACGGGCTGGGGCCCGACCGCGCCGTCGTCCTGCTGCGCTCGGCGCAGGAGGGGCTCGCGAACGTGCGCAAGCACGCCGCCGCGGGACGGGTCGCGATCGGCCTGGACCGTTGCGACGGCCGCGTCCGCCTCACGGTCGGCGACGACGGTGTGGGCATCGGCGAGCCGCCGGCGAACGGGTTCGGCCTGGACGGCGTCCGGCGTAGGGCCGAGGACGTCGGGGGCGACCTCGGGGTGGAGTCGGGCTCGGACCGCGGCACCCGGCTGACGGTGCGGGTGCCCGTCCCCGAGGGGCAGCCGTGAGCGCGCGGGCACGTTCCGGCGCCGACTCCTGCGACGACTCCGCCGCCGGCGCCGCGACCGGCGCAGCCGCCGCCACGGTCCGGGTGCTCGTCGTCGACGACCACCCCGTGGTGCGCGCCGGGATCGTGGCGCTGCTGTCCGCCGAGGACGGCCTCGCCGTCGTCGCCGAGGCGGGGGACGGGGACAGCGCCGTCACCCTGGCCGCGCGGCTGCGGCCCGACGTCGTCCTTACCGACCTGCGGATGCCCGGCACGGACGGGGCCGCGGCGACCGAGCGGATCCTCGCGGACCGTCCCGACGCCGCCGTGCTCGTGCTCACCACGTACGACACCGACGCCGACATCCTGCGGGCCGTGGAGGCCGGGGCCCGCGGCTACCTGCTGAAGGACTCGCCCGCCGACGTGCTCGTGGACGCGGTGCGCGCGGCGGCCCGGGGCGAGACGGTGCTCGCGCCGGCCGTGGCCGCGCGGCTCGTGCACCAGGTGCGCGCTCCGGCCCCGGTGACCCTCACGCCCCGCGAGACCGAGGTGCTGCGCGGCGTCGCGCAGGGGTGGAGCAACGCCGAGATCGGACGCCGGCTGTACATCGGCGAGGCGACCGTCAAGACCCACCTGCTGCGCGTGTTCGCCAAGCTGGACGTCGACGACCGGACCCTGGCGGTGACCCGCGCGATGGGGGTCGGGCTGATCTGAGGCCCCCGCCGGCGTCTCGGCACGCTGACCCGGACGGGGTCCGGACCGTGCGCCGACAGCGAACACCCCCCGGTGGCGGGAGTGGCCCGTCACCGGGCGGCGTTAGGGTCGAACACGCGCGTGACCACCGTGTCACGCGGACCCGAGACGAGATGGAGCGAACCGAAGGTGAGCGACACCGTTCCCGCCACGCCGTCCGCCCGCAGCAACGGGGCGTCGATGGGCCTGGACGACCACATCTACCAGCGACTGCTGCGCGAGCGGATCATCTGGCTGGGCTCGGAGGTCCGTGACGACAACGCCAACGCGATCTGCGCGCAGATGCTGCTGCTGGCCGCCGAGGACCCCGACAAGGACATCTTCCTGTACATCAACTCCCCGGGTGGCTCCGTCACGGCCGGGATGGCGATCTACGACACGATGCAGTTCGTCAAGCCCGCCGTCGCGACGGTCGCGATGGGTCTGGCCGCGTCGATGGGACAGTTCCTGCTGTCCTCGGGCGCGAACGGCAAGCGGTACGCCACGCCGCACGCGCGGATCATGATGCACCAGCCCTCTGGTGGCATCGGCGGCACCGCCACCGACATCCGGATCCAGGCCGAGCTGATCCTGCACATGAAGCGCCAGCTCACCGAGCTCACCGCCGAGCAGACCGGTCAGACGATCGAGCAGATCACCCGTGACGCCGACCGCGACCGCTGGTTCACCGCGGCGGAGGCGAAGGACTACGGCTTCATCGACCACGTCGAGGCCAGCGCCCACGACGTCAGCGGCGGCGGCGGCACGAGCGCCTGACCGCCCGCGACGCCTCCCGACGCGGGCGGCGGCACCCCCCGACCCCCAGGCAGCACGACATCCAGGCGAGGAGACCGCCGACATGATCGACCCGACCCGCCCCCCGTACCGCGGTCCACAGCTGCCGGTGGTGGGAGCCCGCGCCGGCGAGCCCGGTGGGGCCGCCGCACCGGCGCCGTCCAGCCGGTACATCCTGCCGCAGTTCGAGGAGCGCACGCCGTACGGCTTCAAGCGCCAGGACCCGTACACCAAGCTGTTCGAGGACCGCATCATCTTCCTCGGCGTCCAGGTCGACGACGCGTCGGCCGATGACGTGATGGCGCAGCTGCTCGTGCTCGAGTCCACCGACCCGGACCGCGACATCACGCTCTACATCAACTCCCCGGGCGGCTCCTTTACCGCCATGACGGCCATCTACGACACCATGACGTACATCCGCCCGGAGATCCAGACCGTCTGCCTCGGCCAGGCCGCCAGTGCCGCTGCCGTGCTCCTCGCCGCCGGTACGCCGGGCAAGCGCCTGGCCCTGCCGAACGCCCGGGTCCTGATCCACCAGCCCTCGCTGTCCGGTGGCCAGGGTGGCCAGGCTTCCGACCTGGAGATCCAGGCCGCTGAGGTCATGCGCATGCGGGCATGGCTCGAGGACACGCTGGCCAAGCACTCCGGCCGGACGCCGGAGCAGGTCAACAACGATATCGAGCGCGACAAGATCCTCACCGCGGCCGAGGCCATGCAGTACGGCCTGATCGACCAGGTGCTGGATTCCCGCAAGATGAAGCCCCAGGCAATCACCACGTAGCGGATCATGACCTAACACGCAGTACCCGACGCCGGTGCGGCCCCTTCTGGCGGCCGCACCGGCGTCGGCTTTC
>JBBRBF010000015.1:0-69224 GCA_038206105.1 Actinomycetales bacterium | reverse complement strand
GGCGAAGGTCGGCACACACAAGGGGATCCTGCGGCTCCACCGCGATCTCATCGCGTTGCGACGGGGCGGCGGGGGCACCACGCGCGGGCTGCGCGGCGAGCACATCGCCATCCTGCGCGCGGACGAAACGGCGAAGCTCATCGCCTTCCACCGCTGGCAGGATGGTGGACGCGGCGACGATGTCGTCGTCGTGGCGAACTTCGCCAACCGCGAGGTGGCCGACCTGCGCCTTGGGTTGCCGGCGGCTGGCCGCTGGCGAGTCCGGCTGAACTCCGACTCGCCCGACTACGCGCCCGACTTCGGCGGCCACGAGGCGTTCGACACGGAAACCGATGCCGAGCCCCTCGATGGCTTCACCCAGAGCGCGCTGATGTCCGTCGGGCCGTACGGGGTGGTCGTTCTGTCGCAGGACCCCTGAGGTCTGGCTGGTCAGACCGGCGGCGGCGAGACCCCGTGGCGGTAGAACGGGATCGGCTCGGCCGGGAGCGGCGTATTCCCGGCCACCAGATCCGCGGCCTTCTCGGCCAGCATCATCACCGGGGCGTAGATGTTGCCGTTGGTGACGTACGGCATCACCGAGGCGTCGACGGCGCGCAGCCCCTGCACCCCGTGGACCCGCATGCTGTCGGGGTCGACCACGGCGTCCGCCCCGGTCCCCATCTTCGCGGTGCACGCCGGGTGGTAGGCGGTCTCGGCGTCCGCGGCGACCCAGCCCAGGATCTCGGCGTCGGTCTGCACGCCGGGCCCGGGCGACAGCTCACCGCCGGTGAAGGCGGCGAACGCGGGCTGGGTCATGATCTCGCGGGCCATCCGCACCATCTCGATCCACTCCCGCCGGTCCGTCTCGGTCGACAGGTAGTTGAACCGCAGTGCGGGAGCCCGGGACGGGTCGGTGGACGTGATCCGCACCGAGCCGCGGCAGTCGGAGTACATCGGCCCGATGTGTACCTGGTAGCCGTGGTCGGCAGCCGGGCGCGACCCGTCGTAGCGGATCGCGATCGGCAGGAAGTGGAACATCAGGTTGGGGTAGGTGACGGTGTCGTTGCTGCGCAGGAACCCGCCGGCCTCGAAGTGGTTCGACGCGCCGACCCCGCGTCGCAGGAACAGCCACTGCGCACCGATCCGCGGCTTGTGCCGGTGCGCCAGCCAGGGCGCGATGGACACCGGCTGGGTGCACTCGTACTGGATGTACACCTCGAGGTGGTCCTGCAGGTTCTCGCCCACGCCGGGCAGGTCGACGGCGGGGGTGATGCCGAGGCCTCGCAGCCGGTCGGCGGCACCGATGCCCGAGAGCTGCAGCAGCTGCGGCGTGTTGATCGACCCGCCGCACAGGATCACCTCGCCGGCCGCGACGCTGCGCCGCGACCGGCCGGCGCGCACGTAGTCGACGCCGGTGACGCGGGTGCCGTCCATCCGCAGGCCGGTCACCCGGGCCAGGGTGCGCACGGTGAGGTTGGGCCGGTGCATCACCGGGTGCAGGTAGGCGCGTGCGGCGCTGAGGCGACGGCCGCGGTGCACGTTGCGGTCGAACTTGGCGAAACCCTCCTGGCGGTAGCCGTTCACGTCGTCCGTCAGGGGGTGACCGGCCTGCTGGACCGCTTCGAAGAACGCCCCGAAGAGCGGGCTCGTCGCAGGCCCCCGCTCCAGCACGAGCGGGCCCGACGCGCCGCGCCAGCGGTCGGCGCCGGCCAGGCAGGTCTCCATCCGCTTGAAGTAGGGCAGGCAGTGCGCGTAGTCCCAGGCCTCCACGCCGGGGTCCGCCGCCCAGCGCTCCAGGTCCATCGGGTTGCCCCGCTGGAAGATCATGCCGTTGATGCTGCTGGAGCCGCCGAGAACCTTGCCGCGGCCGTGGAAGACCCGGCGCCCACCCATGTGCGGCTCGGGCTCGGAGGAGTAGCACCAGTCGTAGAGCCTGCTGCCGATCGGGAACGGCAAGGCCGCGGGCATGTGGATGAACGGGTCGATCCGCAGGTCGCTGCGGCCGGCCTCGAGCACGAGGACGCTGGTCGACGCGTCCGCGCTGAGCCGGTTGGCGATCGCGCAGCCCGCGGAGCCGCCACCGACCACGACCACGTCGAACCGTTCCATCACGCGCTCCGTCCGTCGTCGGCCACGCCGTCCGGTGCCTCGCCGGCCGGTGCCCCGCCGGCCCGGGCCCCGTCGAACCAGTACTGCGGCGCGGGTCTCGTGTTGTGCCACACGTGCTTGGTCTCGCGGTACTCCGCGAGTCCGGCCAGCCCGAGCTCGCGACCGGTGCCGGACTGCTTGTACCCGCCCCACTCGGCCTGCGGCACGTACGGGTGGAAGTCGTTGACCCACACCGTCCCTGCGCGCAGACGCCTCGCGACGCGCTCGGCGCGGCCGGCGTCACCGGTCCAGACCGCCGCGGTCAGGCCGTAGACGGTGTCGTTGGCCGTGGCGACGGCGGCGTCCTCGCGCTCGGCGTCGTCCGCCCCGCCGAAGGTCTCGACGGTCAGGACCGGCCCGAAGGACTCCTCCTGCACGACGCTCATGCCGCGGGTGCACCGGTCGAGCACCGTGGGCAGGTAGTAGCTGCCCGCGGACAGGGCCTCGTCGACGGGGCGGGACCCGCCGACCCGCAGCACGGCGCCCTCGGCGACCCCCGCGGCCACGTACGCCTCGACCTTGCCCCGGTGGGCGTCGCTGATCAGGGGGCCCGTCTCGGCATGGGGGTCGAACGGGCCACCGAGCCGGATCAGGGCTGCCCGGCGCACGAGCTCGTCGACGAACTCGTCGTGGATCTCCTCCTGCACGATCAGACGGGCGCCTGCTGAGCAGACCTGCCCGGAGTCGAGGAACACCGCGGTCAGGGCGTAGTCGAGGGCCGTCTCGCGGTCGGCGTCGGCGAAGACGACGTTCGGGTTCTTGCCCCCGAGCTCCAGCGCGACCTTCTTCACGGTCGCCGCCGCCGCCGCCATGATCGCCCGGCCGGTGACCAGTCCGCCGGTGAACGACACGAGGTCCACCCGCGGGTCCTCGGTCATCGGCACGCCGACCGCCGCGCCGGTGCCGAGCACGAGGTTGGCGACCCCGGCGGGCACCCCTGCCTCGGTCAGCGCCCGCATCAACCAGATCGCGGTGGACGGCGTGAGCTCGCTGGGCTTGAGCACGAACGTGTTTCCCGCGGCGAGCGCGGGTGCGACCTTCCACGACGTCTGCAGCAGCGGGTAGTTCCACGGCGTGATCAGGGAACAGACACCGACCGGCTCGTGGACGACGCGACTGGCCACGTCCGGCATGCCCGGGTCGACGACGCGCCCCATCTCGGCGCCCGCCAGCCCGGCATAGTGCCGGAACACCCCGACGATGTCGTCGACGTCGAGCTCGGACTCGACGAAGCGCTTGCCCGTGTCCGACGACTCCAGTCGCGCGACCTCCGACTTGTCCCGTTCGAGCACGTCTGCGACGCGGTGCAGCAGAGCAGAGCGCTCCAGCGACGAGGTGGTCGGCCACGGTCCGCTGTCGAAGGCCTCGCGTGCCGCCGCGATCGCGGTGGCGGCGTCGTCGGCACCGCCCTCCGAGACGGTGGCGACCACGCTCCCGTCCGCGGGGCAGACGATGTCGCGCGTGCCGCCGTCCCGCGCCTCCCGCCACTCACCTGCGATGAACAGCTCAGGCACCTGCGCCTCCACTCGGTCGACCGCGGTCCCCCCCCCCCCAGGGGGCATCCGCCGAGACGCACGGCACCGCCCGACCCGCACACTTGCGGCTCCGGGGCGGCCCGTCAAGGCTCGCCGACGAGGCGTCAGGCGCGGCCGCCGCGGTGCACGACGCGGTCCCGGCCCTGCCGCTTCGCGGCGTACAGCGCCCCGTCCGCCGCCGCCAGCGCGGTGGCGAGGTCGGGGGCCGTGGCGACCCCGACGGACACGCTGACCGCGAGGCCGGGGGCTGCGCGACGCCACGGGTGGTCCCGGACGGCGGCGTGCACCCTCTCGGCGACGGCGGCCGCGCCGCGAGGGTCGTCGGCGACCACGACGACGAACTCGTCACCGCCGTAGCGCACGACCACGTCGCCAGCGCGGCACTGGCGGGCGAGCAGGGTGGCGACCTGGCGCAGCACCTCGTCGCCGACCTCGTGCGAGAAGGTGTCGTTCACGGACTTGAAGCGGTCGACGTCGACGAAGAGCACCGCGACCGGGCCGTCGGGTCCGTCCAGCAGGTCGAGCAGCCGCTGGCGGTTGCCCAGGCCGGTGAGCGGGTCGCGGCGCGCCGCCTCGCCCATCGCGGCGGTCTGCGCGAGGAGCTCTCGGACGCGGACCCGCGCGCTCAGCGCGGCGAACCGCTCCTCGGTGTCGCGCCACAGCCGCTGCAGCGCGTCGCGCGCGAGCCACTGCCACCGCGCGATGCCCGGGTGCTGCCCGAACTCGACCTCGTCGACGCCTGCGAGCGAGGCGGTCGCGGTGGCGGCCCAGATGTCCTGGCCGGTGCGCAACGCGGTCCCGCGGGCCATATCCAGGTGCGAGCGGGCGGCGCCGAGGTCCCCGTCGCGCAGCGCGAGGTCGCCCGCGACGAGGTGCGCCAGAAGCCCCTCGACGGTCTGCCCGGCCAGCAGGTCGGCCGTCAGCAGCGGGCGGAGCAGCATCGCGGCGACGTCGGGCTCGCCGAGGCGCAGCCACGCCCACGCCTCGTAGACCCCGGCGCGCACGAGCATCTGCTCGTGCCCACACTCCTGCGCCAGCCGCCGCATCCGCAGCGCCCGCTGGATGCAGACCCGGTAGTGCACGGCGGTCTCGGCGCCGCGCCCGAGCAGGTCGAGCACGGCACCCCAGTGCGCCCGGAGCAGCGCCGCCTCCTGCACGACGGCGAGCTGGTTCACGGGGTCATCGCACAGCGACAGGCTCATCATGAGGCGGTCGGCGTGCTCGTGCAGGAACGCCGCGCGCAGGGCGAGGGCGACGGCCTGGGTCGCCGACGTGCAGTTGTAGCCCGAGCCGTGCACGGAGCCGCGCGCGGAGCCGAGCAGCCACGAGCCCTCGGCGAGGGCGTCCATCGCCCGGTTCTGCTCCCCCAGCGCGAGGCTGGTCTCGGCGAGCAGCGCCAGTCCCTTGGCGCGCCAGCAGGGGTCGCTGCCACGGTCCAGGTCGGCGAGCAACGCGTGCACGTGCGTCACCGCGTCGGCGTGGCGTCCGGACTCCTGCAGTGCGACCGCCGCGGTGTACCGCAGGTACCGCGTCGTGGCCCGGTCACCGGTGCCGATCGCGACCGGCAGCGCGCGCAGGGCCGCCGCCACGGCACCCGCGTGGTCGCCCCGCTGGTAGGTGTCGTGCACCCGCTCGGCGAGCAGGTCCAGCGGGCCGAACTCCGACGCCGCGACCAGCTCGCGGCCGGTACTGCCGCCCAGGCCACCGCGCACCCGTCCCCAGCCCTCCTGCACGGTGCCCCCCCGCGCCGGTGCGGGCGCCGACGAGCAACCCGAGGGTCCCGACGCTACCCGAGACCCCGACACGCCGACCAACCGTCGGTGCGCGAGTGGCGACCTGCCGCGCCAGGTGCGCCCACTCGGAGCAACGACATCGCGAGGGGAGCGCGGACCCCGCACCGGCGGAAGGGACCTCAGCGCCTGGCGCGGTTCACCGCGGAGACGACCGCCTTCAGCGACGCGGTGACGATGTTGGGGTCGATGCCCACGCCCCACAGCACGCGGTCCCCGACCTCGCACTCGATGAACGCGGCCGCCCGGGCGTCGCCCCCGGCGGACAGGGCGTGCTCGTGGTAGTCGAGCACGCGGACCTGCTCGTCGACCTGGCGCAGCGCCTGCACGAACGCGTCGACGGGACCGTTGCCGAGCGACTCCAGCGTGCGCACCGCGTCGTCGACGCGCACGTCGACCGAGAGCCGGTCGGCGCCGTCGACCTCGCTGGACTGCCGCATCCCGCGCAGCGCATAGCGGCCCCAGCCCGGCTCGCCCTCGGCGGCGGGCAGGTACTCGTCGGCGAAGACGCGCCACATCTCCTCGGCGGAGACCTCGCCGCCGGCGTCGTCGGTGCGCCGCTGCACGACCTGCGAGAACTCCACCTGCAGCCGCCGGGGCAGGTCGAGGTGGTGCTCGGTCTTCATCAGGTAGGCGACGCCGCCCTTGCCCGACTGGCTGTTGACGCGGATCACGGCCTCGTACGAGCGGCCGACGTCCTTGGGGTCGATCGGCAGGTACGGCACCGCCCAGGTGGCGTCGCGCACGTCCTCGCCGGCGTGCTCGGCGCGGCGGTCCATCGCGGCGAAGCCCTTGTTGATGGCGTCCTGGTGCGATCCGCTGAACGCGGTGTACACGAGGTCGCCACCGTAGGGGTGGCGCTCGGGCACGCGCAGCTGGTTGCAGTACTCGACGGTGCGGCGCACCTCGTCGATGTCGCTGACGTCGACCTGCGGGTCGATCCCCTGGCTGAACAGGTTCAGCGCGAGGGTGACCAGGCAGACGTTGCCGGTGCGCTCGCCGTTGCCGAACAGGCACCCCTCGATCCGGTCCGCGCCGGCCATGTACCCCAGCTCCGCGGCGGCCACGGCGGTGCCACGGTCGTTGTGCGGGTGCAGGCTGAGGACGACGTCGTCGCGGTACGCCAGGTGCCGGCTCATCCACTCGATCGAGTCCGCGTACACGTTCGGTGTGGCCATCTCGACCGTCGCCGGCAGGTTCACGACGACGTTGCGGTCCGGCGTCGGCTCGAGCACGTCGAGCACCTCGTTGCTGATCCGGGCCGCGAACTCGAGCTCGGTGCCGGTGTACGACTCCGGCGAGTACTCGAAGTAGAGCGCTGTGCCGTCCATGCCCTCGGCCAGCTTCCGGCACAGCCGCGCGCCCTGCAGCGCGATGTCGACGATGCCGTCGGTGTCGAGGCCGAAGACCACGTCCCGCTGCAGCGCCGACGTGGAGTTGTACAGGTGCACGATCGCGGAGTGCGCGCCGCGCACCGAGTCGAACGTCCGCTCGATGAGGTGGTCCCGCGCCTGCGTCAGCACCTGGATCGTGACGTCGTCGGGGACGAGGTCCTCCTCGACGAGCTGGCGCACGAAGTCGAAGTCGGTCTGGCTCGCCGCGGGGAAGCCGACCTCGATCTCCTTGTAGCCCATCTCGACGAGCAGCTCGAACATCCGGCGTTTGCGCTCGGGGCTCATCGGGTCGATGAGCGCCTGGTTGCCGTCGCGCAGGTCCACGGCGCACCAGCGCGGGGCCTTCTCGATCCGCCTCGTCGGCCAGGTGCGGTCGGGCAGGTCGACGGTGATCTGCTCGTGGAAGGGGCGGTACCGGTGCACCGGCATCCCCGACGGCTGCTGGGTGGTCCTCATGTCTCGGTGACGCCTTCCGCGGTGGGGGTGGGCGGCCGGCACGCAGGGGCCCCGCGGCGAGGGGACCGGCCTGGTCTCAGAGCACCTCGCCGCGGCAGCCGAGGAGGAGGCTCGCCGCAGGCATCACGGTCAGCGTACGCCCCGGGGTCGGGCGGGTCCACGCAGACCGTGTCAGAAGCCGAGCCGGCGCAGCTGCTTCGCGTCGCGCTGCCAGTCCTTGGCGACCTTGACCCGCAGGTCGAGGTGCACCGGCGTGCCGAGCAGCGCCTGGATCGCCTGCCGCGCACGGGTGCCCACGTCCTTCAGCCGCGCACCGCCGCGTCCGATCACGATGCCCTTCTGGCTGTCCCGCTCGACGAACAGCTGCACGTGCACGTCGAGCAGGCCGTCGTCGCGCCCCTCGCGGGCGACGATCTCCTCCACCACGACGGCCAGGCTGTGCGGCAGCTCGTCGCGCACGCCCTCCAGCGCGGCCTCGCGGACGAGCTCGGCGACCAGCACGGCCTCCGGCTCGTCGGTCAGCTCCCCCTCGGGGTAGAGCCGTGGCCCGGTCGGCAGGTGCGCGACGAGCAGGTCGGCGACGACCTCGACCTGGTAGCCGTCCACAGCCGAGACGGGGACGACGTCGGCCCAGTCACCGAGCGCGTCGACGGCGACCAGGTGCTCGGCCAGCCGGCCCCGGTCGACCGCGTCGGCCTTGGTCGCCACGGCAACCACCGGTGTGCGCCCCAGGCGCGCGAGCTGCTCGGCGATGAAGCGGTCACCTGGCCCGACCCGCTGGTCGGCGGGCAGGCAGAACGCGACCACGTCGACCTCGCCCAGCGCCTCGCGCACGAGGTCGTTGAGCCGCTGACCGAGCAGCGTGCGCGGCCGGTGCAGACCCGGGGTGTCGACGAGCACCAGCTGCGCGTCGGCGCGGTGCACGATGCCCCGCACCGTGTGACGGGTGGTCTGCGGGCGGGCCGAGGTGATCGCGACCTTCTGCCCGACGAGGGCGTTCGTCAGCGTCGACTTGCCGGCGTTGGGGCGGCCGACGACGCACGCGAACCCCGACCGGTGGCCCTCGGGCACGTCGGTGCCGTCGACGAGCGTCATCGTCGGTGCTCCCCGACGGGGTCGGGGTCGGGCTGCGGCAGCCGGCGGGCCAGCACGGTCGCGATCCGGTTGCGGCGGCCCTCGCGCCGCTCCGCGACGAGGACGAGACCGGCGACCTCGACCTCGTCCCCCGGGATGGGCACCTTGCCCAGGTGCTTGGCGAGCAGCCCTCCGACGGAGTCGACCTCGTCGTCGTCGACCTCGGTGTCGAACAGCTCCGCCAGGTCGTCGATCGGCAGCCGGGCGCTGAGCCGGTAGCCGCCCGCCTCGACCGCCTCGACGCCGGCGACGTCGCGGTCGTACTCGTCGGCGATCTCGCCCACGATCTCCTCCAGCAGGTCCTCGATCGTCACGAGCCCCGCGGTGCCGCCGTACTCGTCGACGACCACGGCGACGTGCGTGGAGTCGTGCTGCATCTCCCGCAGCAGGGCGTCGACCGGCTTGCTCTCCGGCACGTACACGGGGGTGCGCGCCAGCAGGTCGACCGGCTCGCCCGCCTGGTCGGGGTCGACGTGGAGCCGGCGGGCGACGTCCTTGAGGTACAGCAGCCCGAGCAGGTCGTCGGTGGACTCCCCCTGCACCGGGACGCGCGAGAACCCCGACCGCAGGAAGAGCGTCATCGCGTCGTGGAGCGTGGAACCCGTCGGGACGGTGACCATGTCGGTGCGGGGCACCATCACCTCGCGGACGATGGTGTCACCGAGGTCGAACACGGAGTGGATCATGCGGCGCTCGCCGGCCTCGATCACCGCGGACTCGCTCGCGAGGTCGACCATCTCCCGCAGCTCGGTCTCCGAGGCGAACGGACCGTCCCGGTAGCCGCGGCCGGGCGTGACCGCGTTGCCGAGGGTGACGAGGGCCCGGACCAGCGGCCCCAGCACCCGGCTCGTCGCGGCCAGCGCCGGGGCGGCGGCGAGGGCGACCGCCTCCGCGTGCTGCCTACCGAGGGTGCGGGGGCCGACCCCGACGAGCAGGAACGTGGCGGCCGCCATCACCACCGCGGCGGTCGCGAGCACCGCGGACCAGCTCCCGAAGGCACCTGCCAGCGCGAGCGTGACGCAGACCGCCGCGGTCGCCTCGGCCACCACCCGCAGGAACGTCGACGTCGTCACGTGCGGAGCGGGGTCGCCCGCGACGCGCTGCACCGCGCCGGCCCCGCGGCGTCCCTCGCCGACCAGGCGCGCCGCCTCGCCGCGGGTCAGGCGGTCGACGGCGGCCTCGACGGCCGCCAGCACGCCGGCGAGGACGACGAGCAGGACGGCGACGACCGCGAGCAGCGCCGACGGCGGGGAGCTCACGAGCGGTTCCGGCCGGCGAGGAACGTCAGCAGCAGCCGCCGCTGCAGGGCGAACATCTGCACCTCCTCGTCGGGCTCGGCGTGGTCGTAGCCGAGCAGGTGGAGGATGCCGTGTGTCGTGAGCAGCAGCAGCTCCTCCTCGCGGCTGTGACCCGCTGAGACCGCCTGACGGGCGGCGACCTCGGGGCAGAGCACGACGTCGCCCAGCAGGCCCGGCGCGCTGGGCTCGGTCTCGGTGCCGGGGCGCAGCTCGTCCATCGGGAAGCTCAGCACGTCGGTGGGGCCCGGGGAGTCCATCCACTGCTCGTGCAGCCCGGCCATCGCTGTCGGGTCCACGAGCAGCACCGACAGCTCGGCGAGCGGGTTGACGTGCAGGGCGTCCAGCACCGAGCGGGCCAGGGCGGCGACCTCGCGCTCGTCGACGACCTCGCCGGACTCGTTGACGACGTCGATGCTCATGCTGTGCCGCCGCTCATGGGGGTCCGGTGCTCCAGGTCAGGTCGTCATGGGTGCGTGGTCATGGGTGGCTGTTCACGGGTACGTGGTCACGGGTACGTGGTCACGGGTGAGCGATCACGAGTGGCTGGTCCGCGGCCGGCGCCGCACGGCCGAGCGCGTCCCCCGGCGGGGGCTCAGCGGCCGGCGCGGCCCCGGCGGCGCTCGTCGCGACCCGAGGCGGCGGCGGTCTGGGCGTGCTCGTTCGCCTCGTCCCAGCGGCCGTACGCGTCGACGATGTCGCTGACGAGCCGGTGCCGCACGACGTCCTGGCTGTGGAGCTGGGCGAAGTGGACGTCGTCGACGCCCTCGAGGATCTCGCGGACCACCCGCAGCCCCGAGCGCGTGCCCGTCGGCAGGTCGACCTGCGTGACGTCGCCGGTCACGACGATCCGCGACCCGAACCCGAGCCGGGTCAGGAACATCTTCATCTGCTCCTGCGAGGTGTTCTGCGCCTCGTCGAGGATGATGAACGCGTCGTTGAGCGTGCGGCCCCGCATGTAGGCCAGCGGCGCCACCTCGATCGTGCCGCTCGCCATCAGCCGGGGGATCGAGTCGGCGTCGAGCATGTCGTGCAGCGCGTCGTACAGCGGGCGCAGGTAGGGGTCGATCTTCTCGGTCAGGGTGCCGGGCAGGAACCCGAGCCGCTCCCCCGCCTCCACCGCCGGGCGGGTCAGGATGATCCGCGTGACCTGCTTGGCCTGCAGCGCCTGCACCGCCTTGGCCATCGCGAGGTACGTCTTGCCCGTCCCTGCGGGCCCGATCCCGAAGACGACGGTGTGCGCGTCGATCGCGTCGACGTATCGCTTCTGGTTCAGCGTCTTCGGCCGGATGGTCCGGCCGCGGCTGGACAGGATGTTCAGGGTCAGCACGTCCGCCGGGCGCTCGGTGGACTGCTGACGCAGCATCGAGATCGACCGGTCCACCGCGTCGGACGTCAGTGGCTGCCCGGTGGCGATCACCGCGAGCATCTCGTCCACGAGCCGGTCGAGCAGGGCGACGTCGCCGGAGGGGCCGGTGAGGGTGATCTCGTTGCCCCGGACGTGCACGTCGACCGGCGGGAACGCCCGCTCGACGGTGCGGATGAGCTCGTCGCGGGTGCCGAGCAGGGACACCATCGCCACGTCGTCGGGGACGACGATCCGGTGCTGGGTGGCGCGCGGGCCGCGGGGTGCCCCGGCGGTGGACGCGCCGAGGTCGACCTCGGCGTCGTGGGGGTGCTCGGTCATGGGTGGGGCTGGCTGCCCTGCTCCTCGGGGCTCGGCGACTCGTCGCCCACCATCCTACCGGCGCGGCCCGCCCGGGCGCTGCTCAGCCGGGGGGCCACCCCAGGGACCGGCCCGCCAGCACGTGGGCATGGACGTGGAACACCGACTGCCCCGCGCCGCTGCCGGTGTTGAAGACGATGCGGTGGTCGCCTACCTCCCGCCCGACCCGCGCGGCGAGCCGTAGGACGTCCGCGAGGGTGTCGCCGTCCGCGTCCGCGAGCGACCCGACGTCCGCATGGTGGGTCCGCGGGACGACGAGGACGTGGGTGGGCGCCTGCGGGGACATGTCGCGGAACGCCACGGCGTGGTCGGTGGAGGCCACGACGTCCGCCGGGACCTGCCCGGCAGCGATCCGGCAGAACAGGCAGTCCGCGGTCGCGGTCGAGTCGTCCGTGCTCATGCCGACACGGTAGGCGGCGCGCGGCGGCGCGTCACCACCCGACGCCGTGCGTGACGCGGCAGCCTGGAGGCGCACCGGTCCGTTGCGCCGGACGGGTGAGTCCAGAGGCCCATGACAACCGGGCGGCGGTCCCCCGCGTGGACGGGGTGTGAATGCGATGACGACGGTGCCGGCCCGGTGGCCCGCCCCGGTACGGGAGGTGACGGTGGTCCGCGACGACCCCGCCACGACCGACCCGTCGTCGTGGGACGCCGACCAGGCGGTGGCCCAGCTGTACGCCGCGCACTGGCGCACGCTCGTCCGCCTGGCGTCGCTGCTGCTCGCAGGCAGCGAGCACGCCGAGGAGGTCGTGCAGGACGCCTTCGTGGCCCTGCACCGGCGCTGGGCGCGGCTCGCGGACCCGGCGACGGCGCACGCCTACCTGCGCACCAGCGTCGTCAACGGGTGCCGCTCGGTGCGCCGGCACCGGCGGGTGGTCGAGGCGCACGCCCCGGCGGCTGCCCCGGCGCCGGCGGGACCGGAGGAGCACGCGCTGCGGGCCGAGGAGGACGCCGCCGTGATGGTGGCGCTGCGCACGCTGCCTCGCCGCCAGCAGGAGGTGCTGGTGCTGCGCTACTACGCCGACGCGAGCGAGGCAGAGATCGCCGACGCGCTGGGCATCAGCCGTGGCGCCGTGAAGAGCCACGCCCACCGGGGGCTCGCCGCGCTGCGCGCGGCCGTCGCCGGGCGGCAGGAGGAGGACCGATGAGCGGGCCGCAGGAGCCGTTCCCGCTCGGCGGGTCGGCCGAGGACGACGAGACCGCGCGGCTGCTGCGTCGTGCCCTGGAGCGAGAGGCGCAGACCGTGACACCGAGCGAGGACGGGCTCGCAGGGATCGTGGAGCGCACGCGGGAGGGCGGTGGCCGCCGGTGGGTGCCGTGGGTCGCCGCCGCAGCCGCTGTCGTCGTGGTCGGCGGCGTCACCGGCCTGACGCTGCTGGACGGCGACGGCGGCACCGTCGCCCCGGCCGCCTCGGGGACGACGCAGGGCGTCACCGGCCCCACGGGGTCGACCGGACCCACCGAGACTGACGAGGCCGGCGGGACGGCGTCCGCGCCGGTGGCGCCGCCGGCGACGGACCCCGACACCGGCGCGGGCGACCCGTCGTCCGTGCCCGAGGACACCGCCGCGGGCGGCGAGGTCTCCGGGGTGCCGGTGTACTGGGTCGGGGAGACCGCGGTGTCCTACCGCCTGTTCCGAGAGTTCCGCACCGTCCCCGACGTCGGGAGCCGGGTGGCCTCCGCGGTGTCGGCGATGACGACGCAGCAGCCGGCCGACCCGGACTACGCGACGCCGTGGTCCCCGGCGTCCCGCGTCGAGGCGAGCGTCTCGGGCGACGCGGTGACGGTGGACCTGTCCGCGGACGCCTTCGCCGCCGGCGTCGGCAGCGAGCTGGCGGACCTCGCGGTGCAGCAGCTCGTCTACACCGCCACCGCTGCCGCACAGGTCCCCGGGTCCGTGACCGTCACGGTCGACGGCGAGCCCTACGACGCCTGGGGGAGCGTGCCGCTCGGGGAGCCGATGACCCGGCAGCCGATGGTCGACGTCCAGAACCCGACGTGGCTGCTCACCCCGGTGCAGGGCGCCACGGTGGACGCCGGGACGGTGCGCTTCACCGGCCTCGGCACCGCGTTCGAGGGCACCTTCGGCTGGGAGGTGCGGGACTCCGGCGGTGCCGTCGTGGCCGAGGGCTTCGCGGACGGCGGCGCGAACGGCACCTTCGACGCGCTCTCGTTCACCACGGACCTGTCCCCCGGCGACTACACCGTCGAGGTGTGGCAGCCGGACGCCTCGGGCGGGGAGTCGCCCGAGGGGCCCCGGATGTTCCCCGACAGCAAGGCCTTCACGGTCTCCTGAGACGGTGGGGTCGGCGGCAGGACGCCGGGGTCGGGTCGCGCGCTGCCTCAGCGCCCCGCGAACCGGTCCCGCAGCCGGGAGAACACACCGGGGTGCGCCGCCGACATCCGGCCGTTGGGCCGCTCCTCGCCGCGCAGCTGCGACAGCTGCCGCAGCAGGTCGCCCTGCTCGTCGTCGAGCCGGGTGGGGGTCACGACCTCGAGGTGGACGTGCAGGTCGCCGCGGCCCCCGCCGCGCAGCCGGGAAGCCCCCAGGCCGCGCAGCACCTGCTCCTCGCCGTGCTGGGTGCCCGGGCGCACCTCGATCTCGCGCTCGCCGTCCAGCGTGCTCACCGTCAGCGTCGTGCCCAGCGCCGCGGCCGTCATCGGCACGACGACGGTGGCGTGCAGCTCGTCGCCGCGGCGTGTGTAGGTCTCGTGGGGGCGTTCGGCGATCTCGACGAACAGGTCGCCCGCCGGGCCGCCGGCAGGGCCGACCTCACCCTCGCCGGCGAGCTGGATCCGGGTGCCGGTGTCGACGCCGGCCGGGACCTTGAGCGTCAGCGTCCGCCGGCTGCGGACCCGGCCCTCGCCGGAGCACTCCAGGCACGGCTCTGGGATGACCGTGCCGAACCCCTGGCACGTGGGGCACGCGGACGTCGTCATCACCTGCCCGAGGAAGGAGCGGGCCACCCGCTGCACCTGGCCGCGGCCGCCGCAGACGTCGCACGTACGCGGCCGCGTGCCTGGGCGCGCGCACGAGCCGTCGCAGGTCGGGCAGACGACGGCGGTTTCGACCTGCAGCTCGCGCTCGGCGCCGAAGACCGCCTCGGTGAGCTCGACGTCCAGCCGGATCAAGGCGTCCTGCCCCCGCCGGACACGGGACGCCGGACCCCGGACGGTGCCGCCGCCCTGCCCGAAGAACGTCTCGAAGATGTCCTGGAACCCGAACCCCTGCCCGAAGCCGCCGCCGGGCCCGGTGTCGGCGCCGGTGTCGTACGCGCGGCGCTTGTCGGGGTTCGACAGCACGTCGTAGGCCTGGGAGACCGCCTTGAACTCCTCGGCGGCCTCCGGGCCCGGGTTGACGTCCGGGTGCAGCCGGCGCGCCAGCTTGCGGTAGGCGCGCTTGATGTCCTCGGCGCCGGCGTCGCGGCTGACGCCGAGCACCTGGTAGTGGTCGCTCACGTGTCCTCTGTCCGGTCGTGGTCACGGCCGGTCGGGGCCGTGCGGGGTCGGGCCGTGCGGGGTCGGTGTCGGCCGCACTGGGCGGCGGGGTGGTGCCGGGAGCCGCTCGCGCTCAGCCCGCCAGGATCCGGGAGACGTAGCGGGCGACCGCGCGTACCGCCGCGATCGTCGACGGGTAGTCCATCCGGGTCGGACCGAGGATGCCGAGGCGAGCCACCGCCTCACCCCCCGAACCGTAACCCGTGGTCACGACAGCCGCCTCGGCCAGGGATGTGTGCAGGTTCTCGTGCCCGATCCGCACCGAGACCCCGCTGGCCGGGTCGTCGGCCATCTCCGAGATCAGGCGGAGCAGCACGACCTGCTCCTCCAGGGCCTCGAGCACCGGGGAGATCGACGAGCCGAAGTCGGTGCCGGACCGGGCCAGGTTCGCCGTCCCCGCGAGCACCATGCGGTCCTCGCGCTCGACCGCGAGGGAGTCCTCCAGGGCCTGCACCACGGCGCGGACCGCCGGCCGGTCCTCCGGACGGAACGCGTCGGCGAGCGCGACGAGGCGGTCCGCCGCCGCGGCGAGGCGAGCCCCCGCGACCGCCTGGTTCAGGCGCGCCCGCAGCTCGCCGACGAACTGGTCGCCGGGGTCGCCGCCACAGTCGACGGTGCGCTGCTCGACCCGCCCGGTGTCGGTGATGAGCACGACGAGCACCCGACCGCCACCCACCGGGACGAGCTCGACGTGCCGGACGGTGGACCGGCTCAGCGACGGGTACTGCACCACGGCGGCCTGGTGGGTGAGCTGGGCGAGCAGCCGCACGGTGCGCTCGAGCACGTCGTCGAGGTCGACGGCGTCCTGGAGCAGGTGCGTGATGGCCCGACGCTCGGCCGGGGACAGGGGGCGGACCGCCGAGAGGCGGTCCACGAAGACCCGGTAGCCCTTGTCGGTGGGGATCCGGCCGGCGCTGGTGTGGGGTTGGGTGATGAGCCCCTCCTCCTCCAGCGCGGCCATGTCGTTGCGGATCGTCGCCGGGGAGACACCGAGGCTGTGCCGCTCGACGAGGGCCTTGGAGCCGACGGGCTCACGCGAGGCCACGTAGTCCTCGACGATGGCACGCAGCACCTCGAGCCTGCGCTCGTCGGACACCTCGCCACCTCCTGCCGGCTCCTGCGCCAACCTGCGTCGGCGACCCTGCCGGGTCCCGTCGCGACGGTCCAGGGCGACATCGACCTGCCCTGGCACTCCTGCGGACCGAGTGCCAGTCTACGCGGTCACGGCGCGGCACCACCGGAGCCGTGCGCCGGGCCCGTACCGTCCCGCGCGTGGCAGCGACCCGTGGTACCGGCGACCGCTACGGCGGCGACGTGCTGGCCGGCGACTGGCGCCGCCCGCCCCGTGGCCGCAGCCGGGAGATGGCGGCGACGGCCGGCCTCGTCGTCGAGGAGGTCGAGACGGGCTGGTGCGGCGCCGTCGTCCGTACCGAGGCCGCCGGCGGCGTCCTCGTCGTCGTGCTCGAGGACCGCCGCGGGCGGACCCGCTCGTTCCCCGCCGGGCCGGGGTTCTGGCTGGACGGCGAGCCGGTGACGCTGGTGCGGCCGGCGCCGGCGGCTCCGTCGACGCCGCGCGTCCCCGCCCGGACGGCGAGCGGCTCGGTGGCGGTGACCGGGGCCCGGGCCCGGGTGGCGCGCGGGTCGCGGATCTGGGTCGAGGGCCGGCACGACGCCGAGCTGGTCGAGAAGGTGTGGGGCGACGACCTGCGCGTCGAGGGCGTCGTCGTCGAGCCGTTGCACGGGGTGGACGACCTGCCGGGCCTGGTGGCGGAGTTCGCCCCCGGCCCCGGGCGCCGCCTCGGGGTTCTCGTCGACCACCTCGTGGCAGGGTCGAAGGAGTCCCGCGTGGTCGCCGAGACCGTGCGTCGCCACGGCCCGGGCCACGTGCTCGTCGTGGGGCACCCGTACGTCGACGTCTGGCAGGCCGTACGCCCGGACCGGCTCGGCCTGGCCGCGTGGCCGGTCGTGCCGCGCGGCCAGGACTGGAAGCGGGGCGTGCTGGCCGCGCTCGGCTGGGCCCACGGCGACCAGGGCGACGTCGCCCGCGGCTGGCAGCGCGTGCTCGCGGCGGTGGGCACGTACGCGGACCTCGAGCCGGCCGTGCTCGGCCGGGTCGAGGAGCTGATCGACTTCGTCACCACCGAGGGCCACAGCACCTGACGCCCGGACCCCCCTCCCCCGCCGAGTGTGAGATCTGTGCGCGACTCGCCGGCGTGTCGCGCACGGACCTCACACTCGAGGGTGTGCGCCACGGCGGGGGACGGCGGCGAGGGCGGGGGGCGGCGGTGAGCCGACCCTGGGGCTGACCCCACCGTCGAACGGCGGGTCCGCAGGCTGCGCTGGGGCCACACTGGTACCTAGCGTGGACGTCATGAGCGAACGCCCGACCGAGGAGACCACGATGACCACCCCCGAGACCGGCGGCACCGAGCCGCAGCCGGGCCAGGGCGGACCCCCGGCGGGGGACCCCGGGCGGCCCGCCGGCGGGCAGCCGGGCCAGCAAGGGCCGTGGCAGTCGTTCCAGCCCGGTGGCCAGCCCGGCGGGTACGGGCAGCAGTACGGGCAGCCCGGTGGGTACGGCCAGCCCGGCGGGTACGGCCAGCCGGGCGGGTACCGGCCGACGGCGATGAACCCCCAGACCGAGCGCAACTGGGCCGTCGGTGCCCACCTGTCCAGCTTCGTCGCGGCCTGGGTCGCACTGGGCTTCCTCGGCCCGCTCCTCGTGATGCTGGTCCAGGGGGACAAGAGCCCGTTCGTCCGCCGGCACGCGGTCGAGGCGCTCAACTTCAACCTGTCCTGGCTGCTGTACATCGTGGTGAGCGGGATCCTGGTGTTCATCCTCATTGGCTTCGTGATGCTGGCGGTCCTCGGCGTGGCCTACGTCGTCCTCGTGATCCTCGCGTCGGTCGCGGCGAGCGAGGGCCGCGAGTACCGCTACCCGCTGACGATCCGCATCATCAGCTGAGCCCATCACCCGGGCCCTGACCCGGTAGCCGTCGCCGCGACCTGCTCACCAGCCGAGCAGGTCGCGGACCACGGCGTCGGCGAGCAGCCGGCCGCGGCGCGTCAGCACCAGCGCCCCCTCGGCGAGCGCATCGCCGTCCAGCAGCCCGCTCGCGGCCAGGTCGGGCACGCGGCCCTGCCCGACCTCGGGGACGCCGGCGAGCGGCAACCCGGTCCGCATCCGCACGCCGAGCATCACGGCCTCGGTGGCACGCGCGTCGGCGTCCAGCAGCTCCCGTCCGGCGGCCGGGGAGCCCTGCGCGAGCCGCTGCGCCCACGCCACGGGGTGCTTGACGTTCCACCACCGCACCCCGCCGACGTGGCTGTGCGCGCCGGGTCCGACGCCCCACCAGTCGTCGCCGCGCCAGTAGCCGAGGTTGTGCCGGCACGCCGCCGCGGGGTCGCGCGCCCAGTTGCTCACCTCGTACCAGTCGTAGCCGGCGGACGTCAGGACCTCGTCCGCGGCCTCGTAGGCGGCGGCCTGCGCGTCCGGGTCGGGCGTCGGCAGCGCGCCGCGGCGCACCTGCGACGCCATCGCCGTCCCGGGTTCCACGACGAGGGCGTACGCCGAGACGTGGTCGGGCTCGCACGCGAGCGCCGCCTCCAGGCTCGCCCGCCAGTCGGCGGGCGCCTCCCCCGGCGTGCCGTAGATGCGGTCGAGGCTGACGTGCAGCCCGGCGTCGCGGGCCCACCGCACGGCGAGGGGGACCCGCGCCGGGTCATGGGTACGGTCCAGGGTCGCGAGCACCCGCGGGACCGCGGACTGCATCCCGAACGAGACGCGCGTGAAGCCCCCCGCGGCGAGCTCGGCCAACGACGAGGGCGTGACCGAGTCCGGGTTCGCCTCGGTCGTGACCTCGGCGCCGACGGCGAGACCGAGGTCGTCCCGGACGGCGCCCAGCAGGCCGACGAGGTCCGCCGACGGCAGCAGGGTCGGCGTGCCACCCCCGACGAACACCGTGGCGACGTCGCGGCGCGGCAGGCCGGCGCGCCGCAGCACGGCCTCGGCGAGCGCGACCTCTTCGGCTGCGGCCGCGGCGTAGCCCTGCGGGGTCGCCGGCCCGCCGGGAACGCCGCCGAGCTCGCCGCTGGTGTAGGTGTTGAAGTCGCAGTACCCGCACCGCGTCGCGCAGAACGGGACGTGCAGGTACACCCCCAACGCACGGTCGGCCGCCCCCTCGCCCACCGAGGCGGGCAGCTCGCCGTCCGCGGGCGCGGCGTCGCCGTCGGGCGGGGCGGGGGGCACGACCCCCATCCTCCCCGCGCCGCGGCGGGGCGGGCGGGCCGGGGGCGGCGACGCCGCCGGCCGCGGCTACGGTCCGGGCGTGGCCCCCGCTCCCCCACCGGACGCCGCGTCCGGCGACGTCGTGCTGCGCGTCGTGGACGCAGGGGACGCGGACCTGCGCGCCGCCGTCGAGCGGCTGCGGCCGCTGCGCTCGCAGGTCGTCTTCTCCGGCACCAGCGAGACGACGCTGCCCGAGGCGGAGGCTGACCCGGCCCGCACGCCGTTCGCGGTCGTCGCGGGCGGGGACGTCGTGGGGTTCGGGGTGCTGGACCGCGACGGCATCCTGCGCGACCTCGTCGACGACACCCACCGCGCGGTGCTGCTACGGGGGTTCTACCTCGGTGCTGACCACCAGGGCCGGGGCTGGGGCACCGCGGCGGCACGCGCCGTCCCGGCCCTGGCGGGTGCCGTGCACCCGGACGTCGAGCTCGTCGTCCTCACCGTCAACGACACGAACACGGCGGCGCGACGCGCGTACACCGCGGCCGGGTTCGTCGAGACCGGGACCCGCTACCTCGCCGGCCCCGCCGGTCCGCAGCAGGTGATGGTGGCCCGCGCCCGGAGGTGACGCGGATCCGTCCCGCCCCTCAGCGCGCGGCGGCCTTCTCGGCGTCCTCGCGGACCGTCGCCGCGAGCCGGACGTCGCCGGCGGCGTCGGCGGCCAGCAGCGCACGGGCGTCGGCGGGGTCCTTGCGCGTGAACCAGGCCGCGACGCCCACCCCGTGGTCGGGGACGGCGACGACCTGAACCGCGTCCCCGGCGCTCACGTCGCCGGTGTGCACCACGCGCAGGTAGGCACCGGTCCGGCCGTGCTCGGCGAAGCGGCGCACCCAGCGCTGCTCCCCCAGGAACCGGGCGAACGTGGCGCACGGGATCCTCGGCCCGGTGACCTCCACCTCGACGTCGGCGCCGATCCGCCAGCGGGTGCCGATCACGGCGTCGTCCACGACGACGCCGCGGGTGCGCAGGTTCTCCCCGAACACACCCGCCGGCAGGTCGCGGCCGAGCTCGCCGACCCAGTGGTCGACCTCCTCCTCGGCGACCATGTACAGGGCCTGGTCGTAGCCGCCGTGGTACTCCCGGTCGGCCTGCACGTCGCCGTAGAGCCCGATCCGCCGCACTCGGACCGAGCCGTCGAGCGGACGCTTGTCGATCGCGGTCGCCCCGACCGACCCCTCGTCGGGACGCAGGGTGTGCACGCGGCAGACGGCGACGAGCGAGCTCACGGGCACCGATCCTGTCACCCCTCGCCGGGGCCCGGTGCGGCCGGCGCGCATGCGGGCACCGTGCGGCGCAGGCCGGTCGCGAGCACGACGAGACCGGCGACGAGCACGCCCGACCCGACGGCGGTGGCGAGCCCGAACGGCTCGGCGAGCAGCAGCACACCGAGCGCGGCGGCGGTGACCGGCTCGGCGAGGGTGAGCGTGGCGACCTCGGCGGCCGGCAGCGACTGCAGGCCGCGCACGAAGAGCACGTAGGCCAGCGCCGTCGGCACCACGGCGAGGAACAGGGCGGTCGCGGCCCCGCCGGCGGTCGCCAGCCACGCCGTGCCCGCGGCGAGCAGCACGGGGGTCAGCAGCACGGCGGCGACGCCGAAGAGCATCCCCATCACGGCGTCGGGCCCGTGGCCGTCGAGCAGCAGCCGCTTGCTCGCCAGGGTGCAGACGGCATAGCTCGCGCCGGCCCCCAGGGACGCCGCGATCCCGAGCGGGTCGAGCGATCCGGCTGCCCCGCCACCACCACCGGCGGCGAGGACCACGACCCCGAGCGCCGCCAGCGCGGTGGCGACGACCCACCGGGCGCCCGGCGGCCGCCGGGTCAGCGCCCACTCGCCGAGCCCGACCCGCGCGGCGCCGACCTGCACCGGCGACACACCGTCCGGTCCGAGGGCCTGCGCCGTCCCCGTGGTGGCGAAGCAGATCGCGGCCCCGAGCACCAGCAGCCGGGCCGGTCCCGGACGGAGGCCGCCCGCGGCCGCCCTCCACGACACCTCCGGGTCACTCGGCGATGGCGCGCGCGGGCCCCGTCTGCCGGCCCGCGCTACTTGCGGGCCTTGTCCGCCACGGCCGAGTCGTCCGTGGACAGCGCCGCGATGAAGGCCTCCTGCGGGACCTCGACCCGCCCGACCATCTTCATCCGCTTCTTGCCCTCCTTCTGCTTCTCCAACAGCTTGCGCTTGCGGGTGATGTCACCGCCGTAGCACTTGGCGAGCACGTCCTTGCGGATGGCACGGATGGTCTCCCGCGCGATGATGCGGCTGCCGATCGCGGCCTGGATCGGCACCTCGTACTGCTGCCGCGGGATCAGCTCGCGCAGCTTGCCGGCCATCAGCGTGCCGTAGGCATACGACTTGTCCCGGTGCACGATCGCCGAGAAGGCGTCCACCTGCTCGCCCTGCAGCAGGACGTCGACCCGCACCAGGTCGGCTGCCTCGTCCCCCGCGGGCTCGTAGTCCAGCGACGCGTAGCCGCGGGTCCGGGACTTCAGCTGGTCGAAGAAGTCGAACACGATCTCGGCGAGCGGCAGGGAGTACCGCAGCTCGACCCGCTCCGGGGACAGGTAGTCCATCCCCTGCAGGGCGCCGCGCCGGCTCTGGCACAGGTCCATCACGGCGCCGATGAAGTCGCTGGGGGCCAGCACCGTGGCCCGCACCACGGGCTCGCGCACCTCGGCGACCTTGCCGGTGGGGAACTCGCTGGGGTTCGTCACCTCGACCTCGGCGCCGTCCTCCATCGTCACCTGGTAGACGACGTTCGGTGCCGTGGAGATCAGGTCGAGGTTGTACTCCCGCTCGAGCCGTTCCCGCACGATCTCCAGGTGCAGCAGGCCGAGAAAGCCGCAGCGGAAGCCGAACCCGAGTGCGGCCGACGTCTCCGGCTCGTAGACGAGCGCGGCCTCGTTGAGCTTGAGGCGGTCGAGGGCGTCACGCAGCAGGGGGTAGTCCGAGCCGTCGATGGGGTACAGCCCGGAGAACACCATCGGCTTCGGGTCGCGGTAGCCGCTGAGCGCGCCGGCCGCCGGCTTCGCGGCGTCGGTCACGGTGTCGCCGACCTTCGACTGGCGGACGTCCTTCACACCGGTGATGAGGTACCCGACCTCACCGACACCGAGGCCCTTGCCGGGTACGGGCTCCGGGGAGATCACCCCGATCTCCAGCAGCTCGTGCGTCGCCTTCGTCGACATCATGGCGATCCGCTCGCGGGGTGTCAGCCGCCCGTCGATCACCCGCACGTACGTGATGACGCCGCGGTAGCTGTCGTAGACCGAGTCGAAGATCATCGCCCGGGCCGGCGCGTCCGCGTCGCCGACCGGCGCCGGGACCTGCTCGACGATCACGTCGAGCAGGGCCTCCACGCCGGCCCCCGTCTTGCCGGACACCCGCAGCACGTCGTCGGTCTCGCAGCCGATCAGGCCCGCGAGCTCCTCGGCGTACTTGTCCGGCTGGGCCGCCGGCAGGTCGATCTTGTTCAGCACCGGGATGATGGCGAGGTCGTTCTCCATCGCCATGTAGAGGTTCGCCAGGGTCTGTGCCTCGATCCCCTGGGCGGCATCGACGAGCAGGACGGCGCCCTCGCACGCCGCGAGCGACCGGGACACCTCGTAGGAGAAGTCCACGTGCCCGGGGGTGTCGATCATGTTCAGCGCGTGCGGCCCGGCGGGGGTCTCCCACGGCATCCGGACCGCCTGCGACTTGATGGTGATGCCGCGCTCGCGCTCGATGTCCATCCGGTCGAGGTACTGCGCCCGGGCGGACCGGTCGTCGAGCACACCGGTCAGCTGCAGCATCCGGTCGGCGAGCGTGGACTTGCCGTGGTCGATGTGGGCGATGATGCAGAAGTTGCGAATGCGGGACGGCGGCGTCGCGGCGGGCGCGATCGTCGACCGGGAGGCGTCACTGGCCATCGGGGACACGGGGGTGGGCTACCTCTTGTTCCTCGGGCGAGTCATCGGGCGAGTCATCGTCCCACGCGCGCGGCAGGTGCCCGGGCGAGCACCGCCCTGGCTCCCGGCGGACGAACACGGCCGCACAGCACCGGGGCGTGATTTCTTGCGCGCCGCAGGACCCTGGTAACCTCGCAGGTCGCGTGCCTGTCGCGAACCTGCGTGGTGGCACCTCGCATCCTCCCCGCGCCGAGCGGTCCCGCTGCACGCGCGTGCGGTGGGCCGGACGGCCGGCCCAGACCGAACGACCGACGGACGACAGAGGGCTCATACGTGGCGAACATCAAGTCCCAGATGAAGCGGAACCTGACCAACGAGCGGGCCCGCCTGCGCAACAAGTCGGTCAAGGCCGAGCTGCGCACCGCGATCCGCGGCTTCCGCGAGGCCCTCGGGTCCGGCGACGCGGAGCGCACGAAGGCGGCGCTGAGCACCGCGTCCCGCAAGCTGGACAAGGCCGCGAGCAAGGGCGTCATCCACAAGAACCAGGCCGCGAACCGCAAGTCGGCCCTGGCGCGTCACACGACCCAGGCCTGAGGCGCGCGAGCGGCTCGCCGCTCGCGCGCCTGCTCGGCGTGCGACCGTCCTGGCGGCCGGCCCCGCTACCCGTCCCGCGCCGCCGTGATGGTGACGACGGCACGCTCGACCGCGTAGACGGGGTCGCGACCGCCGCCCTTGACCGCGGTGTCGGCCTCTGCGAGCGCGATGATCCCGGTCGCGATCCCCTGCGGCGTCCACCCGCCGAGCTCGCGACGGGCCTTGTCGACCTGCCACGGCGCGAGCGCCAGATCGCGCGCGACGTCGGCCGCCCGGCCCCGTCCCGCCGCGGCGACCCGGGCGAGCGTCCGCAGGCGCGACGCGACCGCGGCCACCACCGGCACCGGGTCCACCCCGGCGGCAACGGCCTGCCGCAGCAGCACGAGCGCCTGGTCGCACTGGCCGAGGACGACCGCGTCGGCGACCTTGAAGCCGGTCACGTCCGCCCGCCCGCCGTAGTAGCGCTCCACGTCGGCGGCGTCGACGGGACCGTCCGGCAGGTCCGCCGCGAGCTGGGAGCACGCGGCGGCCAGACCCCGCAGGTCGGTGCCGACGCCGTCGAGCAGCGCCCGCAGCGCACCCGGGCTCGCCCGCCGGCCCAGGCGCCGCAGCTCGGCGACGACGAAGTCGTTGCGCTCGGCGTCCTTCTTCACGGGCGGGCAGTCGACCCACACCGCACCGGGCGCCGCTCGCACCGCGTCGAGCAGCTTCTTGCCGCGTTGGCCTCCGGCGTGCCGCAGCACCAGCGTCACGTCGTCCTGGACGTCGCCGAGGTAGGTCAGGGCGTCGGCCACGAACGCGTCCGCTGCGGCCTCGACCCCGCTGACGACCACCAGCCGCGGCTGCGCGAACAGGGTCGGGCTGACCCACGCGGCGAGGTCACCGGCCGCATACCCCGCGGCGTCGGCCTCCACCACGTCCAGCTCGGGGTGGGCCGCGAGCAGCGCGGTCCGGACCGCGTCCACGGCCCGGTCGGCGAGCAACCCCTCGGTCCCCGTCACGAGCACGACCGCCGCCGGCTCGGCCTCCTGCCAGGAGCGATTCGGGGCCGGGGGCCTGCGGGCTGCCACGTGCGCAGCCTGCCACGGCGACCCGACCCCGCCACCGACGCCCGGACGACGATGCCGACCCGGTCGGCTGCCGCGAGGCGGGCACCCCCGACGGCTCGGAACCAGCCCGGGACTCCCCCTGGGCGTCTCTGATCGAGAGGTTGCTGCGGCCGCGAGCATCGCGGTCCGCCACCCACAGCGAGCCGCCCCCCACCCCGACCGCGACGTCCCCGCCCTGGTCGGTGCGTGCGACGACGGCGCCGGCGAGCAGACCGAGGGTCGACGGTGCGGGGTGACCGTAGTCGTTGCCCGCGCCGACGCTGACGAGGGCGACGCGAGGGTCCCATCGCTCGTGCAAGCCGGGGTCCTGGCGGGCGGAGCCGTGGTGGGCGACCTTCAGCACGTCGACGGGCACCTGGTCGCGGGGCAGACTGCGGGCGAGAGCGCGCTGCGCCTCGGTCTCGAGGTCACCAGTGGCGACGACCCGCAGTCCGGGCGCCTGCACGGCCAGCACCACGCTGGCGTCGTTCGCCAGCGTCCCCTCGACCGGCCCGGGGTCCGGTCCGCCACCGGTGGCCTCGGGCGGCCACAGCACCTGCCAGGTCAGAGTGCCGGTCGCACCGGTCACACCCGTCGTGCCGTCGGTGACCGGGACCGAGACCGCCGCGAGCGCAGCCGCCACCCTCCGAGCCGCGGGCCGCGGCGCCGCGAGCGGGCTCGTGAGCGCGCCCCGCACCGACCGGCCCGCGAGGACCCCGTCGAGACCGTCGACGTGGTCGGCGTGGAAGTGGCTGAGCACCAACAGGTCGACCGTCGTCACGGCGAGGTCGTCGAGGCAGCGCCGTGCCGCTCGCGGGTCGGGGCCGGTGTCGACGACGACGGCGCTGCCGGGACCGCTGGCGACGACGAACATGTCCCCCTGCCCGACGTCGCAGGCGACGGCGACCCATCCCGACGGAGGCCACTGCGGCGCCAGCCGCCGCTGCACGGCCAGACCCACCAGCCCACCGGCCACGACGAGCCCCGCGGTCACGAGGACCGCGACGACCGTGACCCCCGCGACGGGCACCGCGGCGAGGGGACCACACGGACGGCGCCGGGCCGCGGCGCCGGCACGCCGAGCACGCCCTCCACGTTCGGTCGGGCCGACCCCGAGAGCGTCGCCGGATCGCCCGCGGGCGAGCAGGGCGCCGCCGGCGACGAGCAGGCCCGTCACCGCAACCAGCGGCAGGGCGCCGCGCGCGCCCTGCGGCCACGGGACGCTGGCCCCGGGAAGCGCGGCCGTGGCGCGCGCCACGACGGCGACCCACCAGGCCCCCACGCCGCCCGCCCACGCGACGGCGCTCGCGCCGGCCGGCCAGACCGGAGCGAGCAGGGTCGCCGCGACGCCGAGCACGGTCGCCGGCGCGACCGCGGGGGCCACGAGCAGGTTGGCCGGCACCGCCGCCAAGGCCAGCTGTGGTGTCAGCAGGGCGATGACCGGCGCGCAGACCGCCTGCGCCGCCGCGGGCACGGCGACGGCCTGCGCCATCGGTAACGGCACTCGGCGGGCGAGCAGCCGTGCCCACCCCGGGGCCAGCAGAAGCAACCCACCCGTCGCCAGCACCGACAGCGCGAAGCCGGGGCGGCGCGCCAACCACGGGTCTGCCGCGCAGAGCACGACCACGGCGGCGCACAGCGCAGGCACGCCCCGGCGGGCCCGGCCGACGAGCAGCCCCAGCAGCGCGACGGCGCCCATCACGGCGGCCCGCAGCACGCTGGGGTCGGGCCGGGCAAGCACGACGAACCCTGCCAACGCGGCCGCCGCAAGCCCGACCCGCACCGTCCTGCCCGCACCGGCGGCGGCCGCCACGAGCAGCGCGGCGCCGCACACGATGGCCACGTTGCTGCCCGACACCGCCGTCAGGTGCGTCAGGCCGACCGCGCGCATCGCCTCCTCCAGGTCCGGCGGCAACCCGGACGTGTCGCCTACGACCAGCCCCGGCAGCAGGCCCGCCGCGTCCGGGGGCAGCCCGGACGCCGCGTCGCGGAGCCCCGCCCGCAGCGAGCCCGCCGTCCGCTGCACCACGCCGGCCGGCTCGGTCACGGTCGGCGGGCCGCGCGCGACGAGCAGCGCCGCGACGTCGTCCCCCGGTCGGGACCGGACCAGCCGCCCCGCAGCCTGCACGACCTCGCCGGGCTGCACCCCGGCCCAGGCGCCGGTTCCCACGACGAGCACCGGTGCGTCGGCGGAGCCGGTCACGCCCCGGCCCCGGACCCGCTGCACCTCGACGACCACCACGACCCGGTCGGCCCGGTCGGCCCTGTTCTGCGCCGCGCCGTCGGCCCCCCCGCGGTCCGGCTCGTCGGGGGCGGACGCGGGACGCACCCGGCGGGGGTCGCCCCGGATCACGGCCCGCGCCTCGACGGTCGCCTCCTGGGCGACGAGATCGACGAGGACCCCGCCGCTGCGGCGCGCTGCCTGCGCCGCCGTCGACGCCAGCACGAGCCCGGCCGCGGCGAGGGCCAGGAGGACACCGGCCGCGATGCGCCGCCCCGGTCCGTCGTGACGGCCTCCCGGACGACGCAGCACGAGCGACGCCGCAAGGAGCCCGGCGAGGACCAGGACCGCGACCACGCCCGCGAGCAGCTCCCCGGGGGACAGGGCGACCGCGGCACCGGCGCACCCCCACGCAGCGGCCGCCGACGGCAGGAGCCGCAGGTCGACGCCACCCGGCCCTCGCCGCGGCGGGGCCGGCCGCTCCTTCGGGGCCAGCTTCTCCCGGCGACCGGACTCGCGCCGCGTCGTCGGCTCACGGGTCAGGCGCGCACGGGTCATGCGCGCACGGGTCATACCCGTACCAGGGGGCGGAGCCGTTCGAGCAGGACCTCGCCGATCCCGGAGACCTCGCCGAGCTCCTCGACGGAGCTGTACCGGCCGACCCGGTCCCGGAACTCCACGACGCGGCCGCTGAGGACGGGCCCCAGCCCCGGCAGGGCGTCCAGGTCGGCGACGGTGGCGGCGTTGAGATCCAGCGGGACGGCCGGCGTCCCGGGGAGGGGCGCTGATGCCTCGCCCGCCTGGGCGGTCCCCGCCGGGCCGGGCGAGACCCCCGCCGGAGCCGGCGCCGGCGCCGCCAGCTCCTCGCCGGGACGAGGGACCTGCACCTGCTCGCCGTCGACGAGGGCGCGCGCCAGGTTGACGCGGGTCAGGTCGGCCCCCGCCGACGGGCCGCCGACCGCGGCCAAGGCATCGGACACCCGGGCACCCGCCGGCAGTCGTGCGAGTCCCGGTTCGGCCACCTGACCGACGACGTGCACGACGACCTCGCCCACCGGCAGCCGCGCCGCGGCCTGCTGGGGGCTCGGTCCGGAGGACGGCGTCGGTGCAGAACCACCCACGGCACCGACCGCTCCGGTGCCCGGCACACCCCCGGCGTCCGGGTCCTCACCGTCCGGGTCGTCGCCGTCCGGGTGAGCGACAGCCGCGGCGTCGGCGTCGCTGGCAGGGCGGGGCGCCTCGGCGGCCTGCGACGCCGTGCGATCCGGAACCGGGACACCCGGGGCGCCGGCAGCCGTCCTGACCCCCCAGACCATCGTGAGCAGGGCACCGACCACGAGCAGGGCGAGGGCGGCCGCCGTCGTCACGGCCCACCGGGCACGCTGCGGCCGGTCGCCCTCCCCGCCACCCACGTCGTCCACGTCGACGTCGTCGCTGTCGCCCGCCGCGGTGACGTCACACCGGTGCCGTGGCCCCGGCACCGCGGACGCCTGAAGCTGTCGGGCGACGCCGGGACCGGGCCCGAGCCCGGCCTCGAGGTCGGCTCGCACGTCGGCGCCCAAGTCGGCGCCCAAGTCGGCGCCCAGGTGGGCGCGGTCGGACGAGAACGCGGGCCCACCGCCCGGCGCCGGGGGCAGCCACCCGGTCGCGCCGGCGGGGCGCCCGCGGCGGTCCGTCGCCGCACGGCGCCCCATCGCCGCGGCCAGCCGTTCGGCGGCCCGGCGGGAGTCGACGTCGCGGGAGCGCATGAGGTGAGCGTGCTGCGCCGGTCGCGTCCCACGGCACCACCAGACGCCGAGGTGTGGACAGCGGGTGAGGGCCCCCGCACCTGGGGGCCCCTCGCCGGGCGACCTACCGCGCCCGCTCGTCGCGGACGTCGGCGAGGGCCTCGTCCCAGACCGACGCGAGCACCGCGGGGTCGGTGAGGTCGCGGGCACGAGCAGGACGCGGCGGCGTCACCTCGAGGGACCCCACGACGTCGGCGCCGTCCGGCCCGCGGGCCCCGGCGGCTGCGCGCGCCTCACCCGCGAGCCCCTCACCTGCGGGCACCCGGCCCGCGCGGGCCACGTCCGCCTCGGCGAACGCGATCGCCAGCAGGTCGGCGACGAGCATGACGACGTGCCGGTCGTCCTCGGCGAGGTCCCCGGCGTGGGGGGCGTCGACCGTGAGCATCCCGTAGGCGTACTGCCCGTTGTCGATCGCCGCGGAGACGAAGGTGCTGTACCCCTGCCCGGTCCCGGACCAGTCCTCGGGCTCCCCCGCGTCCAGGTCCGGGACGAACACCGCGCCGCCGCGCGCGACCAGACCGATGGCGAGGTCGCCGCGGCGCGTGCCGAGCACGAACGGCGACGGCGTGGACGCGCGACCCTGGTACGCCAACGGCTGCAGCGTCCGGCCGTCCTCGGAAAGGGCGAACACGACGGCGCGCAGCCGGTCGACGTCCCGCAGCAGCAGCGAGAGCGAGCCCACGGCCTGCACCGCGACCTGCCGGAGCTCCGCCTGCCGGCCGGCCGCCGGTCCGTAGGGCATCGCGGCGACGAGCTCGGTGAGCGGCTGCAGGGCGTCCTTCATCGCGACGCGCAGCCGTGCGGCCGTGTCCAGCTCGGCGGCACGCCGGCGGCGGCGGTCCCGCTCGGCCACGACGAGCACGAGGGCGTTCAGCAGGAGCGCCACGGCCCCGGTCGTGAACAGGGTCCAGTACACGTCGTCGCGGGACCCGCCCAGCAGCGCGAAGCAGGCGGCGGCCACGACCGGCAAGAACGCGGCCGACGCCGGGAGCAGCCAGCCGGGCCGCCGTCCCCTCATCCGCATTCCCTCATCCGCCGGCCGGGACGTCGGGCCCGCTGACGGCCACCGCGAGCATCCCCGGGCCGACGTGCGCACCCACCACGGCACCGACCTCCCCGCGGAGCACTCGTGCCGCCGGGAACCGGGCGGCGAGCGCGTCCGCGAGCGACTCGGCGTGCTGCGGTGAGTCGAGGTGCTGCACCGCGACGTCGACGCCGGCGCCACCGGGGGTGCCCGCGGCGGTCACGGCGGCCGCGGCCAGCTCCTCCAGCCGGGCGCGGGCCCGGGCGGAGGTCCGGACCTTCTCCAGCGGCTCGATCCGCCCGTCCCGCACCGTCAGCAGCGGCTTGACCGACAGCGCTGAGCCGAGCAGCGCGGCCGCCGCCCCGATCCGGCCGCCCCGGCGCAGGTGGTCCAGGCTGGCGACGGAGAACCAGGCCAGCGTGCCGGCAGCGCGCCGCGACGCGACCGCCGCCACCTCCGCCGCGTCGGCACCTGTGCAGGCGGCGCGAGCGGCCGCGAGCACGACGAACCCGAGCCCCAGGGCCAGGGTCCGTGAGTCGACCACGTGCACCGGCAGCGGAGCCTCGCGCGCCGCGACGCGGGCGGCGTCGCACGTACCGGACACCTCGGCGGACAGGTGCACCGAGACCACCTCCCGGGCACCTGCCGCGGCGAGCCGCTCGTAGGCGGCGAGCAGCACGGCCGGCGAGGGCATCGACGTCGACACGCTCCGGTGCCGGCGCAGGGCGGCGGCGACGTCGGCGCCGGCGACGTCGACCCCCTCGGCCAGGCACCGGCCGTCGAGCACGACCTGCAGCGGCACCACGGCGACCCCGTGCTCGGCCGCCAGCCCGGCGGGCAGGTAGGCGGTGGAGTCGGTGAGGACGCCGACGGCGCCGCCCGGTCCGCCCACCGGTCAGGCCGGGACGACGTTGACGAGCCGGGGGGCGCGCACCACGACCGTGCGCACGGCACGGCCGTCCAGGGCCCGCACCACGGCCGGCTCGGCGAGGGCCTGCTCGCGCAGGTCGTCCTCGCCGATCTCGGCCGGGACGTCCAGCCGCGCCCGCACCTTGCCCGCGACCTGCACGACCGCAGTGACCGTCGGCTGCACGAGCAGCGCCGGGTCCACCGTCGGCCAGCCGGCCAGGGCCACCGTCGGCTCGTGCCCGAGGCGGGACCACATCTCCTCCGCGGTGAACGGCGCGACCAGGCTCAACAGCACCGCGACGGCCTCCACGGCCTCGCGGACGGCGGGGTCACCCGGGCCGGCGCCGGTGTCGACCACCTTGCGGACGGCGTTCACGAGCTCCATCGTGCGCGCGACCGCGACGTTGAACTTGAACCCCTCGACGAGCTCGCCGGCGTCGGCGACGGTGCGGTGTGTCACGGCCCGCAGGCCGGCGTCCCCGGCGGCGGGGTCGGCCCCCACGGGCGACGTCACCTCACCGGACAGCCGCCACGCGCGGGACAGGAACTTCGCGGCCCCGGCCGGGGACAGGTCGGCCCAGTCGATGTCGTCCTCGGGGGGACCCGCGAAGCACATGGTCAGCCGGATGGCGTCCACGCCGTGCTCGTCGAGCTGGTCGGACAGCCGCACCAGGTTGCCGCGGGACTTGCTCATCGCGGAGCCGTCCATCAGGACCATGCCCTGGTTCAGCAGACGCGAGAACGGCTCCGTGAAGTCGACGTGTCCCAGGTCGTGCAGCGCCTTGGTCACGAACCGGGCGTACAGCAGGTGCAGGATCGCGTGAGTGACCCCGCCGACGTACTGGTCCACGGGCAGCCAGCGGCTCAGCTCGCCCTGGTCGAACGGGACGTCGTCCCGGTCCGGGGACGCGAAACGCAGGTAGTACCAGGACGAGTCGACGAACGTGTCCATCGTGTCGGTGTCGCGCCGCGCGGGGCCACCGCACCGGGGACAGTCCACGTCCACCCAGTCGGTCGCCCCGCCCAGCGGCGACGTCCCCTTGGGCGTGAGGTCCAGACCGGCGGCGTCGGGCAGCTCGACCGGCAGCTGGTCCTCCGGGACCGGCACCTCGCCGCAGGTCTCGCAGTGCACCACCGGGATCGGCGTGCCCCAGTACCGCTGCCGCGAGATCAGCCAGTCCCGCAGCCTGAAGTTCGTCGCCGCCCGCCCGAGGCCGCCGCGCTCCAGCTCGGCCGTGATCGAGGCGACCGCCTCGTCCTTGCGCAGCCCGTCGAGCGACCCGCTGTTCACCAACCGGCCGTCGCCCGCGGTGGCCTCCCCGGACGTCGCCGGGTCGGGCAGGGGCGACCCGTCGTCGCCTCGCACGTCGACGACCGTGCGCACCGGCAGGTCGAATGCGCGGGCGAAGTCGAGGTCGCGCTGGTCGTGCGCGGGTACGGCCATCACGGCGCCGTGGCCGTAGTCGGCCAGCACGTAGTCGGCCGCCCACACCGGCAGCCGCTCACCGTTGACGGGGTTGCGCGCGTACCGTCCCAGGAACACCCCGGTCTTCGGCCGGTCCGTCGACAGCCGCTCGACGTCGCTGGTCGAGCGCACCTGCTCCAGGTAGGTGCCGAACTCCGCGCGCGTCGCCTCGTCGGCCTCGGCGGCCAGGCCGGCGGCCAGGTCGGAGTCGACCGCGACCACGAAGAACGTGGCGCCGTAGAGGGTGTCGGGCCGCGTCGTGTAGACGGTCACCTCGCGCTCGCCCGGCCCCGACCCGTCGCCTGCGGCCTCGATCACGAAGCGGACGTCGGCGCCGCTCGAGCGGCCGATCCAGTTGCGCTGCATCGACACGACACGGTCCGGCCATGCGCCGACCAGGGTGTCGAGGTCGTCGAGCAGCCGGTCGGCGTAGTCGGTGACCTTGAAGTACCACTGCGTCAGCCGCTTCTTCGTCACGACCGCGTGGCAGCGCTCGCAGTGCCCGCCGACGACCTGCTCGTTGGCCAGCACCGTCTGGTCGTTCGGGCACCAGTTCACGAGGCTGGGACGGCGGTAGGCCAGGCCGGCGGCGTAGAGCCGCAGGAACAGCCACTGGTTCCAGCGGTAGTACTCCGGGTCGCACGTGCTGAGCGTGCGGCTCCAGTCGAAGGAGCACGCGAACCGCCGCATCGACGCCCGCTGCTGGGCGATGTTCTCGTGCGTCCACGCGCGCGGGTCCAGCCCGCGGGAGATCGCGGCGTTCTCGGCCGGCAGCCCGAACGCGTCCCAACCGATCGGGTGCATCACGTCGTAGCCGCGCTGCACCCAGTACCGGGCGATGACGTCGCCCAGCGCGTACGCCTCAGCGTGCCCCATGTGCAGGTCGCCCGAGGGGTACGGGAACATGTCGAGCACGTACTTGCGCGGCCTCGCGTCACCGTCCCGGCCGCTGCGGAACGGCTCCAGCTCGTCCCAGACCGGCAGCCACCGGTCCTGGACGGCGTGGACGTCGTACCGCTCCGCGCGGGAGCCGGTGGCGACCGCCGCCTCGTCCTGCGTCTGCGTCATCGCCGCCGTCCTCTCGCTGCCTGGGCCGGACCGTGCCGTGAACATGAGAAGACCCCTTGCACGCAAGGGGTCGCCGCGCCAGCTGGGGCCAGCGACCGCTACGCCGGGCCGGCCGGTGCCAGCCGGCGGCTCGGCCCGCCGTGCCCGTCCGCCCGGCGCGGCCTGCCGAGGAGGAGCACAGCTCCGGGCCGCCCGCGCACGTCCCGAGTCTAGCGCAGCGCGTGCGGGCAGCCCGGGTCACGGCGCGGCGACGAGCACGGCGGGCCCGGCCGCCAGCAGACCGGCCACCGTCAGCAGCGCGGCCAGCACCACGGCGCGGAAGGCGGCGGTCGGTGCCGGCAGCAGGACACCGACCGCGGCGACGACGACCGCGGCGCCTAGCAGCACGGCGGCGGTGCCCGTGGCGCCGCCGCCGGCCAGCACGACCGTGCAGCCGGTGAGCACCGCGACCCCGGCCAGCACGCGGCTGGCCCGCGGGCCGAGCCGCTGCGGCAGGCCCCGGACGCCCGTGGCCTCGTCGGCGGCCGCGTCGGGCACCGTGTTCGCGAGGTGGGCGCCGACGCCCACGACGCCGGCGGCCACGACCACCGGGACCCGCGGCACGCCGCCCGCAGCCGTCACGGCGATGGCGGGCAGCAGCGCGAACGAGACCAGGTACGGCAGGGGGCTCAGCAACGTCGCCTTGAGCACGAGGTCGTAGGCCCACGCCGAGGCCACCGCCAGCACGTGCAGTGCCCCTGGCAGCAGGCCCAGCAGCAGCGACAGCACGACACTCGTGGCGGCCGCGACCCCGGCGGCCACGGCCACGGTCCGGGCCCCGACGTCACCGGCGGCGACCGGCTTCGCGGTGCGCCCCGCGCGGGTGTCACGGTCGGCGTCGACGGCGTCGTTGCACCAGCCGATCGACAGCTGGCCCGTGAGGACAGCCGCCGCGAGCAGGGCCGTCCTCTCGGCGGCGAGCCCCGCGGTCACCCCCAGCCCGGCGGCGAAGACGGTGACGGCCGCCGACGGCATCGGGTGCGCGGCACGCACGAGCCCCCCCACGGCGGCCGCCGTGCGGTGCCCCCTCGTCACACGACCGGGCGGCCCGTCCGCGTGACGAAGGTGCGCATGACGAGGGTCCACGCGGGGAGACTAGGAACCGGGGGCCGCGCGGCGAGACGAGGGGCCGCGCGACGCCGCCGGCTCCGGCCGCTGCTCAGTCCCGCTGCGGTCGGTGGACCGGCTCCGGTGCGGACGGGCCGCGCAGCGCACGGCGCAGCGACAGGTCGGAGCGGGCGAGGTCGACGAGCTGCCCGAGACCGCCGGAGTCCCACGGCTGCAGCGTGCCCGCACCCACGGTGACCCGGAAGCCCCAGGGGGCCCGCGGGACCGGCGGGGCGTCGGACAGGTGCACCCGGACGCGACGCTCCAGCTCTGCGGACCCGCATCCCGAACCGGGCCCGACGACCACGAACTCGTCCGCGCCCCACCGGGCGACGACGTCGGTGCTCCGGGTGCCGGCCCGCAGCCCGTCCGCGACGGCAACGAGGACGTCGTCGACGGTCTCGCGGCCGGCGCCGCGCAGCAGGCCGTCGAGGTCGGCAACCTCGACCACGGCCGCGTACATCGCGTCGCCCGACCGGCGCACGGCGGCCAGCACCTGTTCGCCCAGGAGCGCGAGGCCGCGCTCGTCGAGACACCCGGTGAGGTCGTCGCGCACCGTCTGGCGGCGCAGGGCGGCGTGCGCTGCGGCCAGGACGCTGCGGGCGTCCTCCTGATCACGCCACGACCACCAGGCGGCAGCCGGGACGACGCCGGCGAGCGCGAGCAGCGCCAGCACCGCCGGCAGCGGGGTCGCGAGGGCGAGGGTCGTCAGGGCGGCGAGGAAGGCCAGCGCGACGACGGCCGCAGCCAGCGCAGCCGGGCGCCACGCGGTCGCAGGCAGGTGCACGGAAGCCATGCTGACACCCGGGAGGGGTCGCGACCGCCCCCGCGGCGCCGATGTCATCCACCTGGGTGAGCGACGTCGGCGAACTGCCTGCGCGGGTGCGCACCGTGCTCGCCGGCGTGTCCCGGCGGTGCACGACCCGCGCCGGGGTGTCGCATGCTTCCTCGGACCCCGCCCGGATCCCGGCCGGACACGATGAGCATCGCGACGCAGTTTTCCTCGCCCGAGGCGATGGAGCAGCTCATCGCGATGGGGTTGGAGGAGGGCATCCGCGAGGCCATGGGCCAGATCGACGGCATCCTGGCGGGCGATGCCGTCTCGACCGCCTGAGGCTCACCCGGTCGGTGTCCGACCGCCCCCGACCGCCGACCGGCCAGGCGGACCGGGTGGGTCGTCGGTGGAGCTGAGGGGACTCGAACCCCTGACCCCCTCCATGCCATGGAGGTGCGCTACCAGCTGCGCCACAGCCCCTCGGCCCGCAGGCCGGTGCCGCGCCCGGTGACCGCCGCGACGCAGGTGAGCATAGACCCCGTGCGCGGGCGGCGCGGACCCCGGGTCAGCCCTCGGAGCCGACGTGCGCCCCGGCCGGCCCGACGTTGTACTCGGCCAGTCGCCACTCACCCCCGGCGCGGCGCTCGAGCACCGCCCAGTGCGTGTTCGCCAGTCCGCTGAACGCCCCCCACGCAGCCAGCGGCAGACCGAGCATCTGCAGCATCGCGCCCCGCAGGGCACCGCCGTGGGAGGCGACGACGAGCAGGTCACGGGCGTCGAGACCGTCGGCGTGGCGCTCGACGGCCGCTGCGGTCCGCGCGCCCACGTCGCTGCGCCGCTCACCGCCGCCGACCGCGACGTCCTCCCCCGACTGCCATGCGGCGAACTCCTGCGGCCAGCGCTGCTCGATCTCGTGGCGCAGCCGCCCCTGCCAGGCACCGGCGTCCAGCTCGCGCAGGTCGGGGTCGGTGGCGACGGGCAGGCCGGTCAGCGCGGCCAGGGCCGCGGCGGTGCGCGCGGCGCGGCGCAGGTCGGAGGCCACGACCGCGGCGGGGCGCGTGCCGGCGAGCATGCCGGCCGCCTCGGCCGCCTGGGCGATCCCGACGTCGTCGAGGTCGGTGTCGGTCTGGCCCTGGAAGCGCTCTCCGGCGTTCCACGCGGTGCGGCCGTGGCGCCAGAGCACGACCCGCCCGGCGCTCACCGCCCGGCGGTGTCGCCGGCGCGCTCGCGTGCGCCCCGGGCGGACTCCGGCAGGTCCAGCACCGGGCAGTCCTTCCACAGCCGCTCGAGGGCGTAGTAGCGCCGGTCCTCGCTCTGCTGCACGTGGACGACGACCTCGACGAAGTCGAGCAGCACCCAGCGGGCCTCGCGCAGGCCCTCCCGGCGGACCGGCTTGGCCCCGAGCTCCCGCAGCCGGTCCTCGACCGCGTCGACGATCGCCCGGACCTGCCGGTCGGAGTCGGCGGAGGCGAGCACGAAGGCGTCGGTGATGACGAGCTGCTCGCTCACGTCGAGGGCGATGATCTCCTCGGCGAGCTTGTCGGCGGCCGCCTCGGCGGCAGCCACGGCGAGCTCGGTGGCGCGGGCGGTGGCGGGCACGGGTCTCCTGTCGGCGGTTCTCTCGGGGGGCTGGCGGCGGCTCAGTCGGCGGGTCCGGTCGGTGGTTACGTCCGGCTGGACGACGTCCTCAGCGTCTCACGGGTCCGCCGCGTCGGCCGTGACGGCGGCGTGCCCGCGCGGGCCCACGGGGACGTAGAGCCGGTACTTGGCGACGTACTGCACCACCCCGTCCGGCACGAGGTACCAGACGGGTCGCCCGGACGCCACGCGGTCACGGCAGTCGCTCGAGGAGATCGCCAGGGCGGGGACCTCGACGAGGCTGACGCCGTCGGCGGGCAGCCCGGCGTCGGTCAGGGTGTGCCCGGGGCGGGTCACCCCGACGAAGTGGGCCAGCGTCCACAGCTCGTCGGCGTCCTTCCACGACAGGATCTGCCCGAGGGCGTCCGCACCGGTGATGAAGAACATGTCCGCGCCGGGTCGCTGCTCGCGCAGGTCGCGCAGCGTGTCGATGGTGAACGTGCGGCCCGGCCGGTCGACGTCCACGCGGCTCACGGTGAAGGTCGGGTTCGAGGCGGTCGCGATCACCGTCATCAGGTAGCGGTGCTCCGCCGGCGTGACGACGTGCTCGACCTTCTGCCACGGCCGCCCGGTGGGCACGAAGACGACCTCGTCGAGGCCGAACTGCGCGGCGACCTCGCTGGCGGCAACGAGGTGGCCGTGGTGGACCGGGTCGAAGGTGCCGCCCATCACCCCGAGGCGCACGGCGCGGCCCTTCTCGACGGGCGGGGGGTCAGTGCCCGCCGCCGCCGTGGCGGTTGCCGACGCCACGGAACGCGAACGTGAACAGCAGCAGCCCCACCAGCGCGGCGATGGCCAGCAGGCCGTACGCCTCCGCCGGGATCGGCAGCTCGGCGTGGGCCTCCTCGACCGCGCCCGCCAGGACGATTCGCATCGCTGCCTCCGGTCAGTGTCGCGTCCGGCACCGGGTGCGGCGCCACCGCGCGTCAGTGTGCCACGGCGGCCGTGCCGGGTCAGGACCGGACGTGACCGTCCCCGGTGACCACCCACCGGGTCGTCGTCAGGTCGGGGAGTCCCATCGGCCCGCGGGCGTGCAGCTTCTGCGTCGAGATCCCGATCTCGGCCCCCAGGCCCATCTCGCCGCCGTCGGTGAACCGGGTCGACGCGTTCACCATCACGGCCGCCGAGTCCACCTCCACCGCGAACCGGTCCGCGACCCGCAGGTCGGTCGTCACCACGGCCTCGGTGTGCCCGCTGGACCAACGGCGGATGTGGGCGAGAGCGGCGTCGACGTCGGGGACGACGGCGACGGCCATCTCCAGTGCGAGGTACTCCGTCGCCCAGTCCTCGTCGGTGGCGGGCTCGACCGCCACTCCCGCAGGCGCGAGCGCGGCCGCCCGCTCGTCGCCGTGGAGCCGGACCCCCGCCGCGTGCAGCGCGGTGAGCGCCCGCGGCACGAAGTCGGCGGCGACGTCGGCGTGCACGAGCAGCGTCTCCGCCGCGTTGCACACGCTGGGCCGGTGCACCTTCGAGTTCACGGTGATCGCGAGCGCGTCGTCCAGGTCCGCGGCAGAGTCCACGTACACGTGGCAGTTGCCGGTCCCGGTCTCGATGACCGGCACGGTCGCGTGCTCCACGACGTCGCGGATCAGACCGGCGCCGCCCCGGGGGACGAGCACGTCCACCAGCCCCCGTGCCCGCATCAGGTGCCGCACGGCGCCCCGACCGAGGTCGTCGACGCTCTTCACCGCGGCACGGGGCAGGCCGACACCGGCCAGGGCATCCTGGACGACGTCGACGAGGGCGTGGTTCGTGCGCCGCGCCGCCGACCCGCCCCGGAGCACGGCGGCGTTGCCGCTCTTGAGGATCAGTGCCGCTGCGTCCACCGTGACGTTGGGGCGGGCCTCGTAGACCATCGCCACGACCCCCATCGGGACCCGGACCTGCCGCATCCGCAGCCCGCTCGGCAGGGTCGCGCCGCGCCGGACCTCGCCGACCGGGTCGGGCAGCGCCGCCACCTCTCGCACGGCGGTGGACAGCGACGCCAGGCGCACCGCGTCGAGTCGCAGCCGGTCGAGCAGCGAGTCCGGGGTGCCCGCATCGCGCGCCTCGGCCAGGTCGGCCGCGTTCGCCTCCACGACCCGCCCGGAGCTCGACCCGAGGGCGTCGGCCACCGCGAGCAGCGCCGCGTCCTTGGCACGGGTCGAGGCGCGGGCCAGGTCGACGGACGCCTCCCGCGCCAGCCGGCACGTCGCGAGCACCCGCTCGGCGACGTCCTGCTCGGTGGGAGCGTCGGCCGGGCGCCCGGCACGGTCCGTCGTGGTCGCGGCCGTCGTCATCACCCCAGGGTAGGGCGCCGGCGGCTCAGGCTGCTCGCGACGGGGCGCCGCCAGGTCCTGCGCGGCGTCGGCAGGGCCGGCTCAGACCATCGGCCGCACGTCGTCCAGGCCGAACGCCGGAGACGGGTCGTCCCGTCGGCCGCCGGCGCGCAGGGTGTCGCGGTCCATCACCTCGAGGGCCACGACGCGCCAGTCCGGCAGGCCGGTGGACCGGCGGTGGTCGATGAACAGCCGCAGGGCCAGGGCCGCCGCGTCCTGCAGCTCTGCCGCCTCGTCCCAGTAGCTCAGCTCCACGCGGTCGGCGGCGTACCGCGCCGACCCCAGGAACGGGCGCTCGTCGGCGAGGCGACGCAGCGCCCCGGCGAGGTCGTCCGCAGCGACGGCAGGGCCGGCGTAGGTGACGGCGACGTGCCACAGGCCGACGTCGTCACCGGCGTCCGGCCGGGCCGGTGCGTCGTCGGGCCGGGGTGGCTCGACCAACCTGTCGTCGGCCGCAGGCAGGTCGGTGTCGTCACCGGTGCCCGGCACCACCCTCAACCGCGCGATCCGCTCCACGCGCACCCCTCGCCTCGTCTCGCCGGGGCCACCCCCGGCCCCGGGTCCAGTGGACCAGAAACGGCCCATCGACGCGACGGGTTCCCCACAGGCCGGGCCGCCGGACCCCCGGTCAGGCGCGCAATAGCTTCGTGTCAGCCACGCAGCAGCACCAGGTCGTCACGGTGGATGACCTCCCGGTCGAAACCGGGCCCGAGCGCGTCCGCGAGCTCGCGCGTGCCGCGCCCGAGCATCGCCGGCAGCTCGGCGGCCGAGTACGCCACCAGCCCCCGGGCGTGCACCGTGCCGCTCGCGTCGACGAGGTCGACCGGGTCGCCGGCCTCGAACGCGCCGTCGACGCCGGTCAGTCCCGCGGGCAGCAGCGAGGCGCGCCGCGCAGTCACCGCCCGCACGGCGCCGTCGTCCAGGTGCAGGCGCCCGCGCGGGTGCGCGGCGTGCGCGAGCCACAGCAGGCGGGTCGCGCTGCGCGGCGCGGTCGGGGTGAACCACGTGCCGACGTCGGCCCCCGCGATGGCGTCTCCGGCCCGGTCCGCGGCCGTCAGCAGCACCGGGATCCCCGAGGACGTGGCGATGCCCGCCGCCTCGACCTTGGTCACCATCCCGCCGGTGCCGACCCGGCTTCCCGCGCCCGACCCCAGCGGCACCCCCTCGAGGTCGGCCGGACCGCGGACCAGCGGGATCCGGCGCGAGCCCGGCGCCGCGGGGGGACCGTCGTGCAGCGCGTCGACGTCGGAGAGCAGCACGAGCGCGTCGGCGTGCACGAGGTGCGCCACGAGCGCCGCCAGCCGGTCGTTGTCGCCGAAGCGGATCTCGTCGGTGGCCACGGTGTCGTTCTCGTTCACCACCGGCAGCGCGCCGAGGGCCAGCAGCCGGTACAGGGTCCGCTGCGCGTTGCGGTAGTGCCCGCGGCGGACGACGTCGTCGGCCGTGAGCAGCACCTGGCCGACGGTGAGCCCGGAGGCGGCGAACGACGCCGTGTACCGGGCCAGCAGCAGCCCCTGGCCGACGCTCGCGGCCGCCTGCTGGGTCGCGAGGTCCCGCGGGCGGCGGGCCAGCCCCAGGGGGGACAGGCCGGCGGCGATGGCCCCGCTGGAGACGAGCACGACCTCCTGACCGGCGGCCCGCCGCTCCACGAGCGTCGCCACGAGCCGCATCAGGCGGGCCTCGTCGAGCCGGCCCGCGTCGTCGGTCAGGGACGACGAGCCGACCTTGACCACCAGTCGGGCCGCGGCAGGCAGGTCCGCCCGGTCGTGCATCCCCTCGCGGCGGGCCATCTACGCCTCGTCGTCCCTCGATCCGGCCGGGCCGGGGTCCCCGACGGCTCCGCCGTCGTCCGTGCCGTCGTCCGTGCCGTCGTCCGTGCCGTCGTCCGTGCCGTCGTCCGTGCCGTCCTCGGGGGCGGTCCAGCGCCCGGCGCGCCGCTCGGCGTCCAGCTCGTCGCGGGCCGCGGTGCGGGCGTCGCGGCGCTCGGAGTACCGGCGGCGCTTGTCCGCGCGGCTGGGCCGCTCCCGGTCCTCCAGCCGGGGGTCCTGCCCCCGCGACCCGAGCAGCTCGGCGCCGCCGACCAGCGTGGGCTCCCAGTCGAACACGACGCCGTCGCCGCCGCCGACGACCACGGTGGAGCCGGCGACCGCGCCGGCGGCGAACAGCTCGTCCTCGACACCGAGCCGCGCCAGCCGGTCGGCCAGGTACCCCACCGCCTCGTCGTTCGTGAAGTCGGTCTGGTGGACCCAGCGCTCGGGCTTGGCGCCGCGTACCCGGAACAGCTCACCGGCGGCGTCGTCCGGCACACCCGAGCCCTCCCGCGTGACGGTGAAGCCGCTGTCGTCGACGGCGGTGGGGCGCAGCACCACCCGCGGCGCCTCGACGGGCACCGCGGCAGCCCGCGTCTCGCGCACGAGCCGGGCCATCGCGAAGCCCAGCTCCCGCAGCCCCGCGTGGCTCGCGGACGACGCCTCGACCACCTCGTAGCCGCGGGCCAGCAGGTCGGGGCGGACCAGCTCGGCGAGCTCGCGCGCCTCGGGCACGTCGACCTTGTGCAGCACCACGAGCCGGGGCCGCAGGTCGAGCGGCTCACCGTCGGAGACGGCGTAGGCCGCGAGCTCGGCCTCGATCACCTCGAGGTCGCTGAGGGGGTCACGGTGCGGTTCGAGGGTCGCGCAGTCGAGCACGTGCACGAGGACGGCGCTGCGCTCGACGTGCCGCAGGAACTCCAGCCCGAGCCCCTTGCCCTCACTGGCACCGGGGATGAGGCCGGGCACGTCGGCGACGGTGAAGCGCTCCTCACCGGCCTGCACGACACCGAGGTTGGGCACCAGCGTCGTGAACGGGTAGTCGGCGATCTTCGGCCGGGCGGCGGACATCGCCGCGACGAGGCTCGACTTGCCGGCGCTGGGGTAGCCGACGAGGGCGACGTCCGCGAGGGACTTGACCTCCAGCACGACGTCCCCGGCCCAGCCGGGCTCACCGAGCAGGGCGAAACCGGGAGCCTTGCGGCGGGTCGAGGCCAGCGCCGCGTTGCCGAGACCCCCGCGCCCCCCGGCGGCGAGCACGTGCCGGTCGCCGGCGTGCACGAGGTCGGCGAGCACCTCCCGCTGCGGGCTGGTGACCACCGTGCCGGGCGGCACCTTCAGCTCCAGGTCCGCGCCCTGGGCGCCGTGCCGCAGGTCCCCCTCGCCCGGACGGCCGCCGGCCGCGCTGCGGTGCGGCGCCCGCTGCAGGTCCAGCAGCGTGGTCGTCGAGGGGTCCGCGACAAGCACGACGTCGCCCCCGCGGCCGCCGTTGCCGCCGTCCGGGCCGCCCAGCGGCTTGAACTTCTCCCGGTGCACCGATACGCACCCGTGGCCGCCGTCGCCGGCCGCCACGTGGAGCACCACCCGGTCCACGAAGCGCGGCACGGCCACTGCGTCTCCCCTGCCCGTCCCCGCCCTCGGCGGCTGTCGTCGTCGCGGCCACCCGCCGCCGCGGCGTCACCGGCTGCGACGCGACGCAGGGGCGGGCCGGTGGTCCCGGCCCGCCCCTGCGTCGTCGGTCGATCTCGCGGCGCGTGCCGCTGGTCGTGCTGCGCTCGCTGTTGCTGTGGCGCGGGGCCTAGGCGTCGGCCGGCAGCACGCTGATCGTGCGGCGCCCGCGGCGGGTGCCGAACGTCACGGCGCCCTCGGCGAGGGCGAAGAGCGTGTCGTCGCCGCCACGGCCCACGTTCTCACCGGGGTGGAAGTGGGTGCCGCGCTGGCGGACGATGATCTCGCCGGCGCCGACGACCTGGCCGCCGAAGCGCTTCACCCCGAGGCGCTGGGCGTTGGAGTCGCGCCCGTTCCGGCTGGAGCTGGCGCCCTTCTTGTGAGCCATGGTGAGTCCTCCGTGTCGAGGGGGTCGCGCGGTGTCGAGGGGGTCGAGCGGTGTCGAGGCGACGTCAGCTCTCGATGCCGGTGACCTTGATCCGGGTCAGCTTGGCCCGGTGCCCCTGGCGGACCCGGTAGCCGGTCTTGTTCTTGTACTTCAGGATCGTGATCTTGGGACCCTTGGTGCCCTCCACGACCTCCGCGGTCACCTTCACCCCGGAGAGCGCGGCCGCGTCGCTGGTGACGGTGTCGCCGTCCACGACGAGCACCGGACGCAGCTCGAGGGTGGAACCGGACTTACCAGGCACCTGGTCGACGGTCAGGACGTCGCCGACGGACACCTTCTCCTGCCGGCCGCCGGCGCGGACGATCGCGTACACGTAGGACTCACTCTCTGACGTCGGTGCGGGCTGGCGCGGGCGAGGAGCGGATCCGGGCGCGCACAGCAGGGCGAGCCGTGGGCACGCCGGGGACAGCGTACGGACGCCCTCGCGGCCCGGTCAAACCAGGTCTCCCGCGCCCGGGAGCACCGGTCGGAGCGGCCAGGACTCGCGGCGGTCGGCGGCGTCCCAGAACATCCACTCGTAGCGCACCGCGAGGTCGAACGCGGCTGCCATCTCGGCCTGCTCCGCCGCGGTCACCCGGGCGGCGACGTCGTCCAGCGCCGCCACGGCCCGGCCGGTCACGGCAGCGAAGGCCGGGTCGGCGTACGCCCGCACCCAGCGGGCGTAGGGGTGGTCGGGGACGGTCTCGGCGTGGCCGGCGAGGCGCGCGCCGACGTCGGCGTACACCCAGAAGCACGGCAGCACGGCAGCGACGGCGACCGGGTAGGACGCCGTCGCCGCCGTGGCCACCAGCCAGGAGCGGTACCCCTGGGTCGTCGGTGAGGGCTCGGGTCGGTCGTGGCCGGGCCCGAGCAGCTCCAGCAGGTCCGCGTGCAGCTCGCGCTCGGCAACGACCGCACCGGTCGCGGCGCCGGACCACAGCTCCGCAGCGCCGGCGTCCGGGGCGCGGGCTGCGAGGCCAGCGAGCGCGCGGGCGTAGCCGTGCAGGTAGGCGCTGTCCTGCTCGAGGTAGTGCCGGAAGGTCTCGGTCGGCAGCGTCCCGTCGGCGAGCCCCCGCAGGAACGGCAGGGCGTCGATGTGCTCGCGCAGCGCGCCCGCCCGCGCCCAGGCCCGCTCGCTGAACCCGCCGCCGACGGGCCGCACGTGCCGGGCGAGCACCTCCGGTGCGGCGGTCACGAGGCCCGCCCGGCAGGCCACCACGGGTGCAGGTGGTGCACGGGGCCCGCACCGCTGCCGATGGCGAGGTCGCGCCCGGCGAGCAGGCCCGCCGTGACGTGGTCCTTGGCGGCCCGGACGTGCCCGGACCACCCGTCCACCGGTGCCTGGTGGGCGGCGAGCGCTGCGAGCGCCGCGGACAGCGTGCAGCCGGTGCCGTGGGTGTGCCGGGTCACCACCGCCGGCGACGCCACGGGGTGCACCCCGGCGGCGTCCACGAGGACGTCGAGCGCCTCTGTGGCCGCCGAGCCGGTACTGGCGGCGTCGCGGGGCCGGAGAAGCGCGTGACCACCCTTGACGAGCACGGCACCGGCCCCCAGGTCCCGCAGCGCCCGGCCCTGGTCCGCCATCTCGGCAGGGGTCGAGGCGGCCCCGGCGACAGGGTCGAGCCCGAGCAGGACGGCGGCCTCGGGCAGGTTCGGCGTGAGCAGGTCGGCCGTGGGCACGAGCAGCTCGCGGACCGCGGCGACGGCGTCGTCGTCGAGCAGCCGGTGACCGCTCGTGGCGACCATCACCGGGTCCACCACGAGGTGCGGCACCCGGCGCCGCCGGAGCACGCCCACCACGGCGGCCACCGTGCCGGCGGAGCCGATCATCCCGGTCTTGGCGGCGTGCACCTCGACGTCGTCCAGCAGCGTCTCCAGCTGCTCGATGACGAAGCCGGGCGGGACGGCGTGCACGCCGGTGACGCCGCGGGTGCTCTGCGCCGTCAGCGCGGTGAGCACGCAGGTGCCGTAGACGCCCAACGCGCTGAACGTCTTGAGGTCAGCCTGCACGCCGGCCCCGCCGCTGGGGTCGCTGCCCGCGACGGACAGCGCCGTGGCGGTCATGACGCCACCGTGCTGTCGGCGCCCCGCGTGCGCGCGTCCGCCCGGGCGGTGGCGGCGAGCGCGGTGGCGGTGAGCGCGGTTGCGGCGAGCGCGGCCGCGGCGGCGGCCGGGTCCGGCGCCGCGCAGACCGCCGACACCACGGCCACCCCGGCGACACCGGTGGCTCGCACCGCGGCCACGCGGGACGCGTCGATCCCGCCGATGGCGACCCCGGGCAGCCGGCTCGCCGCCACGAGGTCGGCCAGCCCCGCCAGCCCCAGCGGTGGTGGCGCGTCGGGCTTGGTGGGCGTGGACCAGACCGGGCTGAAGCCGAGATGGTCGACGGTGCCGGCGGGCAGCGCGTGGGCGGCGTCGAGCTCGGTCCGGTTGCCGACCGACAGCCCGAGCAGCGGCCCGTCGCCGAGCAGGTCCCGGGCGCGGCGGGGGTCGAGGTCCCCCTGCCCGACGTGGGCTCCGTGCGCACCGGTGAGCACCGCGACGTCGACGGCGTCGTCCACGATGACGGGCACCCGGTCGCCGACGGCGGCGAGGACGTCCGCGACGAGCGCCGCCAGCGTGCGCCGGTCCGCGTTCTTGTCGCGCACCTGCACGACGTCGACGCCGCCGGCGACCGCCGCGACCACCGTCGCGACCACGCCGCGAGGGCCGCACAGCCCGGTGTCGGTGACGAGGTAGGTCGCGAGCGGGACCGGCCGGCTCACGACCGCGGCGCCGGACCCGCTCACGACAGCTCCACGGCGGCCGCGAGGGACGCCTCGGGTTCCTCACCCACGGCGTCGAGCGCGTCGAGCCACGCGACGGCGAACGACCCCGGCCGCACCGCCCGCGCTGCCGCGAGAGTGGCCGCGGCGGCGGTGTGGGCGTGGGCGGCGACCGCGGCGGTCAGGAGGTCGCCACCGGTGCCGGCATACGCGGCGCACAGGGCACCGAGTGCGCACCCGGTGCCTGTGACCCGGGTCAGCAGCGGGTGCCCGCCGGTGACCCTGACCACGACGGTCCGGCCACCGGGTGCCGCGACGACGTGGTCGACCGCGCCTGAGACGGCCACGACCCCACCGGTGGTCGCGGCGAGCGACGCCGCGGCGTCGAGCGCCTGCTCGGCGGTGTGTGCCGCGTCCACCCCCCGCCCGCCGCCGGAGGCGCCGGCCAGGGCGAGGACCTCCGAGGCGTTGCCGCGCACGACGGCGGGCCGGTGGGCCAGCAGCGCCGCGGCGACCTCGGTGCGCCACGGCAGCGCGCCGACGGCGACCGGGTCGAGCACCCAGGGCGTGCCGTGCTCGGCGGCGGCCGCGGCGGCCGCGTGCATCGCCTCGACCTCGTCACGCTGCGGGGTGCCGGTGTTGACGAGGACGGCGGACGCCCCCGCCGCCAACAGGGGCGCCTCGCGCGGGTTGTCGACCATCGCGGGCGAGGCTCCCGCCGCCAGCAGGGCGTTCGCGGTGAACCCGGCGACGACCGTGTTCGTGAGGCACTGCACGAGCGGCGTGGACTCCCGCAGCGAGTGGACCGCTGCCACGACGTCGCGCAGCGCGAGGGTGCTGGGCATCGACGACATCCCTCCGCCAGCATGACCTGGACAGGTTCGACGGGTGTGATCTCAGCCCCGGTCGGGGCACCCCGTGTCGGACGCCGTCACGTTACAGCGCACCCGCCCCGGCGACGACCCGGCCGCTCAGGACGTCGCCGGGTCGGCCGCCGTCTGCTCCAGGTCGGCCGGCTGCTCGTCGGCCCCCGGCTGCTCGTCGGCGTCCGGCTGCTCGTCGGCCCCCGGCTGCTCGTCGGCCCCCGGCTGCTCGTCGGGCCCCGGCTGCTCGTCCGACGTCGGCTTTCCCGCCTTCGCCGTGGCACGCGCCGCTGCCTCGTGCACGGCCTTGGCGGTCTCCCGCCGCTGCCGCTCGCGCTCGGCCTCCTCGGGGTCAGGGGTCGCGTCGGGCGCCGCCCGCTCGCCGGAGTCGCGGCCCCGCCCCAAGCGACCCGAGCCCCGGCCCCCGGAGCCCTTGCCGGAGTCGTTCGACCCGCCCGGCTGCGCGTCCACCGGCTCGTCGTACAGCACGAGGCCACGCCCGACGCAGTGCTCGCAGGTCTCGCTGAACGCCTCCAGCAGCCCCTGCCCCACGCGCTTGCGGGTCATCTGCACGAGTCCGAGGCTCGTCACCTCCGCGACCTGGTGCTTCGTCCGGTCCCGGCCCAGGCACTCCAGGAGCCGACGCAGCACGAGGTCCCGGTTGGACTCCAGCACCATGTCGATGAAGTCGACGACGACGATGCCGCCGAGGTCGCGGAGCCGCAGCTGCCGCACGATCTCCTCGGCCGCCTCGAGGTTGTTCTTCGTGACCGTCTCCTCGAGGTTGCCGCCGGAGCCGGTGAACTTGCCGGTGTTGACGTCGACGACGGTCATGGCCTCGGTGCGGTCGACGACCAGCGAGCCACCCGAGGGCAGGAACACCTTGCGCTCCAGTGCCTTCGCGATCTGCTCATCGATCCGGTGGGCCGCGAACACGTCCGTGTCGCCCTCGTACCGCTCCAGCCGGTGGGCGAGGTCCGGGACGACGCGACCGACGTAGTCGTGGGTCGTCGTCCACGCCTCGTCCCCGGAGACGACCAGGCGCGCGAAGTCCTCGTTGAACATGTCGCGGATGACCTTGACGGTCAGGTCCGGCTCGCCGTACAGCAGGCTCGGCGCGCTGACCGCGCCGGACTTCTTCTCGATCCCCGCCCACTGCTCCTGCAACCGCGCGACGTCCTTGGCGAGCTCGTCCTCGCTGGCGCCCTCGGCGGCGGTCCGCACGATCACGCCCGCCTCGTCCGGCACGACCTGGCGCAGGATCTTCTTCAGCCGGGCGCGCTCGGTGTCCGGCAGCTTGCGTGAGATGCCGGTCATGGAGCCGTTGGGCACGTAGACCAGGTAGCGCCCGGGCAGCGACACCTGGCTGGTCAGCCGGGCCCCCTTGTGTCCCACCGGGTCCTTCGTCACCTGCACGAGGACGGGGTCGCCGGACTTGAGTGCCAGCTCGATGCGCTTGGCCTGGCCCCCCAGCCCCGCGGCGTCCCAGTTGACCTCGCCGGCGTAGAGCACCCCGTTGCGACCCTTGCCGATGTCGACGAAGGCGGCCTCCATGCTCGGGAGCACGTTCTGCACCTTGCCGAGGAACACGTTGCCGATCATCGAGGACTGCTGCTTGCGGGCGACGTAGTGCTCCACGAGCAGGCCGTCCTCGAGCACCGCGACCTGGGTGCGGCCGTCGCGCTCGCGCACGACCATCACCCGCTCGACGCTCTCGCGGCGGGCGAGGAACTCGGCCTCGGTGATGACCTGCTTGCGCCGGCCCGCGTCCCGTCCCTCCCGGCGCCGCTGCCGCTTGGCCTCGAGCCGGGTGGAGCCCTTCAGCGCCGTGACGTCGTCGGACGACGAGCGCGGCTGCCGCACGCGCACGACCGTGTTGGGCGGGTCGTCGGGATCGGGCGAGGACTCGTCGCCGCCACCACCGCCGCGGCGCCGGCGCCGGCGCCGGCGCCGGCTCGACCCCTCGGACTCACCGTCCCCCGCGTCCCCGGACGCCTCGGCACCGGAGTCCGGCTCCGCGCCGGACTCGTCGTCGCCGGCATGGTCGGCCGTGGGCGGCTCACCCCCGGGCTGAGTCGCCCCCGTGTCGTCGCTGCGGGACCCGGCCTCGCGGCCATCACCCTCGTCCGCGTCGTCACCGGACTCGTCGCCCTGGCCGGACCGCTTGCGCCGGCCCCGGCCGCCGCGCCGACGCCGGCGCTTCGGGCCGTCGTCCGACTCGGAGTCCGACTCGGAGTCCGACTCGGAGTCCTCGTCGGTGCCCGCCCCCGCGTCGCGCTCGGCCGCCGCCGACGTGTCGTCCCCTCCTGCGGTGCCGGGCCCGGTCTCGGCGGTGTCGGCGGCGGCTGTGTCGCCTCGGCTGCCGGTGCCGGTGCCGGTGGGCGCCTCCTCGGTGTCGGCCGGAGGCGCGGGGGGCCCGGCCGCGCGCTGGGCGGCTCGCCGCCTGGAGGGGCGTTCACCGGCCTCCGGGGCCTGGAACAGCAGGGCCGGGCCCGTGGTGGCGGCGGGCGTGGTGGCGGCGTCGTCCGCCGCCGTGGCCTCATCGCCCTCGACCGAAGAGCCGCTCCCGGTGTCCGTGGCGACGGTCCCGGTCCCGAGATCGGTATCGGTCTGCGCGTCGGGCTCCGCCGCGGTCTCGGCGACCTCGGCGGCTGCCGCGTCGGACAGCGCGGCGGCGGCCTCATCCGCGGGCGAGGCCGGCTCCGGAGCGGCCGCCTTCTTGCGGGTGCGGGCGCGCGACGCCCGCTTGACGGGGGCCGGCGTCTCGGCGGACTCCGGTGCGGGCGCGCCGTCCCCGGACTGCTGCGACGCGTGCGTCTGTGCCGCCGGGCTCTCGGGAGCGGGTGCCGGCGCCGTGACCGGCGCGGACGCCGCCCGCTTCGCGCGCTTGCGGGGAGCCCGCCGCGGCGGGGTCTCGGGGACCGCAGGCTCGGCTGCGGCAGGCTCGGCCGACCCTGCACTGGCGGCTGGCTCGGCCGACGCCGCACTCGCATGGGCGGTGTCCGGGGCGGCCGACGTGTCCTCGTCCACCGGGGCGGGAGGGCCGCTGGGCCTGCTGGCGGCCCGCCGCCGACGTGGGCGGACCGGCGCCGCGGAGGCACCGTCGCCCGGCGGGTCCGGGGGGGTGCCGGTCCCCTGCTGGTCTGCCTGCTGGTCGCTCTCGGTCACGGGTGCTGCTCCCGTCGGGTCGGGAGCGCGGCCACACCGTCGCCCTCCCGTACCGGTCAGCCGCCTGGAGGCGGAAGTCCTGATGTCACTCCCGGTGGGTCGCGCCGTAGGCGTCCGAGGACGGCCGCGCGGCAGCGCCGAGAGCGTCGGCGGCGTCCCGGTCCGGCGTCAGAGGGTCTGACACCGACCCGGCCACCTCATCGAGCGGCCCCTGCGCCAGCCGGGTCACCTGGGGCGGTGACGGCGGCGCCAGGTCGGCCACCACGCGGAGGGCGGCGAGGACGTCGTCGGGCCGGACGGCAGGTGTGGCGTGCCGCACGACCAGATGGAGTATCGCACAGACACGACCCGTACCGGCCGCGCCGCGCCCCAGCTCGGACCGTGCGAGCGCGGACGGCACCGGCTCCAGGCGCACCACCGCCGTCCGGGCGTCGAGCTGCCGTCGACCGGACTTGGTGAGCCGCTCCACCTCGACGTGCTCGCGGGCGAGGAACGCGGCGACCGCCGCTTCGGCCACCTCGGGGGCCGTTCCCGGCAGCACGATCTCCCACTCGCCGCCCGTCAACCGCTCGGCGAGCCCGCCGGGACCGGCGTCGACCACCTCGACCACGTCGAGGCCCGGCGGGAGGGCGGCGTCGAGGCGGTCACGCAGGGCGCCGGGCTCGCACCGGCGGGCCAGCTGCAGCTCGACGTACTCGGCCTCGCTGGCCGCCCCCGTGGGCGCCGCGTTCGCGTACGAGACCTTCGGGTGGGGCGTGAAGCCCGCCGAGTAGGCCATCGGGACGTCCGCGCGGCGCAGCGCCCGCTCCAGCGCGCGCTGGAAGTCGCGGTGGCTGGTGAACCGCAGCCGGCCACGCTTGGCATAGCGCAGCCGCACCCGCTGGACGGCGGGTGGAGGCGGCGGGCCGTCCGGGGTGCGGGCCAGCTGACTCACTCCTCGGGCTGTCGGGCTGTCGGGCTGTCGGGCTGTCGGGCTGTCGGGCTGTCGGGCTGTCGCTGCCGGACTGCCGGACTGCCGGACTGCCGGACTGCCGGACTCTCGCGCTCTCGGGCTCTCGGGCTCTGGGGCGGCGGTGCCGGGCGGCGGGCGCGGCGGGCGCCAAACCTATGCCCCGCCGTCCCGACGTCCCGACGTCGGCGAGCGGCCGGGCCGCCCGCGACCGTGAGCCGATCGTGAACCGGCCAGGACCGGAGGCCGCCGGTCGTGATGGCGCTGCGCCGTCGCCGACGGTCCGGCGACCCCTCACAGCCGCACGGACTCACCGGCGGTGACGACAGGGGACGAGTTGGGCATTCGGACCCCACGCGGTGACCACTGCCTGTAGAACAGGACCGGTCCTGTAGAACAGGACCGGTCTCGTGTAAGGGCCACGAGCGAGGGGAGGGCGACACGGTGGCGACCTGGTGGAGGACCCGCGAGCCGGGAACCGGTCCGCGGCACGCGCCGTCCCCCGGCCGCCCGCCGTCCTTCGCCGCATCCCGCACGGCCGACCCCCCGGCCGGGCCGCGGCGGCTCGCGCCACGGCGCGCGGTGACGGTGACCGCGCCCGCCGGCCCGCGCCACGCCGGCCCTGCGCCGTCCGGGCCGGCGCGACGTCCGACGTCGGAGCCTGCGTCACCCGTCACTGCTGCCCCACCCGTCACGGCTGCCCCGGCTCCGTCGCCGTTGCCCGACGCCGCACGCGCGGCTGCCATCGCCGCCGCCGCGGCTGCCGCGGCATCCGCATCGCGGGCCACGGACGACGGTGTCTGGCGCGGCCCCACCACCCCGCCCCGGCCCTGGTGGGTCCTCGGCGCTCCCGGCGCCGGCGCCGGCACCACGCCGCCGACCCCGGCTCCCGGGGGCGAGGACACGCGCCCGCCCTGGGCCGCCCGTGCCGCCGTGCCCGCGCCACGCTCGCCGGTCACGGACGAGGTGCTGACGAACACGTCCGGGAGCGCACCGCCGGTCGCTGCCCCGTCCGCCCGCTCGACGACCAGCCCGACGACCGCACCGCAGCCCGTGCTGCCCGGGGCGGTCGGCTCCGGGACCGGAGGGCCGAACGCGCCGGTCGGTCAGGAGGGGAGGTCGGCGCCGGCGGCTCGCTCCACCGGCGCCGGCCGTCCGACCGGGGCGCGCTCGGCCTGGGACGGCTGGGACGACGACCCGCTGCCCGCGCCGCGGGCGCTGGCGGGGGACCCTCCTCGACGCAGCCTTCGGTGGCTGGCCGCGGCGGTGGCCGTGGCCCTCGTCTTCGCCGCCGGCCTCGCCCTCGGCGCGCGGCGGGACGCCGCCCCCGTGGCCGACACCGCGACTGCGCCGGCGCTGAGCGACCTGATCGCCCGCAGCAGCGCGGGGACGGCGGGTGCGGCCGGTGACGCCGCCCAGCCCGGGGGGGCACCCGGTGCCGCGGCCGGCGCTGCATCCGGCGGAGCCGAGGCCGCTGCACCGCAGGCCCCCGGGGCCCAGCCCGACACCGCGACGGTCCCGGGCGACCCCGCCACGGGGGACGGCGCACAGCCCGGCCAGGGCACCGGGGCGGCAGCCGCGCCGGTGCCGGGCGACGCGACGACCGCGCAGGGTGCCGGCGCGGCCGCCACGCCCGCACCCGCCGACGTCACCGTGCAGGTCACGGAGGACGGCAACGCCGTCGTCGCGCAGACGCTCACCCCGGACGGCGGCGTCCCTGCCCGGCTCGACCTGCGGCTGGGCGACGTGGGCACGCTGCTCGCCGCGGGTCCGCCGCAGCTGACCTCGCTCGCGGTGCAGGTCGACGGCCAGCCGGCGACGGCGACGCCCGTCGGCGACACCGGTCGCGAGTACCGGGTGGACTCCGCCGGCGGGACGACCGCGACCGTCGGCTACGAGCTGGTCGGGGTGCTCGGCCCCCTCGCAGGCGCGCCGACCGGCGCCGTCGCCGTGGTGCCGCTGCTGGCCCCCGCCACCGGAGCCGCGGCGACCACGGTCGTCGTGCGGGGCCGCGGCGTCGTCGACGTGACCTGCCCCACACCGGACGGAGCCACCGCGGCATGCGGCCAGCAGGAGGGGACGACGTGGACGGCGACCGTGCCCGCCGACCGCACGGTGCTGCAGGTCGCGCTCGACCTCGGCGCCGGCTGAGACCGGCCGCGGGGACGCACCGGCGAGCCCGCTGAACCGCGACCCGCACGCGCGCGCCGCGGCGCCCTACAGGAAGCGGACCGGGTCGAAGTGCTCGAGGGGGATGATCCGCACCCGGGGAAGCGGTGTGGTGAAGCAGCCCACCTCGTCCTCGAGGTCGAACGTCTCCAGCCCGGCGCCGACCAGCTCGCCGAAGCGGGTGCTGACGAACTCCCGGAACCCCAGCAGCCCGACGCGCCGACCCGGCCCCAGCAGCTGCGTGACCTGCGGGATGAAGTCGCCGTCGTGACTCGCCAGCAGCACGTCGCCGTCGCGGTCGGCGATCGCGTCCAGCGTGCGCTGGATGCCGATGTCGACGACCTTCTCGCTCGCCGAGCCGGCGAGCGGGATCGGCCGGTACCCCATCGCCATCAGTGCCTGGACGAAGCCCATCGGCATGTGGCCGGACGAGGCGTTGAGGAAGAACAGGCCCGTGACCGGCTGGTCCCAGACCTGCTCGGCGAAGCCGCGCACGACGTCCCAGCGAGGCCGCTCCTCGGACTGCGGCCGGCGGTTCAACACGCTCATCCCGAGGGTGGCGTCGATGTTCTCCCCGTCGACGAGCAGGTAGGTGACCCGCCCGTCCCCCGCGTCCGCAGCGTCCACGCCGCCAACCCTAGGGGTCGGGCCGCACCTCCGGGCCGAGGCCGGCGGCGCCGACCACCGCCAGCGGCAGCAGCGACCGCCCGGTCGGCCCGACCTGGATGTCGGTGCCCAGCTGCGGGCAGACACCGCAGTCGAAGCAGGGCGTCCACCGGCAGTCGTCGAGCTCGCGACCCGACAGCGCCTCCTGCCAGTCCTCCCAGAGCCAGTCCCGGTCCAGCCCGGAGTCCAGGTGGTCCCACGGGAGCACCTCGTCCTCGCCGCGTTCGCGCGTGGTGAACCAGTCCAGGTCCACCGGCGTCCCCGCCAGGCCGTGCTCGGCGGCCGCGACCCAGCGGTCGTACGAGAAGTGCTCGCTCCAGCCGTCGAACCGACCCCCGTCCTCCCAGACCGCGCGGACGACGGCCCCGACGCGCCGGTCACCTCGGGAGAGCAGTCCCTCGACGACGCCCGGCTTGCCGTCGTGGTACCGGAAGCCGATCGCCCGGGCGAAGCGCCGGTCGGAGCGGACGGCGTCACGCAGCTTCGCGAGCCGCGCGTCCGTCGTCTCGTGGTCGAGCTGCGGCGCCCACTGGAACGGCGTGTGCGGCTTGGGGACGAACCCGCCGATGCTCACCGTGCAGCGGATGTCGTTGCGCCCCGAGACCTCCCGGCCGGTGGCGATGACGCGCTTGGCCATCTCCGCGATCTGCAGCACGTCCTCGTCGGTCTCGGTCGGCAGACCGCACATGAAGTAGAGCTTCACCTGCCGCCAGCCGTTCGCGTAGGCGGTGGCCACGGTGCGGATCAGGTCCTCCTCGGAGACCATCTTGTTGATCACGCGGCGGAGCCGTTCGCTGCCGCCCTCGGGGGCGAACGTCAGTCCTGATCGTCTTCCGTTGCGGGACAGCTCGTTCGCCAGGTCGATGTTGAACGCGTCGACACGCGTGCTCGGCAGGCTCAGGCCCACCTTGGAGTCCTCGTACCGGTCGGCGAGCTGCTTGGTGACGTCGGCGATCTCGGAGTGGTCGGCGCTGGACAGCGAGAGCAGGCCGACCTCCTCGAAACCCGTTGCGCGCAGGCCCTTGTCGACCATCGCCCCGATGCCGTCGATGGAGCGCTCGCGGACCGGACGGGTGATCATCCCGGCCTGGCAGAAACGGCAGCCCCGGGTGCAGCCGCGGAAGATCTCGACCGACATCCGCTCGTGCACGCTCTCGGCGAGCGGCACGAGCGGCTGCTTCGGGTAGGGCCACTCGTCGAGGTCCATCACCGTGTGCTTGGCGACCCGCGCGGGCACGCCGGGACGGTTCGGCGTCACCGCCGCGATCCGCCCGTCGGCGAGGTAGGTCACGTCGTACAGGCCCGGCACGTAGACGCCGCCGGAGCGGGCGAGCCGGAGCAGCAGCTCGTCCCGCCCCCCCGGCCGGCCCTCGCCCTTCCAGGCGGAGACGAGGTCGGTGATCGCGAGAACGGCCTGCTCGCCGTCCCCGATGACGACGGCGTCGACGAAGTCCGCGACCGGCTCGGGGTTGAACGCGGCGTGGCCGCCGGCGACGACCACGGGGTGCTCCACCGTGCGGTCGGCGGCCAGCAGCGGCACGTCCGCGAGGTCGAGAGCGGTGAGCAGGTTCGTGCAGCCGAGCTCGGTGGCGAACGAGACGCCGAGCAGGTCGAAGTCGCCGACGGGTCGGTGCGCGTCCACGGTGAACTGGGGCACCCCGTGCTCGCGCATCAGGGCCTCCATGTCGGGCCACACCGCGTACGTGCGCTCAGCGAGGGCGTCGGCGCGCTCGTTCAGCACCTCGTAGAGGATCATGACGCCCTGGTTGGGCACGCCCACCTCGTAGGCGTCGGGGTACATCAGGGCCCAGCGCACGGTCCGCTCCCCTGCGCAGTCCCACTCCTTGGTGGTGGCGTTCAGCTCGCCGCCGACGTACTGGATCGGCTTGGAGACGCGCGGCAGCAGCGGCTCGAGGCGGTCGAAGACCGACTCGCCCCGGGGTCGCGTGGACGCTGAGGTGCTGGCCTCGGACATGGTGGGGCGCCTCCGGGCGTCGGTGGCGGGACGCCGTCCACGGTAGTGCGTGGTCGGACGGGTCGGACCGCAGCCGTCGGCTCGCGCTCGGTCCGGAGCGGGAGCGGGGGCTGCAGCAGCGGTCAGGCGGAGGGGAACCAGATGGCGATCTCGCGCTGCGCCGACTCCGGGGAGTCGCTGCCGTGCACGAGGTTCTGCTGCACGGCAAGGCCCCAGTCGCGACCGAGGTCACCGCGGATGGTGCCCGGCAGGGCCGCGGTGGGGTCGGTGGCGCCTGCGAGTGTGCGGAAGCCCTCGATGCAGCGGTGGCCCTCGACGACGGCCGCGACGACGGGGCCGGACGACATGAACTCCAGCAGCGGCTCGTAGAAGGGCTTGCCGGCGTGCTCGGCGTAGTGCTGCTCCAGCTGCTCGCGGCCGGCGCCGCGCAGCTGCAGCGCCACGAGCCGGTACCCCTTGGCTTCGATCCGGCGCAGCACCTCGCCAACGAGGTTGCGGCGCACGCCGTCCGGCTTGACCAGCACGAGGCTGCGCTCGGTGGGGCGGTCGCTGTCGCTCACTGCGGGCTCCTGGGCTGGTCGGTGGGTACTGGGGCGTGCTGGCCGGGCGGTCGCCGTGACCACTCTCGGTCGGGCGCGCGCAGCCTACCCACGCCCCGCGCCGCCGGCGGGCCTCGCCGGACCACGGACCGTGACGGGAGATAGCCTCGGTGCCGTGACGGTGGACCGTGATCGGCGCGACGTGGACGGCGACCCGTCGACCGGCTCGGATGCCAGCCTGGCGCTGGACGACCAGCTGTGCTTCGCGCTCTACACCGCGTCCAGGGCGATGACCGGCCGGTACCGGCCGTGGCTGGACGAGCTGGGCCTGTCCTACCCGCAGTACCTCGTGATGCTTGCGCTGTGGGAGCACGGGCCCACGACGATCGGCACCCTCGGACGCCGGCTCCAGCTCGGGACGGCGACGCTGTCGCCGCTGCTGCAGCGGATGGAGGCCGAGGGACTCGTGCGCCGCGAGCGACGCCCCGAGGACCAGCGGTCGGTGATCGTGACGAGCACCGCGCACGGGGACGCGCTGCAGGAGAAGGCGCCCTCCGTGCGCACCCGGATGTGCGACGCCCTGGGCATGGAGTCCGAGGACCGCGACCGGGTCGTACGCGAGCTGCACGCGATCATCGCCAGCCTCGACCGTGGCGGCGACGCCACCGTCTGAGCCGGCCGGCGCCGCGACCGTCGCGGTCCGTCAGCCGCCGGACTCCAGTCGTGCGCGTCCCCGGTCGGCGCGCGCTCCGAGTGCGACCAGCCAGAACCACAGCGCCGCGAAGAGGACGCCGAGCACGTACATCGCCGGGACCCACACCCCGGTGGCCACCAGGACCCCCTGCATCACCGTGCCCGCGACGAGGCCGGCGCGCCGGCGGGTCAGGCCGGCGAGCAGCAAGCAGGCCAGGGCGAGCCCACCGCCGCCGGTCCACACCGCCGCCGTCGGCAGCGAGGACATCGTCTGCGCCACGAGCGTCGCGAAGAGCACGAGGAACGCCTCCAGCGCGAGGACGGCGGCCGCCAGGCGGGCCGTGTTCGTGCCCGGCGCGGTGGCGCGCCGGCTCACCGCGCCGCTCCCGCCCGCAGCAAGGTGCGTGCCTCCCCGACGAGCGTGATCGAGCCGGTGACGAGCACGCCCGACCCCGGCCGGTCCGGGGCCTCGGCCCGCTCGGCCGCGAGCACGAGCGCGTCGTCGAGCCGCTCCGCCACGTGCACGCGGTCGTCGCCGAAGACGTCCCGTGCGATCACGGCGAGGTCCTCGACCTCCACCGACCGGGGCGAGAAGGACCGGGTGACGACCACCTCGTCGAGGACCGGCTCCAGCAGGTCGAGGATGCCGCCGCCGTCCTTGCCCTGCAGCACGCCGACGACGCCGACGAGCGTCGAGAAGGCGAACGCCTCCTCCAGGGCGGCGACCAGGGCCGCTGCGCCGGCGACGTTGTGGGCCGCGTCGACCAGCACGGCCGGGCTGGTGCGTACCAGCTCCAGGCGCCCGGGCGAGGTGAGCGCCGCCAGCGCCGGGCCGACGACGTCGCCGTCCAGGGCCCGCTCCCCCCCGGTGAGCAGCGCCTCGACTGCGGCCAGCGCGAGCAGCACGTTGTGCGCCTGGTGCTCGCCGTGCACCGGGACGAAGACGCCCTGGTACGTGCCGGCCGGGGACTGCAGGGTGAGCATCTGGCCGCCGGCCGCGGGCGCGGCCTCGAGCAGCTCCAGGTCCAGGCCCTCACCCAGCAGCCTCGCCCCGACAGAGGCCGCCCGTTCGGCCAGCACGGTGGCGGCGGCCTCTGGCTGCTCGGCGGTGACCACGACCGCACCCGGGTGGATCACGCCGGCCTTCTCGGCGGCGATGGCCGCGATCGTGTCGCCGAGGACGTCGGTGTGGTCCAACGAGATCGGGGTCACGACGACCACGTCGGCCATGACGACGTTCGTGGCGTCCCAGGTGCCGCCGAGGCCCACCTCCAGCACGGCGACGTCCACGGGGGCGTCGGCGAACGCCGCCAGGGCCATCACGGCGAGCGCCTCGAAGTACGTCACCGGTGGCTCGCCCGCGTGCCGGAGCCGGCCGTCGACCATCTCCAGGTACGGGGCGACGTCCTCGTACGCGCGCACGAAGGCAGCGGCGTCCAGCGGCTCCCCGTCCACGCTGATCCGCTCGGTGACGCGGGACAGGTGCGGGCTGGTGAACCGTCCGGTCCGCAGGTCGTGGCCGCGGACGAGGGCGTCGACCGCCCGGGCCGTCGACGTCTTGCCGTTGGTACCGGCCACGTGGATGACGCGGTAGGACAGCTGCGGGTCGCCCAGCAGTCCCAGCACCTCGCGGACCGGGTCCAGCCGGGGCTCCATCCGGTCCTCCGGCGCCCGCGCGAGCAGCTCGGCGTGCACGCGCTCCAGGCGCGCGACGTCCGCCGGGTCCTCGGGCGGCGGGCCCTCGGGCCTCCCGGGTGGCCGCCGACCGGGGGCGCCACCGGTGTCGGAGTCGGTGTCGAGCTCGGTCTCGGGGATCGCGTCGTCGTCGGCTCGTACCTCGGCCAGCAGCTCGTCGACGGCCGCCTGCCGCCGCGTCGCCTCGTCGCCGGCCTCGGTGGGATCGGTGGGGTCACCGGGCTCGATGGGGTCGCTGCCGTCGCTGGCACCGGGGCCGCCGTTCGAGCCGGGGGGGTACACGTCGCTCACAGCCGCTCCACCGCCACGCGCACGGGCTGACCGTCCCCGACGGCGGCCTCCACGACGCGGTCACCGGCGGGCAGCGCCGCCAGCGGCCCAGCCCCGAAGGAGTCGGCCAGCGTCTCGCGGACCACGAGGTCGCGGTGCGCGAGCAACGCGTCCTGCACCGGCAGGTCCCCCACCACCGTCAGGCGGATCCGGTCCCCGACCGCCAGGCCCGCGTCGCGCCGGGCCTGCTGCACCACCCGCACCACGTCGCGGGCCAGGCCCTCGGCGGCCAGCTCCGGCGTGACCCCGGTCGCCAGCACCGCGAACCCGGAGCCTGCCAGCGGGGCGGTCACGGCTCCGTCGTCGCCGCCGTCCTGCGCCACGACGGTGGTGAGCTCGTACTCCCCCTCGGCGAGCTCGACGCCACCGGCGGTGACCCGTCCGTCGCCGGCGACGGCCCAGTCCCGGGCCTTCGCCGCGCGGATCACGCCCTGCACGTCCCTGCCGAGTCGCGGCCCCGCCGCCCGCGCGTTGACGACGAGCCGCTGCTCGACGCCGAAGTCGGCCTTGCTCGCCGCGGACAGGTCCACGAGGACGACGTCCTTGACGTTGACCTCCTCGGCGACGAGCCCGGCCAGCGGGGCGAGCCGGTCGGCGTGGGGCACGACAGCGGTGAGCCGGGCCAGCGGCTGGCGCACGCGCAGCGCGTGCGCCTTGCGCAGGCCGAGCGCCGCGGAGCAGACGTCGCGCACGGCGTCCATCGCCGTCACCAGGTCGGGGTCGCCCGGGAGGACGGTGGCGTCCGGCCAGTCCGTCAGGTGCACGCTGCGGCCGCCGGTCAGGCCGCGCCAGACCTCCTCCGTCGTGAGCGGCAGCAGCGGCGCGGCGACGCGGCAGACCACCTCCAGCACGGTGTGCAGGGTGTCGAAGGCGTCGGCGTCCTCGCGCCAGAAGCGCTCGCGCGAGCGGCGGACGTACCAGTTCGTGAGCACGTCGGTGAAGGCGCGCACGCTGTCGCAGGCACCGGCGATGTCGAGCGCGTCGAGGCGCGCAGTGAGGTCGGCCACGAGGTCGCGGGTCTTGGCGAGCACGTACCGGTCGAGGTCGTGCGGTGAGTCCGTCCGCCACTGCGCCGTGTACCCGCGCCCGCCGTCGGCGGCGTTGGCGTACAACGCGAGGAACGACCACGCGTTCCACAGCGGCAGCACGACCTGCCGGACCCCGTCGCGGATGCCCTGCTCGGTCACCACGAGGTTGCCGCCCCGCAGGATCGACGAGGACATCAGGAACCAGCGCATCGCGTCGGAGCCGTCGCGGTCGAAGACCTCGGAGACGTCCGGGTAGTTGCGCAGGCTCTTGGACATCTTTGCGCCGTCGCTGCCGAGCACGACGCCGTGGCTGATGCAGGTGGCGAAGGCGGGCCGGTCGAACAACGCGGTCGCCAGCACGTGCAGCGTGTAGAACCAGCCGCGGGTCTGGCCGATGTACTCGACGATGAAGTCACCGGGGTAGTGGTGGGTGAACCAGTCCGCGTTCTCGAACGGGTAGTGAACCTGCGCGAACGGCATCGAGCCGGACTCGAACCAGCAGTCCAGCACCTCGGGGACGCGCCGCATCGTGGCCCGGCCGCTGGGGTCGTCGGGGTTGGGGCGCGTCAGCTCGTCCACGAAGGGGCGGTGCAGGTCGATCGGTCGCACGCCGAAGTCGCGCTCGAGGTCGTCCAGGGAGCCGTACACGTCGGTCCGCGGGTACGCCGGGTCGTCGCTCACCCACACCGGGATCGGGCTGCCCCAGAACCGGTTGCGGCTGATCGACCAGTCACGGGCGTTCTCCAGCCACTTGCCGAACGAGCCGTCACGCACATGGCCGGGCACCCAGGTGATCTGCTGGTTCAGCTCCAGCATCCGGTCCTTGACCTTCGTCACCTCGACGAACCACGACGACACCGCACGCTGGATCAACGGGGTGCCGCAGCGCCAGCAGTGGGGGTACGGGTGGTCGTACGTCTCGTGGCGCACGAGCACGGTGCCCGGCGTCGTGGAACCGGCGTCCTCGCCGGCGGTACGGGCCTTGAGGTCTCGCACGATCGCGGCGTTGGCGTCGAAGACCTGCTCGCCGGCGTACTCGGCGACCTCGCCGGTGAAGGCGCCGCGGGCGTCGACGGGCACGACCGCCTCGATCCCGGCGGCGTCGGTGACGACCTTGTCCTCCTCGCCGAAAGCCGGTGCGATGTGGACGACCCCGGTGCCCTCGTCGGTCGTCACGTAGTCGGCCGCCAGCACCCGGTGGGCGTTCTCCCGACCGGCGAAGTACCCGAACGGCGGCGTGTACCGGCGGCCGAGCAGGTCCGAGCCGGTGAGCCGCTCGACCACCGCGGGGTTCTCGCCGAGCTCGCGGGCGTAGTGCCCAGTGCGCGCGGCGGCGAGGAGCACGCGCTCTCCCGCCAGCGCGCCCTCCGACGGCACGACGACGACGTAGTCCAGCGCGGGGTGCACGGCCATCGCGAGGTTGCTCGGCAGCGTCCAGGGCGTCGTCGTCCAGATCAGGGCGAGCTCGCCGGTCTCCATCCGGAACCCGACGGTCACCGCCGGGTCCTGGCGGGGACGGTAGACGTCGTCCATGCGCGTCTCGGTCGTGCTCAGCGGCGTCTCGCACCGCCAGCAGTACCAGAGCACGCGGAAGCCGGAGTAGACCAGCCCCTTGTCGTGCAGGGCCTTGAAGGCCCACATCACGCTCTCCATGTAGTCCAGGTCGAGCGTCTTGTAGTCGTTGTCGAAGTCGACCCACCGGGCCTGCCGGTGCACGTAGTCCTGCCACTCGTCGGTGTACCGCAGCACCGACGTGCGGCACGCGTCGTTGAACTCGGCGACCCCCATCGCCTCGATCTCGGCCTTGTGCCCGATGCCGAGCTGTCGCTCCGCCTCCACCTCGGCGGGCAGTCCGTGGCAGTCCCAGCCGAACCGCCGCTCGACGCGCTGCCCGCGCATCGTGCGGTACCGCGGCACGACGTCCTTGACGTAGCCGGTCAGCAGGTGCCCGTAGTGCGGCAGCCCGTTCGCGAAGGGCGGCCCGTCGTAGAACACGAACTCGTTGCTGCCGTCCTGCCCGGCGTCGCGCGCCTCGACGCTGGCCACGAACGTGCCGTCGGCGTCCCAGTACCGGCGGACGCGCTCCTCCAGCTCGGGCAGCACCGGGGATGACGGCACACCGGGCGCGGGGGCCTGGCCGGCCGGGGTCCCGGCGGAGGCCTGGGGGTAGGTCATCGCTCTCCTCGCACGTCCGCGGCACGGCTGCCGCTGCTCCCGTGCGAGGACGACCCCGTCCGCACGCCGGCTGCGGTGCCGGTCGCGCTCCGGGGGCCGCGGTACCACCCCGCTTGCGTCGCCCCCGGGCTCGGGGACGTCGCCGCTCGTTGCTCCGGCGACGCCGTGCCGGTCCCGCTCGGCTCTACTGGGGACGCGTGGTGGCGACCTGTTCTGCCGGGAGGCTCGCCGGTGATGGCCGGGTCGACGCCTGCGGACTCCAACGGTACCCGGCGCGCGGACGCCGGCAGAACCGGGTTTCGCTCACCCCGGGCCGTCCTCCCGGGCGACGAGGTGCTGGGCGGCCTGCGCCCGCGGCCGCAGCACGAGCAGGTCGACGTTGACGTGGTGCGGCCGGGTGAGCGTCCACACGACGCAGTCGGCGACGTCCTCGGCGGTCAGCGGCTCCTTCACGCCGGCGTAGACGGCGGCCGCCTGCGTGGCGTCGCCCCGCATCCGCTTCACCGTGAACTCCTCTGTGGCGACCATGCCCGGCGCGATCTCGATCACGCGGACCGGCTCCCCCACGAGCTCGAGGCGCAGGGTGCGGGCGATCGACCCGGTGGCGTGCTTGGCGGCCACGTACCCGCCGCCCCCGGGGTAGGCGTCCAGGGCCGCCGTCGAGGACATCACCAGCACGTCGCCCCGGCCGCTCGCCCGCAGCGCCGGCAACAGCGCCTGGACGACCCGCAGCGTGCCCATCACGTTGACGTCGAACATCGCCTGCCAGTCGGCAGGGTCACCGGTCTCGACGGGGTCGGCGCCCATCGCGGCCCCGGCGTTGGCCACGAGGGCGTGGCAGGTTCCCCCTGCGGCGACGGCGTCCGCCAGCCGTGCGACGTCCGCGGGGTCGGTGACGTCGGCGGTGAGCACGTCGCAGCCGGTCTCCTCGGCGAGCGCGGTGAGGCGCTCGGTACGCCGCGCGACCGCGAGCACCGACCAGCCCTGATCGCGCAGCAGCCGCACCGTGGCGGCGCCGATCCCCGAGCTCGCGCCCGTCACGACCGCCCGCAGCGCACCCGTGCCCGTCCCCGGTGTCGTCATGCGGGTCACCCTGCCACCCGCCGTTCGCAGACCCAGCCCCTACGGGGCCGCCTCGGACGAGGGAAACCCCGGTGAGCACCCCGCACTCGCTCTGGGAGACTGCGGCCATGCCCGACGCCCCCGCGCCCCGCTCCCCCGCCGTCCCCGACAAGCCGTCGCTGGACGGCGTCGAGGACCGGTGGGCGGGCGTGTGGGCCGAGCAGGGCACGTACGCCTTCGACCGCACCCGCTCGCGCGCCGAGGTGTACTCCATCGACACGCCCCCACCGACGGTCTCTGGCTCCCTGCACGTCGGACACGTCTTCTCCTACACGCACACCGACGTCGTCGCCCGGTACCAGCGGATGCGAGGGCGCGAGGTCTTCTACCCGATGGGGTGGGACGACAACGGGCTTCCCACCGAGCGCCGGGTGCAGAACTACTACGGCGTTCGGTGCGACCCGTCCCTGCCGTACGACGCCGGCCTCGTGCCGCCGCACTCCGGCGAGGCGAAGAGCGTGAGGGCGGCCGACCAGCAGCCCGTCAGCCGGCGCAACTTCGTCGGGCTCTGCGCCCGACTCACGGTGGAGGACGAGAAGCAGTTCGAGGCCCTGTGGCGCCGTCTCGGCCTGTCGGTGGACTGGTCGCACACGTACCAGACGATCGACGAGGGGTCGCGCGCCGTCTCCCAGAAGGCGTTCCTGCGCAACCTGTCCCGCGACGAGGCCTATACCGCCGAGGCGCCCGGGCTGTGGGACGTGACGTTCCAGACGGCGGTCGCCCAGGCCGAGCTCGAGGCGCGCGACTACCCGGGCCACTTCCACCGGATCGCGTTCCACCGCAGCGACGGTGGCGGCCCGGTGCACGTGGAGACGACCCGGCCCGAGCTCGTCGCGGCGTGCGTCGCCCTGGTCGCCCACCCGGACGACGAGCGCTACCGGCCGTTGTTCGGCACGACCGTCACCTCGCCCGTCTTCGGCGTCGAGCTGCCGGTGCTCGCCCACCCCGCAGCCGAGCCGGACAAGGGCGCCGGGATCGCGATGTGCTGCACCTTCGGTGACCTGACCGACGTGCAGTGGTGGCGTGAGCTCAACCTGCCGCTGCGGTCGGTGGTCGGGCGCGACGGCCGTCTGGTCCGCGAGACGCCGTCGTGGCTGACGGCGCCCGCGGCGGCCCAGGCATGGGCCGAGCTCGCCGGTAAGACCACCTTCTCGGCGCGTGCCGCCGTCGTCGACGCGCTGCGGGCGACCGGGGAGCTCGACGGCGAGCCCGTGGCGACCCAGCGCAAGGCCAACTTCTTCGAGAAGGGCGACAAGCCGCTCGAGATCGTCACGAGCCGGCAGTGGTACATCCGCAACGGCGGCCGCGACGTCTCGACCGACGGGCCGGCCGGCAGGGACCTGCGCGGCGAGCTGCTGGCCCGGGGAGCCGAGCTCGCCTTCCACCCGGGCTTCATGCACGTCCGGTACGAGAACTGGGTGAACGGGCTCAACGGCGACTGGCTGGTCTCGCGGCAGCGCTTCTTCGGCGTCCCGATACCCGTCTGGTACGCCCTGGACGACGCCGGCGAGCCCGACCACGACGCGCCGCTCGTGCCCGCCGAGGCCGACCTGCCCGTCGACCCCAGCACCGACGTCCCCGCCGGGTACGTCGAGGACCAGCGCGGGCGCCCACGCGGGTTCGCGGGCGAGACCGACGTGATGGACACGTGGGCGACGTCGTCGCTGACGCCGCAGATCGCCGGCGGCTGGGAGCGCGACGACGACCTGTTCTCGCGCGTGTTCCCGATGGATCTGCGCCCGCAGGGGCAGGACATCATCCGCACCTGGCTCTTCTCCACCGTGGTCCGCTCGCACCTGGAGCACGGCTCGCTGCCGTGGTCGAACGCGGCGCTGTCGGGGTGGATCCTCGACCCGGACCGCAAGAAGATGAGCAAGTCCAAGGGGAACGTCGTCACCCCCCTCCGCCTGCTCACCGACCACGGGTCGGACGCGGTGCGCTACTGGGCGGCCTCGGCCCGGCTCGGCACCGACGCCGCGTTCGACGAGACGCAGATGAAGATCGGCCGGCGCCTCGCGATCAAGGTGCTCAACGCGAGCAAGTTCGCCCTGTCGCTGGGCGCCGCCGACGCCGACGCCGACGTCACCGAGCCGCTGGACCGCGCCATGCTGGCCGGGCTCGCGGGTGTCGTGGACCGGGCCACCGCCGCGATGGACTCCTACGAGCACACGACCGCGCTCGCGACGACCGAGACGTTCTTCTGGACCTTCTGTGACGACTACGTCGAGCTGGTGAAGGACCGGGCGTACGGGGGGCACGGAGAGCAGGCGGCGGCGTCCGCACACGCGGCACTGAGCCGGGCGCTGGACACGCTGCTGCGCCTGCTCGCTCCGTTCCTGCCGTTCGCGACCGAGGAGGTCTGGTCGTGGTGGCGCGAGGGCTCGGTGCACCGGGCGGCGTGGCCGCAGGCGGCTCCGCTGCGGGCTGCTGCCGGCGACGGTGACGCCCGGATGCTCGGCGTCGTCGGCCAGGCCCTGGCCGGCGTGCGGCGCGCCAAGTCGCAGGCGAAGGTCTCGATGCGCACCGACGTGCCGCGCGCCGTCGTGGCCGCGCCGGCGGCCGACCTCGACCTGCTCCGGGCCGCCGCCGCCGACCTGCGCGGCGCCGGACGCGTCGACGACCTGCAGCTGGTCGCCGCCAGCCACGAGCTGACGGTGCGCGACGTGGAGCTCGCCGAGGTCACCCCCCGCTGACCCCCCCCGGTGATCATGCACCTCGGGTACGCCCCACCCCGGTGATCATGCACCTCGGGTACGTCCCACCCCGGTGATCATGCACGTCGGGTACGTCCCACCCCGGTGATCATGCACGTCGGGTACGCCTGTGGACGACGACCGCGGCGTCCGCCGAGACGCAGCCAGACTCCCGCTTCGTGGACGTCCAACCGCGCGGCCCGAACCTTCGCCGCCTCCTCGTCTGTTCCGGACCCGGCCGACGGACGGTCGACCGAGCCCTGCGGGACCTTCGCCTCGTCCAGCCGATACGAGGTGTCGTCGTCGACGCCCAGCGGCTCGACGACCCCGCTACCCGCGCCGCCGCGGTGGCGCTCGTCCTGCCCCGGAACGCCGCGGTCAGCGGCAGGACCGCCGCGTGGATCCACGGTGTGGACGCCCGTGCACCGGACGAGCAGGCCGATCGCCTGGAACTGGTCTGCTGCGTCGCCTCGCCGAGAATGCCGATGCGTCGTCCGGGTGTGACCTGCGTCCAGGCCAACATCGACGGTCGGGACGTCGTCGAGGTCGACGGCGTCCCGGTGACGTCTCCCGGTCGCACCGCACTCGACCTGGCGCGCACCGAGCCGCCGCACATGGCGCTGGCGTGCCTGGACGCTCTGGTGCGCCGTCACCGCCTCGATCCACGGGACCTCCTCGACCAGCTCGCACGATTCGCCGGTGGCCGCGGGGTGGTACAGGCGCGCAGGATGCTCGGGCTCTGCGACCCGGGTGCGGAGTCCTTCGGCGAGTCGTGGACCCGCCTGCGCATACTCGACGCGGGGTTCCCCCGCCCCGAGACGCAGGTGGTCGTCGACCGCGGCCCCGGACTGGCGCCCTACCGGCTGGACATGGGCTGGCGGCCCCGTCGGATCGCGGTCGAGTACGACGGAGAGGAGTTCCACTCCGCGCCCGAGCAGCGCCGGCACGACGCCGTCCGCCGGGCCTGGATCGAGCGGGAGTGCGGTTGGCAGGTCGTGCCGGTCACCAAGGGCGACGTGCTCGGGCGGCAGCCACGCCTGGAGCTCGGGCTCGGGGAGGTCCTGGGGATCGCGCCGCTGGCCCGCCGCCGAGCGTGGTGATGTCCGCAGGGGACGACGGTGTACCCGACGTGCATGATCACCCGTAGGGCACGGACCGGAATTGCATGATCACCGAAGAGGGATGGGAGTGGGTCAGGCGGACTTCTCGCCGCGCTCGCGCTTGCGGGGCGGCTCGGCCTTCTCCCGCGGGACGAGGGTGGGGTTGACGTTCTCCAGCACGACCTCGCGGCTGACGACGCAGCGGGCGATGTCGTCGCGGGAGGGGACGTCGAACATCACGGGGAGGAGGACCTCCTCCATGATCGCGCGCAGTCCGCGGGCGCCGGTGCCGCGCAGGATCGCCTGGTCGGCGACGGCCTCGAGGGCGTCGTCCGTGAACTCCAGCTCGACGTTGTCGATCTCGAACATGCGTTGGTACTGCTTGACGAGGGCGTTCTTCGGCTCGGTGAGGATCCGCACGAGGGCAAACCGGTCGAGGTGGGAGACCGTGGTGATCACCGGCACGCGGCCGATGAACTCGGGGATCAGCCCGAACTTCAGCAGGTCCTCCGGCATCACCTCGCCGTAGACGTCGAACGACGCCATCGGCTTCGGCAGCTCGGCGCCGAAGCCGATGCCGCGCCGGCCGACCCGGCTCGAGATGATCTCCTCGAGGCCGGAGAAGGCCCCGCCGACGATGAAGAGCACGTTGGTGGTGTCGATCTGGATGAACTCCTGGTGCGGGTGCTTGCGCCCGCCCTGCGGCGGCACCGACGCGGTCGTCCCCTCCAAGATCTTCAGCAGCGCCTGCTGCACGCCCTCGCCCGAGACGTCACGCGTGATCGACGGGTTCTCGCTCTTGCGGGCGATCTTGTCGACCTCGTCGATGTAGATGATGCCCGTCTCGGCCTTCTTGACGTCGTAGTCGGCCGCCTGGATGAGCTTGAGCAGGATGTTCTCGACGTCCTCGCCGACGTAGCCCGCCTCGGTGAGCGCGGTCGCGTCCGCCAGGGCGAACGGTACGTTGAGCATCTTCGCCAGCGTCTGGGCGAGGTAGGTCTTGCCGCAGCCGGTCGGACCGATCAGCAGGATGTTCGACTTGGAGATCTCGACCGGCTCATCGCCCTTGCGGGTGGGCTCCCCCGCCTGGATCCGTTTGTAGTGGTTGTAGACCGCGACGGCGAGCGCCTTCTTCGCCGGGTCCTGCCCGATGATGTACTCCTGCAGGAACGAGAAGATCTCCCGCGGCTTCGGTAGCTCGACCAGCCCAAGCTCGCTGGCCTCGGCCAGCTCCTCCTCGATGATCTCGTTGCAGAGGTCGATGCACTCGTCACAGATGTAGACGCCCGGCCCGGCGATGAGCTTCTTGACCTGCTTCTGGCTCTTGCCGCAGAAAGAGCACTTCAGCAGGTCGGCGCCGTCTCCGATCCGTGCCACGGACGTCCCTCCTCTGGGCCCGCCGATGTGCGGGCACCGCTCCCCATTGGACACCACGTCGGGGCCGCTGTCAGCGGTTGGCCGGCGGGTCGTGCTGACCGGGCGTGTTCGTCATCCGATCCCCCGACAGGGCCGTCAGGCCGCGCCGGGCTCCCGACCCTTGCGGCTCGGCAGCACCTGGTCAACCAGACCGTAGTCCAGAGCCTGGGCCGCGGTGAGGATCTTGTCCCGCTCGATGTCGCCCTTGACCTGCTCGGCCGTGCGCGAGGAGTGCGACGCGAGGGTCTCCTCCAGCCAGGTCCGCATCCGGAAGACCTCGTTGGCCTGGATCTCGATGTCGGACGCCTGGCCGTAGTCGCCGGTGGCCATCGCGGGCTGGTGGATCATCACCCGCGCGTTCGGCAGCGCGAGCCGCTTGCCGGGTGCTCCGGCGGCCAGCAGCACCGCCGCCGCCGACGCGGCCTGCCCGAGGCAGACCGTCGCGATGTCGGGCTTGACGAACTGCATCGTGTCGTAGATCGCTGTCAGCGCGGTGAAGGAGCCGCCCGGGGAGTTGATGTACATCGTGATGTCCCGGTCGGGGTCCTGGGACTCCAGCACGAGGATCTGCGCCATCACGTCGTCCGCCGACGCGTCGTCGATCTGGACGCCGAGGAAGATGATGCGGTCCTCGAACAGCTTGGTGTAGGGGTCCTGGCGCTTGGTGCCGTAGGCAGTGCGCTCTTCGTACTGCGGAAGGATGTAGCGGCTCGACGGGGCCAACGGGCCTGCTGAGGGGCCGCCGGCATACGGGAACGTAGGGGTGTTCATCTTTTCTTCTCTCTCGTCTCGTCGGCGGATCAGGAGCTGGTGTCGT
>JBBRBF010000014.1:0-74340 GCA_038206105.1 Actinomycetales bacterium | reverse complement strand
CGTCGAGACCGCCGAGGTACTCGCCGGGGCCCGTGCCGCCGTCGGTGAGACCGGCGAGGTGCTGCTCGGCGCCCGCGGCGCCGTCGTCGAGACCGGCGAGGTGCTCGCCGGGGCCCGCGCCGCCGTCGGTGTCACCGGGGAGGTGCTGGACGCCGCCGCAGGCACGACCGCCAGCGCCGCCGTCCTCGTGACCCGCGCCGGTGGGGTCACCACGGCCGCGGACGGGACGGTGGAGCGCGCCGGCGGGGTGCTGGGCCGCACCGAGCAGATGGTCGACGGGTTCGCGCCCGTCGTCGAGCGGCTCATGCCCGCAGCGCGCCGCTTCGCCGAGCAGCTCGACCCGGCCGAGGTCGACGCGGCCATCGAGCTCGTCGACCGGATGCCACAGGTCCTGACCCACCTGAACGAAGACGTGCTGCCGATGCTGCGCCAGCTCGACCGCGTCGGGCCCGACGTGCACGAGATCCTCGAGGTCGTGCAGGACGTGCGGGAGGTCGTCGGCTCGCTGCCCGGGATGGGTCTCCTCAAGCGGCGCAGCGAGCGCAAGGACGACGACTCGTCCGACGGCTGACCGACCTGCGGTCACCCGGCGCGGCGACCGCGCTGCAGCAGCCGGCCGCCGCCGACGAGGACGGCGCCCAGCGCGAGGAAGCCCAGGTCCCACCACAGCTGGTCGGGCCCGGCCCGGACGTGGTGGACACGCAGCAGGTGGTGGTCCACGACGCCCTCGACCAGGTCGAACGTCCCCCAGCCGACGAGTACCCATCCCCACAGGCTCCGCGCCGGGCGCGGGGCGCCACCCCGGCGCGCCTGGACGGAGAGAACCGCGAGGCCCGCCACGACGCACAGCCACGCGAAGGCGTGGAAGGCCCCGTCCCAGAGCGTGTTGACCTCCAGGCCGGCCACGGTGTCGACCGGGTGGGCTGCCAGCCCCAGGGCGTCGTCCCCGGTGCTGCTGAGCATGTGGTGCCACTGCAGCAGCTGGTGCAGCACGATCCCGTCGACGAACCCGCCCAGGCCGAGACCGAGCAGCATCCCGGGCAGCCGGGACGACCTGCCCCGACGGAGGTCGGCGGCGTCGTCTGCGTCGGTGCTGCGGGCCAGGGCCGGAGTGCTCACGGGTCCACGATGGCCGACGGCGAGGAGTCCGGCGCGGTGACGCGACCCTGCGCCGGCCCGGCCGGAGGCGCGACGGGCGGCGAGTGCCTCGGGACACCTGTGAACGGTGCCCCGAGGCATCGCACGGGCGGTGGCGGTGGGATTTGAACCCACGGAGGGTGTGACCCCTCACGCGCTTTCGAGGCGCGCTCCTTAGGCCGCTCGGACACGCCACCGCGGGAGAGGCTACCGGGCGGTCGGGGTGCCACCGAAGCGGCCCGCGCGAGGTCGCGCGCGCGGCCCGTCGGGGCGACGCGCGGGCGCGCGGCCCGTCAGGGCGAGGTGCCCCCGCGGTGGCCGCTCGCGAAGAACCCTCGCAGCACCGCGGCGCACTCCGCCTCCCGCACCCCGCCGACGACCTCCAGCCGGTGGTTCAGGCGGCGGTCGCGGACGACGTCCCACAGCGAGCCGGCGGCGCCCGCCTTGGGGTCCCAGGCTCCGAGCACGAGTCGCTGGACCCGTGCGAGGACGAGCGCCCCGGCGCACATCGTGCAGGGCTCCAGGGTGACGGCCAGGGTCGTGCCCGCCAGCCGCCAGGACCCGAGCGTCGCGGCGGCGTCCCGCAGCGCGAGCACCTCGGCGTGGGCCGTGGGGTCGCCGGTGGCCTCGCGCGCGTTGCGGCCGCGACCCACGACCCGTCCGTCGGCGTCCGCCACGACGGCGCCGACCGGCACGTCCCCGGTCGCCGTCGCCGCCGCGGCCTGCTCCAGGGCCAGGCCCAGCAGGACCTCGTCGTCGGCGCGGGTCAGCGCAGCGCCTCGAGCAGGTCGTCGAAGCCGCACGCCTCGCCGATCTCGCCCAGCACCGTGGCGGGGTCGTCCCCGTTGTCCTCCACGAGCGTGCGCAGCGACCCGCCGTCGAGGCCGAGGTCGTCGAGCAGGTCCGTCTCACCCGCCCACGCCGCCAGACCGGCCGGCTCGGCGGCCGCGTCGTCGAGGTCGGCGGCCAGCGTGCCGAGCAGGTCGGCGTCGTCCCCGGCGGCGTCCTCGGCCGCGTCGCCGGCGGCCGCCTCACGCGGGTCGGTCGGGTCACCCACGGACGGGGCTGGGCCCGCCGCGTGGTCCGTCGCCAGGTCCGCCGGCCGGTCCGTCGCCCGGTCCGTGATCGGATCCGTTGCGGTGGCCGCGCCGTCGGTCGGGTCTGCGTCGGAGGCCGCCCGGGCGGCGGCGTCGTCGACTGCGTCCGCGACCTCGACGTCCGCGGCAGTGGCGAGCATGTCGCCGAAGCGACTGCGCTCCGCCGCGGCCATGTCCGAGACGAAGACCCGGGGGTCGGCGTCGCCGTCGACGCGCACGAGGGCGAACCACTCGTCCTCGTGCTCGAGCACCGCGAGCACGGGCCGCTCCCCCACGGCGGCCGCGCGGAGCTGGTCGGCGAGGTCCTCGAGGCTGCCGGCGTCGGCCACGTCGACGTCCCGGGCACGCCAGGAGCGTCCGTCGGCTGCGACCACGGCACTGAAGTACGGCACACCCCCATCGTGCCCGTCCGTCGGTAGGTTGCGCAGCATGCGTCTCCATGTGGCCGACCACCCGCTCGTCGCGCACAAGCTCACCGCCCTGCGGGACCGCGGCACCGACTCGCCGACGTTCCGGCGCCTGGCCGACGAGCTGGTCACGCTGCTGGCCTACGAGGCCACGCGGGACGTCCGGGTGGAGCCGGCCGAGATCAGCACCCCTGTCGCAGCAACCACGGGGGTGCGGCTCTCGTCCCCGAAGCCGCTCGTCGTCCCCATCCTGCGCGCCGGCCTCGGGATGCTCGACGGCATGGTGCGGCTCCTGCCGACCGCCGAGGTCGGCTTCCTCGGCATGGTCCGGGACGAGGCCACCCTGCAGGCCGAGACCTACGCGACCCGGTTGCCCGAGGACCTGTCCGGGCGGCAGTGCTACGTGCTCGACCCCATGCTCGCCACCGGTGGCACCCTCACCGCCGCGATCCGGTTCCTCATCGACCGTGGCGCGGACGACGTCACCGCGATCTGCCTGCTGGCGGCCCCCGAGGGTCTGGACGTCGTCCGCGGCGCTTTCGCGGACGACGCCCCGGTCGGGGTGGTCACGGCCGCGGTGGACGAGCGCCTGGACGAGCGGGGGTACATCGTGCCGGGGCTCGGCGACGCCGGGGACCGGCTGTACGGGGTCGTCTGAGGCACCCGGCGCGCCTGTCGCGTAGCGGCGCCCGGGTGCGGGAGAGTGGCGGGTCATGGCGTGCCGTCACGGCGTGCTGCTCCCCGACCCCGCTCAGCGAAGGAGGACACGGTGCCCAGCTTCCGCAAGATCGTGTTCTGGGTCGTCGTGGCCTTCCTCGTGTACGCGATCTTCCGCAGCCCCGACCAGGCAGCGGCGATCGTGCGCACCGGCTGGGACGGCATCGTGGCCGGGTTCACGGCGGTCGGGGACTTCTTCGACGCGCTGCTCACCGGCTGACCGGAGCCCGCGGTGGCAGGCCTCGACGACGTCGACCAGCGAGGCTGGCCCCTGCCGTCGCGCCGGGTGTCGGCCCGACTACGCCGCGACGAGCGGCTCGTGGCCGCCACGCGGCAGCACTGGGTCAAGCCGGCCTGGGCGCTCGCGGTCCCGACGGCCGTGGCCGGGCTCCTGATCTGGCTCGCTGCGGTGCTGCCGCCCGGGACCACCGGCCTGCTCGACCTCGGCTGGATCGTCTGGCTGGGCCTCGTCGTGCGGATGGGCTGGAAGCTGTGGGGGTGGTCCGTGAGCTGGTTCGCGGTCACCGACGAGCGGCTGCTGCTGAGCTACGGCCGGCTCACGCACAAGCTCGCGATGATGCCGCTGAGCAAGGTCACGGACATGACCTACGTGCGGACGTCGGTGGGCCAGACCCTGGGGTTCGGCGAGTTCGTGCTCGAGTCCGCGGGCCAGGACCAGGCGCTTCACCGGGTTCGCCTGCTGCCCCGTTCCCAGCTGTTGTACGACCAGATCTACGACCAGCTGGCACGCCGGGACCGTGCGGCCCACGCAGGCCGTGAGGGGCGGGCTACCGGCGCGGCCGGTGCGCGCGGCCGGGGGGCGGCGCCGCCACCCGACTCCGGGTCCCGCGGCGAACGGGGGGCCGGACGCGAGGGGGTGGAGGCGGTGCGCGTCACCCGCTCGGGGAGCTTTACGCGGGCGGGCCGCGCGCCGGAACCCGTCACGGTCCACGCGGGTGACGCCACCCAGGTCGTCGACACCGGCCCGTCTGCACCGCGGCCCGCGCGGGCTGCCGCGGGGCAGCGTCGCGAAGCTGTGCGGGACCAGCGGGACCAGCGGGACCAGCGGGACGAGCAGGGCGGCGGCGACGACAGCAGGGTCCGGCGCGCGTGGTCGGCGGTGCGCGGCGGCGTGACCCCCAGCCTGCCGACGGCACCGACCGCGCCGTCCGGACCGGCGCGGGCACCGGACACACGGGCCGGCTCGGGCTCGCGGTCGGGACGCGCCGCGACCTCGGCGCCGCGGGAGGCCGGCACGACGACCCCGGCCGGCGGGCACCGGGGCGGCGTCGTCGGGGCGACTCGGGGCTTGGCGGCACGGCTCTGGGCGTCGGTCCGCGGCGGCGACGGCACCCCGCTGTGACCCCGCCCCGGCCGTGACCCGGTGACAGCGCCCGACCCGCGCTTCAGCCGGCGGTCCGCCGCGCCCGGGCCTTGCGCTCCGCCACGTCGAGCTCGGCCGCGCGCTGCGGCGTCGGGGCGGTGCCGCCGAGGTGAGCCGGCAGCCACCAGGCGTCCAGCCCCGGGTCGGCGGTCTCGGGGTGGTCCCGCTGCACGTCGTCGAGGAGCCCCTGCATCGCCGTCCGCAGCTCGGCGGTGAGGCGGCCCGGCCGCTCGTCGGCCCTCGGGTGCAGCGGCTCACCCACCGCGATCGAGATCGTCCGCCCACGGCTGAAGTCCCGCGGGTGGCCCTTGGTGAACATGCGCTGCCCGCCCCACAGCGCGACGGGCAGGATCGGGACGTCGGCCTCGGCGGCGAGCCGCACGGCGCCGTTCTTCACCGCCTTGACGGTGAAGGACCGGCTGATCGTCGCCTCGGGGAAGATCCCGACGAGCTCGCCCGCGCGCAGGGCCCCCAGCGCCTCGGTGAAGGACGCGCCGCCGGCGGTCCGGTCGACGGGGATGTGGTGCATCCCGCGCATCAGCGGACCCGACACCGGGTGACGGAAGACCGCCTCCTTGGCCATGAACCGTGTCAGCCTGCGCCGCCCCCGCCACGACGCCAGGCCACAGAAGATGAAGTCGAGGTAGCTGACGTGGTTGCTCGCCAGCACGGCGCCACCGGTGGCGGGCACCCGGTCCGCGTCGCGCAGGTCGATGTGCATCCCGAGCAGGCGGAACGAGGCCTGGGCGGCGCCGACGACGGGGGGGTAGACGATCTCCACGCCCCGGAGCGTAGGGCCCGGCGGCTCCCGGTGGGGCGTCGTCGGCGCACGGCACGGCCGCCGCCGGTCGCCCGTGCGGTGACGCGACGGCGCCCCCGCCCGCACGGGCGGGGGCGCCGTCGTGGCCGCTGCTGTGGACGAGCAGGGGGTCAGTGCTCCCCGTGGTCCCCGTGCAGCTTCTCCTCCTCGATCGTCCCCGCGGCGTGGGCCGCCAAGAGGTCGGAGTGGCCGGGGTAGCGCACGTGCTCGACCAGCTCCTGCATCGTCTCGGTCGGCTTGGGCGTGAACTGGGACACCGCGATGGTCACCGCGAAGTTGATGATCATGCCGACGGTGCCGAAACCGGTCTCCGGGATCCCCCAGATGCCGTCGCTGTTGCCGTAGATGTCGATCGTCCAGATCTGGTAGGCGAGCGTCGTCCCCAGACCGGCGATCATGCCCGCGGTGGCGCCCATCGCGGTGCACTTCTTCCAGAAGATCCCGAGCAGCAGGGTCGGGAAGAAGCTGGCCGCGCCGAGCCCGAAGGCGAGCGCGACCACCTGGGCCACGAATCCCGGCGGGTTGATGCCGAGGTACCCGGCGGCGAAGATGGCGGCAACCATGGTGATCCGGCCGACGAGCAGCTGGTTCTGCTCCGACGCGTGCGGGTTGATCTTCTTGTAGTAGACGTCGTTCGCCACCGACGATGAGATCACGAGCAGCAGCCCGGACGCCGTGGACAGCGCCGCGGCCAGGCCACCGGCCGCGACGAGGCCGACGATCGGGGCCGGCAGGCCCGCGATCTCGGGGGTCGCGAGCACCACGATGTCGTTGTTGATGATGAGCTCGTTCGCGGCGTCGGTCGCACCGGCGATGTCGATCACGCCGTTGCCGTTGATGTCGTTGACCGAGATCAGCCCGGCCTGGGCCCAGTTGTTGAACCAGGCTGGTGTGTCGCCGACCGGCAGCCCCGAGAGCTGGTCGAGCACGTTGAACTTGGAGAACGCGCCGATCGCCGGGGCGGTGGTGTAGAGCAGCGAGATGAAGAACAGCGCCCACAGTGCCGAGAATCGCGCGGCCCGCACGCTCTTGGCGGTGTAGAAGCGCACGATCACGTGCGGCAGGCCCGCGGTCCCGAACATCAGCGCTGCGGTGATGAGCACCATGTTCGGCATGGACGTCTGGGTGAACGCCGCGGTGTACTCGGGGATGCCGAGGTCGTTCTGGAGCGCGTCGACCTCCGCCAGCACCTGCCCGAGGCCGATCTGCGGCACCGGGATCCCGGTGAGGTTGATGGAGATCGCGACCGCCGGGATGATGTAGGCGACGATCAGCACGGTGAACTGCGCGACCTGCGTGTACGTGATGCCCTTCATGCCGCCGAGCACGGCGTAGAAGAACACGATGATCATCCCGATGATGATCCCCACCGTCGTGCCGACGCCCAGGAACCGCTGGAAGACGAGTCCGACGCCGGCCATCTGGCCCGCGACGTAGACGAACGAGACCACCAGGGCCGCGACGACGGCGACGAGGCGCGCCGACTCGGAGTACCGGTCGCCGACGAAGTCCGGCACCGTGAACTTGCCGAACTTGCGCAGGTACGGCGCCAGCAGCAGCGCGAGCAGCACGTACCCGCCGGTCCAGCCCATCAGGTAGACGGACCCGGCGTACCCGTTCTGGGAGAACGAGACGAGCCCCGCGAGGGAGATGAATGAGGCGGCGCTCATCCAGTCCGCCGCGATCGCGGCCCCGTTGGCCGGCGCGGGCACGCCCCCGCTGGCGACGTAGAAGCCGGCGGTGCTGTTCACGCGGCTGGCGTAGGCGATGTAGATGTAGAGGCTGAAGGAGATGACGACGAAGATCGTCGTCCACAGCTGCACCTCGGTCACGAGTGGTGCACCTCCTCCTCGTACTCGGCGATGCCGTACGAGGCGTCGAGCTTGTCCATCCGCCACACGTAGACCGCGATGAGGATGACGAAGACGACGATCGAGCCCTGCTGGGCGAACCAGAAACCGAGCGGGATCCCGAAGATGGACAGGTTGTTGAGCGGCTCCACGAAGAGGATGCCGCAGCCGTAGGACACGAACGCCCAGATCACGAGCAGCACCGACATCAACCGCAGGTTCTTGCGCCAGTACTCCTGGCGCTGGGAGGCATCCATCGGCTCGGGTTCCTTCCGGCAGGCAGGACGGACGGCGGTCGCCGTCGTTGGGCTGACCGAACCACTCGCGGGGGCACCGGTCAACAGGTCGGGGTGGCGGCGGTCACACTCGTCGCTGAGCGATCGCGGCACCGCGCCGAAAGGTCGCGCGGCGCGCCCCCCGCCGCCGGAGCGGACCGGCCGCACCGCAGGCGACGGCAAGTTGCCTGCGCGGGGTCGACGGCACCACTCGGCGCTGGGGTCCACCCGCTGGCCGCGGGAGCCCGCCGGGACGCGGCCCGCCCGCGTCGCGCGCCTACAGTGGCCAGGCATGAGCGCAGCCGCAGGCACCAACGCCCGGACGCCGCCGCGGCGCTGGCCCCGCGCGGGTCGCGGCCAGAAGCACCTGCTGGGTGCCTCGCTGATGGTGGTCCTCGGCTCGTTCCTGCCGTGGCTGCTCACCGGTGTCGGCAGCTTCTCGGGGGCGCGAGGGGCGGGCCTGTGGACGTTCTACGCCGCCTGCCTCGGCGTCGCGGGCGCGCTGGTGCCGAGTCGGCGAGCGGCGGCAGTGCAGGCGGCGTTGCTCGCGGTCGTGGCCATCGCGTTGCCGGCGTGGCAGGTGATCCACGTGGTGGGCCTCGTGGGCTTCGCCGGGTGGGCACCCGGTCCCGGCCTGGTGCTCGTCGCCGGGGGCGGGGTGCTCGCCGGCGTGGCCGCCGTCCGCCTGCGTCGCGGCACCGACTGACGCACCGACGACGGCACCGACCGACGGCACCGACCGACGCGCCCGTGCGCCCGTCGCCGGGGCGATCTGCACCAGTCCCTGGTTGGCACGGGGCGCCGGACGTCGCCGGGCGGCCGCGGGCATGGCAGGGTGGCGGACAACCGGCACTCGGGAGGCTCCGTGCGCATCGCACTGCAGATCACGTGCCTGGCGGACACGCTGTTCCCGGCCGTCGGGACCGCGACCGTCACGCTGCTGGAGCGTCTCGGGCACGAGGTCGTCTTCCCCGCGGGCCAGACCTGCTGCGGCCAGATGCACGTCAACACCGGGTACCGACGTGACGCGCTGGGCGTGGTGAGGCACCACGTGGACGTGTTCGGGGCCGCGCTCGACGACGGCGCCGAGGCGGTGGTCGTGCCGTCGGGGTCCTGCGCCGGGTCGGTGCGCCACCAGCACGCGGACGTCGCCCGGCGGGCCGGCGACGCGGCGCTCGCCGCGCGCGCCGCGGCTGTGGCGGAGAGCACGTTCGAGCTGTCCGAGCTGCTCGTCGACGTGCTGGGCGTCACCGACGTCGGGGCGGTCTACCCCCACCGCGTGACGTACCACCCGACCTGCCACTCGCTGCGGATGCTGCGCGTCGGGGACAAGCCGCTGCGGCTGCTGCGGGCGGTCCGCGGCATCGACCTGCGCGAGCTGCCCGCGGCCGACGAGTGCTGCGGCTTCGGGGGCACGTTCGCGGTGAAGAACGCCGCGACGTCGACGGCGATGCTCGCGGACAAGATGCGGCACGTGCTGTCGACCGGCGCGGAGGTGTGCACCGCCGGCGACGCCTCGTGCCTGATGCACATCGGCGGCGGGCTGACCCGGCTGCGCGTCGGCACGCGCACCGTGCACCTGGCGGAGATCCTGGCCTCCACCGGCGCGGCGCAGGGGGCCGGCACGGGCTCCGCGCACGGAGCCTCGTCGTCCCGGCCGACGGGGGTCGACCGGTGAGCGCGGTGGACCTGGGGATGCCCGGGCGGCGGCCTCCGACGGCGCCGGCCGGCGTGGGCGGGCTGCAAGGCGCGACAGGCTTCCCGGCCGCCGCCGGCGTTGCGCTGGGCAACGCGCAGCTGCGGGCGAACCTCGGCCGGGCCACGGCAACCATCCGGGCCAAGCGCGCCGACGTCGTCGCTGAGGTCGACGACTGGGAGGAGCTGCGGCTCGCCGGCGAGGCGATCAAGCGCGCGACGATGGCCGACCTCGGCACGCACCTCGAGCGCCTCGAGACCGAGGTGACCGCCCGCGGCGGGGTGGTGCACTGGGCCCGGGACGCGGTGGAGGCCAACGCGATCGTCGTCGACCTGGCTCGTCGGGCCGGCGCCCGGGAGGTCGTGAAGGTCAAGTCGATGGCCACCCAGGAGACCGGTCTGAACGACGCGCTCGCCGACGCTGGCATCCCCGCCGTGGAGACCGACCTCGCCGAGCTGATCGTCCAGCTCTCCGGCGACACCCCGTCGCACATCCTCGTCCCGGCGATCCACCGCAACCGGGCGGAGATCCGCGAGATCTTCGCCGCGCACATGCCCGGCGCCCCGGCAGACCTGACCGACGACCCGCGCCACCTCGCGATGGCCGCCCGGGCCTACCTGCGCCGCCAGTTCCTCGCCGCAGGGTTCGCCGTGTCGGGCGCGAACTTCGCCGTCGCCGAGACCGGGACGCTCACGGTGGTGGAGTCCGAGGGCAACGGCCGGATGTGCCTCACGCTGCCTCGGACCCTCGTGACCGTGATGGGGATCGAGAAGGTGGTGCCCTCCTGGACCGACCTGGAGGTGTTCCTGCAGCTGCTGCCCCGCTCGTCCACCGGAGAACGGATGAACCCGTACACGTCGATGTGGACCGGGACCCACCCCGGGGACGGGCCGGCCGAGTTCCACCTCGTGCTGCTCGACAACGGACGCACCGCCGTCCTCGCCGACCCGGACGGTCGCGACGCGCTGCACTGCATCCGCTGCTCGGCGTGCCTGAACGTGTGCCCGGTCTACGAGCGCACCGGCGGGCACGCCTACGGCTCGGTCTACCCCGGCCCGATCGGCGCCGTGCTGTCGCCGCAGCTCACCGGGATCGACGGCGACGGGGTGAACGACACCCTGCCGTACGCGTCGTCGCTGTGCGGGGCCTGCTTCGACGCGTGCCCGGTGCGGATCGACATCCCGCGGATGCTCGTGCACCTGCGCGGGGAGCACGTCGAGGCCCGGGAGCGCTCCCACCGTGTACCGTCGGCCGAGGCCGCCTCGATGGCAGCCGCCGCGTGGGTGATGGCCGACCCGCGCCGCTTCGCCGCCGCGCAGCGCGCGTCGCGCCTGGGCCGGCTGCTCGCGCGGGGGCGTGACCGGCTGCCCCGCCTGCCGCTGCCGCGGCCGCTGTCGGGCTGGACGGCGGCCCGCGACGTGCCCACGCCGCCTCCGCAGACGTTCCGGGAGTGGTGGGCCGGCGAGCACGAGGCGTCCCGCGGACGGCCGCTCCGAGGCCCCCGCGACGGGGCGCAGGACGGCGGGTCCGCTCACGGACCGGGGACCCGGTCGTGAGCGCGCGCAGCGACGTGCTCGCCCGGGTCGCGGCCGCCCTGGGGGAGGGAGCCGGCACGTCGGTGGCGGTCCCGCGCACCTACGCGCGGGCCGGCGCCGACGACGCCACCCCCCGCGAGCAGGTGCTGGACCAGCTCGTCGACCGCCTGGAGGACTACCGGGCCACGGTGCACCGCTGCCGGCCGGACGGGCTCGGCGACGTCGTCGCCGCCCGGGTCGCCGAGGCGCGCCTCGCCTCGGTGGTCGTGCCTCCCGGGGCCGACGAGACGTGGACGACGGGGCTGCCCGACACCGTGGCCCGCCTCGGCGACGACCCCCCGCTGGCCGTCGTCGCCCTCGACGCCGCCGGCGGCACCCTCAGCGGGTGCGCGGTCGCGGTCGCGCGGACGGGCACGCTCGTGCTCGACGCGGGGCCGGGACAGGGCCGCCGAGCGCTCAGCCTCGTGCCGGACTGGCTCCTCGTCGTGGTCCGGGCGGAGCAGGTCGTGGCGAACGTGCCCGACGCGCTGCCGCGCCTGGACCCGACGCGGCCGCTCACGTGGATCAGCGGCCCGAGCGCCACCAGCGACATCGAGCTGCAGCGCGTGGAGGGCGTGCACGGGCCGCGGACGCTCGTCGTCGTCCTCGTCGACGCCTGATCGCTGCCGGGGCCCGTCGCGAGGCCGCGATGGGCGCGCCGCCGGTTCCTCCGCCATGCTGTCGCTCGTGAACCGGACCGAGCGGCACCTGACGTGCAGCCCCCAGGACGTCGTCGACGTCCTCTCCGACGGGTGGGCCTACGCGTCCTGGGTGGTCGGCGCCGCTCGGGTGCGCGCGGTCGACCCGCAGTGGCCGCAGCCCGGCAGCCGGATCCACCACTCGGTGGGGGTGTGGCCGGTGCTGCTGCACGACAGCACCGAGTCGCTGGAGTGGTCGCCGCCGCACCGGATCCGCCTCAGCGCCCGGGCGTGGCCGGCCGGGGAGGCGGAGGTCACCGTCGAGGTCGAGCCGGACGACGAGGGCTGCCGCGTCGTGCTGCTGGAGGACGCCTCGGCCGGTCCGGGGCGGCTGGTGCCCGCGCCCCTGCGTCACCTGCTGCTGGAGCCGCGCAACCGCGAGTCGCTGCGGCGCCTGGCGTTCCTCGCCGAGCGTCGTCGCGACCGGGACCAGGACTGAGCGACGCCGCCCAGGGCGCGAGACGAACCAGCGAGCCGGTTGTGCACGACACAACTCTGGGCGACGGTACGGTCGGTAGCTGAGCACTTCCCCGACACGACCCGGAGGTCGACATGGCAAGCCGCGACGCCACCACCCGCTGGAGCGGTGCGCTGCAGGACGGTGCGGGCATCGTCACGATGGACTCCTCGCACGTCGGCGAGTTCGCCGTCTCGTTCCCGCGCCGCACCGGTGACCCCGACGGCGAGACCAGCCCGGAGGAGATGATCGCCGCGGCGCAGTCGTCCTGCCTGGCGATGAGCCTCGCCGGCGTGCTCGGGTCGAAGGACCTGGCGGCCACGAGCATGGACGTCTCGTCCCGGGTCACGTTCGGGAACGACCCGGCAGGTGGATTCGCCATCACCGGCATCGAGATCCGGCTGCGCGCCGAGGTCCCCGGCGCCGAGGCCGACGCCTTCGCCGAGATGGCGCAGACCGCCAAGGACACGTGCCCGGTCTCCAAGGCGCTCGCCGGCACCGAGATCACCCTGGACGCCGCCCTCACCTGACCCCCCCTTCGCGGTGATCATGCACTCCAGGTACGCCGCGGAGCACCCGCCGACGCACCCTCCACGGTGATTGGACCTCGGGTACGCCCACCGGACCCGACGTGCATGGTCACCGGGGGGGTGGGGACCGGCGATCGCGAAGGTGTACCCGACGTGCATGATCACCGTTGGGGGTGGGGGTGGGGGCGGGTCGGGGTGGGGGCGGGGCGAGGTCAGGCGTCGAAGTCGAGCACCAGCCGCTCGGACGTCGGCGCCGACTGGCACGCCAGCACGAACCCGTCGGCGACCTCGGCCGGCTCGAGGGCGAAGTTGCGCGCCATCTCCACGCTGCCCTCCACGACCTTCGCGCGGCACGTGCCGCAGACCCCGCCGCGGCACGCGAACGGCGCGTCCGCCCGCACCGCAAGGGTCGCGTCGAGCACCGAGCCCTCGTCGGGCATCGCGAAGGTCGAGGACCGGCCGTCGAGCCGAACCGTCACCGTCGTGCCGGCGTCCGCCCCCGCCGTCCGGCGCCGTACCACCCGGGGTGCCTCGCCGTCGACGTGGAACAGCTCGCGGTGCACCCGGGACGCCGGCACGCCGCGGCCGGTGAGCACGCGCCGCGCCTCCTCCACGAGACCGAAGGGCCCGCACAGCAGCCACTGGTCCACCGTCTCGGGCGGGACGACGGCGTCGAGCAGCCGCGTGAGCCGGGCGCCGTCGATCCGGCCGTGCAGCAGCTCGGCGTCCTGGGGCTCGCGGGAGAGCACGTGCACGACCTGCAACCGTGTCGGGTAGCGGTCCTTGAGGTCGGCGAGGTCGTCGGCGAACATCACCGAGGACGAGTCCCGGTTGCCGTACACGAGGGTGAAGCGGCTGCCGGGCTCGTCACGCAGCACCGCCGCCAGCACCGACATCACCGGCGTGATGCCGCTGCCCGCGACGACCGCGGCGTAGTGCGCTGAGCGTGCCGGGTCGGGCGTGACGCCGAAGCGGCCGGCGGGGGTCATCACGTCGAGCTCGGCGCCGGCGGTGAGCCCTCCGTGCGCGAAGTGGCTGAACACCCCGCCCTCCAACCGCTTCACCGCGACGCGCAGCCCGTCGCCTGGCGGGACGCAGATCGAGTACGAGCGCCGCACCTCCTGGCCGTCGATGCTGGTGCGCAGGGTCAGGTGCTGGCCCGGGGTGAAGGTGTAGGCCGCCCGCAGTCCCTCGGGCACCGCGAACGAGAGCGCGACGGAGTCGGGCGTGAGCCGCTCGACGTCGTCCACCCGCAGGGTGTGGAACTCGGACCGGTGCGGGGCCGGCGCCACCTGGCTGCGGCTGGTGGTGCTCACCGCTCAGATCGCCTTGAAGTGGTCGAACGGCTCGGCGCAGGAGCGGCACTGCCACAGCGACTTGCACGCGGTCGACCCGAACCGCGACAGCTCGCGGGTGTTCGGGGACGAGCACCGGGGGCAGCGGACCGACAGCGTGAGCGGCACGGGTCCGCCGGCAGAGGAGCCGCCGGCCACGGGCGCCCGGCCGGTGGGCGGCGCGATGCCGTAGGCGGCCAGCTCCCGCCGTCCCGCGTCGGTCATCCAGTCCGTCGTCCACGCCGGTGAGAGCACCGTGACGACCCGCACCGGGGAGAAGCCGGCGTCGTCGAGCGCCGAGCGCGCGTCGTCGCGGATGGCGTCCATCGCCGGGCAGCCGGAGTAGGTAGGCGTGACCACGACCTCGACCACGCCGTCGGGGGCGGTGCGGACGTCGCGCAGCACCCCGAGGTCGGCGATGGTCAGCACCGGGACCTCGGGGTCGAGCACCGCGCCGGCGACCTCCCGGGCGCGGGTCATTCGGTCGGGGGTCAGGTCGGTCCCGGTCGCGGTGCCGTTGCGGTTCGCCACGCCGCTCACCACGTCGCGCCGGGGTGGGAGCGGTGCAGGTGCTGCATCTCGGCGAGCAGCGGACCCATCGCGTCGGTGTGGACGCCGCGTCGCCCGCCGCGGGCCGACGAGCCGGGCTCCGGCCGGCGCAGCGTGGCGCGGTCGAGGACGGCGGTCACGGCCGTGTCCCAGTCGGCGCGCAGGCCGGCCGGGTCCACGGCGACGCCGGAGGCGACGAGCGCGGGGTCGACCCCGTCGCCGGTGAAGAGCTCGTCGACGTACGGCCACACCGTCTCCAGCCCCGCCTGCATCCGGGCGTGGCTTTCCTCGGTCCCGTCCCCGAGGCGCACGGCCCACGCGCCGGCGTGGTCGCAGTGGTACGCCACCTCCTTGACGGCCTTCCCCGCGACACCGGCCAGGGTGGGGTCGGCGCTGCCGGCCAGCCGCGCGTACAGCAGGTGCTGGTAGGTCGAGAAGACCAGCAACCGAGCGATCGTGACGGCGAAGTCGCCGTTCGCGAGCTCGAGCAGCTGGGCGTTGAGGTACTCCCGCTCGTCACGCCGGTAGGCGAGGGCGTCCTCGTCGCGGTCGGCGTGCTCGACCTCGCCGGCGTACGTGAGCAGCGACCGGGCCTGGCCGAGCAGGTCGAGGCCGACGTTCGCCAGCGCGACGTCCTCCTCGAGCTCCGGGGCGCAGGCCACCCACTCCCCGCACCGCTGGGCCAGCACGAGCGCGTCGTCGCCGAGGGACAGGGCGTACCGGGCCAGCGGCGGCAGCGCGGCGGTCGCGGCGGAGTCACGTCCCGGCGGCGCGGACCGTCCGGGGACGGCGGTCACAGGTGCAGCACCTCGTCGGGGACCTCGTAGAACGTGGGGTGGCGGTAGACCTTGTCGGCGGCCGGGTCGAAGAAGGCGTCCTTCTCGTCCGGGCTGGAGGCGGTGATCTGGGCCGCCGCGACCACCCAGATGCTCACGCCCTCGCCGCGCCGGGTGTACAGGTCGCGCGCGTTGCGCAGGGCCATCTCCGCGTCGGGCGCGTGCAGCGAGCCGACGTGGCCGTGCGACAGGCCGCGGCGAGCGCGGACGAAGACCTCCCACAGCGGCCAGTCCCGCCTCGCCGCGGGCGGGTTCGTGGGGGACTGTGCGGCGTTCACGCGGCGTCCCGGGCCCGGACCGCCTGCTTCGCCGCGTACGCCGTGGCCGCCTCGCGGACCCAGCCGCCGTCGTCGTGGGCCCTGCGGCGGTGCTCGATCCGCTGCGCGTTGCACGGGCCGTCGCCCTTGAGCACGGCCGTGAACTCGTCCCAGTCGATCTCGCCGAAGGACCAGTGCCCGGTCTCCGTGTCCTGGCGCAGGTCGGGGTCGGGCAGGGTGAGGCCCAGCACCTCGGCCTGCGGGACCGTCATGTCCACGAACCGCTGCCGCAGCTCGTCGTTGGTGTGCCGCTTGATGCCCCAGGCCATCGACCGGGCGGTGTTCGGGGACGCGTCGTCGGGCGGGCCGAACATCATCAGGGACGGCCACCACCAGCGGTCCACGGCGTCCTGGGCCATGGCGTGCTGCTCGGGCGTGCCCCGCGACAGGGTCAGCAGGATCTCGAAGCCCTGCCGCTGGTGGAAGGACTCCTCCTTGCAGATCCGCACCATCGCCCGGGCGTACGGGCCGTAGGAGCAGCGGCAGATCGGGACCTGGTTCACGATCGCGGCGCCGTCGACGAGCCACCCGATCGCGCCCATGTCGGCCCATGCCGGCGTCGGGTAGTTGAAGATCGAGGAGTAGCGCTGCCGGCCGGTGTGCAGCATGTGCAGCAGGTCGGCGCGGTCGGCGCCCAGGGTCTCGGCGGCGCTGTACAGGTACAGGCCGTGGCCGGCCTCGTCCTGCACCTTGGCCATGAGGATCGCCTTGCGGCGCAGGCTGGGGGCGCGGGTGATCCAGCTGGCCTCCGGCTGCATCCCGATGATCTCCGAGTGCGCGTGCTGGGCGATCTGCCGCACGAGCGTCGCGCGGTAGCCGTCGGGCATCGCGTCCCGTGGCTCGATCCGGTCCCCCGCGGCGAGCAGCGCGTCGAACGCGCGGTCCTGCTCGGCGGTGTCGGCGTGACCGGCGGTGGCGGCGTCCCTCGTGCTGTCCGCGATGACGGGCCTCCTCGTCCTGCGTGCTCCGAACCGACCGAACGGTCGGTTTCAGGATGCCGCGACCGCGGTGCGGCGGTCAAGCCCGGGCGACGTCGACTCCTCCGACCGGTCGTACCCGAAGTGCATGATCACCGACAGGGGGGGGGACGGGGGGACGGCGGCCTCGCTGCCGACCCCCCGCTGTCGTGCGCTGTGGTGCGCTGTCGTGCGCTGGTCAGGCGACCATGCCGTGCGGGTCGATGATGAACTTCTTCGCCGCGCCCTTGTCGAAGTCGGCGTACCCCTGCGGCGCCTGGTCGAGCGGGATGACGGTGGCGTTGACCGCCTTCGCGATCTGCACCTTGTCGTGCAGGATCGCCCGCATCAGGCCGTAGTTGTACTTCATCACCGGGCACTGACCCGTGGTGAACGAGATCGACTTGGCCCAGCCGGTGCCGAGGCTCAGCGACAGCGAACCGACCTTGGCGGCCTCGTCGATGCCGCCGGGGTCGCCGGTGACGTAGAGCCCCGGGATGCCGATCGCGCCGCCGGCGGCGGTGAGCTCCATCAGCGAGTTCAGCACCGTCGCGGGAGCCTCCGTCGCCGACCCCTCGCCGTGGCCGCGGGCCTCGAAGCCGACGGCGTCGACCGCGGCGTCGACCTCGGGGACGCCGAGCAGCTGCTCGATCTGGTCCTTCGGGTCACCCTTGGAGACGTCGACGACCTCGCAGCCGAAGCTCTTGGCCTGCTGCAGCCGCTCGGCGACGAGGTCCGCGACGATCACCACGGCCGCACCGAGGAGCTGGGCACCGGCGGCGGCGGCGAGTCCGACCGGCCCGGCGCCGGCGACGTACACCGTCGAGCCCGGCTTCACGCCCGCGGTGACCGCTCCGTGGAACCCGGTGGGGAAGATGTCCGACAGCATCGTCAGGTCGGTGATCTTCTCCATCGCCTGGTCCCGGTCCGGGAACGGCAACAGGTTCCAGTCGGCGTAGGGGACCATCACGTACTCGGCCTGGCCGCCGACCCAGCCGCCCATGTCGACGTAGCCGTAGGCGGCGCCGGGACGGGCCGGGTTGACGTTCAGGCAGATCCCGGTCTTGCCCTCCTTGCAGTTTCGGCACCGGCCGCAGGCGATGTTGAAGGGCACCGAGCAGATGTCGCCGACCTTGATGAACTCCACGTCCGGACCGACCTCGGCGACCTCGCCGAGGATCTCGTGCCCGAGGACGAGGTTCTCCGGCGCCGTGGTGCGGCCGCGGACCATGTGCTGGTCGCTGCCGCAGATGTTCGTCGTGACCACCTTGAGGATCACGCCGTGGTTGCACTTGCGGCCGACGTTCGCGGGGTTCACACCGGGGCCGTCCTGCAGCTCCAGCTTCGGGTAGTCGATGTCCTGGACCTCGACCTTGCCCGGCCCGATGTACGCAACGCCTCTGTTGCCTGCCATGAGCTGTCGTCCCTTTCGTGGTGCTCGACGATGAGCGGATCAGCGGTCGACCCGCCTCTGGCAAGGGCGCGGCCGCCGTGGTCACCCTCGTCCCGGTGAGCCACGTCCGCAAGGGGGAGGCCGCTCGCCGTGACGTCGGGCCGCCTCAGCGGGCGGGCGCTGCGCGCAGCCCGTCGAAGGCGAGCCGGACGACGTCGCGCCCGAGTGCCGCCGCGTCCAGGGCGCCGCGGCCCGGGCGGTACCACTCGACGAGGGAGTTGACCATGCCGAACAGCAGCCGGGTCACGAGCGCGGCGTCGAGGTCGGGCCGCACGTCGCCCTCGCGGACCGCGGCGGCCACGAGGTCGGCGACCACGGCGTCGAAGTCGCGGCGGCGGCGCAGTGCCCAGCGGCCGGTGGCGGTGTTGCCGTGCACCCGCAGCAGCAGGGTCACGTACGGCAGCCGCTCGGCGAGCACCTCCACCTCCCGGACGACGACGTGCTCGAGGCGGTCGATCGCACGGCCGGTCGTCGCACCGGGCTCCCGGGTCACGGCGAACAGCGGCTCCAGGGCGCGCTCCAGGGCGAGCCGCAGCAGCTCCTCCTTGCTCGAGACGTGGTGGTACAGCGAGGACTTCGACAGGCCGCTGGCCCGCGAGAGGTCCTCCATCGACGTCCCGTCGTAGCCCCGCTCGGTGAAGACCGCCGCCGCGACCTCCAGCAGCGACATGACATCGTGGCGCTTCCGTCCCGGTGCGGGCACGCGTCCTCCCTGAGTCGTCGGTGCTGGGTCGTCGGTGCTGGCACGTCGTCCCGGGGCAGGATATGGACCGACCGTTCGGTCGAGGTGGCGCCACGTCGCGGCTCGTCGCCGTGCTGCTCGTGGCGCTCACGCTGCGCGGCGCCGTCGCCGCCGTCTCCCCGGTGCTGCCGACGCTGCGCGAGGACCTCGGCCTGTCGGCGACGGTCGCCGGGCTGCTGACCGCCCTGCCGGTGCTCTGCTACGCCCTGGCAGCGCCGCCGGCCGCGCTGCTCGGGCGCCGTCTGGGTTCCGGCCGGGCGGTCTCGGTCTCGCTGCTCGTGCTCGCCGCGGCGACGGTGGCGCGGGTCGTCGGGCCGGCGTGGGTGCTGCTGGCGGGCACGCTGGTCGTCGGCGTGGCGATGACGGTGGGCAACGTCCTCGTCCCGGCGGTGCTGAAGCGCGACTTCCCGCAGCACGCCCACGGGGTCACCGGCCTCTACACCGCCGCCCTGGTGGGCGGGGCGGCGCTGACGGCCGCGCTGACGGCTCCGCTGGCGGGCGCCGTGGGCGGCTGGCGCGCCGCGCTCGCGCTGTGGTCGGTGCTCGCCGTGGTGGCAGCGGTCGCGTGGCATGTAGGAGTGGTCCGGCACGAGGACGGCGGGCCCGGCCTGCCGGACTCCGGAGGTCATGGCCGCGCGGTGGCGCGCAGCCCCGTCGCCTGGGCCGTCGCGGCGCTGCTCGCGGGTCAGTCGTTCCTGTACTTCTCGGTCACGGCGTGGCTGCCGACGATGCTCCTGCAGCGCACCGATGTCTCCGGCGGCACCGCCGGGGTGGCGATGTCGGTGTTCCAGGTCCTCGGTGTGGCCGGGACCCTCGTCGTCCCGCTCGTCGTGACACGCGGCCCGGGGCAGAGCGCCCTGGGGGCGACGGTGGGGCTCGGGTGGGCGGTCACGGTGGTCGGGCTGCTGCTGGCGCCGGGCAGCTGGGCGGTGTGGGCGGTCACCGGTGGGCTCGCGCAGGGCGCCGGCCTCGCGCTCACGATGACGCTCGTGGTGCTGCGCTCGGCCACGAGCGAGGTGGCCCGGGACGTCTCGGCGATGGTGCAGCTCGTCGGCTACTCCGTGGGCGCCAGCGGGGCGGTGGTCGTCGGCCTGCTGCTCGAGCTGACCGGCGGCTGGACCGTCCCGCTGCTCGTGCTGCTCGTCGCCGCCGGCGTCACGGCGGTCGGCGGCGTCGCGGGCGGTCGGCCCGCGCTGGTGCACCCGGCCGCGCCATCCGGACGGACGGGGACAGGACGGCCCCGCGGCGACACAATGGGCACCCGGGCCGTCGACCGACCGCCTGCGTGATGACGGAGGTGGGCGCCGTGGACTGGTGGGCCTGGCTGCTGGTGGTCCTGGTGGTCGTGGTCGTGGTGGTGGTCGCGCTGCTCGCGATCCAGGCCCGGCGACGGCGCGGCGGCGTGATCGCCTCGCTGGGAACGCGGAAGCGTGGCCCGAAGGGCGGTACCCCGTGAGGCGGCTGATGCGCAGCAGCGAGCTGACGAAGCGCCCGGTCGTCACCATGGCCGGTGAGGACGTCGCGCAGCTCAAGGACGTCGTCTACGACGGCTCCGGTGGCAGCGTCGGGGGCTTCACCCTCGCGGGGCGGGGACTGTTCGCCGGGCCGATGAAGAAGGCGCTGTCGTGGGAGCAGGTCCGCGCCCTGGGACGCGACGCGGTGATGGTCGACTCGGAAGACGCGTTCGCCGAGCCCGAGGCTGTGGTGGAGCGCAGCGACGCCCGCGAGCGCGACGTCCTCGGCTCCCACGTCATCACCGACACCGGCACCGACCTCGGCTCCGTCGTCGACGTCGTGCTCCAGATCGGTGACGTCGCCGACGTCGTCGGGTACGAGATCGAGTCGTCCCCCGCCCTGGACCGGGACGGTCGCCGGGTGCTGATCCCGCTGCCGGACACGATGGCCGTCTCCGGAGAGGCACTCATCGTGCCGGCCCAGGCCACCGAGTTCGTGGCCGACGACCTCGCCGGCTTCGGCGCCTCGGTCGACGCCTTCCGTGACCACCTGCGGGGTAATCGCTGATGCTGCTGAGCGAGCTGAAGGACCACCCGGTGATGAGCCTGGAGAGCGCGAACCGCGTCGGGCGGGTCGCGGGGGCGGTGGTCGACCCCGCCACCCGCAGCGTCGTCGCGCTGCGGCTCCGCAAGACCAGCGGGGACGGCGACACCCTCCACTGGGAGGACGTCACGGCCCTCGGTCAGGATGCCGTCACCGTGGCCGGGCAGCGCCTGGTCACCGAGGCGAGGGGGCGGGCGGAGGCGCTGTCGGGCAAGGAGCACGAGCTCGTGGGCAAGCGCGTGCTCACCTCCGCGGGCGACGAGGCCGGTGAGGTCACGGACGTCGACGTCGACCCCGAGTCCGGCGCCGTCGCGCGGTTGCTCACCTCCGAGGGCGACGTCGAGGGCGGCCGGCTGGTCGGCGTCGGCTCGTACGCGGTCGTGGTGCGCGCGTGACCGGACGCGTCGTCGTCACGGGGGGCAGCGGCGGCGCGGGGCGGCACGTCGTCCGCGAGCTGCTGGACCACGGGTACGACGTGCTGAACGTCGACCTCGTGGACGCCGGCCAGGCCCCCTACGCCGAGGTCGACCTCCGTGACGGCCGGGCGGTGCTGGAGGTGGTCGCCGGCGCGGACGCGGTCGTCCATCTCGCCGCCGACCCGGTGCCGGACACCGACCCCGTCGAGGGGGCACGGCGGTTCGAGCACAACACCACGACGACGTTCGCGGTGTTCTGGGCCGCCGGCGTCCACCGGGTGCCGCGGGTGGTGTGGGCCTCGTCGGAAACGGTGCTGGGCTACCCGTTCGAGGAGACCCCGCCGCGGTACGTGCCCCTGGACGAGGACCACGTGGCGCCCCAGAACGGCTATGCGCTCTCGAAGGTGGCCTGCGAGGAGCTGGCCCGGCGGATGAGCGTGCGCTTCGGGACAACGTTCGTCGGGCTGCGCTACTCGAACGTGACGCACACCGACCCCGCCGAGCCGGCATCCTACGCGAACCTGCCCGACAACTGGACGGACCCGCACGCGCGCAAGGAGAACCTCTGGGGCTACATCGACGCCCGCGACGCCGCGCTCGCCGCGCGGCTGGGCCTCGAGGCGGACCTCACCGGGGCCCACGAGGTGATCGTCGCGGCCGCCGACACCGCGACGACGCGCCCGAACCAGGACCTGCTCGACGCCGTGTTCCCCGGCCTGCGGGTCGACCCGGCCCGGGGGCCTCACGAGACCCTGCTCTCGATCGACCGCGCCCGCTCACTGCTCGGTTTCGAGCCGCGCTGGTCCTGGCGCGACGTCCTCCCCCACCCCCACCCTCGGTGATCAAGGACGCCACCACCGCGTTGGCACGGGGGTCCCCAGTGCCAACCCAGTTGGCACAGGGGCGCCCTGTGCCAGTCCGAGCGACTGACAGGTGCAGTACGACAGGTGGGTGGACGCCGCGGCGGGCGTGCACTGTGGCCGGCACGCGGGCCGTTCTGGGGACAAGGACGCACGACGTCCTTGATCACCGAGGGGGGTGGAGGTCAGGGCGTCGCAGGCCGTGGCCGGTGGCCTGCTCGATCGCGTGGGCGACCTCGAGCACGCGACGGTCGGCGCGGGGCGCGGCGACCACCTGCAGCCCGACCGGCAGACCCTCGGGCGAGAAGCCGCCAGGCACCGAGGCCGCAGGGCACCCGGTCGCCGAGATGATGGAGCACGAACGCATCCACGAGACGTAGCTCTCCTGCGGGACGCCGTCCACCTCGGTGGGGTACTCCGCGTCGGCGTCGAAGGGCAGCACCTGGGTCACGGGCGCCAGCAGCACGTCGTAGCGCTCGAAGAAGTGGACGACGCGCTCGAACAGCTTGGTCCGCAGCGCCTCCGCGCGACCGACGTCCTCGCCGGAGAGAGCGAGGCCGCGGTCGACGTTCCACCGCACGGCCTCCTTGACGTCCTGCGGCCGGTTGCGCACGAGCTCGGCGTGCGTCGCCGCGAACTGCCACGCGCGCAGCACGTCGAAGACCTCGTCCGCACCGTCGAGCCGGGGACAGTCCTCGCTGACCGTCGCGCCCAGGGCGGCGACGACGTCCGGCACGCCGGCGAGCACGTCGCGTAGGGCCGCCTCCACCGGCACGCGGCCGCCGAGGTCCGGCGCCCAGGCGACGCGCAGCCCGTGCAGGTCGGTGGGGAGCGGCGCGGCCAGACCGGCGGGGTCGAGGTCGTGCAGGCTGAGCTGCACCCGCGGGTCCGGGCCGGCGAGCACCGACAGGACCAGGGCGACGTCCTCGACGGTGCGCCCCATCGGGCCCTGGACGCCGAGGGTCGCCCCGCCGAGCAGCGCCGGGTGGCTGGGGACCCGGCCGGGCGTGGGACGCAGACCGACGACGTTGCAGAACGCGGCCGGGTTGCGTAGGGACCCGCCCATGTCGCTGCCCTCGGCCACCGGCACCATGCCGCTCGCGAGGGCGGCCGCGGCGCCCCCGCTGGAGCCGCCGGCGCTGCGGGACAGGTCGTAGGGGTTGCGCGTGACGCCGAACACCGGGTTGAACGTGTGCGAGCCCGCGGCGAACTCCGGCACGTTCGTCTTGCCGAGGCGCACCGTCCCGGCGGCCCGCAGCCGCGCGACCACGAGCTCGTCGCGCGACGGCACGTTGTCGGCGTGGACCGGTGACCCGAAGGTCGTGCGCAGCCCCGCCGTGGCGTGCGTGTCCTTGTGCGCCACCGGGATCCCGTGCAGGGGGCCGACGTCCTCACCCGCCGCGAGCGCCTCGTCCGCCGCGTCCGCCGCGGCGCGGGCGCCGTCCGGGTCGAGGGAGACGACGGCGTTGACGCCGGGGTTTGTCGCCTCGATCCGCGCCAGGTGCGCGTCGAGCAGCTCGCGGGCCGACAGCTCCCGGGCCCGCAGCAAGGTGCGCAGCGTCGTCACCGGGGTGAAGCACAGGTCGGTGTCGTGCACGGGTGTCCTCCCGGTCGGGGCTGTGGCTGTGGCAGGGGAGGTCCGGCAGTCTGCCACCGCTCCCCTGTCCCAACGACACCCCGCGGCGGGCCACCCCGTCGTAGGGTGACGCGGCCGGGGTGGGTTGGAGCCCGCCCGGCCCAGCAGACCGACCGCGGGGAGCCCAGGTGCCGGACGCAGCCTCCGTGGCCGCCGCCTGGGACCTGCTGCGCGCGGGCGTCGACCCGCTCGCCGTCGCGAACAGCACCGGGGCGGCCCACGGCGTCCGTCCGGCTCCGGGGACAGGGGACCAGGCAGACCCGGACGTCGTCGACCTGCGGACGCTGCTCGCACCGGTCGCTCTCGCCGGCCCGGACCTCGTGGTGGCCCAGCTCGGCCAGAGCCTCGACGGGAGGATCGCCACCCGGACCGGCGACGGGTGCCCCGTCACCGGTACGGCGGACCGGATGCACCTGCACCGGCTGCGGGCACTGGTCGACGCCGTCGTGGTCGGCGTCGGGACCGTCACCGCGGACGACCCGCTCCTGACCGTGCGGGACGTCGCCGGCGACGACCCGGTGCGGGTCGTGCTCGACCCGGCCGCGCGCGCCCCGCGCGGCAGCCGCGTGCTCAGCGACGGCGCGCGCACCTTGTGGCTCGTGGCCCCCGGGGCGGAGTGCGACGGCGTCGCCGCGGCCGTCGAGGTGGTGCGCGTGCGCTCCGACCCGGCCGGACGGGTCGCCCCGCGGGACGTGCTCTCGGCCCTCAACGCACGGGGCCTGCGCCGGGTGCTCGTCGAGGGCGGCGGCCGCACGGTCTCCTCCTTCGCCGCGGCCGGCGCGCTGGACCGGCTGCACCTCACGGTGGCGCCGGTGCTGCTCGGCCACGCCGGGGTCGCCGGGCTCACCCTCCCGGGGCCGGACCTCGCCCGCGACGCGGTCAGGCCACCGTCACGAGCGGTCCGCCTCGGTGCGGACGTCTGCTTCGACCTCGACCTGCGGTGCCACCCTCTGGTGGGCCCGGACCAGGGGCAGCAGACCCGGTAGGACGGCGACCAGCGCCAGCAAACCGAACCCGACGCTCGTCGTGACTCCCGCGGCACCGGGGAGCCCGACGGCCACGAACGCCAGGCTGGCGCCCGCCTCCCGGGTGCCCCAGCCCGCCAAGCCCACGGGGATGCTCGCGACGACGAGGGTCACCAGGCCGACCGGCACGAGCTCGGCGACGCCGACCGCCGTCCCGGTCGCCCACGCTGCGAGGGCGAACAACGTGAGCAGGCAGGCGGTGCCGGTGGCCGACAGCACGACCACGGCCGCGACGTCACGGCGGCGGACCACGACGGCGCGGCGCCGCGCCCACCACCACAGCGCGACGCTCGCCAGGGCGAGGACGAGCAGACCCAGCATCGCGGGGACCGGCCCCCCGGGCAGCACCGACCCCAGCAGCTCGGGCCGGGTGGCGAGCGCCACGAGGGTGGCCGACCACAGCACGACCTGGCCGGAGCCGCGATCGAGCAGGACCGACCGCCCTGACCGCAGCAGCCCCACAGCGGTGGCGTGCCGCCGCGCCCGGTCGACGTCGCCGAGGACTCCCCCTGGCAGCACCTGGTTCAGCAGCTCGGACCGGTAGTACTCGCCGAGCGCCTGCCGGCCGGGCAGCGGGGCACCCCCGGCTCGGGCGACGACCCGCCAGCGCGCGGCGGACAGGGCGACGAACGCCCCACCGAGCCCCAGGGCGGCGAGCACCGGCAGGGGACGCAGCACGGCCGCACCGGCGCCGACCGCACCGGCGCCGACGACCGCGGCGACGACGCCGAGCGCCGCGACGCTCACGGCCAGCCGTACCGCGAGCCACCGCCGGGGTGTCACGGGACGCCGTCCGCGTCGCCGCGAGCGGCCGGCGGCAGGGCGAGCAGGTCGACGTGACCCACGACGACACCCAGCCGGCCGGCGTCCGCCGCGGCCGCGCGGTCGCGGTGCCACGCCTCGGTGCCGGCCGACGGGTCCTGCTCGGTGGCGGCCGCCGCGAACCCGTCGAGCCAGCGACGCAGCAGCTCCGGGGTCCCCGGGCCGAGGCGCCAGGGGGTCGCCGCGGTACGGACCCGCCAGCCCGCCGCGGCGAGCCGGTCCGCGAGGCGCCGCGTCGCGCCGGCCCCTTGACCGGTGCGGCGCTGGTGGGCGGCGTGCGCGGCGGTGACCCCGGCGTCGGCCTGGTGCGGCGGGTCGAGGGCGACGTCGCCGGTGACGGTGAGTGCCGCGAGCAGGGCCGCGCGGTCGGCGAGCGCGAGGTCCCCGAGGTGGTCCAGGTCGGACGCGGCCAGCACGTCGAGCAGCGCCGAGCAGGTCAGCGCGTCCACACCGAGCGGGCCGGTGCCCGCGAGCGGGGTCGCCAGGGGAGTGACGGCGGCGACACCCGCGGCTTCGGCCACCCTCTCGGTAGCGGCGGCGAGCAGGCCGGCGTCGGGCTCGAGCAGGGTCCAGTGCTGGCACGGCGGCAGCCGGGGCGCCAGCCACAGCGGCATCGATCCGGCGCCGGCGCCGACGTCCGCCACCCGGAGCGGCACGGCAGGTCGGCCGCAGGAAGGGCGCCGGCCCGCCTCACCGAGCCACGTCGCGAGGCGATCGGCGAGGTCGGCGGACCGGGCGGCGGCGTCGGCTCCGGCCCGCAGGTCCAGCCACGCCGTGGCGTACCCGCCGTCCGCCGTCGGGCCCGCTCCGCGCCACGCGATCACACCGCCACCTCCACCACAGCAGCCACCAGCCGGTGATCATGCACGTCGGGTCCGCCCCCATGGTGCCTCTGAGCCCGGCGTCCCCGCGCCGGAGTGCCCGAGTGTGAGCCGGGTGCGCGACACGCCGGCGTGTCGCGCACCAGGCTCACACTCGGGGGTCTCGCGAGGGGCGGGGTGGCGCGAGGGTGGCGGCGACCGTCGCGGCGGTCGCCGGCCACCGGGGCAGGTCAGCGGCCCGCTGCCGCGCCCGGGCCGCGAGGTCGCGGCGCAGCGCGGCGTCGGCGAGCCACAGGGCGAGCGCGTCGGCGAGCGCGGGGACGTCGCCGGGCGGCACGAGCAGGCCGGGAGGACCGGCCGGGGTCCGACCCAACGTGGCGGGCAGCGCGCTGCCCGTCGTCACGACCGCAGGGACGCCGCGCGCGAGCGCCTCGGTCACGACCATCCCGTACGTCTCCACCAGCGACGGGACGACGAGCAGGTCCACCCAGCGCCAGTGCGCCTCGAGCGCCGCACCCTCGGCCGGCCCGGTGACGTCGACGCGGCCGGCGAGCCGAGCCGCGGCGACGTCCGCGGCGAGCGCCGCCGCCTCGGCCGGGTCGCGCAGCGGCCCGACGCACCGTGCCCGCCACCCCGGCGCGGCAACCAGGCGGGACAGGGCCCCCGCGAGCACGCGCTGGCCCTTGCGCGGGGTCACGGCGGCAAGGCACATCAGGTGGCCGCCGACCCCGCCCCGGTCCTCGTGCCCCCCGGAGCGGGCGTGGGCCGGCGGCGGGTCGGTGCCCGGCTCGGCGACCACGACCGGAGCCGAGCCGGTGCGCCCGGCCAGTCGCCCGGCCGCCCACGCACTGGTCGCCACGACGGCGTCGACCCCGGTGAGCACCCGCCGCTCACTGGCGTCCAGGTCCGCCGCGACCGCGGGATCCAGCCCGGTCTCGTCCGCGAGGGGCAGGTGGACGACGACCACGAGGCGCACACGACCGGCGTGCGCGAGGACGGCGTCCCCCGCACCGCAGGCGACGAGCCCGTCGAGCAGCACGGCGCCGCCGTCCGGGACGGCCGTCAGCACCTGCCCTAGCCGTTGCCCGTCCGCCGGTGACGGCCGCGGCCACGTGCCCCGCACCGGCCGCCAGGCGACCGCGTGCCCCGCAGCGGCGAGCTCGTCGCGCACGCGCCGGTCCCAGATGTTGCCGCCTGTCGGGACGTCGACGTCCCCCGGGACGACGAACGTCACCGGGCCCGGCGGCTCCGGCCCGGTCAGCGCAGCCGAAGGGTGCACGCCGCGGACGCCCGCGGGTTCTCCCCGAGGCGGACGTCGATCGCGAGCAGGTGGCGCCCGACCCCTCGCAGGTGCCCGTCCGCGGCGCGCGCGGCCAGACGGCGCGCGACGAAGGCCGCGAGCACCTCGGTCGTGGTCACCGTCCCGGCGAGCTCGCGGTGGTCGTCGAGGTTGGAGTAGGTGAGGTCGGCGAGGCACTCGTGCAGCACCGTCGAGGCCGCCCCGATGTCCACGACGATGCCGTCGGCGTCGAGGGTGTCGGCGTGGAACGTCGCGTCCACGACGTAGGTCGCACCGTGCAGCGCCTGCGCCGGCCCGAAGACATCGCCGGGCAGCGAGTGGGCGACCATCATCGAGTCGCTGACCGTGACGGACCAGGAGGCGCCGGCGGCACCGGGGAGCACGCTCATGCGCCGTACCGCACCAGATGTACGAGCCCGCCGCCACCCCCGGCCAGCACCTGCATCACCCCGGGCAGCTCATCGAGCGTCGACTCACCGGTGAACAGCGCGTCGTAGGCCGGGTCGGCGAGCAGGTCGAGCGCTGTGGCGAGCCGCTCGTCGGTGGTCCGCCGGGACCGCCGGGACGCAGCGACGGCGCCGACCTGGGTCGGGCGTATCGCGACCCGGCGTGCGTGCACGTCCTCGCCGAGCGGTACCGGGACCGGCTCGTCGCCGAACCAGGACGCCTCGATGACCTCGCCGTCCTCGGGGGCGAGGCGCAGCGCCAGCGCCAGCCCGTCCGCGGTGGCCGACGTGTGGACGACGACGTCGTGGCTGCCGACCAGGTCGTCGAGGTCGGCGGGCCGCGACCACGTGACGCCGAGCGCGCGGGCGAGGTCGCGCCGGTCGGCCGGGTCGACGAGGTCGACCCGGACACCGGGAACGCCGGCGGCGAGCCGCGCCACGCAGGCCCCGACCATCCCGGCGCCGACGACGGCGACGCGGTCCCCGAGGCGCGGGGCGGCGTCCCAGAGGACGTTGACGGCCGTCTCGAGCGTGCCGGCGAGCACCCCCCGCCGCGGCGGCACGCCATCCGGCAGCGGGTGGACGGCGCGGGCGGGGACGACGAAGCGGTCCTGGTGGGGGTGCAGGCAGAAGACGTCGCGACCGAGCAGGGCGGGCGGCCCGGTGACGACCTCGCCGACGGCCAGGTAGCCGTACTTCACCGGGCCCGGCAGGTCACCGACCTGGAACGGCGCGCGCATCCGGGCTCGCTGCGACGCCGGCACCCGGTGGGCGTGCACGAGCGTCTCGGTGCCCCGGCTGACGGCGCTCCAGCGGGTCTCGACCTCGACGGCCCCGGGCCCGGGGGTCGGTAGCTGTTCAGAACGCACCTCCCCGACGCCGGGGGCCACGGTCCAGTAGGCGCGGGCGACGCGCTGCCGGCTCATCCGCCGAGCAGACTGCCCCACACCGCGGTAGCCCCCGAGTCGCCGGCGAGCACGGTGAAGAGCGTCGCGACGACCCCGACGAGAGCGGCCACAGCAGCGGCCGGTCGTTGCCAGCGCGACGCCGCCGTGCCGGGCGCGAACGCGGCCGCCGTGGCCACGACGGCAAGCAGCGCGAAGACGGTCGTGCTGATCGCCGTGTACAGGCCCCAGCGGCCGTGGTCGGCGATCTGCTCCGCGATGTCGCCGGTGGCCCCGACGCTCACCTCGAACGCGTCGCCCGCCAGCTTGGCGACCCACGCGGTCACGGCGGCGCCCACCGCGCCGAGTGCTACGAGCGGCCCGTACGTGCGCGCCCACTGCCGCCGGACGACCACGGCGAGCGCACCGAGCGTCGACAGCGGTACGAGCACGACGACCGCGTGCACGACGAGCGGGTGCAGCGGTAGACCGTTGAATTCGGAGAACATGCAACCAGTCTGCCGTGCGGCCCGGCGCCGGGGGGCCAGCTTGCGTAAGCCTGCCCCGCCGGCGTGCGCCGCTCGCCGCGCCGGTGGCCGGGCGCGGTCGTACGGTGTGCCGGTGGCTCTCGGGGACGCCGGTGGTGCGGTGGCGCTGCGCGCCCCGGCGCGCGCCGGCGTCCGGGTCCCGCTCGGCGTGGACAGCCTGCTCGCGCTGGCGCGCGACGGCGTGCAGCGGCTCTCGCCGCAGCAGGCCCGGCACGCTGCGCAGCAGGGCGCGCTGCTCGTCGACACCCGCACCGAGACGCAGCGCACTGAGCAGGGCGAGCTCCCCGGCGCCCTCGTGATCGACCGCACCGTGCTGGAGTGGCGTCTCGACCCCGCCGGTCCCCACGGCGTCCCCGAGGCGGCGGACCACGACGTCCAGGTGGTCGTCGTGTGCCGGCAGGGCTACAGCTCCTCGCTCGCCGCCGCCAGCCTCCGCGCTCTCGGGCTGCACCGCGCCACCGACCTCGTCGGAGGGGTAGAGGCCTGGATCGCGGCGGGGCTGCCGGTCTCGACGGGGCCCGCCGACGTCCGCCGCTGACCCTCGGCCCGGCCTCGCCCATCCGCCTCGCCCATCCTCCCCGCCCATCCGCCTCGCCCCCCCGCCTCGCCCCCCCGGATTGGCACAGGGCGCCCCTGTGCCGACCCGGTTGGCACAGGGCGCCCCCGTGCCGACCCGGTTGGCACAGGGCGCCCCCGTGCCAACCGGCACATGGCACGCTCGTCCCCAGTGCGGCCGACCGGCCGTACCGGGAGTGCATGATCACCGCGAGGAAGACGCCGCGCCGTACCTGGAGTGCATGATCACCGTCATGGTGGATGCACGGCGTCCTTGATCACCGCTGGTGGTAGGGCGTGATCAAGGACGACGTGCCCTCGGTCAGGGGGCGGGGGTGCCGTTCGCTGCGGCGGCCTCGCGGGCGGCGAGGCGCTCGCGCTGCGGGACGACCGTGTACTTCGGGTCCTTCGCCGAGGCGACGCCCGCCCGGTAGATCCCGAACCGGGTCGCCAGCGACCCTGCGAGCAGCGCGGCCCCCGAGACGGCGCTGAGCAGGTGGCTGCGGCGACCGACTACGGCGCCGAGCGCCCCGCCGGCGGTCAGCGCCCGGGCCGCGGACAGCAGCCGCGCGGGCTCACCGGTGGTGTACGCCTCGCTCGCAAGACCCAGCCGGTGCTCGACGACGTGGGTGGCCGCCAGCTCGGCGACCGCTCCGGTGACGGCGGCGCGGCGGGCGGGGCCGGCCTGTGCAGGCGGCACGGCGATCAGCGCGGCACCGGCGCCGGCGGCCAGGGCGCTGCCGGTGAAGACGACGGGCAGCTGCGGGTGTGCCTCGTGCCAGGCCGGGACGGCGGTGTCGGCGACCAGCACGGCGGTGTAGCTCGCGAGCGCGGGGGCGGTGAGGGCGGCGGCCACTCCACCGAGCGAGCCGAGCCCTGGCAGGACCCGGCGCACCAGGCCGAGCAGCCCCCGCGACGGCAGCAGCCCGGCGGCCTCGCTCACCGCGGCGAGCCCGGCGGCCGGCCCGTAGACGGCCAGGATCCACGTGCCCACCGACATCGGGGACGTCGGCTTCGCGATCCGCAGCATGTGGTGGAACCGCTCGGGGCGGCCGAGGTCGTGCACAAGGAAGTACGTGCTCGCCAGCAGCGCGCCGAACGACGTCAGCCGCCCAGCCCGCCGCAGCGCGGGGCGGCCGGTCGCGTCGCCTCCGGCGGCCAGCAGCGACGACCCGGCGGCCAGGCCACCGGTGAACAGGTAGGCCGGGATGTCGTCCTTCCACACCGGCGCCTTGAGCACCGGCCGGCCGTAGTACGAGGCGAACTCGGCCGGTGGGACCTGCAGCTCCTCGCCGCCGCCCGCGCCCCCGCCTCTGCGACGGCGTCGCCCGCCCCCGCCGGAGCCGGAGCCGGAGCCGGAGCCGGCCGACCAGACCGGCGCCTGGGACGCTCGCGGCTCCATCGCCGGTGCCCCCGAGGCGGGAGCCGGGTCGGAGACACCGCTCACGAGGACGCCCCGACGAACGCCACGACCGCCGCCGCCGCCATGCCCGCCGCGGCGAGCCCGGCCCGCTTCCACATCGCCGGCAGGTCGCGGGTCGTGACGACCGGGTCCGGCGGCAGGCCGTAGACCTCGGGCTCGTCGAGCAGCAGGAAGAACGCGCCCGCACCGCCGACGCCGTCGTCCGGGTCCTCGCCGTAGAGCCGGGCCTCGGGGACGCCGGCGTCGTGCAGCTGCTGGGTGCGCGCCGCGGCCCGCTCGCGCAGCTCGTCGAGCGGCCCGTACTGGATCGACTCGGTGGGGCAGGCCGTGGCGCACGCCGGCTGCTGGCCGTCGCCGATCCGGTCGTAGCAGAGCGTGCACTTCCAGGCGCGGCCGTCGTCCTTGCGCTGGTCGATGACGCCGTAGGGGCACGCGGGGATGCAGTAGCCGCACCCGTTGCAGATGTCCTCCTGCACCACGACGGTGCCGAACTCGGTGCGGAACAGCGAGCCGGTCGGGCAGACGTCGAGGCAGGCGGCGCTCGTGCAGTGCTTGCACACGTCGGAGGCCATCAGCCACCGCACACCCTCGCGGTCCGCGGACGGCGCGAGCAGGTCGTCGGCGGGCGGGCCGATGGTGGGCATGCCGAGGGACGTGGTCCCCGACGCCCGGGCTGCCGCGAGCGCGGAGTCCGTGGTCCCGGACGGACCGGTGGGGGTGTCGGTGAACGGCAGCGACGCCTGCCCGGGCGGGATGGCCTGCTCGATGAAGGCGACGTGCCGCCAGGTGCTGGCGCTGAGCATCCCGGTGTTGTCGTAGGACATCCCGGTGAGGTCGAGCCCGTCCTCGGGCACGAGGTTCCACTCCTTGCACGCGACCTCGCACGCCTTGCACCCGATGCAGACGCTCGTGTCGGTGAAGAAGCCCATCCGCGGCGGCGGGTCCTCGTAGCCGGCTCGTGCCGCCGGACCCTCGTCCGCCGCGATTCCCGTGCGCTCGACCACGTCAGTCGCTCCCCTCGTCATTGCCGCGCGCGTCGTCGCCGCCCGAGCCGTTGCTGCCCGAGCCGTTGCTGCCGGCGTGGCGCCCGTCCGACTCGGCCAGGCGCGCGGTGACCACCCTCTGGTGCTCACCCGGGGCCTGCGAGCGCTCCACGTACTCGGCCACGAACTCTCGCAGCGCCGGGCCACGCGGACGTCGGCCGGGCTGGACGTCGCACGTGCCGACCTTGCTGTCCTGGATCTGCACGTTCGCGTCGAGGGAGATGCCGATGACGTCGTTCGCAGAGTCGCCCCTGGTGAGCCCTGTACCGCCGACACCCCAGTGGTAGGGGAACCAGACCTGGTGCACGACACGGCCGTCCACGCGCAGCGGCGTCAGGCGGTCGGTGACGAGCACCCTCGCCTCGATCGCCGAGCGGGCGGTGATGACGTGCGCCCACCCCAGGTGCTCGAGCCCGCGCAGCCGCGCCATCTCCGGCGAGACCTCCATGAACATCTCGGGCTGCAGCTCGGACAGGTACGGCAGGTACCTGCTCATGCCCCCGGCGGTGTGGTGCTCGGTGAGCCGGCTCGTGGTGAACACGAACGGGAACACCTCGTGGTGGCGCTCCGGCGGGCTCGGGTTCATCGGGTTGTCGCCGCGCTCGTAGACCAGCCGCGTCGGGTTGCTCTGCTGGCCGTACAGCAGGTTACGGAACGGCGACTCCGCCGCCTCGTAGTGCGTCGGCATCGGCCCGTCGACCAGCCCGCGGGGAGCGAAGAGCCACCCCTTGCCGTCGCCCTGCATGATGAACGGGTCCCGGCCGCTCAGCGCGTCCGGGCCGACGGCGTCCTCGGGCGGGTCGTAGTCCGGCGGCTTCGTCGCCTGGAAGTCGGGGATGTCATGGCCGGTCCACCGGCCCTGCTCGGCGTCCCACCAGACGTACGCCTTGCGCTCGCTCCACGGCTTGCCGTCGGGGTCGGCGGACGCGCGGTTGTACAGGATGCGCCGGTTCGACGGCCAGACCCAGCCCCACTCGGCCGCCACCCAGTCCTGCTCGGAGCCGGGCTTGCGGCGCGCCGCCTGATTGACGCCATCGGCGTAGACACCGCAGTAGATCCAGCACCCGCTCGCCGTGGAGCCGTCGGCGGCGAGCTCGGTGTACGACGACAGCGGTTCGCCGGTGGCGACGTCGACGCCGTTGATCTCCTTCAGCACGGCCTCGGCGCTCGGCTCGTCGTGCTCGCCGTGGACCGGGTAGTCCCACGTGAGCGACCGCAGCCCGGCGTCGCGCGGGTCGTCGGAGGACGCAAGCCGCTCCCGGAGCATCCGGCCCAGGTGGTAGAAGAACCACAGCTCGGAGCGGCAGTCGTCCTTCGGCTCGACGGCCTGCTCGCGCCACTGCAGCATCCGCTGCGTCTGCGTGAACGTGCCCTCCTTCTCCACGTGGGACGCGGCGGGCAACAGGAACACCTCGGTGCGGCACTCCTCCGGCACGATCTCGCCGGTCTCGACCTCGGGCGAGTCGCGCCAGAACGTCGCGCTCTCGATCTCGAAGAGGTCGCGGACGACGAGCCAGTCGAGGTTCGCCATCCCGAGGCGCTGGGCCCGGCCGTGCGCAGAGCCGACCGCCGGGTTCTGCCCCAGCAGGAAGTAGCCCTTGATCTTACCGTCGATCATGTCCAGCACCTGGGCGTAGGTGCCGTGGTCGCCGTCGATCCGCGGCACCCAGTCGTAGCCGTAGTCGTTCTCGGCGGTGGCGGCGTCGCCCCAGTACGACTTCAGCAGGCTGACGGCGTAGGCGCCGGCGTCCCCCCAGAAGCCCTTCTGGTTCGGCGGCCGGATGGAGTCGATCCACTCCTGCAGCGAGCCGTGGGTGTGGGCGTGAGGCATCGGCAGGTAGCCGGGCAGCAGGTTGAACAGGGTGGGGACGTCGGTCGACCCCTGGATGCTGGCATGCCCGCGCAGCGCGAGGATGCCGCCGCCCGGCCGGCCCATGTTGCCGAGCAGCAGCTGCAGGATGGCGCCCGCCCGGATGTACTGCACGCCGGTGCTGTGCTGCGTCCAGCCGACCGAGTAGACCAGCGCCGTCGTCCGCTCCCGGCCGCTGTTCTGCGTCCAGGCGCGGCAGACCTCCTCGAACTGCGCGGGCGGGATGCCGCAGACGCGCTCGACCATCTCGGGGGTGTAGCGGGCGTAGTGGCGCTTGAGCACCTGGTAGACGCAGCGCGGGTGCTGCAGCGTCGGGTCCTTCTCGACCCTGCGGGCGACCGTGGTGCCGTGGGACTCGTGCTCGCCGCCGGCGGCCTGCGCCCGCTGCTTCGTGTCCTCCGACCCGCTGCCCTGCTCCTCCTGGTGCGCGTACTGCCAGGACGACTCGTCGTACGTGCGGCCCTCGGCGTCGAAGCCGGAGAACAGCCCGTCGAGGTCCTCGGAGTCGACGAAGTCCTCGCTGATCAGGTGGGAGGCGTTGGTGTAGGCGACGACGTACTCGCGGAAGTCGAGCTCGTTGTCGAGCACGTACTTGATGACGCCGCCGAGGAAGGCGATGTCGGTGCCGGCACGGATCGCCACGTACTCGTCGGCGACCGCGCTGGTGCGCGTGAACCGCGGGTCGACGTGGATCACCTTGGCGCCGCGGGCCTTTGCCTCCATCACCCACTGGAAGCCCACCGGGTGGGCCTCCGCCATGTTGGAGCCCTCGATGATGATGCAGTCGGCGTTGGCGAGGTCCTGCTGGAACCCGGTGGCGCCGCCGCGCCCGAAGCTGGTCCCCAGACCGGGGACGGTGGCGGAGTGTCAAATCCGGGCCTGGTTCTCCACCTGGATCGCGCCCATCGCGGTGAAGAGCTTCTTGATGAGGTAGTTCTCCTCGTTGTCCAGCGCCGCCCCGCCGAGGCTGGCTATGCCCCGGGTGCGGTTGAGGGTGCGGCCCTGCGAGTCCGTGTCCTCCCAGCCGGCGGCGCGGGCGGCGACGACCCGGTCGGCGATCATCTCCATCGCCGTGTCGAGGTCAAGATCCTCCCACTCGGTGCCGTACGGGCGCCGGTACTGCACCTTCGTGCGCCGCAGCGGGCTGGTGACGAGGTTCTTGCTGGCGGAGCCCTTGGGGCAGAGCCGCCCACGCGAGACAGGGCTGTCCGGGTCGCCCTCGATCTGGGTGACCTCGCCGTCCTTCACGAAGATCCGCTGGCCGCAGCCGACCGCGCAGTAGGGGCACACCGACTTGGCGACCTTGTCGGCGGTGCGGATGCGCGACGTCAGTGCCGCGGACCCCGCGGACTTCGCGGCGGCCCCGCGGCCGAGCGGGTCGGTGCCGGTGACCTGGCGGTACACCGGCCAGCCCTCGATCCAGGTCTTCACGCCCACGGCGTCACTCTGCCACGGGCCGAGACGAGCGCAAGCCCGACCGCCCGGCGGGTTCCGAGCCGGGTTCCGGGCCGGCCCTGTCCGGGCCGATCACCCCACCACCAGCGTCGTCTCGCCGCGCGGCACCAGCTCGCCCACGACGGGCGCCCCGGGGACCTCGCCGGCCACCAGCAACCCGCCCGAGGTCTGCGCGTCGGCCAGCAGCAACAGCTCGTCCTCACCGACCGCGGAGCCCAGGTGCGGGCGGACCCAGTCGAGGTTGCGCCGGCTGCCGCCGCTGACGTAGCCCGCGGCGGCGGCCGCGCGGGCGCCGTCCAGGTAGGGGACGGCGGCGGCGTCGACGACGGCGCTCACGCCGCTGGCTCGGGCGAGCTTGTAGAGGTGGCCCAGGAGCCCGAAGCCGGTGACATCGGTGGCGCAGCGGGCACCGGCGGCGACCGCCGCGCGGGCCGCGTCGCGGTTGAGGCCCGTCATCGTCGCGACGGCCTGCTCGAACACCTCACCGGTGGCCTTGTGACGGCTGTTGAGGACGCCGATGCCGAGCGGCTTGGTCAGCGAGAGGGGCGTCCCGGCACGGCCGGCGTCGTTGCGGAGCAGCGCCTCGGGGTCGGCGAGCCCGGTGACGGCCATCCCGTACTTCGGCTCGGGGTCGTCCACGCTGTGCCCGCCGGCGACGTGGCAGGCCGCCTCACGGGCGACGTCGAGCCCGCCCCGCAGCACCTCGGCGGCGAGCTCCATCGCCAGCAGGTCCCGCGGCCAGCAGAGCAAGTTCACCGCGATCAGCGGCTCGCCGCCCATCGCGTACACGTCGGACAGGGCGTTCGCGGCGGCGATCCGGCCCCAGTCGTAGGCGTCGTCGACCACCGGGGTGAAGAAGTCGGCCGTGGCGATCACGGCGCGCCCGCCCTCGATCCGGACGGCGGCGGCGTCGTCGCCGTCGTCCAGGCCGACGAGGAGCTCACCGGCGGGCGCCGGGCCGGTCCCACCGCCCAGGAGACCCGCGACGACGGCCTCGAGCTCGCCCGGCGGGATCTTGCAGGCGCAGCCGCCGCCGTGGGCGTACTGGGTGAGGCGGACCGGGTGGGGTGCTGTCGTCGTCTCCGGGGTCACCCGGGCATGCTAGGCACGGTGGTGCTGCGGCGCCGGTCGCCGGTGCCCCGGCGGTCCCGGTGCCGCCGCGGAGGCGTACGGGTGCCTGGTGGCCCCCGCGGTCTTCAAAACCGACGAGACCGAGTACCTCGGTCTGGCGGGTTCGATTCCCGTCCGCCTCCGCCACCCACCTCGATCACTCCAGCCGGAAGCCGACCTTCAGCGTCACCTGGAAGTGCATGACCTGGCCGTCCTCCACGTGCCCGCGGGTGGACAGCACCTCGAACCAGTCGACGTGACGCACGGACTCGGCGACCTTCGCGACGGCGTTGCGGATCGCGGTCGTGACGTCCTCGGTGGAGGAGCCGGTGACCTCGACGGCCTTGTACACGTGATCGGACACGGTGCTCTCCCTCTGGTGAGCGGCACGGACCCGGTCAGCATCGCGTGCCGGTGCGCCTGCGTCGACGCCTCGGTTCGGGTCGGGCGGCACCGCCCAGGCCCAGCCCTCGATGACGGGCTCTGGTCCACGGACGACGCCCCCACCGCCGCCGCACCCCGACGTCCAGTCCGTCGAGTTGAGCGTGTCGGCGGGGCCGGTCCTGCGACGGCTGCACAGCCGGGCCCACGCCGGGTTCGAGGACAGCTTCGCGTCGGTCGACCTGCGCGTCCAGGGGATGGACCTGCTCTTCGAGGCGACCTGGATCCACCGCGCTCCGGACGACGGCCGTCGCAGAGACGCGCGCGGCTCGGCCCCACGCGGGTGGACGGTCGTGCGCACCGCAGAGCGGCTGGACACGTGGACCAGTGGGCACGACACCGCCGGCGTCCTGCTCCCCGGCATCCTGGACCGCGCCCACCTTCTCGTGCTCCTCAACAAGGCGCCGGGCAGGTCGTCGCCGGGGCGGTCGCTCGCCTCGCCGGTGGCGCCGTCGACGTCTCCAACGTGGTCTGGGTGCGCTGAGTCGAGGGAGACGCTGTCGCCGGGTCAGCGGGCCACGCCTGACCGGAGCCGCTGATCTCGTGCGTTCGCTGCTCCCGAAGAGCTCGCAGGTGGACGGCGGTCCAGGCGCGGTACGGGCGCCAGGCCTGCGAGACCTGCTCCAGCAAGCGGTCGGTGCCGTAGCGCTCGGCGACCTCCGCCTCCAGACGCCGCTCGTGGCGTGGCAGCGCGTCCGGAGCGTTCGCGCCACGGACGATGACCAGCTCCGCGGCGAACGGCCCGAGACCCTTGACCTCCTGCACGGTCCGCACCGCGTCGTCGGGGTCGAGCGAGCGCAGGGCGGCACCGTCCAGGCGTCCTTCGAGTGCGGCGTCCGCGACTGCGACCAGGTACTCGGCCTTGCGGCCGGGCAGGTCGAGGTCGAGGCCACGCAGCACGCTCGGCGCGGGGAACGCCCCGCCGTCGCCGTGCTCGCGGACGAGGTCGTCACGCAGCCGAGCGGCCCGCACGATCCGGATGCGCTGGGACAGCACCGACCACGCGGCGGCCTCGTACGGGGAGTGGAAACCGCAGGGCCGCAGACCGGGCAGCCACGCCTGGGCGTCGGCGACGACCGGGTCGCGCTCGGCCACGTCGGGCCAGCCGCGTGCGTCGACGTCCAGCGAGAGGAACCTGCACGCCTGCACGGCGGCGGCCTCGACGTCCCCGTCGCCGGTGACGACAAGACGCGCCGTGGCCTCGACCTGGACGTCCAGCGTGCAGCGTCGCATCGCGGGCCCCCTCCTGCCATCGTGCGGTCCGGCCACCGGTGCGTGATCGCGACGTTAGCCGTGAGCACCGACAGCAGGGGCCGCAGCCGGGCTGCCGGCGTCGCGTGGCTCTCCGAGGCGCGGCCGGACCGATGAGTTCGCCGACCCCCTGTGGTCGACAGGGAGAGGGGCGCCCGCCCTCGGGAGTGGAGCAGACATGGCGACGTTCGTACTCGTCCCCGGCGCCGGGGGCGACGGCTGGTACTGGCACCGGCTCGCAGCCGAGCTGGGCCGGCGCGGCCACACCGCCGTCCCGGTCGACCTGCCGGCGTCCGACGACGAAGCCGGGGTGGAGGCCTACGCCGACGTGGTCGAGGGTGTGGTCCGGCAGCACCGGGACGTCGTCCTGGTCGCGCAGTCGATGGCGGGGCTTTACGCGCCCCTGGTCTGCGCGCGGCACCCGGTACGGCTCCTGGTCATGCTGAACGCGATGGTGCCCGCGCCGGGCGAGACGGGTGGCGAGTGGTGGGTGCGGACCCGACACGACGAGGCCGTCGTCCGGCACACCGCACGCCTGGGCATCCCGGCGGAGGAGGCGCGCGACCTCGTGGCCACGTTCTTCCACGACGTGCCGCCCGAGGTGACCGCCGAGGCGATGGCACGCGGCGACCCGAACCAGTCCGAGCGGCCGTTCGCCGACCCGTGGCCGTTGCCGGCGTGGCCGGACGTGCCCACCCGCTTCGTGCAGGGCGTCGACGACCGGTTCTTTCCCCTGGACTTCCAGCGGCGCGTCGTCCGCGAGCGCCTCGCAATCGGCGTGGACGAGGTCCCCGGCGGGCACCTGGTGGCCCTGAGCCGCCCGGTCGAGCTCGCGGACCGGCTCGAGGCCTGTCTCCAGGACGGATGAGGCCCCGCTCAGCGCGTGGCATGCCCCGAGCTCGCTTCCGGCAGGGCGACGACGAGCTGCTCCAGCAGCCGGAGCAAGGTGGCGTACTCGTCGCCGGGCAGCGCCTCCGCCACACGCCGGCGCACGTCCTCGACCCGCACGGCCATGTCGGCGTGCGCCCGCTCGCCGGCGTCCGTGAGCCGCAGGTCGGGCCCCGCGGCGTGGATCCACGCCCTGGACCGCAGGTCGTCGACGACGTCCTCGATCCGGGCGGGGGAGTCGAAGGGCGCCAGAGCAACGACGAGCTCAGCGCGACCCACGGGGCGCGCCGCCAGGGACGCCAGCACCTGCCACGAGCGGCGATCCACGGCGTCGGCGCCCGGGGACACCTCGAACGCCGCGTCCAGCCTGCGGTCCGCCTCCTTCACCCACCAGCCGACCGGTCGCCTCGATCCGGGTTCGCTCATCGCCGCTCCTGTCGTGCTCGGGTCCGACTTCACCTGACGATGGCAGAACCCACCGACATCCCGGCCTGCTCCTGAGAGCACGCGCCCGACCCGCCTACGGTGACGACGTGGCGCACCCGCAGATGTTCGACGACGACGACCCGCTGCTCGCGCGGGTCCGAGAGATCACGCTCGCCCTACCCGGTGCTGCGGAGAAGGTGTCGCACGGACGCCCCGCGTTCTTCACCACGAAGGTGTTCGCCTACTACGGCGGGTCCGTGAAGGTCGACGGCGACTGGGTCCAGCACGAGCAGTCGGTGATGGTGCTGCCCGACCGGGAGGAGCGCGAGGCGCTGATGCCGGACGCCCGGGTGTACGTGCCGGGGTACCTCGGCGCCTACGGCTGGGTCGGGCTCGACCTCACCGCGGCGGCCGAGGGATGGGACGAGGTCGCCGAGCTGATCGAGACGTCCTACCGCGCGACCGCGCCGAAGCGGCTCGTCGCCGACCTCGACTCCCGCTGAACGAGCCGCGGCACCGATCCGATGTCCGTCGTCGTCCGGCCTGCCGATCCCAGCGACGGCGCGTTCCTCACCCAGATGCTGGTGGAAGCCGCGTTCTGGCGGCCCGAGGGCCCCCGCGGCGGTGTCGACGAGGTCCTGGGTCAGCCGGAGCTCGCGCACTACGTCGCCGGGTGGCCGCAGGTCGGGGACCTCGGCGTGGTCGCGGAGGCCGAGCAGCCGGTCGGGGCCGCCGGGCTGCGGTTCTTCTCGGCGGACGATCCCGGCTACGGCTTCGTGGACGTCGGCACGCCGGAGCTGTGCATCGGGGTCGTGCCCGGGTGGCGGGGGGCGGGGGCGAGGAGTCGGATCAGGCCTGCTCGCAGGACTCGTCGATGCTGCCCGCGACGCCGGGGTGGTCGCGCTCAGCCTGAGCGTCGAGCCGGACAACCCGGCGCGACGCCTGTACGAACGGGCGGGCTTCCACCAGGTCGCCGACGTGGACGGCTCCCCCACGATGCTGCTGCGCCTCTGAGGCTCGCGTCCCTCCCCCTCGTCGCTGTCGGGCTCGCCAACACCTGGTCCAGTGCGGATCGCGATCACACTCCCCAGAACCCGCCTACGACTCCCGCTGGGACGCCCACAGGTCCGGACCGAACACCTCGTAGCGGATGTGCTCGGCAGGCACGCCGCGCTCCAGCAGGGACGAACGGACGTGCCGCATGAAGGGCAGCGGCCCGCACGTGAAGACCTGCACGTCGGGCGGCAGCGGGACGTCGCGCAGGTCCATGTAGCCCTGCCGCGCCCCGGTGTCGTCCGGCGAGAGGCTCTCGTACCAGCTGTAGGCGGAGAAGTGGTCGAGCTGGCGGCCGACGTGCAGCACCGTCTCGCGCAGCGCGTGGTCGCGCGACGTGCGGTCGGCGTGCGCGACGATCACCGGTCGCTCGGGCTGTGCGCGGGCGAGGTGCTCGACGATCGGCAGCACCGTCGTGATCCCTGCACCCGCGCTCGCCAGCAGCAACGGTCCCTGCGAGGCCTGGACGACGAAGTCCCCGGCGGGCGTGCTGACGTCGAGCACGTCGCCGGCCGCCGCGTGGTCGTTGAGGTGGCACGAGACCCGGCCGTCGGGCGCGCCGCCCTCACCCGGCACCCGGCTCACCGTGATCTGCAGCCTCGTCCCGGCGGCCGTCGAGGAGACGGTGTACTGCCGCGGCTGCCGCTCCCCGTCGGGCAGGTCCACGAAGACGGACACGTACTGCCCCGCCGCGACCGCCGGAACAGGCTCGCCGTCGTCCGGCTCGAGGACCAGCGAGACGACGTCGTGGGTCTCCTCGATGCGCCGCACGATGCGGTACGGGCGCAGCGGGTCCGACGTCTCGACACCCGCCTGCTGGTAGAGCCGCGCCTCCTGCGCAATGAGCTGCGTCGCGAACAGCCAGTAGACCTCGTCCCAGGCGGCGGCCACCTCGGGTGTGACCGCGTCACCCAGGACGTCCCCCACGGCAGCCATCAGGTGGTGGCCCACGATCGTGTACTGCTCGGGCCTGATCCCGAGCGAGACGTGCTTGTGGGCGATCCGCCGCAGCACGGGATCGAAGGAGGGTGCGCCCGGGTCGATGAGCTGCACGGCGTAGGCGACGACGGACGCCGCGAGCGCCCTGCTCTGCTCCCCGTTCGCCTGGTTGCCCATGTTGAACACCCGCAGCAGCTCGGGGTGCGCCGCGAACATGCTCGGGTAGAACCGGGCCGTGATCTGTTCGGCGTGCTCGGCGACGACAGCGGCGGTGGCGCGGACGACGGCCTCGGACTCCGGTGACAGCAGCGAGGTCGGGCTCGTCGCCGGTGCGGTGGTCCGGGCGGTCACGGGGGTGGCAGACACGATCGGGCTCCAGGGGCAGGGGACGTGGGACGGCGGCCGCTCGGGCCGCCGGTCATCCTGCGAGACCCGCAGCCCCCGGGGCCAGGGACCAAAGGCCCGGACTGCGCGCAGGGGGTCATGCGTCGGTGACAGCTCCTACCGACTCGGCCCACAGCCCCGCGGCCTCCGCGACGTGGTCGGAGCCCACCACCAGCGCCGGGATGAAGCGGACCACCTGGCCCCACGCGCCGCAGGTCAGCAGCAGCAGTCCGCGGCGCGCGGCCTCCTGCTGCGCGGCGGCCGCCGTGGCACCGTCCGGGTTGCCGTCGGCGTCACGGAACTCGTTGCCCAGCATCAGCCCGAGACCTCGGACGTCGGTGATCGCGGGGTGGTCGGCAGCGACGCGGGTGAGCGCGTCCTTGAGCTCCCCGCCCCGCTGGGCGGCGTTGTCCACGAGCTTCTCGTCCTCGATCACGTCGAGCGTGGCGCGCGCGGCCGCGCAGGCCACGGCGTTCGCGCCATAGGTGCCGCCCTGCGAGCCCGGCCACGCCTTCGCCATCAGGTCGGCGCCGGCGGCGATGCCCGACAGCGGGAACCCGGACGCGAGCCCCTTGGCGGTGACGATCACGTCCGGGCGTGCGTCGAAGTGGTCACCGCCCCAGAACCTGCCGGTGCGCCCGACACCGGTCTGCACCTCGTCGACGACGAGCAGGATCCCGTGGCGGTCGGCGCGCTCGCGCAGCCCGGCGAGGAAGCGGGTGCTGGCCGGCACGTACCCGCCCTCGCCCAGGACCGGCTCGACGAAGAACGCCGCCGTGTCGGCGGGGGCGGACATCGTCTGAAGCACGTGGTCGAGCTCGCGCAGCGCGAAGTCCGTCGCCTCGTCCTGCGACCAGCCGTAGTGCGTCGGGTTCGGGAACGGCGCGACGTGCACCCCCGCCATCATCGGGCTGAAGCCGGAGCGGAACTTCGTGCCCGACGTCGTCAGCGACGCGGCCGCCAGCGTGCGGCCGTGGAACGAGCCGTGGAAGACGACGACGTTGGGCCGCCCCGTGGCCTGGCGTACGAGCCGCAGCGCCGCCTCGACGGCCTCGGAGCCCGAGTTGGTGAAGAACACGCGGTCCAGGCCCGGCGGCAGCACGTCGCCGATGCGCTCCACCAGGTCGAGCAGCGGCCGGTGCATCACGGTCGTGTACTGGCCGTGGACCAGCGAGGCGACCTGTCGCTGTGCCGCATCGACGACACGGGGGTGGCAGTGCCCCGTGCTCGTGACGCCGATGCCGGCGGTGAAGTCGAGGTAGGAGCGGCCCCCCTCGTCGAACAAGTGGACTCCTTCGCCGCGGACCGCCACGACGGGGGTGGCCTGCTTCAGCACGGGCGACAGCTGGGCCATGACACTCCTCCGCTAGATTGTCGACAATCTCGAGGAGCGTACCGCTCCGCGGAGCGCACGCCAGCCCCCAGCCGAGACCCATCCACCCCGCCGAGAGGACCAGTGCGATGACGACCCAGGTGACCTCGACCCCGACCCACCCGCGAGCCGGCGCGGTCATCGCCGCGGTCCCCGCGCAGCTGCTCGTCGGGGGCCACTGGCAGGACGCCGCGGACGGCGCCACCTTCGACGTCCTGGACCCCGCCACCGGCGAGGTGCTGTGCGCGGTGGCCGACGCGACCCCGGACGACGGCCGAGCCGCGCTGCAGGCCGCCGTCTCCGCCCAGCGCTCCTTCGCCGCCGTCCCGCCACGGCAGCGCGCCGACATGCTGATGCGGGCCTTCGCCCTGCTGCACGAACGGATCGACGACCTGGCGCTGCTGATGACCCTGGAGATGGGCAAGCCACTGGCCGAGGCCCGCGGCGAGATCGCCTACGCCGCAGCGTTCTTCCGGCACTTCGCCGAGGAGGCGGTGCGGATCGACGGCGGCTACCAGATCGCGCCCGCCGGCGGCGCGCGGTTCCTCGTCACCCGGCAGCCGGTCGGCCCGTGCCTGCTCATCACGCCCTGGAACTTCCCGATGGCGATGGGCACCCGCAAGCTCGGACCGGCGATCGCCGCCGGGTGCACCAGCGTGATCAAGCCGGCGGCGCAGACCCCGCTGTCCATGCTCGCCCTGGGGCAGGTGCTGCTCGACGCCGGCGTGCCCGACGGCGTCGTCAACATCGTCACGACCACGCGCGCGAACGACGTCATGGAGCCGCTGATCCGCTCCGGGCAGGCCCGCAAGCTCTCGTTCACCGGTTCCACCGCCGTCGGCCGGGTGCTGCTGGAGCAGTGCGCCGACAAGGTGCTGCGGACCTCGATGGAGCTCGGCGGCAACGCGCCGTTCGTCGTCTTCGCGGACGCCGACCTCGACGCCGCCGTCGAGGGCGCCCTCGCCGCCAAGATGCGCAACGGCGGCGAGGCCTGCACCGCGGCGAACCGGATCTACGTCCACGCCGACGTGATGGCGGAGTTCGGGAGCCGCCTCGCGGCGGCGATGGCCGAGCTGCCGGTCGGGCGCGGCACGGACGACGGCGTCCGCCTCGGCCCCCTGATCGACGAGACGGCCCGCGACAAGGTCGCCTCGCTCGTCGCCGACGCCCTCGACCGAGGCGCCACCCTGCTGACCGGGGGTGAGCCGGTGGCCGGTCCCGGCTACTTCTACGCGCCGACCGTGCTCACCGGCGTCCCGGACAGTGCCCGGATGCGCCACGAGGAGGTGTTCGGGCCCGTCGCACCGCTCACCGCGTTCACCGACGAGGACGAGGTCGTGGCCGCCGCCAACGACACCGAGTTCGGGCTCGTGGCCTACGTCTACACGCGCGACCTGCAGCGCGCGCTGCGCGTCGCCGAGGCCCTGGAGACCGGCATGGTCGGCCTGAACCAGGGTGTTGTCTCCAACCCGGCCGCACCGTTCGGCGGGGTGAAGGCCTCGGGGCTGGGGCGCGAGGGCGGCGCCGTCGGGATCGACGAGTTCCTGGAGACCAAGTACGTCGGGATCGCGATGTCGTAGGTGCCGTCAGCCGGCCTCGCGGGGCACGCCGTCCGACGTCACCAGACGCTCGAGCGCGTCGTCCATGTGCGCGACGAGCAGCCGGTCGACACCAGCAGCGTCCCGCTGCTCGAGCGCGTCGACGATGGCGCGGTGCTCGGCGACGCGGGCGTCGGGCCGGCGGTACGTGCGGCGCAGGGCGTGGATGCACATCCGCGTCTCGGTGAGCAGCGTCGCGTGCATCCGGACCAGCCGCGGGCTGCCGGAGAGCTCGACGAGCAGCTCGTGGAACGCGATGTCCGCTCGGCCCACTGCGTCGTCCCCGCCGTCCTGGTCACCTGCCTCGGGCGCCTGCGCCATCACCTCGATCACAGGTCGCAGCCGCGCCGCGGCGGCCGAGGGGTCGCGGCGCAGGATCTCCGACGCGGCGGCCCGCTCGACCGCCGTCCGTGCGACGTACACGTCACGGACCTGCTCGTCGCACAGCTCGGCGACGAACAGCCCGCGGTTGCGCACCGAGACCAGCAGCCCCTCCTGGGTCAGCCGCTGCATCGCCTCGCGCAGCGGCCCCCGGCTGACCCCGAGCTCACGGGCCAGCTTTGCCTCGCCGAGGCGGGCCCCGGCCTCCATCTGCCCGTCGGCGATGGCCTCGCGCAGCTTGCGAGCGATGATGCTCGGGGTCGACTCGGTGCCGACCGGAACAAGGACCACGGACCGCTCAGGCACGGGACAGCACCCCCAGGCAGGGCAGGTCGGTCCCATCACCACACAGCCGCAGCCCCTCCCAGACCGTGACCTGGTTGGCGGTCAGCACCGGCTTGCCGACGGCCGCCTCCAGGTCGTCCAGCAGCGCGAGCGTGTGCAGCGCGGTGTCGGGCACGAGGACGGCGTCCGCGTCGGGCGAGTCCGCCTCGCGGACCATCGTCGTCACGGCGTCCCCGCTGAGCGTGCCGACCTCGACGGCGGTGACGATCCCGCGGCTGCCGACCGAGACGACCTCGATGTCGCCGCGACGCAGGAAGGCGGCGAACCGGGCGGCGATGTCCGCCGGGTAGGACGCCGCGACGGCGACCCGTCCCAGGCCGAGCGCGACGACCGCACGCACGAACGCCAGGGACGTCGACGACGCCGGACGCCCCGATGCGGCGGCGAGGGCCTCGGCCTGCGCGTGGGCGCCGTCCCAGCCGAACACGAAGCTGCCGGAGGTACAGGCCCAGAGCACGACGTCCGGGTCGTCGGCGGCGAGCGCGCGGGCGCCCTCGGCGAGCCGGTCGGCACTGCCGAGGTCGAGCAGAGCGTCCACCCGGTGCGCGTCCTCGCCGACGGAGGTGTGCACGAGCGGAAGGCGGACCGCGCCGCCGAGCCGCTGCTCGAGGGCGGCGAAGTCGTCCTCGGCGGACGAGCCCGGGTAGAGCAGCCCGATCACGGGTGTGGCGGCACTCATCGTCACCTCGTCAGGACGTCACCGATTGTCGACAACCGTACGGCGTGACACCTCCGGATGCAGCGCGAAGACGTGCCTGCACGGGACCGCTGCAGGCCAGGTCTCGAGCACGTTGCGACGACGGCCGAGGCCTTCCCATCGGCAACCGCACACCCTAACCTCGGGTTGTCGACAATCCTACGCTGCCGCGTGGGAACAGCGGCCTGACCGGCCAGGGACGCGTGACGGGGGTTTCCGGATGTCAGGGACGACGGCGAAGGGTGCAGGGCGGATGGACGATCTCGCTCGACGGCTCGGCCTGCGGACCAACCCGACGATCTTCTTCGCCTCGGCGGGGCTCATGGTCGTCTTCCTCGTGCTCCTGCTCCTCTTCCCGGGGCCGATCGGTGAGGTGTTCGGCTCGGGGCGGGAGTGGATCGTCACCAAGCTGGGGTGGTTCTTCATCCTCGGCGTCACCACATGGCTGGTCTTCTTGATCTGGCTGGCGCTGAGCCGGCACGGCAAGCTGCGGCTGGGCCCCGACGACTCCCGTCCCGTGTACGGGAACCTCTCCTGGTTCGCCATGCTGTTCGCCGGTGGCATCGGCACCGTGCTCATGTTCTGGGGTGTGGCAGAACCGATCTCGCACTTCTCGAACCCGCCCCGCTCCGACGTCGAGCCCTACAGCGTCGCGGCGTCGCAGGAGGCGATGGCCTTCTCGCTGTACCACCTGGGGTTGCACACCTGGGCGATCTTCACGCTCCCGGGTCTCGCGTTCGGATACTTCGTCTACCGGCACAACCTGCCGCTGCGGGTGAGCTCGGTGTTCTACCCGTTCCTCAAGGAGCGGATCCACGGCCCGATCGGCCGCACCATCGACGTGTTCGCCGTGCTCGGCACGCTGTTCGGGCTGGCCGTGTCGCTGGGCCTGGGCACCTCGCAGATCAACGCCGGCCTCTCCGAGCTGACGGGCGTGCCGAACGCCGTCTGGCCGAAGGTGCTCATCATCACCGCGCTGACCGCGACGGCGGTCGCCTCGATCGCAGTCGGCCTCGACAAGGGCGTGAAACGGCTGTCGAACCTGAACATCGGGATGGCCGTCGGGCTGATGGCCTTCGTGCTGCTCGCCGGGGAGACGGTGTTCCTTCTCCGCCAGCTGATCGAGACCACCGGGATCTACGTCACGAACATCGTGCCGCTGGCGTTCTGGAACGACGCGATGGCGCAGTACACCAGCGAGGGCGGCTGGGGCTGGCAGGGCGGCTGGACCGTCTTCTACTGGGCCTGGACGGTGACCTGGGCGCCGTTCATGGGCGTGTTCCTGGCGCGCATCTCCCGGGGTCGCACGATCCGCGAGTTCGTGCTCGGCGTCCTCGTGGCCCCCACGGTCTTCACCCTCGTCTGGTTCACCATCTTCGGGTGGTCCGCCATGGAGATCGACGGGATCGGCGGGCAGGGCGGCAGCATCTCGGCGGCGGTCAGCGAGAGCGTGCCGCTGGCGATGTTCTCGTTCTTCGAGAACTTCCCCGCGACGACGCTGGTGCAGGGGCTGGCCGTGGTCATCGTCGCGTTGTTCTTCGCGACGTCGTCGGACTCCGCGTCCCTCGTCGTGGACATGCTGTGCGCGGGCGACGGCGAGTCGGGCCCGGTGCGCCAGCGCGTGTTCTGGGGGGTCTCGGAGGGTGCGCTCGCGGCCTCGCTGATCGTGCTCGGGGGTGACGCCGGGCTGCAGGCGCTGCAGCAGGTGATCACCGTGATCGGTCTGCCGATCTTCGTCCTCGTGTTCGCGATGCTCTTCTCGCTCCTGGTGGCGGTCAGCCGCGACCAGGGCCTGCGCGACGGCAGGCGAGGGGAGGGCTCAGGGCCACCGGGCGAGCAGGCGCAGGGCGGTGAGCGCGTAGGCGCGGGCGGCGACAGCGAGGGCGACCTGCGCGACGGACTCGTCGGGTCGATGGGCCTGGGTGGCAACCGATCCCGGGCCGAGCACGACGACGGGCACGCCGGCGTCGCGGGCGACGAAGCCACCGTCGCAGGCCGCGGTCCAGCCGCCGACCGGCAGTCCCGGGCCACCGACGGCGGCGACCGCGGCGTCGACAACGGTCACCAGCGCTGAGTCCAGCGACGTCTCGAAACCCGGCATCTCCATGGTGAGTCGCGCGTCGAGGTCGTAGCCCCGCGCGCCCAGGCCGAGTCCTTCGAGACGGCCCGTCAGCGCCGCGAGCACGTCGGTCCCCCGCTCGCCGGGCGCGAGCCGGCGGTCGGCGGTGACGAGGCAGCGGGCCGGGACCGTCGACGTCGCCGTCCCGCCCGCGATCTGCCCAACGCTCCACGTCGGCGAGCCGACCAACGGGTGCGCGTCGGCGGCCAGCTCGGCGTGGAGGCGCTGCAGCTCGGCGACGACGGCCGCCGCCCCGTAGACGGCGTTCAGCCCCTCGTCCGGGCTGCCGGAGTGCGCGGCCCGCCCCACGACCTCGATCTCGAGGTAGGCGTCGCCGCGCGCCGCGGCGACGCACTGCAGGTCCGTCGGCTCCGCGACCACGCAGCCGGCGAAGCCGGAGCGGTCCGCCTGCCCCAGGTAGGCCCGGACACCGTCCCCGGTCTCCTCCTCGTCGACGACGGCGGCGAGCTCGACCGGCCCGCTCAGCGGGGCGCCGGCCTCGCGCAGCGCGACCATCGCGGCGACGCACGCCGCCAGGCCGCCCTTCATGTCCGCCGCCCCCCGGCCGTAGAGCCGTCCGTCGCGGACCACACCGTCGAAGGGCGGCACCGACCAGCCGGGGCCCACCGGGACGACGTCGGTGTGCCCGAGCAGCAGCAGGCCCGGCCCGGAACCGCCGCCGCCGCCGCCGAGCACCGCCGACACGTTGGGACGCCCGGGCGCCACGTCCGTCGTCTCCACCGCCAGGCCCCGGGACCGGCAGGCGTCGGCGAGCACGGCTGCGGTCGGCCCCTCACCCCCCGGCGGGTTCTCGCCCCGCGCCCGGACCAGCTCGACGGCGAGGTCGAACAAGCTCGCGACGTCGATGCGGTCGAGGACGGCGCGCTCGGCGGTGCTGAGGTCGGCGCCCGCGCCGGGTGGCGCGGACGTCACGCCGGGACGCCGGCCGCGTCGCGGTCGATCGCGGCGCGCAGCCGCCGCAGTCCCTCCCGCGTCCGGTCCGGGGCCGTGGACGCGAAGCACAGCCGCAGCGCGTCGGAGAAGCGGCCGGAGGGGGAGAACGCCGTCCCCGGGATGTACGCGACGCCCTCGGCGAGCGCCTCCGGGAACAGGTCGTGCGTGTTCACGCCGTTGGTCAGCGTCACCCACAGGAACAGCCCGCCGTCCGGGTCGGTCCAGGTGGCGACGTCCCCCAGGTGCTCGGCCAGCGCGTCCTGCATGGCGTGCTTGCGGGCCCGGTACTCCGTCCGCAGCCCAGCGAGGTGCGTCTCCATGTGGCCGCCGGTGAGGAAGCCGGTGACGAGGCGCTGCGCGGGCAGGTTGGTGCACGTGTCCATCGCCTGCTTGGCGTTGATGAGCAGCTGGCCCAGCTCGGGAGCCGCGTCCACCCACCCCACGCGCAGCCCCGGGGCCAGGATCTTGGAGAACGTGCGCACCGAGAAGACCAACGGGTCGCCGCCTCCCAGCTCGCGCAGGCCGGGCAGGTCCTCACCCTCGAACCGCAGCAGGCCGTACGGGTCGTCGTCGACCACGACGCTGCCCCACTCGCGGGACAGCTCCAGCAGCCGCCTGCGCCGGTCCAGCGTCATCGTCGTCCCGGACGGGTTCTGGAAGTTCGGGATCGTGTAGATCGCCTTCGGCAGCCGCCCGGTGCGGGCGACGAGATCCGGCAGCTGCTCCACGACCATGCCGCCGGCGTCGACCGGCACCTCCAGCACCTGGCCGCCGTAGGAGAGCACCGTCGCGGTGCCGTTGGTGTACGTGGGCGACTCCACGACGACGAGGTCGCCCGGGTCGACGAACAGCTTGCACGCCAGGTCGAGCCCCTGCATGCCGCCTGCGGTGATCGTCAGCCGGTCGGGGGTGGTCTCCTCACCGGTGCCGGCCAGCATCTCCAGCAGCGCCGCCCGCAGCGGCGGGTCGCCCTCGGTGGCGCCGTAGTCGAACGCGTCGGAGGTCCCCAGGGCGGTCTGCGCGATCCCGGAGAGGATCTCGGTCGGCACCGCCTCGGGCGCGGGGCTGCCCATCGCGAAGCGGACGACGTCGTGCTCCTGCTGGTGCAGCAGCGACGTGCTCGAGTCGATCACCGACCCGACGAGTCCCTCGGCGCGGGCGGCGAGCGGTAGGGACCGCGTCGTCGTACTCATGTGCTACCTCCTGGTGAACAGCTCTTGTGGTAGGTCGGTCAACCGCTCGACGCCGGTCTCGGTGACGACGACCGGCTCGGACAGCTCGTAGCCCCAGCCGTCCATCCACATCCCGAGGATCACGTGGAAGCACATGCCGGCAGCGATCACGGTGGCCTCGCCGGGGCGCAGGCTGACGGTCCGCTCGCCCCAGTCCGGCGGGTACCCCAGGCCGATCGAGTAGCCGATCCGCGAGTCCTTGCTCAGGCCGTGGCAGGTGATGACGGCGTCCCACGCGGCGTGCACGTCGTGCCCGGTGACGCCGGGGCGCACCGCCTCCAGGGCAGCCGCCAGACCGTCGCCGACGACCGCCGCGGTGTCGGCGAGCCGGCGCGGCGGCGTCCCGAGGACGACGGTGCGCGCCAGCGGGGCGTGGTAGCGGCCGTGCACTCCGGCGAGCTCGACGGTGGTCGCCTCGCCGGCGACGAAGCGCGCGTCCGTCCACGTCAGGTGGGGCGTGCCGGCCATCGACCCGCTCGGCAGCAGCGGCACGATCGCGGGGTAGCCCCCGCCGTGCTCCGGTGTGCCCCGCGCCTGGGCCGCGAGGATCTCGGCCACGACGTCGCACTGGCGCCGCCCGGGTGCCACGGCGTCGAGCGCCGCCCGCATCGCGCAGGCGGCAACGGCCCCCGCGGCGCGCATCCGCTCGATCTCGGCCGCCGACTTCACCAGGCGCACCCAGTTCACCAGCTCGCGGCTGTCCTGCAGCCGCGCGCGGGGCAGGCCCGCCTGCAGGGCGAGGTAGCCGCGGGCGGAGAAGAAGTGGGAGTCGGCCTCGACCGCGACGGTGGCGCCCCCGGGCACGAGACCGCGGTCGAGGCAGCGCGCCGCGATCCACTCGAAGGGGTGGACGTCGGGGCAGTGGACCAGGGTCTCGGGGTACCCCTCGACCTGGGACGGCGCGAGCCAGGCCGTGAACGTCGCGCCGGCGGCGTCCATCGCCCGGGCGAACAGCACCGGCTCCGCCTCGATCGGCACGACGAGGCACTGCGGCGTGTAGAACGACCAGGCGTCGTACCCGGACAGGTAGTGGATGTTCGCGGGGTCGGTGACGACGAGCGCCGCCAGGTCGCGGGCGGCCATCGCGGCGCGCACCCGCGCCAGGCGCTCGGCACGCTCTGCCTGCTCGACACGCTCGGCTGCAGGCACGTCAGCGGGCGGCCGCGCTGCCCGGACCTGTGCCACACACCCTCCTCGCCCACGGATTGTCGACAATCTACGGGTCACCCCGGCTCGCCGACAACTACCCCTCGACCAGCCGCTGCCCCGGCCCGACGGCCGCCCTGCCCAGCGCCCGCAGCACCGCCCAGACCGTGGCCTGGTTCGCCGTCACGACGGGCTTGCCCAGCTCGGCCTCCAGGGGGGCGATGGCGTCGTACGTGGGCAGGTTGGTGCACGACACGACGACCGCCTCTGCCTCGGGGCGGTCCGCCGCGCGCACGAGCTCGCGCGTCGCGTCGTACGGGACCCGCCAGATCCCCTCGGTCAGCCCGAGGTGTGCCGATCCGACGACCTGCACCCCGGCGCCGGCCAGGAAGCCCGCGAGCAGCACGGTGATCTCCTCGTCGTACGGCGTGGCGACGGCGACCCGCACGGCGCCGAGGTAGGCCAGCGCCGACACGACGGCACCGGAGGTCGTGACGGCGACCGCTGGGCCCGTCGATCGCATCGCCTCGACCAGCCGCGCCTCGCCCTCGTGCCCGGCCGCGAAGCTGCCCGACGTGCAGGCGTAGACCAGGGCGTGCGGGTCGGCGGCCGAGAGGTCGGTCGCCGTGCGTGCCAGCACGTCCGGGTCCGCGAGCCTGGTCACGAGCTGCGTCGTGACGGGCAGCGGCACGTACGGCGTGCGCGTGAACAGCAGCGAGACGTCGCCCGGGACCCACCGCCAGAGCTCGCCGTCGAGCACCATGTCGTGGGGGACGACGACGCCGACGCGGGCGCCGACGCCGGGCGGGCCGGCTGGCGCGGTGCCTCCGGCGCCGGAGCTCGGGGCCGACATCGCTCTACTCTCGCAGGGGCTGCTACCCCTACGCTGCGATCATGGTCGAGCAACAGGGCAACGGGCACGACGGCACCCAGGGCACCGAGGGCTTCGTGCGGGTGCTCGGCCGGTGGGACGTACTGGCCGTCGCCTTCGGCGCGATGATCGGCTTCGGCTGGGTCGTGCTGACGGGCGGGTTCCTGGACGACGCCGGCACCGGCGGCGCGGTGCTGGCGTTCGTCATCGGCACCGTCGTGATGGCGCTGGTCGGGCTCACCTACGCCGAGCTGGTCTCCGCGATGCCGCGGGCCGGCGGCGAGCACAACTACGTGCTGCGCGGGCTCGGGTCGCGCGCCGCCTTCGTGACGTCGTGGAGCCTGGTGCTCGGCTACATCTCGGTGGTCGCCTTCGAGGCCGTGGCGCTGCCGCAGACCCTGCTGTACCTCGCGCCGGACATGCTGGTGGGCCAGCTGTGGACCGTCGCCGGGTACGACGTCTACGCATCCTGGGCGGCGGTGGGGATCGCTGGCGCCGTCCTCATCACCGCGGTGAACTACGTGGGGATCCGGCCCGCGGCCGTCTTCCAGAGCATCGCCGTGCTGTTCCTGCTGGGGATCGGCGTGCTGCTGGTGCTCGGGTCGGTGGTGGGTGGCGAGGCCGAGAACCTGCGCCCGCTGTTCTCCGGCGGCGCCGCGGGCGTGATCGGCGTCCTGGTGGCGGTTCCGTTCCTGTTCGTGGGGTTCGACGTCGTGCCGCAGTCCGCGGAGGAGATCAAGCTCCCGTTCGCCATGATCGGCCGCCTCGTGGTCGTCTCCGTCGTCGCGGCCGGCGCGTGGTACATGCTCGTGATGCTGACCGTGGGCTCGTCGCTGCCCCGGCAGGCCCTGGCCGAGTCGGAGCTGTCCGTCGCCGACGGGATGACGGCGCTGTGGGGTAGCCAGGTGTTCGGCAACCTGCTCGTCCTCGGCGGCCTCGCCGGCATCCTGACGAGCTGGAACGGCTTCATGCTCGGGGCGAGCCGCCTCATCTACGCGATGGCCACCTCGGGCATGCTGCCCCGCTGGTTCGGCCGCGTGCACCCGCGCTACCGGACGCCGACCAGCGCGATCCTGTTCGTCGGCGGGTTGTCGGTGCTCTCGCCGCTGTTCGGACGCCAGATGCTGGTCTGGGTCGTCGACGCCGGTGGCCTCTCCATCGTGGTCGCGTTCTTCATGGTGGCCGCCACGTTCCTCGCGCTGCGGCGCCGCGAGCCAGATATGGAGCGGCCCTTCACGGTGTCCAACGGTCTCGTCGTGGGCGGGCTGGCCGCCGTCTCGAGCCTCGGCCTCGCCGTGCTCTTCCTGCCGGGCATGCCGGCGGCGCTGATCTGGCCGTCGGAGTGGCTGATCCTCGGAGCGTGGTGGCTGGTCGGCATCGCGCTGCTGCTCCGGCTGCCGCGCGTCGCGCCGAGCCGGGACGCCGAGGAGGAGCTCGTGGCCGCGACCGGTCGGGCGCCCTCGGGTCACGGCTGACCGGGAGGCACGCCCGTCCGAAGATTGTTGACAATCCTCGGCGGCGTGCCCCTAGGCTCCGGACGTGCAGGCCGCCGACCCCCGACCCAGCGACCACCACGCCAGCGACCACGGACGCGGCACGCACCGCCCTGGTGACCGGCCCGCCGTCGCCGTGCTGTGCGCCACGCCGGACGACCGGCCCACCGGACCGGGTATCGACGCCGTCGCCGAGCGCGCCGACGTGAGCTTCACCGACGCCGCGGGGCTCCCCGGCGCCCTCGACGGCGCGTCCGCCCTGTTCCTCTGGGACTTCTTCTCCTCGGCCCTGCGCGACGCCTGGCCCCACGCGCGGTCCCTGGCGTGGGTGCACGTCGCGGCCGCCGGGGTCGACACCCTGATGTTCGACGAGCTTGCCGCCTCCGACGTCGTCGTCACCAACGCCCGCGGGGTCTTCGACCGGCCGATCGCCGAGTACGTGCTCGGCGCCGTGCTGGCCTTCGCGAAGGACGTGCACAACAGCCACGACCTGCAGCGTGAGCGCACCTGGCAGCACCGCGAGACGCGCACGGTCGCCGGGGCCAGCGCGCTCGTCGTCGGCACCGGCGCGATCGGCCGCGAGACCGCGCGGCAGCTGCGGGCCGTCGGCATGCGGGTCCGGGGCGCGGGACGCCGGGCACGCGACGACGACCCCGACTTCGGCACCGTCGTCCCGAGCGGAGAGCTGTCCGAGCACGTCGGCTGGGCCGACCACGTCGTGCTCGTGACCCCGCTGACCGACGCGACCCGGGGCCTGGTCGACGCGCGGGTGCTGGCGGCGATGCGGCCCGGGTCGCACCTGGTCAACGTCGGCCGCGGGCCGTGCGTCGTCGAGGCGGACCTCGTCGAGGCGCTGCGGGCGGGCCGGCCGGCCGGTGCCACGCTCGACGTGTTCGACACCGAGCCGCTGCCCCCCGAGCACCCGCTGTGGACGGCGCCGGGTGTCGTCGTGTCGGCCCACATGTCCGGCGACGTCGTCGGGTGGCGGCAGGCCCTTGCCGATCAGTTCGCGGCCAACGCCCACCGCTGGCTGGACGGCGAGCCGCTGCACAACGTGGTCGACAAGCGCGCCGGGTTCGTCACCGCCGCCGCCGAGACGACGAAGGCGCCGGGGTGACCACGAGCGCGCCCGCCGGGCTCACCCGGCTGACCGCGACCGAGCTGGCCGCCGCGTACGCCGCGGGGACCCTGTCCCCCGTCGAGGCGACGCAGGCCGCGCTGGACGCCGTCCACGCGCTCGACCCGGTCGTGAACGCGTTCGTGCTCGTGGACGACGAGGCCGCGCTCGCTGCGGCACGACGCTCGGCGGCCCGGTGGCACGCCGGCAAGCCGCTCGGGTCCGCCGACGGCGTCCCGACCGCGGTGAAGGACATCTTCCTCACACGCGGCTGGCCGACGCTGCGTGGCAGCTCGCTCATCTCGCCGGACCAGCCGTGGGAGGAGGACGCGCCCTGCGTGGCGCGACTGCGCGCGGCGGGCGCGGTGCTCCTCGGCAAGACGACGACGCCGGAGCTCGCCTGGAAGGGGGTCACCGACTCGCCGACCTTCGGCGCGACCGGCAACCCGTGGGACCCGGCTCGCACGAGCGGCGGCTCCAGCGGCGGCAGCGCCACCGCGGTGGGCCTGGGCATGGCGACCTGGGCGGTGGGCACCGACGGCGGCGGCTCGGTGCGGATCCCCGCGGCCTTCACCGGGACCGTCGCCCTCAAACCCACGTTCGGGCTCGTGCCGCTGCACCCCGCCAGCCCGTTCGGGGCCCTGTCGCACGCGGGCCCGATGACGCGCACGGTCACCGACGCGGCCCTGATGCTCGACGTCGTCAGCGGCTTCGACGCCCGCGACCCCACCGCGATGCCGACACCGGCACGGTCGTTCACCGAGGCCCTGGACGACGGGGTCGCGGGTCTGCGGATCGCGTTCTCCCCCACGCTCGGCCACGTCCGCAACGACCCGGAGGTCGAGGCCGCGGTGCGCGCCGCCGTCGACGTCCTGGCCGCCGCCGGAGCCGTCGTCGAGGAGGTCGACCCCGGCTTCGCCGACCCCGTCCAGGCGTTCGACGTGCTGTGGTCGACCGGCGCGGCCAAGGTCGTCGAGGCGTTCGGGCCGGATGCGCTCGACGCCATCGACCCCGGGCTGCGGCGCTGCGTCGAGCGGGGCACCGGGGTCTCCGCGTCGCGGTTCCTGGACGCGATGGCGGTCCGGGCCGACCTGGGGCGTCGGATGGGCCTGTTCCACCTGCGCCACGACTTGCTGGTGACCCCCACCGTCCCGATCCCCGCGTTCGCGACGGCTACGGACGCACCGCCGGGGTGGCCGTCGCAGGACTGGCCGCCCTGGACCCCGTACACCTACCCGTTCAACATGACCCAGCAGCCGGCCGCGAGCGTGCCGTGCGGGTTCACGTCCGGCGGGCTGCCGGTCGGGCTGCACGTCGTCGGCGCCCGCCACGCCGATGCGCTCGTGCTGCGCGCAGCCCGGGCGTACGAGGCCGCGACGACCTGGCACGAGTCCGTGCCACCGCTCGCCACCAACCCCCCGCCCCCCTCAGCAGACCCCAGGAGGACCGAGTGAGCCGCTACATCTCCGTCACGCTGGAGTCCCGAGCCGTGACGTGCACCGCCCGCCTCCTGGACGAGGAGGCGCCCCGGACCGCGGCAGCCGTGTGGGACGAGCTGCCGATCGCCTCGCAGGTGTTCCACGGCAAGTACGCACGCAACGAGATCTACCTGCTCGCACCCGCGTTCGCCGACCCGGGCAGGGAGAACACCACCGTCACACCGATCCCCGGCGACCTGTGCTGGTTCACGTTCGGCGCGACCGACCTGGCGACGCCCTCGCACGGCTACGAGGCGGGCGGCGGGCCGCAGACGGGCGACCAGGTGGTCGACCTGGCGTTGTTCTACGGCCGCAACAACCTGCTGCTCAACGGCGACCAGGGCTGGGTGCCCGGCAACGTCTTCGCCTCCGTCGTCGACGGGCTGGAGGCGATGGCGACGGCCTGCGGCGACGTCTGGATGGGCGGTGCGCGCGGCGAGACGCTGCGCCTGGCCCGGTCGCACGAGGACTGACCGAGCTCGCACCTCCCCGCCCGAGGCGCGGCGACCCCGACCACGCGGCAGCGGAGGCCGCCACGAGACTGGGTGCCATGACGCACCTCGTGCCCCCCACGGACCACTACCGCGCGGACGACACGCGCTACGACGCGATGACCTACCGGCGCTGCGGGGCGTCCGGGCTCGACCTGCCGGCCCTCTCGCTCGGCCTGTGGCACAACTTCGGGGACGACGTGCCGCTGGCGACCCAGCGCGCGGTGCTGCGGCGAGCCTTCGACCTCGGCATCACCCACATCGACCTCGCCAACAACTACGGCCCGCCGTACGGCTCGGCGGAGGTGAACTTCGGCCGGGTCCTCGCAGAGGACCTGCGCCCGTACCGGGACGAGCTCGTGATCTCCTCGAAGGCCGGCTACGACATGTGGGCCGGCCCGTACGGCCAGGGCGGCGGCACGCGCAAGTACCTGCTGGCCTCCCTCGACCAGTCCCTGGCCCGGATGGGCCTGGACCACGTGGACGTCTTCTACAGCCACCGGTACGACCCGACGACGCCGCTCGAGGAGACGATGGGCGCCCTCGACGCCGCCGTCCGCGCCGGCAAGGCCCGCTACGTCGGCATCTCCTCGTACTCTCCCGAGCGCACCCGCGAGGCCGCCGACATCCTGCGCGGTCTCGGCACGCCGCTGCTGATCCACCAGCCGTCGTACTCGATGCTCAACCGCTGGATCGAGGGCGGGCTGCTCGACGTCCTCGAGGACACGGGCACCGGCTGCATCGCCTTCTCGCCGCTGGCACAGGGGATGCTCACCGACAAGTACCTCGACGGCATCCCCGCCGGGTCCCGCGCCGCCCAGGACAAGTCGCTCGGCGAGGACCTGCTCACCGAAGAGAACCTCGACCACGTGCGCGCCCTGAACGCGATCGCCTCCGACAGGGGCCAGTCGCTGGCGCAGATGGCACTGGCGTGGGCGCTGCGCGACCAGCGCGTCACCTCGGTGCTCGTCGGGGCCAGCAGCGTGCGCCAGCTGGAGCAGAACGTCGCTGCGACCCGCCAGCTCGGGTTCGACGACGACGAGCTCCTTCGCATCGACGAGCACGCTGTCGACGCCGGGATCAACCTGTGGGCCCCCTCCAGCGACGCCTGAGCCCGGGCGCGGACCGGCCAGGGCCAGCGTGCACACGAGTCCGGTCGGCGCGTTCATGTGTTGCGAGGGGGATGACCGTGGTGACCACGTCGCACGGGTGGGCGGCGTACGCGCCGTACACCGGAGAGACCTTCCCGGGGGGCCCGCCGATTGGCGACGGTGACCACCGACCCGAGCTCGCCGACGTCGGCCGGTTGTTCCGGCGCGGCGTCCGCGGCCTCGTCGGCGCGGCACGCGCCCGCAGCAAGGAGACCCTGTCGGACGTCCTGCGGGAGCACCTGGGGGCCTCGGTCGACGAGCTCGACGTCGTGGAGGAGAGCTGGGCCGGGTACGAGCACGTGAATGTCCAGGCCGGTCTCGACGCGTGGCTGGCGGAGCCGTCGAGGTCCTCCCGCCTGGTCGGGGTGATCGGCTTCCAGCACCAGCAGTTCGGTCTCGCCGAGCTCACGGGCGCCGACGACTCCCTCCACGACCCTTTCGGAGCGCGCCCCGGCAACGTCGCCCGGGTCAACCTCACCAGCGGCCCGGGCGGCCAGGTGGCGTCGTGCGTCCGCTGCGGGCTCTACCTCGTGCAGGACGGCGAGACTCGGCTCGCGGTGCTGCTCCGCGGCGCCGACCCCATGTCGGGGCAGCCCCGGGTCGTGGTCCAGCTCGCCGGCTCCGACGCGGCGGCCACCGCGGCGGCAGCCCGGCAGATCCGGGGTCTGACCAGCTCCCACAACGTCTTCGCAGGCCAGGTGCTCTCTTTCGGGCAGGACGTCTTCGACGGCGGCGACGCCGTGCTGCAGTTCCACGAGCGGCCCTCGGTGGACGCCGCGCACGTCGTCCTCCCCGACGCGACCCTGCGCGCGGTGGAGCGCCAGGTCGTCGGCGTGGCCCGGCACACGACTCGCCTGCTCCGGGCAGGGCAGCACCTCAAGCGTGGGCTACTGCTCTACGGTCCGCCCGGCGTGGGCAAGACCCACCTCGTGCGGCACCTGATCTCCGGTCTCACCGGGACGACCGTGATCCAGCTGAGCGGCGACGCCATCCACCTGATCGGCGAGGCGTGCTCGGTGGCTCGGTCGCTGCAGCCCGCCGTGCTCGTGGTGGAGGACGTCGATCTCGTAGCCCAGGACCGCGACCTGGACACCGGCCCGAGCCCCCTTCTCTTCCAGCTGCTCAACGAGATGGACGGGCTCTCCGAGGACAGTGACGTCGTGTTCGTGCTCACCACGAACCGGGCCGACCTGCTGGAGCCGGCGCTCGCCGCGCGGCCCGGGCGGGTCGACCAGGCGGTCGAGCTCACGCTGCCCGACGCCGAGGCCCGGCGCCGCCTCTTCGAGCTCTACCGGGGAGGCCTCGACGTCGACGCGTCCGACCTGGACGACGTCATCGCGCGCACCGCGGGCGCCACGGCCTCGTTCCTCAAGGAGCTGCTGCGGCGAAGTGCCCTCTTCGCGGCGGAACGCGACACGGGCACCGAGGACCTCTCCGTCTCCGCGGGCGACCTGGACGCCGCGCTGACCGAGCTGCTGGGCACCGCCAACGCCATGACCCGCGCCCTGCTCGGCACCCACGGCAACGAAAGCGGCCCGGCGGGCCCCTGACGGCGGTGCTGCCTAGGCTTCGCCCGTGAGCGCCCCCGACGACCCGCGGCGCCGTGTGCCCCGTACCGATGCGGTGCTGGCCGACCCGCGAGTGGCGGCCGCGGCGGACCGGCTCGGGCGCGGGTTGGTGAAGGCCGCCGTCACGAGCGCCCAGGCCGCGGTCCGCGCCGGCGACCTCGCCCCCGACGGCGTCGTCGAGTCGGTCCTGGCCGACCTGCCGCCCTCCGCGTCGGCGCTGCGGCCCGTCGTCAACGCCTCCGGGGTGCTGCTGCACACGAACCTCGGTCGGGCACCGTTGTCGCGCGCCGCGGTCGACGCCGTCGCGGCGGCAGCCGGGACGACGGACGTCGAGTTCGACCTCGCCACGGGGGACCGCGCCCGCCGGGGCCGCAGCGCGCTCGCCGCGCTCGGCGAGGCCGTCCCGGATGCCGAGGCCGTACACGTCGTGAACAACGGCGCGGCGGCGCTCGTGCTGGCCGCGACCGCGCTGGCCGCCGGCCGCGACGTGGTCGTCTCCCGCGGCGAGATGGTCGAGATCGGCGACGGGTTCCGGCTCCCCGACCTGCTCGCCTCGACCGGCGCCCGGCTCCGGGAGGTCGGCACGACGAACCGCACCGCCCTCGCCGACTACGCCGCCGCGGTCGACGAGCGGACCGGGATGGTGCTGAAGGTGCACCCGGCGAACTTCGTCGTCACCGGGTTCACCTCGGCCGTCGCCGTCGCCGATCTCGCCACGCTCGGTCCCCCGGTCGTGGTGGACACGGGGTCGGGGCTGCTCGCCCCCGACCCGGCGCTGCCCGACGAGCCCGACGCGGCGACCGCGCTGCGAGCCGGCGCCTCGCTCGTGACGTCCAGCGGCGACAAGCTGCTCGGGGGCCCGCAGGCCGGCCTGCTGCTCGGGCGCCGCGACGTGGTCGAGCGGCTGCGCCGGCACCCGCTGGCCCGGGCGCTGCGGGTGGACAAGCTGACCCTCGCGGCCCTGGAGGCGACGCTGCGCGGCCCCGTGCCGCCGGTCACGGCCGCGCGGGCGGTTCCGGTCGCCGACCTGGCCCGCCGTGCGGCCGCCCTGGCCGCCGACCTCGCCAGGGCGGGCGTCGCCGCCGAGGCCGTGGCGTGTGCCGCGACGGTCGGCGGTGGCGGCGCCCCCGGCGTCGACCTGCCCAGCGCTGCGGTCGCGCTGCCGCCGGGCTTCGCGGCCGCGCTGCGGGCCGGCGCGCCGCCGGTCGTGGGGCGGGTGGAGCGGGGTCGGTGCCTGCTCGACCTGCGCTCCGTCCCGGCCGACGCGGACGCTGTGCTCCGCGACGCGGTGCTGGCTGCGGCACCCCGGGTCGCCGCCGTGCGCGTCGCAGAGCGAACCTGATGCACGTGCTCGCGACCGCGGGCCACGTCGACCACGGCAAGTCGTCGCTGGTGCGGGCGCTGACGGGGATGGAGCCGGACCGCTTCGCCGAGGAGCGGCGGCGCGGGCTGACCATCGACCTCGGCTTCGCCTGGACCACGATCGGCGGTGAGCAGGTCGCCCTCGTCGACGTCCCGGGCCACGAGCGCTTCGTGCCGACGATGCTCGCCGGTGTCGGCCCGGTGCCGGCCGTCGTCCTCGTGGTCGCCGCGGACAGTGGCTGGATGCCGCAGTCGCAGGAGCACCTCGACGCGCTCGACGCGCTCGGTGTCGCCGCAGGCCTGCTCGTCGTGACCCGCAGCGACCTCGCCGACGCCGACCTCGCGGTCGCCGAGGCCCGTGAACACCTCGCCGGGACCTCCCTGGAGGCCGTCGAGGCGGTGACGGTCAGCAGCGTCACCGGCGAAGGCCTGGACGCCGTCCGCGCGGCGATCGGCCGCCTCGTCGCGGGCCTGCCGTCTCCGGACCGGGCGGCGCCGGTGCGGCTGTGGGCGGACCGCGTGTTCACCCTCCGCGGCGCCGGCACGGTCGTCACCGGCACCCTGGCGGCCGGCACGCTGCGCGCGGGCGACCGGCTCCACCTGCCCGGCGGGCGCGAGGTCGGCGTCCGGGGGCTGCACAGCCTGGGCGCCGCGCAGGCGGAGGTGCCCGCCGTGGCGCGGGTGGCGGTGAACCTGCGGGGCGTCGCCGTCACCGACGTCGCCCGCGGCGACGCGCTCGTCACCCCGGGCACGCACCTGGAGACGAGCGTGGTCGACGTGCGGCTCCGGGCGCCGGGCGGCCGGCCGTTGGACGACCTGCCCCAGGCCGCCCTCGTGCACGTCGGCGCGGCACAGGTCGAGGCACGGCTGCGCCCGCTCGGCGGCGACGTGGTGCGCCTCACCCTGCGCACGCGCCTGCCGCTGCGCGGCGGCGACACCGGGCTGCTGCGTGACCCGGGACGCCGCCTCGTGCTGGCCGGCTTCACCGCGCTCGACGTCGACCCCCCACCGCTGCGGCGGCGGGGCGCGGCCACCGCCCGGGCCCGGGACCTCGCCCCGCTCACCGGACGACCCGACGCGGCCGCCGAGCTGGCCCGCCGGCGGGTCGCGCACCGCGACCACCTCGTGGCGACCGGGGTCGCACCGGGGCAGGTCGAAGGCCTGGTGGGCGCCGCCGGCGCCGTCCACGCGGGCGGCTGGATCGTCGACCCGGCGCACGCCGTCCGGCTGCGGTCGGCGCTGGCCGACCTGGTCGCCGAGCACGCGCGCACCCACCCGCTCGAGCCGGGGCCCCCGGCCGACGCGGTCCGCCGCCGCCTCGACCTGCCCGCGGCGGCGCTGGTGCAGGCGCTCGTGGTGCCCCCGCTGGCGCTCGTCGAGGGCCGGGTCGTCGACCGGGGCCGCGACGCCACCGGTGCCCTGCCGGGTCCCGTCGCGCAAGCGGTCGCGCAGGTCCGCGACGACCTGGCGGCCGCTCCGTGGTCCGCGCCCGACGCGAACCGCCTGCGCGACCTGGGCCTCGGCCCGCGCGAGCTCGCCGCTGCCGCGCGCGCCGGGGCGCTGCACCGCCTCGCCGACGGCGTGTACCTGACCCCGGAGGGGGTGAGCGGCGCCGCCGAGCCTCTGCGCACGCTGGCGCAGCCGTTCACGGTCAGCGACGCGCGGCAGGCCTGGGGGACGTCGCGCCGGGTCGCACTGCCGCTGCTGGCGTACCTCGACGGCGCGGGCGTGACCCGGCCCCACGGCGACGGGACGCGGTCCGTGGTCGCTCCCGGGCCCGCCGGCTTGCTGTAGACCGTATGGAGTGTGTCGGCGCTGGGGTTGAGTCTGGTCGGTGTCGTCCGCTCGATGACGTAGTGCGCGTCGCGCGGATGGCCGCCACGATCGGATGACGCCGGCGGTGTGACGTGCCGGACGTCAGGTGGTCGATCAGTTCGTCTGGGGCCAGCGCGGCCTTCGCGCCCGGCCGGGGGCGGCGAGCACCCTCCCCCGGGGCCAGGACTGGAAGCAGGGCGTACTGGACGCGCTCGGCTGGGCGCACGACGACCACGCGGACGTCGCCCGCGGCTGGCAGCGGGTGTTCGCCGCCGACGGCAAGTACGCGGACCTCGAGCCTGACCTGCTCGCGCGGGTCGAGGAGCTCATCGACTTCGTCACCGCCACGCCCGCCAGGCCCCTGACACCCCGCCCGCCCCACCCCACGCCACCCAGCCCCGCCCAGCCCGCCGTGTGGGGGCGTGGGAGGGGACGGCGGGGGGCCGGGGCTGGTACTGGCCCCACCTGCGATCGGCGGGTCGTCCGGCTCCGCTCGGGGTCACACAGTTCCTAGCGTGGACGTCAGACGTCTTTCGCTACGACCCGACCAAAGTCAAGGAGTCTTCCCCATGACCGTCAAGAACACCGCCCGGGTCACCGGCCTCGCCTACCTCGTGTTTGCCATCTCCGGCATGCTCGCGTTCCTGCTGATTCGCCATCAGCTCTACGTGCCGGGCGACGCCGCGGTGACGACGGCGAACCTCGTCGAACACGAGGGGCTCGCTCGTCTGGGTGTCGCCGCCGACCTCACCCTCGTCCTCTCCCAGTCCATCGCGGCCTTGTGGTTCTTCAGGTTGTTTCGAACTGTGAACTCCTTCGCCGCCGGCTCGCTCGCGGCCTTCGGCTTCGTGAACTCCGTCGTCCTGCTGGTGGCGACCATGTTCTCGGCCACGGCGCTGCACGTAGCGCTCGACACGACTGCCCCGGCCGGCACTGCACTCCTGCTCTATGACCTCAACGATGCTGCGTGGAGTGTAGGCGCGCTCTTCTTCGGCTTGTGGTTGATTCCGATGGGGTGGCTGGCCTGGCGCTCCGGCTACATGCCCCAGCTACTGGGTTGGATCCTCATCGGCGGTGGGATCGGCTACGTACTCAGCGCCTTTGTCGTCCATCTCGCCCCCGACGCCTCCGCCATCGCCGAGGCGCTCACCGTCCCTGCGTCCATCGGTGAGTTCTGGATGATCGGCTACCTGCTGGTCAAGGGGGTGCGCAACGAAGCGCTGGTGGCGGAACGCGACGCAATGGCGCAGCAGCACGCGCCGGATCTGCCTCGCCCGGGTGTTGCAGCAGCGAGTTGATCTTGCACGCCCGGGCAGGTGCGCACGCTCGGCGGCACGACCCGGGTCGGTGCCGACCGACCTGGCGGTCCTGCTCGCCGACGGCGTGGAGGCCATCAGCGACCTGCGTGGGAACGTGCGTGGCTGAACCGCGCCGAGCTCGGCCGCCCGATCCCGACGACCCGCGCCGGGGGACGCTCGTGACCGGGTCTGGTGATCGACATCGACGCCACCCTGGTCACGTGTCACTGCGAGCAGGAGGCGGCGGCCACATTCAAGCTGACCGGACCTCCCACCGGCCCTCCCGGCACGCCCCAAGAACGCACCCCCACCAAAGGGGCCCAGTCAGCAGCTGACCGGCCTCGATGCTGCATGCACCTTGGCAGAACCGAACTCCGTAGTCGCCAGCCGGTTCAGCCGGTGCTGCGGCGACGACGCCGGGAGGCGTACATCGCGGTGTCCGCGCGGTGCAGCACCTGTTCGGGGCGGTCGCCCCGCCGGGCGACCGCGATCCCGACCGAGGCGGTCGGCAGGCTCACGCGTGTCGACAGCCCGTCGAGGGCGGCCACCTCGCGGATCCGCGCCGCGAGCAGCGGTGCCTCGTCCGGGCCGGTGCGCGGGCAGAGCACGGCGAACTCGTCACCGCCGAGGCGCGCGACGGTGTCCCCGGGCCGGGTGAGCGAGTCCAGGTGACGCGCCACCGCGACGAGCACGTCGTCCCCGATGGCGTGACCGTGGGAGTCGTTCACCGACTTGAGCCTGTCGACGTCCACGAAGAGCACGGTGAGGGTCTCGGACTCGCGGTCCGCGTGGGCGAGGGCGTGCTCCAGCCGGTCGAGGAACAGCGCACGGTTCGCCACCCCGGTCAGGGGGTCGTGCAGCGCCTGGTGGGTGAGCCGGGCCTCGAGCTCCTTGCGGGGGCCGATGTCCTCCAGGTGCAGCACGACGTGGTCGGAGTCGTCGCCCTCGTCGAGCCGGGCCCCCGAGACCAGCACCGTGACGACGTCTCCCCGCGCGGTGTGTAGCCGGGTCTCCTGCCGACTGACCGCCGTCCCGCGCTGCAGTGCACGGCAGGCTGCCCGCGCGGCCAGGACGTCGTCGGGGTGCGTGATCCCGAAGAGCGTGTCGCCCAGGAGGTCCTCGACGTCGCGGCCCAGCAGGGACCCGAGGGCGGCGTTCGCCACCACGAGCCGACCCTCGTCGTGACAGACCGCCATCGCCACCGGGGCATCGTGGAATGCGCGGAGCATGCGGCGGGACAGCGCGTCCTCGTAGCCGTCCTGCCCCCGCTCCGCCCCGGGGTCCCCTACGTGGGTCACGATCCTGCCCTTCGACGACCGACTGCGCGCAGCAGCCTGGCCGCTGGGCACGTTCGGCGCCACCCGTCGACGCGTCCCCGTGGTCGTGCACGGGCCGACGGCCCGGCGAGGCGCGCGTCACATAGGGGTGGGCGGGTCGTCGACGAGAAAGTCCCGGGCGCTCTCGCGCAGACCCGCCCAGACGGCCGTCGGCACGCCGATTCCGTCCCCGCGTGCGGCCGCCAGCGCCTCGTCCCGGTCCGGCAGGTGCGTGACGAGCGGGGCCGGGTGACAGCGAGGCGGACCGCCGGCCTCGACCCTGACGTCGACCCCGATGTCGGCGGGCGTCCCTGCCGTCGTGGCGTCCGCGGGTGCCCCGTCCCACCGGCACGCGGACCCGTCCGCCAGCACGGCGCAGCCAGCCGTGCCGCCGCCGGGTGCGGACCAGAGGGCACGCCAGGGGGCGCCGCGACGGGCAGCCACGACCCGAAGTGCCGCCAGCAGCGCCTCCGGACCGGCCACCGCTTCGACGTCGGCGGCGTCCCGCGTGCACAACAGGTCGGCGACCACCTCCACCGCCAGCACCGCAGAGCAGCCGGCAGCCACCACGCGACCCCCGGACACCTCGGGGGGCGCGACCGGGCCGTGCAGCGCCGCCGAGAGCGTCGAGACACCAGCGCCCTCCACCGCCTCCAGCTCCTCCACCACCTCCGCGGCGGCCCGGGCGGCGGCATGGCACAGACCCCGGGCGCGCAGGCTGCGGACGGCGACGTCGACGAGCTGCCGGGTGGAGACGCGGACCTCGGCGGACGCCGCCACCTCCGGTCCCTCGCGCACCACGGCGGTCACGCCGTGGCCTTCATCGTGCGGTCCCACAGCCGCAGCCAGTTGCCGCCGAGCACCTTCTCCAGGTCGGCATCGGACAGACCCGCCGCGCTCAGACCCTCGACGAGGCGGGGGAAGTCGCTGGCGTCGCGGAACCAGGGCTGCCAGGCCGGCCAGGTCGCGGGCGGCGCGTCGGGCCGCGTGCGCCCGTACCGGAGCGTGGTCAGGTCGGCATCGGTCCAGCCGCACGCGAGGTCGCTGCCGATGGCGACGTGCTCGATCCCGGTGCGCTCGGCGAGCTTGACGAGCATGCCGCAGAACGCCTCCAACGTGGTCTGCGGCCCGCCGATGAAGCTCGGGTACAGCGTCACTCCGATGACGCCCTCACGGGCGACGAGCGCGTCGATCACCTCGTCGGGCTTGTTGCGGGGTGAGTCGCAGAACCAGCTCGGGTTCGCGTGGGTGATCGCGATCGGCCCCTCGGAGGCGTCGATCGCGTCGAGCGTGGTGCGGTTGCCCACGTGCGAGCAGTCCACGAGCACGCCCACGCGGTTCATCTCGGCGACGAGCGTGCGCCCGAAACGGGTCAGGCCGCCGTCCTCGTCGTCGTAGCACGCACCGCCCGCGAGGTTCTGGATGTTGTACGTCAGCTGCACGATCCGCACACCCAGGCGGTGGAAGACCTCCACCAGGCCGGGCTCGTCCTCGAGCGGCGCGGTGTTCTGGAAGCCCAGCAGGATCGCGGTCCTGCCCTGCTCGTGAGCCGCTCGGACGTCGGCGGCGGACGTGGCGCGCACCACGAGGTCGGCGTTGTCGCGGAACAGCCGGTCCCAGGTGACGAGGCGGTCCAGGGTGCGCCGTGCGTCCTCCCACACCGCGACGGTGGCGTGAACGGCGCTGACACCGCCGGTGTGCAGGCGCTCGAACAGCGCGCGGTCCCAGTTGTTGATCTCGATGCCGTCGACGACGGGGAAGGCAGTGGGTCTCATCGGGACTCCTCGCTCTGGTGCGGAAGGGGGGGACAGAGGTCGTGCTCGTAGCCGCCGGGTCGCGCCGGGTCGGTCAGGTCGTGCCGGCTCGGTGCGCCGTTGAGCAGCGTCACCCGCACCCAGTCGGTCGACTGCGGCACGAAGTCCGATGCCCCGTACATCGCCAGCTGGAAGCGCTGGAGCTGCAGCGGCAGGAAGTCGGGACCGAGCAGGTTGTCGCGCACCTCTGCGTAGGGCAGGTGCGCGTGGTGCTGCACGCGGGCGACGGCGCCCCGGTGCTCCGGGTGCGCGAGCAGGAGAACGGCGACCGGGTCGTCGTCCGAGAGATCCTGCAACGCGGTGCTCATCGTGTGCACCGAGCGGGCCACGTCGACGGGCATCTCGACGCCCTCGCCCGGCGCGGTGCCCCGCAGCCCCCGGCGCGGCTCCTCGTTGTCACGGGCGTAGTACCAGAACCAGCGGTCCGCGTCGGGAGCCGTCGCCTGGTCGTGGACCCAGTCGTAGGCGCGCAGCTGCTCACGCAGCGAGGCGGCGGACGCCGAGCCGTCGGCCGCGTGCGGCTCGCACGGGACGTGCAGGCTGGCCTCGAGGTCGTCGTCGAGCGAGGGGTCGAGGTCGGTGAGCACGCCCGCCAGCAGCTCCTGGGCCTCGACGCCGACGAGGGCCCCCGCCGCCGTCCAGAGCGCGTCGAACGGGTGCTGGCCTCGCGGCCCCTCGCGAGCGACGTCGGCCACGGCGTCCACCTCGGCGGCCAGGCTCCCGCCGTCCTGGAACGGCTCGCAGCGGCGGCCGGCCCGGGTCCGGCAGAACGACACGGCGCGGTCCAGGCCGCTCAGCAGCCGCCCCCAGTCGGCTGCCGCGGCGGCTGCGGGGCGAGCGCGGGCCGCGGCCAGCGCCGTCTCCCGGACCGTGACCCAGCGGTCGAGGATCGCGGGGTGGTTGATCACGAAGGGGACCATCCCCAGACCGGTCGCGTTGCCGATCCCGAGTCCGCGGCGCCATGCCGGGTCCAGGGCCACCGCGGTGTCGGGTGACCGCCGCCGCGCGATGTGCTCGACGAGGTCGCTGCTGAGCTCGCGGAACAGCCAGGCCGAGACCATGTGCGCCCGGTACGGCGTGGCGACGGAGGGCCGGGTGCGCAGCGCGTCGTACGTGGCCATCCCCAGCCGGCCGTTGCTGTAGTAGGCGGTGCTGCGCACCACGTACGGCGAGCAGCCGAGCAGGTCCGGGTCAGGCTGATCGCCGGCCGCGAGGCGCGTCACCACGTGGTCGAAGAAGCGGCTGCTGCGGTTGCCGCGCGTCCAGATCAGGGTGCCGGCGTCCGCCGTCCCCTGCTCCTGACGCGGTACCTGCGTGCGCATCCGGGCCAGCCGGGCGGCGTCCAGGTCGCCGTCCACGAGGGCGGCGGTGATGTCCCACGACGAGGCGACCACGCGGTCCGTGCGGTCCGACTCGTCGATCACGGTGGAGAACGCGACGAAGCGCAGCACGTCGGTGGGTGTGGTGACCCGGTAGACGGCCTCGCCGACCCCGGCGTCGTCCACGTCCCAGACCTCGACGTCGACCGACCAGCGCTGCCGCACCATCGCGCGCAGCGTCGAGGCAGTGAACCCGTGCCGCGTCGGGCGCGCCGCGCCGAGCCGCTCCGGGGACATCACGACCGCCGGATCGCGGCGCCAGGAGTCGAGTTCGACGCCGGCCGCAACCGCTCCGCCGCGCGCGCGGTCGCGCAGGGCCAGGGCGTCCATCAGGACACCGTCCGGGTCTGCCGGTCGATGACCTCGGCGCCGGACGCAGGGGCTGTCGGGGTGGGGGAGGTCGGTCGCCCGCCGACGAGACCCTGCTCGAGAGCCATTCGGCGCACGTACAGCGGTGCGGCCCACAGCGACGGCAGCATGATGAAGCCGACCGGGACCGCGGTGACGACGATGAAGGACTGCAGCGCCGAGATGCCGCCGTCGCCGATCGAGATGAGCACCGCCGCCGCCGATCCCATCAGCAGGCCCCACAGCGCCCGCAGCCTCGTCGCCGGCTCGCCGCTCACCGAGCAGGCCTGGGCGACGGCGTACGACATCGAGTCCGTCGTCGTCGCGACGAACGTGATCGTCAGCAGCAGGAAGGCGGCGCCGATCAACCCGGACAGCGGCAGCTGTGCGGTGATGGACATCACCGCCGCCGGCAGACCGGCCTCGGCGAGCGGTCCGGAGATGGCCCCCGGGTCCTCCTGCTCCAGCATGATCCCCGTGCCCCCCAGCACCGTGAACCACAGCATCGTGGCGACCGGGGGCAGCACGGACGTGCTCAGCATCAGGTCACGCACGGTCCGGCCTCGTGAGATCCGCGCGACGAAGATCGCCATCAGCGGTCCGTAGCCGAGGAACCAACCGAAGAAGAAGACCGTCCACCCCGAGACCCAGACCGCGTCGCCCTGGTAGAGCGTCATCCCGACGAAGTTGGTCGCCTGCGTCGTGAACCCGCCGACGAGCGCCTGCAGCACGTACCCCACCGACCCGAGCGCGAGCACGGCGCCCATCAGCGCGAGGGCGAGCCAGACGTTGACCCTGCTCATCAGCTGGATGCCGCGGTCGATCCCCGCCATCACCGACGTGACGGCGACCGCGGTCAGCACCGCGATCACGCCGAGCTGCACCGGGTAGGAGTCGGGCACCCCGAACAGGGTCGACAGTCCGTAGGAGACCTGCAGGCCGAGGAAGCCGATCGGCCCGACCGTGCCGGCCACCACGGCGATGATGCACACGATGTCGGCGACCGTGCCGATCCGGCTGGTGACGACCCGCGCACCCAGCACCGGGTAGAGCAGGGTCCGGGGCCGCAGGGGCATCCCCCGCTGTGCGCCGTACATGATCACGACGGCGCCGAGGGAGCCGAGGATCGCCCACGCGAGGAAGCCCCAGTGCACGAAGCTCTGTGCCAGCGCGGCGTCGGCGGCCGCGTCGGAACCGGCCGCCACGTCGCCGAAGAACGGCGGCGGGTTGACGAAGTGGTACATCGGCTCGGCGGCGGCCCAGAACACACCGCCACCCGCCAGCAGCGTGCACATGATCATCGCGACCCACTTGAACCGCCCGTACTCCGGCGTCGTGAGGCCGCCGAGGCGGGCGCGGGCGTACGGCGTGGCGGCGATCAGGACGGCCACCACGAAGACGGCCAGCAGCAGCACCTGCCAGTAGAGCCCGAACCAGCGGGCGCTCCAGGTGAAGCCGGTGCCGACCCAGCTCGCGACGGTGTCGGGGACGGCGACCGCGGTCAGCACGAACGCCGCGAGGGCCCCTGCGCTGACGCCTGCGACGACCCGGTCGAGCGACCGCGGTCTGGCGGTGGCGTGCGTGGTGGTGGTGGTCATCATGGCCTCTCGGGTCCGTGGGTGGCGTTCGGTCCGTGGCTGGCGTTCGGTCGCCCGGGCGGTCAGTACGTGGCGGTGGCGTAGACCGCCTTCGTCTCGGTGAAGAAGTCCCGCGCGCTGCCGCCCTGCTCCTTGGGCCCTGGGGACGACGAGGCCTTCATGCCACCGAAGGGCACGTGCAGCTCGGAGCCGGTCGTGGACTGGTTGATGTTGACCATGCCCGCGTCGATCTCCGCCACGGCGCGGCGCGCGAGGCGCTCGCTGCCGGTGAACACCGACGCGGACAGCCCGAACCGGGTGCCGTTGGCGAGCGCGATGCCGGCGTCGACGTCGTCGAAGCCGAGGACGACCGACACCGGGCCGAACACCTCCTCGCAGGCGATCCGCAGGTCCGGCTTCTCCGTGGCCAGCAACGTGGGGCGAACGTGGTACCCGCCGCTGTCGCTGCCGGGCTCCGTCCCGTCGCCGGTCAGCACCTCGGCGCCCTCGGCCACGGCGGCGGCCACGGCCGCGACCACCTCGTCACGCGAGCCGGCGGACACCAGCGGGCCCATCGAGACCGCGGGGTCGAGCCCGTCGCCGACCGTGACCGCGGCGAGTGCGGGCACGAGCCGGTCGAGCAGCGCGTCGCGGACGTCGTCGTGCACGAGCACGCGCCGGGCCGCGGTGCACTTCTGCCCGGAGCCGCTGCTGATGCTCGCGACCAGCGCCGGCACGGTCAGGTCGAGGTCGGCGTCCGGCATCACCAGCGCCGGGTTGTGCCCGCCGAGCTCGAGCTGGAAGCGGGCGCCACGCCCCGCCGCGATGCCCGCGATGGTGCGGCCGACGCCCTCGGAGCCGGTGAACGTCACCGCGGCCACGCGCGGGTCCTCGACCAGCTGCTGCCCGCGGGCACCCGGGCCCGGCACGTACTGCAGCACGCCGGCCGGCAGCCCGGCCTCGTGCAGGATCCGCACGAGCTCGGCGCCGGTGAGGGCCGCGACCGAGGCGGGCTTCCAGACGACGGTGCAGCCGGCGACGAGGGCGGGTGCGATCTTCCAGACCGGGATGTTGAGCGGGAAGTTCCACGGCGTGATCGCTGCGACCACGCCCACCGGGACACGGTGCGTGCGCACCACCTCGTCGGGCGTCGACCCGTAGAAGACCTCGCCGGCGGGCTGCCACGCCTGCATCCCGTGGAACCGCAGGGTCTCCGCGCTGCGGACGACCTCGCCCCGGGACTCCGCGAGCGTCTTGCCCTCCTCCAGGGTCAGCAGGCGCGCCAGCGGCTCGACCCGGGCCTCCATCAGCTCCGCGGCGCGCACCAGCACACGGCCCCGCTCCAGGGCGGGACGGCGGCGCCAGCCGGCACCGGCCGCGGCCGCTCCGTCGACCGCCGCGGCGACCACGCTCTCGTCGGCGGTGGCGACACGACCGACGACCGTGTCGGGCCGGGCGGGGTTCTCCCGGTCGACGACGTGGCCTCCGGGCACCCACGTGCCGTCGAGGTAGGGGCTTGCGGTCGCTGCGGTCATCGGGGGCTCCTTGGTGGTGACGTCCTTCACTTCCGGTGCCATCGAGAGTAGGAAGGACTGTCGATAGCGTCCAAGACTTGTTCTGGCTCGATTGAGAGCTCATCGGCATCGCCGGAGGTGGGGGACACATGGAGCTCCGCCACCTGCAGTACGCCGTCGCGGTGGCGGACGAGCTCCACTTCGGCCGGGCCGCGCAGCGGCTGCGCGTCGCGCAGCCGTCCCTGTCGCGGCAGGTGCGTCAGCTCGAGAAGGACCTGGGGGTCGAGCTCTTCGACCGGACGAGCCGGCGCGTGGAGCTGACCCCCGCCGGCGCCGCGTTCGTGGTCGCCGCGCGACGGACCCTGGCGGCCGCCGCCGACTCGCGCGTGGCGGCAGTGCAGGCGGCGTCCGGCGTGGCTGGGCGCGTGACCCTCGGCTTTGTCGCGTCGGCGGCGGTCGACGTGCTGCCCCGCGTCGTCGCCGTCCACCGGCGGGAGCGTCCCCTGGTGCGGCTCTCGCTGCGGGAGCTGACGACCGCCGAGCAGGTGCCGCGCCTGCTCGACGGTGAGGTCGACGTCGGGCTCGGTCGCGACCTCGAACCGGTGCCGGGGCTACGCGTCACGACGCTGCTGCGCGAGCCTCTGCTCGCGGCGGTGCCGGCCGGGCACCCGCTGCACGCCCGGCGCCGGATCGGTGTCGCCGACCTCGCCGGGTCCCCGTTCGTCGCTCTCCCCCGAGACCGCGTGCCCCGTGCCTGGGACCGCCTCCTGGTGATGTGCCACGGCGCCGGCGTCACCCCCGAGCTGGCGCAGGAGGCGAACCAGTTCGTCACGCTGCTCGCACTCGTCGCGGCCGGGCTCGGGGTCGCGGTGGTGCCCCAGTCGGTCCGCTCGCTGCGCCACGAGGACGTCCACTACCTGCGCCTGCGCGACGCAGGGGCCTGGAGCGAGATCACCGTCGCGGCCCGGGACGGTGAGCCGCAGCCGGTGGCGCGCGACCTGCACCGGCTGATCACCGACGCCGGCTGACCCGGTGCTCAAGGTGCCGGTCGGACGTGCCGAGGTCGTCGTGGACGACAACCACGACCGCGACGGCACGAGGGAGGCAACCGGGTGGAGGGCATCGCGGGCGTGACCGCGCGGATCGCGGAGATCACCAGCCGGATCGCGGCGGTGGCACCGACGCCGCCGGCGACCGTGGCCACGGCCACGTCCTCGGCCTCGTCCACGTCGTCTCGGTCGTCCTTGTCGTTCGCGACGGCGCTGGACGACGCCGTCGGTTCGACCTCGACCGCGACCAGGACCGCGACGGGGCGCGCGACGCCGTGGTCGACGACACCGGTCTGGGCCACCACGGGCTCGCCAGCAACCGCCGCCAAGCCCTCCGGACGGCTGAACGCCGACGGCGTCCCCGTCGAGCTG
>JBBRBF010000013.1:0-79539 GCA_038206105.1 Actinomycetales bacterium | reverse complement strand
CGACCCCCGCACGCAGCACCCGCGCACCCGGAACCCCACCACCACGCGGCGACTCCTGCGACTCCTGCTGCCGGGCCATGCCCCAGCATCCCACCCACCACCGACAGTCCCGGCACCGAGAACCCCTCGCGCACAACGACTTCGGCCACAGCGAGACTACGTGCCGATCCGTGCCGCCAGCCAGTCGTGGAAGAGTCCGATGTGGTGCTCCGACGGGACGAGCACACCGCCACGGGAGTAGGCGCGCGACGCCATCGCCGGCTGGGTCCGCTCGCAGGCGGCGAAGTCCTGCCGGTTGACGCGGTCGAAGAGCTCGACCGACTTCGACAGGTCCCGCCCGGACGCGACGACGTCCGGCGCGTAGAGCCAGTCGCACTCGATCCTGGTGCGGTCCACCGCGAGCGGGAACATCCGGTGCACGATCACGTGGTCCGGCACGAGGTTCACGAACACGGTGGGCTTGATCGTGATGGCGTAGTAGCGCCGGTCCTGCGCGTCATCGACGCCGCCGAGCCGGCCGAGGCCGTCGCTGCCGTCGACGGTGAAGCCCCGCACCTCCTCGCCGAACTGCGCCCCGTGCCCGACGTAGTACTGGGCCGCGTACCCGTCGGCGAACTCCGGCAGCACGTCCGTGAGCTCGGGATGGATCGTGGCGCAGTGGTAGCACTCCATGAAGTTCTCGATGACGAGCTTCCAGTTCGCCTGCACGTCGTAGGAGATCCGGCGACCGAGCTCGAGGTCCTCGACCCCGTAGTGGGCGATGGCCTCCAGGTCCCCGAGTCGCTCGACGACCGCGCCCTGCACCTGCTCCTCGAAGGACGGCGGCTCGTCGGCCAGGCACACCCAGGCGTACCCGAGCCACTCCTGCAGCCGCACCGTCACCAGGCCGTACCGAGCCCGGTCGACGTCGGGCATCGATGCGAGGTTGGGGGCGGCGACCAGCGAGCCGTCCAGGCCGTACGTCCACGCGTGGTATGGGCACTGCAGGGTGCGACGCAGCGTCCCGGCGTCGTCCGTGCACAGCCGGGCTCCCCGGTGCCGGCAGACGTTGAGGAAGGCCCGCAGCGCCCCGTCGCGACCGCGCACGACGAGGACGCTCTCGCGGCCGACCTGCACCCGCTGGAACGCGCCCGGTGCGGCCAGGTCACCGCTGCGGACGGCGCAGACCCACATCGCCTCGAGCACGTGCGCCTGCTCCAGGGAGAACACGGCGGGGTCGGTGTACCAGCGGCCCGCGAGGGTGGCCAGCAGGCTGGCAGGCCGGGCGCCCTCCACAGCGGTGGTCGCCAGCACGGGCTGTTCCGCCGGGACGGCCGTTGCCGGCAGGTCGGTGGTGGTCATGTCCTCACGTCCTCTGGGAGCGGCGCCTGGGCAACGGGTCCGGCGCCGGCGAACCGCGCCGGGTCGAAGAGGGATACCGGGTGCGCGGTCGTCCCCGTGGTGGCGAGGTCGGCGAGGACCTCGCCGATCACCGGGACGAACTTGAAGCCGTGACCGGAGAAGCCGCACGCCACCGTGACGTGCTCGTGCGCCGGGTGCGGCGCGACCACGAAGTGCTGGTCGACCGTGTTCGTGTACATGCACGTGGCCGCCCGCAGGTGCCGCCCGGGCAGGCCGGGCAGGATCTGGGACACCTGTTCCGCCATCGCCGTGACCTCGGCGGGGGCCACGGTCCGGTCGATGTCGGACGGCGTGCACTCCGACCCCCGGCGGAAGAACGCGACCTTCGCCCCGCCGTCCGGACCGTCGACCGCCGGGAACCCGTAGACCTGCTCGTCACCGTCGCCGTGGACGTAGATCGGGTGCCGGTCCGGCAGGTACGCCTCGACGCCCCCGCTAGGGGCGAACCAGTGCATCACCATCCGTCGCACCTCGAGCTCCAGCCCCAGGTCCGCGAGCAGGTCCGGCGCCCACGCCCCGGGGCAGACCACGAGGTGACCGGCGGTGTGGCGCTCGGTCCCGGTCGTGACGGTGACGCCGCCGCCCGGCGTCGAGGACCACCCCGTCACCGGCTCGTGGAACCGCAGGTCCGCCCCGAGCGCGGCGGCCCGGTCGAGCTGGGCGGCAACGGTCGCCTCGGGCCTGGCGTAGCCAGCCGCCGCCTCGTACAGGGCGACCTCGTCGGCGCGCGGCGAGAAGGTCGGGAAGCGCCGGCGCAGATCGTCCGCGGTGAGCACCTCGTGCGGCAGCGACCACTGCGTGGCCGCCAGCAGGCTGCCCGAGAACGTGTGCGAGTCCTCCCGACCGACGTACACGCCCCCGGTGCGGTGCAGCACCGGCTCACCGGTCTCGGCGCCGAGGGCGTCCCACAGCTCGTACGCCCGCAGCAGCAGCGGCACGTAGGCCGGGTCCTCGAAGTACGACTGCCGCACGATCCGCGACCCGCCGTGGCTCGAGCCCCGGTCGTGCGCCGGTCCGAAGCGCTCCAGGCCCAGCACCCGCTGCCCCCGGGCGGCGAGGTGGTGCGCTGCGGCGCTGCCCATCCCGCCCAGGCCCACCACGATGACGTCGACCGCTGCCATGTGCTCCCCTTGCTCCGCTGTTCGTGCCGTACCTGTGCTGCTCCGACTCCCGGCCCCTCAGCGCCGGATGCGCGCCATCTCCGGGTCGACGAGCGGCTCCGCCGCGACCGTCGCCGGCAGCCGCCGTCCGAACCAGTCGATCGTGAGCGCGGTACCCACGGCGGCGACCTGCGACGGCAGCCACGCGTAGGCGATGCACCGTCCGACGGTGTAGCCGTATCCCGCGCTGGTGACGTAGCCGACCGGCGTCCCGTCGAGCCGGACCGGCTCGCGCCCCAGGACGACGTCCCCCGGGTCGTCGAGGGTCAGGCACGTCAGGCGCCGGGTCGCGCTAGCCTCGCTGCGGCCTTTGATGGCCGCGCGTCCCACGAAGTCGCCCTTGTCCGGCCGGACCGCGAACCCGAGGCCGGCCTCGTAGGGGTCGTGCTCCGCCGTCATGTCCGTGCCCCAGGCCCGGTACCCCTTCTCCAGGCGCAGACCGTTGAACGCGAGCCGCCCCCCCGCGACGACACCGAGCGGCGCGCCGGCCCGGTACAGCGTGTCCCACAGCAGCGCCCCGTGCTCGGCCGAGGCGTAGAGCTCCCACCCGAGCTCGCCGACGTACGAGACGCGCAGCGCGGTCACGGGCACCGCCCCGACGTACAGCTCCCGCGCCCGGAAGAACTTCAGCGCCGTGTGCGAGACGTCGGTGCTGGTCAGCGGCTGCACCAGGTCCCGCGCGAGCGGGCCCCAGACGCCGACGCAGCACGTGCCGCCGGTGACGTCGCGCACCACGACCGAGTGGTCGTCGGGCAGGTGCCGCTGCACCCAGTCCAGGTCGAGCGGGCCGTTCACCCCCACCTGGAACCGCTGCTCACCCAGCCGGGCGACGGTCACGTCGCTGCGGACGCCCCCCGTCCCGTCCAGCAGCAGGCTGTAGGTCACCGAGCCCACGGACTTGTCGATCTGGTTGGTGCACAGGCGCTGCAGCAGCGCCAGCGCGCCGGGTCCGCTGACCTCCAGCCGCATCAGGGGAGTCATGTCGTACATCGCGACCCGGTTGCGGGTCGCGTGCGCCTCGGCCGCCGCGATCGGTGACCACCACCGCGAGGCCCAGTCGTCGCGCTCCGGCACGGTGAGGCCGTGGCGCTCCAGCAGCGGGGCATTGGCCTCGTGCCAGAGCGGCCGCTCCCAGCCGCTCGCCTCGCCGAAGACGGCTCCGAGCTCGACCTGACGGTGATGGAACGGACTGGTGCGCAACCCGACCGGGTCGCTCACCCGGTCGTGCGGGTGGATGATGTCGTACACCTCGACGAAGCTCTGGCAGCCGCGGGCACGGACGTACGCCGGGGAGAGCTGCCCGCCGGAGAACCGGTGCAGGTCGCACTCGTGGAGGTCCGTGCCCGGCGTCCCGTCGACGATCCACTCGGCGACGGCCCTCCCGACGCCCGCGGAGTGCGTGACCCAGACGGCCTCGGCGAGCCAGAAGCCGCTCAGCTCGGCGTGCTCGCCCAGCAGCGGCGAGCCGTCCGGCGTGAACGAGAAGATGCCGTTGAACCCGTCCTCGACCTTGGTGTCCGCGAGCCCAGGCAGCAGGAGCCGGCTCTCGGTCCACGCGTCGGCGAAGTCGTCCTCGGTGAAGGGGAGCATCGACGGCATCGGCCCGGACTCCTCCGACGCGAGGTCGTCGGTCCCGACCGGCATCGGCCGGTGGCCGTAGTAGCCGATCCCCATCCGGTCCCCGTGCCGGCGGTAGTACAGGTCGGCGTCCTGGTGTCGCAGGATGGGCAGCGCGAGGCCGTCGCCCGACCCGGCGAGCGAGCGGACCTGACCGGTGCGCGCGTACTGGTGGGCCATCGGCTGCAGCGGCACCGCGAGCCCCACCATCGCGCCGACCGCCGCCCCCCAGAAGCCGGCACAGCAGACGACGACGCCGGCGGGCACGGTGCCGCCGTCCGTCTCGACCCCGGTCACGCGGGCCCGGCCGGCGCCGGCGGTCCGGGTGATCCCGGTGACGCGGGTGCGGTCCAGCACGCGGGCGCCGCGGGCACGGGCACGGTCCAGCTGCGCCTCGCAGGCCGCCGGGGCGTCGGCCAGGCCGTCGCTCGGCACGTGGAGGCCGCCGAGCACGGCGCCCACGTCGAGCAGCGGGTGCAGCCGGGCGCACTCGCCGGGGTCGACGACGCGGGACTCGATTCCCCACGCGGTGTTCCAGCCCTGGCGCCGGTGCAGCTCGGCGAGCCGCTCGGGTGTCGTCGCCACCTCCAGGCCGCCGACGGCGGTGTAGGCGGGGCGCCCGGCAGCCGTGAGGGAGCCCAGCTTGGTCGCGGTGTACGCGGCCAACGAGGCCATCGTGCGCGACCCGTTGGTCTGGAAGACCAGCCCCGGCGCGTGGGAGGACGAGCCGCCGGGGGCCGCAACGGCCCCCTGCTCCACGACGGTGACGTCCGTCCACCCCCGCTGCGTCAGCTCGTCGGCCAGGGCGCACCCGACCACTCCGGCTCCGATGACCACGACGCGAGGACTGGTCGCCACGGCAACTCCTGGGGCTCGGCAGCAGGCGGGGACCTTGTTCCCCTCCGCGCAACAGACGCTGCTCTACGCAACGGTGACGGGCGTGCCTCGCTGGTGTCAAGGAGCGCCGGGCACAGGACGGGCTGCCGTCGGTCAAATCCAGGTCATTCGTCGTCCTCGCAGGTCAAACCTCGGCGACGCGCGCGAAAGTGCTTGACGCCCGGGTGTCGCGACTGGTCGAGTTGTTGCGCACTACATGACAAGTTGTGTATCGCGCAACGACGGGGGTTTAAGCCATGCAGCGGGTCTGCGACCTCACCGACCTCCAGGACGGCGGCTCGGTCCGCCTCGACGGCGACCGGCCCGTCGCCGTGTTCAACGTCGAGGGCGAGCTCTTCGCGATCGACGACACGTGCACGCACCAGGAGGCGTCGCTGTCCGACGGGTTCGTCGAGGACTGTCTGGTCGAGTGCCCCCTGCACGCCGCCTGCTTCGACCTGCGCACCGGTCTGCCGACCGGACCGCCGGCAAAGCACCCGGTCCGCACCTACCGCGTCGAGGTCCTCGACGGCGTCGTGTGGGTTGCCGTCCGGGAGGCGTCGGACGACGCGTCCGTCGACGCGGCGTGACGCGCTCGGCCTCCCCGCCGGTGCGTGCGACGATCCCCGGGTGAGCAGCGGCGAGGACATGGTGCGCGCGTGAGCGGCGGTGACCCGCTGCGGTCCGTGGTGGTCGTCGGCGCCTCGCTGGCCGGGCTCAGCGCGGCCCGTGCCCTGCGCGCCGATGGCTACGACGGCGCGATCACCCTCGTCGGTGAGGAGCCCCACCTGCCCTACGACCGACCTCCGTTGTCGAAGGAGCTGCTGGTCGGGTCCGTCACGCCCGCCGACATCGCCCTCACCGACGCCGACGACGACGCCCTGCACCTGGACTGGCGGCTCGGCAGGCGCGCGACGGCGCTCGTCCCGGCGCGCGGCGCCGTGGTCCTGGACGACGGCGAGGAGCTGGCCGCCGACGGCGTCGTCCTCGCCACGGGTGCACGCGCGCGGCGGCTCGCGGTCGCCGACGGGCGGACCGGTGTGCACGTGCTGCGGACCCTCGACGACGCGCTCGCCCTGCGCGACGACCTCCTCGGCGGCTGCCGCCTCGTGGTCGTGGGGGGCGGCTTCATCGGGGCGGAGGTCGCGTCGAGCGCGCGTGCCCGCGGCTGCGACGTGACCGTGGTCGAGGCGCTGGACACCCCGCTGGCCGGCCCGCTGGGCCCGCAGATGGGCGCCGTCGTCGCCGCCCTGCACGGCGACCACGGCGTCCGGCTGCTGACCGGCACCGGGGTGGCGGCGGTGCACGGCAGTCCCCGGGTCGACGCCGTCGAGCTCGAGGACGGGACCCGGCTGCCCGCGGACGTCGTCGTCGTCGGCGTCGGCGCCTCGCCCGACCTCGGCTGGCTCGCGGGCTCGGGGGTCGCCGTCCGCGGCGGTGTCGTCACCGACGCCCGCTGCCGGACCTCGGTACCGCGTGTCGTCGCGGCCGGCGACTGCGCGGCCTCGGAGGGCCTGGACGGCGGCGACCCGACCCGCACCGAGCACTGGACGCACGCCCTGGAGCAGCCCGCGGTGGCGGTGGCGGCCCTGCTGCGCGGCCCGGCCGCCCCGGCGTACGCGGGTGTGCCGTACTTCTGGTCGGAGCAGTACGGCGTGAGGATCCAGTTCGCCGGCGTCCGGCACGCCGGCGACGAGGTACGCGTCGTCGAGGGCGACCCGGACGCCCGCTCGTTCGTGGCGGTCTACGGGCGCGACGGGCTCGTGTCCGGCGTCCTGGGGGTGGACCAGCCGCGCGTCTTCACCCGGCTGCGCCGCGAGCTGCGCAACCGCGCCCGCGACCTCGCGGCGTCCGCCTGACGCAGGGGTGGCCGGCGGCGCCGACGGGTGCCGGCCAACCCCTCGCCGTGGGACTGCCCGCGCCCCTAGGGTCGGCACGACCCGGCGCGATGCAGCCGGACGCCCCCGCGAAGGAGAAACGTATGTCCGTCCCGACCGAGAACGTCGGTTCGATGCCGCGCCCGGTGCGGTTGCAGGAGGCCATCGCGGCCTACGACGAGGGCCGGATCGACCACGACGAGCTCGCCGCGGCGCAGGACGCCGCGTGCCGGGACACGATCGAGCGGATGGAGGCGACCGGGTCCCCGATCGTCTCCGACGGCGAGCAGCGGGCGTCCAGCTTCGCCACCTACCCCCTCACCGACACCCTCGCCGGGACCGGGCTCGCCGATCACCTCGCCGCCGACGGCCAGTACTTCGCCATCTTCGACGACGGCCACCACCGGCAGCTGCCGCGGCTGACCGGAGGCCCGTTCCGCTACAAGACCTTCGCCTCGGACTACCTCGAGCGCTCGAAGGTGCACGCCACCAAGCCGATGAAGCAGGCCGTGATCGCGCCGTCCATGCTCTCGCTGCTGTACCCGCTGGACGCCGAGGTCGACGGCTACCCGCGCGAGCAGTTCCTCGACGACCTGTGCGACGAGGCCGAGAAGGACATCCGGCAGGCGTTCGCCACGGGCGCGCAGCGCGTCAGCATCGACTTCACGGAGGGGCGCCTGGCGTCGAAGAACGACCCGCGCAACCCGTGGACCGGCCGGCACATGCTCGAGCAGTTCATCGAGCTGAACAACCGCGTGATCGACCGGTTCAGCGCGCAGGAACGGGCTGACATCGGCGTCCACACGTGCCCGGGCGGCGACATGGACTCGGTGCACTCCGCGGAGGTGGACTACGCCGACCTGCTGCCCGCGATGTTCAGGATGAACGCCGGCTACTTCCTGATGCAGCTCGCGAGCGAGCGCGACAAGGAGTACGTCTACCGGCTGGTGGGCGAGCACAGTCGGGACGACGCAAACGGCGTCCCGCAGGTCTGCTTCGTCGGGGTGGTCGACCCGCTGAACCCGAGGGTCGAGACCGCCGAGGAGGTCGAGGCCGACCTCCTGACCGCGTCGAAGCACATCCCGAAGGAGCGGCTCGGCGCCACGGACGACTGCGGCTTCTCGCCGTTCAGCATCGACACCAAGCCGAAGCACGGCTCCCCGGACGTCGCCCGCGACATCGCCTTCCAGAAGATCAGCGCCCGGGTCGAGGGCGCTGCCCGGGCCGGGGAGCGCCTCGGGCTGTAGGCCGGGCGTGGGCCCCCAACTTTGGGGGCTGCTCAGGCATGGGGCCGGTCGTCCTGCGGTGCTAGAACCGTGAACGGGACGCCGGGCGCCTGCTCCCCCGCTTCGCGTGAGGGCGGTGCGCCCGGCCTGACGGAGGGACGGCGGGATGCGCTCACGACGGAACAGGGCTTTGGTCGGCGCGGGGGCGATGGCGCTGGGGGTACCGCTGCTGCTGACGGCACCCGGCGCGTCGGCGCACGGTGGTGGCGAGGCCAAGGAGCTCGAGGCAGAGCTGGAGGCGGTGCCGCACCCCGCGGTGCGCAGCCACGCCGAGGGCGAGGTCGAGGTCGAGCGGCGCGGTCAGCGGGTCCACGTGGAGCTCGAGGCCGAGGACGTCGCGCCCGACCTGCCGCACCTCGTGCACATCCACGGCCGGATCCAGGCCGCCAACGAGTGCCCGTCGATCGCGGCGGACGTCGACGACAACGGCCTCATCTCGGTGGCCGAGGGCGCGGTGCCGGCACCCGACGGCTCACCGGGGTACGGCCCGGTGCAGGTCTCGTTCACGCGCTTCGGCGACGTCAGTGCGGCCAGCGGCGGCGCTCTGGACCGGATGCCCGTGGCCGACGACGACGGCGAGATCGACTACGAGCGGATGTTCCGCCTCCCGGCACCGGTGACGGGAGAGTCGCGCGGGCAGCTCGCCCGGTCGCTGCAGGACATGCACGTCGTCGTCCACGGCGTCGACCTGAACGGCAACGGCGTCTACGACGACGGCAACCCCGACGGCGGCGACGCCAGCGACTCCGAGACCGCGCTGCCGGCGCTGTGCGGGGCGCTCGACCCCGACTGACCGGGCTCACCGCGGCCTGCCGGGGCCGTCCCCGGCGGGGGCGGGCAGGATGGCCGCGTGACCACCCCTGCTCCCGATGCCCTGCTGTTCGACGTCTTCGGCACCCTGGTCGACTGGCGCGGCAGCCTCCTCGACGTCGCGACCGAGGTCGCCGGGGCAGGGGGCGCGGACGCGGACTGGGCGCTCCTCGTCGACGACTGGCGCCGCGCCTACCAGCCAGCGCTCGATGCCGTCCGGGCCGCTCCGGGGTGGCGCGACCTCGACGCCGTCCACCGGGACACGCTGACGGACGTCTGCCGGCGACACGGCGTCGTGCTGCCCGACAGCGCCCGGGCGACGCTCGTGCAGGCCTGGCACCGGCTGCGACCGTGGCCGGACGTGCGGGAGGGGCTGGCGCGGCTGCGCCGGGTGTCGAGGACCGCCACGCTCTCGAACGGCCACGTCAGCCTGCTCGTGGACCTCCTTCGTGTCGCCGACCTGCGCGTCGACGCCCCGCTGTCGGCGCAGCTCGCCGGCAGCTACAAGCCCGACCCGGCCACCTACCGCCGCGCGGTGGAGCTGCTGGGCTGCGAGCCGGGGCGGACCGCGATGGTGGCGGCCCACGCCGGGGACCTCGTCGCGGCGGCCGATGTCGGCCTGCGCCCGGTGTTCGTGCGCCGGCCCGCGGAGTGGGGACCGGCCGGCGGTGAGGAACCGCCCTCCGGACTGGACGGGCTGCTCGTCGCCGACGACCTGGGGCACCTCGCCACGCTCCTCGGCGCCTGACAGGACGTCACCGGCCGTCGTCCCGGGTCAGGCAGGCGCGGTCAGGGCAGCCGCCACTCCAGGTGGTCGTAGGTCAGCTCGAGGCCCTCCGTGGGGGTGCCTCCCCGGGCGGTCGTGTCGAGGTCCGGCCCGGTCCAGCGCACCGGGCGGGCGCCCACGAGGGCCCAGGCGGCGACCGGTCGGACGCCGTCGCCGTCCAGCACCGTGACGAGCACCTCGGCGTCGCGGCGACGGTCGCCGCGGGTGTGCCAGTCGAACAGCGTCCGGTCGCCGGTGACGGCACGCCGAAGCGTCACCAGCGGGGGGGAGTGGCGCGGGTCGCCCAGGGCTCCCGGAGAGGCGGCGAGCCCGCTCACCTGCGAGACGTCCACCTCGGCGCCGTCGAGCGCGACGCGGAAGCGCCGGCTCGACGCCGGGATCGAGTGCGGCGGCAGCGACGCGGGCACCCAGGCATGCTAGCGCCGCCCGGTGCGGCGCACCGTGGCCGCGCGGGGCGGCGGCCCCTCAGCCGGCCACGCGGCCGCGGGCACAGGCCGCCGCGGCCCCCAGGTCGACCCCGTACGTCGTGGCGCGGGTGGCCGCGTAGGCCTCGAGCCGCGCCGCACCGCGCTCGACGAGCCGCGCCGCGCCGACGGAGTTGCCGCGTTCGGCGTGCGTGAGCCCGACGCACAGCTGCGCCAGTCCCTGCCAGAGGTCCCGCTCGGCGTCCGGGCACGCCTTCCAGCGTGCCTCGAGCACCTCGTGGGCAGAGAACGCACGCCCCGCCGCCAGCAGCCGGCGCGCCTCCGAGACCGTCTCCACGGCTGGCAGCGGATCCTCCGGAACCGGCTCCACGCCGGCCGCGCCGTAGGGCAGCGGGCGGCCCAGCGCGTCCCGGGGACGCGCCTGGCGGGCCCGGCCCTCGGGGTCCCGGTCCCGAGCGCTGCCGCCGCCCGCGCCCTGCTCCGACGCTCCGCTCACCCGCCCAGGCTATGGCGGTGGGGCGTGCGGCCACCGTGCCGGGCGCCCAGCGGCGCCCTGCCGGACCGGGGGCGCGGCCCGTATGGTCTGACGACATGTCCTCAGCAGCCGACGAGGCCGACCCCGCCGGGGCCGGACGCCGACCGTCCGGCGTCCCGACCGTGCAGTCGGTGGACCGGGCGCTGACGATCCTCGACGTGCTCGCCGAGCGAGGGGACGCCGGCGTCACCGAGATCGCCCTGACCCTCGACGTCCACAAGTCGACCGCGTTCCGGCTGCTGGCGGCGCTGGAGGCCCGTGGCATGGTCGAGCAGGTCGGAGACCGCGGCAAGTACCGGCTCGGCTACGCGATCGTGCGCCTCGCCGGGGCCACCACGGCCCGGCTCGACCTCGCGCGGCGCAGCAGCGGGATCTGTGCCGAGCTCGCCGAGGACGTCGGCGAGACCGTGAGCCTGGGCGTGCTGGACGGCGACGTCGTCGTCTCCGTCGGGGAGGTGCGCGGCACGGCGGCCATCACGAGCGAGAACGCGGTCGGGCAGCGCTCACCGGTGCACGCGACGGCGGTCGGCAAGGCGATCCTCGCGTTCTCGCCGGACCACGTCCGCCGTGAGTCGCTCGCCCGCCGGCTGCAGCCGCTGACGGACGCCACCCTCACCGACCGCAAGGCGCTCGCCCGGGACCTCGACACGGCCCGCGAGCGCGGCTGGGCGGGCGCAGTGGAGGAGTACGAGGTCGGGCTGAACGCCGTCGCGGCCCCCGTCTGCGCGTCCGACGGCACCGTCGTCGCGGCCGTCTGCGTCGGCGGGCCCTCGTTCCGGCTGTCGCCCGAGCGCTTCGAGGAGGTCGCCGCGGAGGTCGTCGCCGCGGCCGCACGGATCAGCCGGCGGCTCGGCCTGTCTGGCTGAGCGCGTGCCGGTCGCGCCTCACAGCTTGCGGAGCCGCACGCGCGACACGGAGTGGTCGCGAGCCTTCAAGAGCACGCACGTCGCCCGGCTCCGGGTGGGGAGCACGTTGGCCACGAGGTTGCGCTCGTTGATGTCCCGCCAGATCTGCCGAGCGCGCGCCACGGCCTCGTCGTCCGACAGCGTGGCGTAGCGCCGGAAGTACGACTCCGGACGCGAGAACGCCGTGCGGCGCAGCTCGAGGAACCGGTCGACGTACCACCGGCTGACGTCCTCGGTGCGAGCGTCCACGTACAGCGAGAAGTCGAAGAAGTCACTGACCGCCAGGCCCTGCCGCCCGTCGGCGTGGACCCGTGCGGGCTGCAGCACGTTGAGGCCCTCGACGATGAGCACGTCCGGGCGGCGGACGACGATCTCCGCGCTCGGCACGATGTCGTACGTGAGGTGCGAGTACAGCGGAGCGCGGACCTCGTCGACACCGGACTTCACCGCGGAGACGAAGCGCAGCAGTGCGCGGCGGTCGTAGGACTCGGGAAAGCCCTTGCGCTGCAGCAGGCCTCGGCGTTCCAGCTCGGCGTTCGGGTACAGGAAGCCGTCCGTCGTCACGAGCTCGACGCGCGGGGTCTCGGGCCAGCGCGAGAGCAGCTCTCGCAGCACGCGGGACGTCGTCGACTTTCCGACCGCCACCGACCCCGCGACGCCGATCACGAAGGTCGTGCGGTGCGCCTTCTCACCGAGGAACGTCGTGGTCGCCTCGTGCAGCCGCTCGACGCCACCGACGTAGAGGTTCAGCAACCGCGACAGGGGCAAATAGACCTCGGTGACCTCCGACAGGTCGATCCGCTCCCCGAGGCCGCGGAGGCGGTCGACGTCGGACTCGGTGAGGGACATCGGCGTCGCCGCGGCGAGCCGGCTCCACTCCGCCCGGTCGAGGTCCACGAACGGCGAGGCGGTGGTGCCGATGGGTCCGGTCGTCGGCGCGGCCTGCGGGAGGGGCACCCCGGGCATCCTGCCAGCCGCCGGCCGTGACGCGTGCGGGGAGCCGCGCCGGGCGCCTACTAGGCTGCGCCGCATGTGCGGGATCGTTGGCTACGCCGGGCCGCAGGACGGCGCGCGCGCCGTGGACGTCGTGCTGGGCGGCCTGCGCCGGCTGGAGTACCGCGGGTACGACTCCGCCGGCGTGGCGGTGGTCGACGGCACGAGGGTCGCCTCGACCAAGCGCGCCGGCAAGCTCGCGAACCTCGTCGCCGCGCTGGAGGCGGAACCGCTGCCCGGCAGCGGCACGGGGATCGGCCACACGCGCTGGGCGACCCACGGCGGCCCCACCGACGAGAACGCCCACCCGCACCGCGGCGGCGCGGACGGCCGGCTCGCCCTGATCCACAACGGCATCATCGAGAACTTCGCGGGGCTCAAGGCGTCGCTGCTCGCGGACGGCGCCGAGTTCACCAGCGAGACGGACACCGAGGTCGCGGCGCACCTGCTGGCCGCCACCTACGCCGAGACCCGGGACCTCACCACCGCGATGCAGGCCGTGTGCCGCAGGCTCGACGGGGCCTTCACCCTGCTCGCGGTGCACGCGGACGAGCCGGGCACGGTCGTGGGGGCACGCCGCAACTCGCCGCTCGTGGTCGGGCTCGGAGAGGGCGAGAACTACCTCGGCAGCGACGTCTCTGCGTTCATCGCCCACTCCCGCGAGGCGATCGAGCTCGGCCAGGACCAGGTCGTCACCATCACCGCGGACGCGGTGGAGATCACCGACTTCGACGGGGCGCCGGCCCAGGGCCGCCGGTACCACGTCGACTGGGACGCCGCCGCGGCCGAGAAGGGCGGGTACCCGTCGTTCATGGCCAAGGAGATCAACGAGCAGCCGCGGGCGGTCGCGGACACGCTGCTGGGCCGGATGGACGCCGAGCGTCGGCTCGTGCTCGACGAGCTCAACGTCTCCGAGGCGGCGCTGCGCGCCGTCGACAAGATCGTCGTGATCGCCTGTGGCACAGCGGCTTACGCGGGGCAGGTCGCCAAGTACGCCATCGAGCACTGGTGCCGGATCCCGTGCGAGGTGGAACTCGCGCACGAGTTCCGCTACCGGGACCCGGTCGTGAACGCGCGCACCCTCGTGGTGGCCATCTCGCAGTCCGGCGAGACGATGGACACCATCATGGCGGTGCGCCACGCGCGCGAGCAGGGTGCCTGCGTCGTGGCGATCTGCAACACCCACGGCTCGACGATCCCGCGCGAGTCCGACGCGGTGATCTACACGCACGCCGGGCCCGAGGTCGCCGTCGCGTCGACGAAGGCGTTCCTCGCCCAGGTGACCGCCTGCTACCTGCTCGGGCTGTACCTGGCGCAGCTGCGGGGCAACAAGTACGCCGACGAGGTCACCGAGATCCTGGGCCAGCTGCAGCAGATGCCCGAGGCGATCCAGAAGGTGCTGGACGGGCTCGACCACGTGCGCCAGATCGCGCGCTGGATGGTGGACACGTCCTCGGTGCTGTTCCTCGGTCGCCACGTCGGGTACCCGGTCGCGATGGAGGGGGCGCTGAAGCTCAAGGAGCTCGCCTACATCCACGCCGAGGGCTTCGCCGCCGGTGAGCTCAAGCACGGACCGATCGCGCTGATCGAGCCCGGGCAGCCGGTCTTCGTCATCGTCCCGTCGCCACGGGGCCGCGACTCGCTGCACTCGAAGGTCGTGTCGAACATCCAGGAGATCCGCGCCCGCGGGGCGCGCACCCTCGTCATCGCCGAGGAGGGCGACGACGACGTGCTGCCCTACGCCGACGAGGTGATCCGCGTGCCGCAGACCCCGACCCTGCTGGCCCCGCTCGTGACGACGGTGCCGCTGCAGGTGTTCGCGGCCGAGCTCGCGACCGCCAAGGGCCTGGACGTCGACCAGCCCCGCAACCTCGCCAAGTCCGTCACCGTCGAGTAACCCCCCGCGGTGATCAAGGAACTCCCGCACCCACACCCCCGGTGATCAAGGAACTCCTGCATCTGGTTCGCCTCGCACGCCCCGGCAGCGCCACGCGTTCCTTGATCACGGCGGCCGGCGACGCGCGACGTCCTTGATCACGGGGGTGGGGGGAAGGGTGGGGGGTCGGCGGGAGCCAGCCGGGGATCGTCCTCGGCGAGGGTGCGGACGCGGCCCGGCGGCGTCCCGGGGCCCTCGAAGCGCACCGTGACCCGGCCGAGCCCCGACCCCTGCACCCAGCCTGGGCCGTGCTCGCCGTGGTGGACGTCCTGGCCCGGGCGCCACCGGCGCGGCGGTCCGTCGGGCTCCGGTCCGTCGGGCTCCGGTCCGTCGGGCTCCGGGTCGGCGCCGGCCTCCACCGCGGCGTCGGGGTCGTCGCCGAGCGTGGGGGGTCCGTGCGGTGCGGGCAGCGCGTCCGGCGGCGGCGCGAGCAGGTCGGCGAGCAGGTCCTGCTGGCTGAACCCGGTGAAGCCCGTGACGCCCACGCCGAGGAGCCGGACGCCCCCCGACACGTCGACGTCGTCCAGCAGCCGCCGGGCCGCAGCGGCGATCGCGGCGCCGTCGTCGCCGGGGTGGTCCAGGGCGCGTGCCCGCGTCAGCGTGGTGAAGTCGTACCGCCGGACCTTCACCGTGACGGTGCGGGCCCAGGTGCCGTGCCGGGCCAGGCGCTCGGCGACCCGGTCGGCGAGCCGCGTGGCGTGGTGCGCGATCTCGCGCCGGTCCACGAGGTCCGTGGCGAACGTCTCCTCCGCCGAGACCGACTTGGCGTCCCGCTCGGCGACGACCGGGCGGGTGTCCTCGCCCCGCGCGTACGCGCGCAGCGCTGTGCCGTGCGAGCGCCCCGCGACGGCGACCAGCTCGTCCGCACCGGCGGCGGCGACGTCCCCGACGGTGCGCAGGCCGTGACGGGCGAGCCGCTCGGCGGTGACCGGGCCGACTCCGGGCAGGGCGCGCGCGGGCAGCGGGGCCATCACCTCCGCCTCCTGCCCGGGTGCCACGACGACCAGCGCGTCGGGCTTGTGCAGGTCGGAGGCGATCTTGGCGACCAGCTTGCTCGTGCCCACGCCGACCGACACCGTCAGACCCGTGGCGGCCAGCACCTGGCCGCGGAACGCCGCGGCCCGCTGACGTACCGCGGCGACGTCCAGGGCCCCGCCGCCCGGCTCGAGGTCGACGTAGGCCTCGTCGAGGGAGACCGGTTCGACCACCGGCGAGAGCGTCGCCGCGAGCTCGAGCACCCGGGCCGAGGCCGCCTGGTAGGCGGCGAACCGTCCGGACAGGTACGCCGCGTGCGGGCAGCGACGGCGGGCCTGGGCGGTGGGCATCGCCGAGCCGACCCCGAACGCCCGGGCCTCGTAGGAGGCCGTTGCGACGACGCCCCGCCACCCCGTGCCCCCGACCACGACCGGCTTGCCCCGCAGCGAGGGCTTGTCGCGCTGCTCGACGGCCGCGAAGAAGGCGTCCATGTCCAGGTGGAGGACGGTGGGTTGGGCGCGCACCTGCCCGTTGTACCCCGGCCGGCGCGCCACGCGCCGCACCGGCGGCGCGTTCCCGCCGGCGGCGGGCAGGATGGGGGGATGGCGAGCCAGGGACCGCACCCGTGATCGTCGGCGTCGGCATCGACGTCGTGGACGTCGACCGGTTCTCGCGCCAGCTCGAGCGCGTCCCGCGGCTCGCCCGCCGGCTGTTCACCGACGCCGAGCGGCACCTGCCGCCCGCCTCCCTGGCGGCACGCTTCGCCGCCAAGGAGGCCGTCGCGAAGGCACTCGGCGCCCCGGTCGGGCTGCGCTGGACGGACTGCACCGTGCACCGGGGTGAGAACGGGCGTCCGCGCCTGGACGTCGCCGGCAGCGTCGCGGCCCGGGCGGCGGAGCTGGGGGTGGCGACGTTCCACCTGTCCCTGTCGCACGACGCCGGCATCGCCTCCGCGGTCGTGGTGGCCGAGGGCGAGGTCGCGCCCGTGGGGAGCGGGTCGTGACCGGCGCCCGCGTGGCCGGGCTCCGGCACCGGCGGGGCAGCCCGGCCCCCAGGGGTCCGCGCGGGCCCGGTGGCGGGGCGACGGGGCTCGTGGCGCACACCCCGGACGACGTGCGGGCGGCAGAGGCAGCGGTGATGGCACGGCTGCCGGACGGCGCGCTGATGCAGCGCGCCGCGGCGGGACTGGCAGCCGCCGTCGCAGCCGAGCTGAGGCGTGGCCGGGGCCGTCCGCGCAGCGGGGGCAGGAGCGGACCGGCCGTCGACGGCGACCGGGGCGGCAGGGTGGGCGGTGCCCGCGTCGTCCTGCTGGTCGGCGGCGGCAACAACGGCGGCGACGCGCTGTACGCGGGCGCTCGCCTGGCCCGGCGGGGCGCCCGGGTGGACGCCGTCCTCACCACCGGCGGCGCCCACGCCGGCGGGACGGCTGCGCTGCTCGCCGCGGGGGGCCGGGTCCACGACGCCACCACCGGTGCCACCGCCTCGGGCGACGACGACGCCGACGCCGCGGCCGCGCGGGGCCTGATCGCGGCTGCCGACGTCGTCGTCGACGGGCTGCTCGGCATCGGGGGTCGCGGCGGGCTGCGCGGGGCGGCGGCCGCTGTCGTCGCGGCGGTGCCTCCCGGCACGACCGTCGTCGCCGTCGACCTGCCCAGCGGCGTCGACCCGGCCACCGGGGAGACACCCGGGCCGCACGCACGCGCCGACGTGACCGTCACGTTCGGCACGGGCAAGCCCGCCCTGCTGCTGCCACCCGGCGACGCCGCGGCGGGACGGGTCCAGGTCGTGGACATCGGGCTCGACGCCGACCTGGCGGACGCCGCCCCCGCCGCCACCCGGCTCGGGGACCGCGAGGCCGCCGCGCTGTGGCCGGTGCCCGGGCCGCGCGACGACAAGTACTCCCGCGGTGTCGTCGGCGTCGTGGCCGGCGGTGCCACCTACACCGGTGCGGCGGTGCTCGCGTGCGGCGCCGCGGTCCGCTCCGGCGCGGGGATGGTCCGCTACCTCGGCCCGGAGGCCGCCGCGGCGATGGTCCGGTCGCGGTGGCCGGAGACGGTCGGACCGGGCCGTGTGCAGGCGTGGGTGCTGGGGCCAGGTGTCGACCCCGACGACGTCGAGCAGGCCGACCGGGTCGCCTCCGCGCTCGCCTCCGGCGAGCCGGCCGTCGTCGACGCCGGCGCGCTGGGCCTGCTCGCGCCCGACCACCGCACGGGTGTGCCCGCCGTCCGGCTGCTGACCCCCCACGCCGGCGAGCTCGCCCGCCTGCTCGGGGCGTACGGCGAGCCCGTGGACCGGGCCGACGTCGAGGCGGCGCCGCTGCGCCACGCCCGACGGGCCGCCGACCTGACCCGCGCGACGGTGCTGCTGAAGGGGGCCACGTCCCTCGTCGTCGAGCCGTCACGCCCGGGAGAGCCCCAGGGGAGGGTGCGCTCACAGCGCGACGGTCCGCACTGGCTGGCGACCGCCGGCTCCGGGGACGTGCTCGCGGGCCTGGCCGGCACCCTGCTGGCGGCCCGGCTCGACCCGCTGGACGCCGCCAGCCTCGCCGTCGTCGTCCACGGCCGCGCGGGGCACCTCGCCTCCGGCGGCGGGCCGGTGTCCGCGGGGTCGGTGCTGGACGCCGTCCCCGCCGCCGTGGCGAGCCTGCTGCGCGGACGGGGCACCGCGCTGGGACACTGAGCCGCGATGTCCGTGCCCACGACCGTGCCCCCGAGCCACGACGCCGACCGGCCTGCCCGCACCGGGTACGCCGCCGAGGCCGTCGTCGACCTCGACGCCGTCGCCGCCAACGTGGGGGTGCTCGCCGAGCGGGCCCCGGGGGCCGCCGTGATGGCGGTCGTCAAGGCCGACGCCTACGGCCACGGCCTGCTGCCGTGCGCCCGGGCCGCGCTGGCCGGCGGTGCGACGTGGCTCGGGGTCGCCCAGGTCGCCGAGGCGCTGGCGCTGCGCGCCGGGGGCGTCACCGCGCCGGTGCTCTGCTGGCTGGCCACCCCGGGTGGGGACCTCGCCGACGCCGTCGCCGCCGACGTCGACGTCTCCGTGGCCGCCCCCTGGGCGCTCGATGAGGCTGTGACGGCGGCCCGCGAGCACGACCGTCCCGCCCGCGTCCACCTCAAGGTCGACACCGGCCTGGGGCGCGGCGGGGCCACCCCCGACGACTGGCACGACCTCGTGGTCGCCGCCCTGGCCGCCCGGGCGGAGGGCACGGTGCAGCTCGTCGGCGCGTGGTCGCACTTCGCGTGGGCGGACGCCCCCGAGCACCCCACCGTGCGCGCCCAGGAGCAGGTGATGGCGGACGCCGTCGCGACCGCCGAGCGCCTCGGCGCCCGGTTCGAGCTGCGCCACCTCGCGAACTCCGCGGCCACGCTGACGAACCCCGGTGCCCACCTCGACCTCGTGCGCCCGGGGATCGCGGTGTACGGGCTGTCCCCGGTGCCGGAGATCGCCTCCACCGCCGACCTGGGTCTCGTGCCCGCGATGACGCTCACCGCGCGGCTCGCGCTGGTGAAGCGGGTGGGCGCGGGCCAGGGCGTGTCGTACGGGCACGCCTACACGACCGCCGCGGAGACGACCCTGGGGTTGGTCCCGCTGGGCTACGCGGACGGCGTGCCGCGTCACGCCGGCAACGCGGGCCCGGTGCTCGCCGCGGGACGGACACGCCGGGTCGCGGGGCGGGTCTGCATGGACCAGCTCGTCGTGGACCTCGGCGACGACGAGGCCGCGGCCGGTGACGAGGTCGTGCTGTTCGGCACGGGAGCCGACGGTGGGCCGACCGCGCAGGACTGGGCCGAGGCGGCCGGCACCATCGGCTACGAGATCGTCAGCCGGCTCGGAGCGCGGGTGCCGCGGCGCCACGTCGGCACGGCGGGTGTGGCCTGATGGCCGGGGCGCGTCCGACCGGGCTGGTCTCCCTCGGCGTCGGGCTCGCCGCGGCCGGGGCTGGTGCCGCGCTCGGCCTCGCCGCCGAGCGGGTCGCCGTCGGCCGGCCCCTGGGCCGGCGTCCGGTGCACCGCGCCGACGCCGACTCGGTGCCGTACGGCGCGGTCCACGGTGTCCCCCGCACGGTCACCGCGGACGACGGCACGGTGCTGCACGTCGAGGTCGACGAGCCCGAGCAAGTCACGAAGGGCACCCCGACGGTCGTGATGAGCCACGGCTACTGCCTGACGTCCGCGACGTGGCACCACCAGCGCCTGGCCCTGCGCCGCACGCACCGGGTCGTGGTGTGGGACCAGCGCGGCCACGGCCGCTCCGAGCGCGGACCCCGTGCGTCGGCGTCCATCGACCAGCTCGGTCGCGACCTGGCCGCCGTCATCACACAGGTCGCCCCGACCGGCCCGCTCGTGCTCGTCGGGCACTCGATGGGCGGCATGACGGTGATGTCGCTCGCAGCGAACCACCCCGACCAGTTCCGGCGCCGCGTCGTCGGTGTGGCACTGGTGGCCACCAGCGCGGGAGGGTTGTCGGACAACGACTTCGGGCTGGAGACGCTCGGCGGGCTCGTCCCGCGGTTCGGCGGGCCGGCGCTGCGGCTGCTGAGCCGCAGCCCCCGGCTCGTGCAGCGGGGACGCGAGCTCGGCAGCGACCTCGAGCAGCTGCTCGTGCGGCGCTACTCCTACGCCTCCGACGTGCCCGAGGATCTCGTGGAGTTCACCGCCCGGATGATCGCGGAGACCCGGATCGACGTGGTGAGCGACTTCTTCCCCGCCTTCAACGAGCACGACAAGCGTGAGGCGCTGGTCACCCTCACCGGGATCGAGTCGCTGGTGCTCGTGGGGGACTCGGACCTGCTCACGCCCGCCCGGCACAGCGAGGAGATCGTGCACCGGCTGCCGCACGCCGAGCACGTCGTCGTCCGCGACGGCGGGCACCTCGTGATGCTGGAGCACCCCGAGGTGGTCACCCCCCACCTGCGAGCGCTGGTCGACCGGGCCGCGCGGGCCGTGCCGCGCCGCCGGGTGCGCGCCCGCCGCGCGTCGGCGTGAGCGGCCCCGAGGGGGAGCTGCACGTCGCCACCCCGGAGCAGATGCACGCCCTGGGGGAGCGGCTGGCGGGCCTGCTGCGCGCCGGGGACCTCGTACTGCTCACCGGCGGCCTCGGGGCGGGCAAGACCACCCTCGTCCGGGGCCTCGGGGAGGGGCTCGGCGTGCGCGGCGCGGTGACGTCGCCGACGTTCGTCATCGCCCGGGTGCACCCGTCGACGAGCGGCGGACCCGACCTCGTGCACGTCGACGCGTACCGCCTGTCGGGGCTCGACGAGGTGGACGACCTCGACCTGGACGCCTCGCTGGCGGACTCCGTCACCGTCGTGGAGTGGGGCGAGGGCCTGGTCGAGGCGCTGTCCGGGGACCGGCTGGAGGTGCGGCTGCAGCGCCCCCGCGGCGGGACGGACGTCGGCCCCGCGGTCGACGGTGGTGTCGACGGCGGTGGCGACGCGCCCGTCCCCCGCACGGTCCGCCTGCGGGGCGTCGGGACCCGCTGGGACGGCGTCGGGTTGCCGGGCGTCTAGCCTGCGACGTCGTGCTGCTGCTCGCCCTCGACACCTCCGCCGCGGTCGGTGCCGCCGTCCACGACGGCGGGCGCCTGCTCGCCGAGCGCTCGGTGCACGACCCGCGCCGGCACGCCGAGCTGCTCGCGCCGATGCTCACCGAGGTGCTCGCCGCGGCCGGCGCGGGGCGCAGCGACGTCACCGACGTGGCGGTCGGGGCCGGTCCGGGCCCGTTCACCGGGCTGCGCGTGGGCCTTGTCACCGCCCGCACCCTCGGCCACGTTTTCGGCGTGGGGGTGCACGCCGTGTGCAGCCTCGACGCGCTCGCGGCTGCCGCCGCCGACGCGGGCCTCGCCGCGGACGGGACGGACGTCGTGGTCCTCACCGACGCTCGACGGCGTGAGGTCTACTCGGCGCGCTACCGGGTCACCGGCGGGGTCGCCATCCGCACGCACGGCCCGGAGGTCGGGCCGGCGGACGCGGTCGACGTCGCCGGCGCCGTGGTGGTCGGCCGGGGGGCCGGGCTCTACGCCGACCGCCTCGCCCCGGGGGCGACCGCGGTGCACGCCGAGCCGGCGGACCCGGCGGCCGGCGCCGTCGCCGCGGAGGTCGCCCGGCGGCTCGCGGCGGGTGAGGTCGCCGAGCCCGGAGGCGCGGGACTGCTGCCCCCGGACCCGCTGTACCTGCGCCGCCCCGACGTCGCCACCCCGGGGCCCCCCAAGCGCGTGCGGTCGTGAGCCCGACGGCCCCGGCGGCCGGGCTCGTGCACGCTCGGATGCGCTGGTGGCACGTCGCCGCCGTCGCGGCCCTTGAGCGCGACGCCTTCGGCGCGACCGCGTGGAGCGCGGAGACGTTCTGGTCCGAGCTGGCAGCGCCGGGTCGCTGGTATCGGGTGCTCGTCGCGCCGGACGCGCCCGACGAGCCGCTCGGCTACGCCGGCCTGGCGCTCGGCGGTGCAACCGCCGACGTGCAGACCCTCGCAGTCGCGGCCCACCTGCGGGGCCGCGGCGCGGGCGCGCTGCTGCTGGACGCCCTGGTGGGGCACGCGGCCCGCGAGGGCGCCACGTCGCTGCTGCTGGAGGTGCGGGCGGACGGCGGGGCGGCCGCCGCGCTGTACCGGTCCCGGGGCTTCGAGCGGATCGCGGTGCGGCGCCGGTACTACCAGCCCGGGGACGTCGACGCGCACGTGATGCGGCTGCGGCCGCTGCCTACGCTGGCGCCGTGAGCGACGCCCCGCTGGTCCTCGGGATCGAGACCTCCTGCGACGAGACCGGGATCGGCCTCGTGCGCGGCGGACGCCTGCTCGCGGACGCCGTCGCCAGCAGCGTCGACGAGCACGCGCGCTTCGGCGGCGTCGTCCCCGAGGTCGCCAGCCGGGCGCACCTGGAGGCGATGGTGCCCACCGTCGAGCGGGCCTGCCGTGAGGCGGGGGTGGGTCTGGGCGACGTCGACGCCGTCGCGGTGACGAGCGGCCCGGGGCTCGCCGGCGCACTGCTCGTGGGGGTGGCGGCCGCGAAGGCGTTCGCGGTCGGCCTCGGGGTGCCGCTGTACGGGGTGAACCACCTGGCGGCGCACGTCGCCGTCGACGTGCTGGAGCACGGCCCGCTGCCGGAGCCGACCTGCGCCCTGCTCGTCAGCGGCGGGCACTCCTCGCTGCTGCTCGTGCCCGACGTCACCGCCGACGTCCGGCCGCTGGGCGCCACGATCGACGACGCCGCCGGGGAGGCGTTCGACAAGGTCGCGCGGCTGCTCGGCCTGCCGTTCCCGGGCGGTCCGCACGTCGACCGGGTCTCCGCGGGCGGCGACCCGGGCGCCATCGCCTTCCCCCGGGGGCTGTCCTCGGCCCGTGACCTCGAGCGGCACCGCTTCGACTTCTCCTTCTCGGGGCTGAAGACCGCCGTGGCCCGGTGGGTGGAGCAGCGCGAGGCGGACGGGGAGCCGGTGCCCGTCGCCGACGTCGCCGCCGCGTTCACCGAGGCCGTCGTCGACGTCCTGACCCGCAAGGCGGTGGACGCCTGCCGCCACCAGGGCGTCGACCACCTCCTCGTCGGGGGCGGGGTGGCGGCGAACTCGCGGCTGCGGGCGCTGGCGGCGCAGCGGTGCGAGGCGGCGGGGATCACGCTGCGGGTGCCGCGGCCGGGGCTGTGCACCGACAACGGGGCGATGGTGGCGGCGCTGGGGGCGCAGCTCGTGGCCCGCGGCAGGGCGGCGTCCGGGCTGGACCTGCCGGCGGACTCCTCGATGCCGGTGGACCGGGTGCTCGCCTGAGCAGAGGGGTACCGGGAGTGCATGATCACCGGCGGGGGCGGACCCGGAGTGCATGATCACCGGGCGGGGGCGGACCCGGAGTGCATGATCACCGGGGGGGGGGGGTGGCGTCAGCCGGGGAGGGGGTGGCAGAGCAGCGCGCTCTGCCGGCCGGCGACGCGGGTCAGCACGACGCTGGTGGCGGCGGCGCCCTGCAGCCGGAGCCGGCGGCGCAGGTCCTCCACGTCCACCGCCGAGCCGCGTTTGAGGATCTCGACGCGGCCCACCCCGCGCACGCGCAGCGCCTCGCGCAGGCCCTTCAGCGAGAAGGGCATCGCCTCGTCCACGACGAGGGTCCGGGCCAGGGGCGTGACGACGGCCCGGTCGGAGGTGACGTATGCGATCGAGGCGTCCACGAGGTGCCCGCCGACCTCCTCCGCGACGCGGGCGACCAGCCCCGCCCGCACGACAGCGCCGTCCGGCTCGTACAGGTAGCGGCCGACGGCGCCCACCTCCGCGGCGGCCATGCCGGGGTCGTCCACGGCGTGCGCCCGTCCGCCCCGCAGCAGCAGCGCGCTGCGGCGCACGCCCGGGCGCGCGGCGGCACCGAACCAGACGCCGGCCTCGACGACGTCGCCGTCCACCGAGACCCACTGCGCCTCCGCGCCGGCAGGCACGAGGTCGTGGGGGATGCCGGGGGCCACCTTCGCCCCGGCCGCGGGGACGCGTGCGACGAGGCCGAGCACGACGTCCCAGGGCGGGCTGGCCCGGTGCGGATCGAGCACGCGGCGGCCGCCGGCGTCACGGCGCGCCGGGTCGCAGAAGACGCCGTCGATGCCGTCCAGCGAGGTCGCCCGCAGGTCCTCGTGGCGGACCTCCGCCTGGGCGAAGTGGCGCAGGTTGACGGTGGCGGCGGCCGCGGTTGCAGCGTCGCGCTCGACGGCGAGCACGCCCAGGTCGAGACCGGCCAGGGCCATCGCGTCGCCCCCGATGCCGCACCCGAGGTCGGCCACCCGGGACGTGCCCGCGGCCGCGAACCGCTGCCCGTGGTGGGCGGCGACCTCGAGCCGGGTCGCCTGCTCCAGGCCGTCGGGGGTGAAGAGCATGCCGTCGGCGAACGGCCCGAACTTCGTGCGGGCACGCGTCCGCAGCCGGGACTGGGTCAGCGCAGCGGCCACCAGGGCGGGGTCCTCGCCGCCGGCGCGGACCCGCTCCGCCAGCGCCATCGCGGTGGCCTGGTCGTACGGTGGCAGAGACTCCAGCAGCGCCCAGCCCCGGGGCGTCAGCAGGGCCGAGATCGCCGCCGGGTCCACGGCGGGGATCCTGTCACGCGGCTGCCGCGGCGTGGCCGACCCGGATCGCGTGATCACCGCATGATCACCGGAGCGCGGGGCCGGTGGCGCGCGTGCCGGCGGACCCGGATCGCATGATCACCAGGAGAGGGGCGGGGGGTTGGCACTCGCCCGGACCGAGTGCTAACTTCGCGGCTGGCACTCGGCACGTCAGGGTGCCAGCCGCTGCGGCCACGCCGGCCGGCACCCGCGACGACGGGCGGCGAGACGCAGCGCACCCACGTCCGTCTTTTCCCGCTAGTAGCGAAGGGGAGGTCCGCACAGTGTCGGTCTCCATCAAGCCGCTCGAGGACCGCATCGTCGTCAAGCCGCTCGAGGCAGAGCAGACGACGGCCTCCGGCCTCGTCATCCCGGACACCGCGAAGGAGAAGCCCCAGGAGGGCGAGGTCCTGTCGGTGGGCCCGGGCCGCGTCGACGACAACGGCCAGCGCGTGCCGGTCGACGTCCAGGTCGGCGACAAGGTCATCTACTCCAAGTACGGCGGCACCGAGGTCAAGTACGGCGGCGACGATCTGCTGATCCTCTCCGCCCGCGACGTCCTCGCCGTCGTCTCCTGATCCACCAGCACAGCCGCACCTGATCGACCAGCACACCGCGGGCGCCCCGTCGCCCGCACCCCTGGACGGCGACGCCGTCCGGGACCACGACCACACCAGGTCGACGACCGCCCCGGCGGGCCGGCACCGCCGGTCGCCGGGGCGTCCGTCGTGAGAGGGACTGATCACACCCATGGCCAAGACCCTGGAGTTCAACGACTCCGCCCGCCGCGCCCTCGAGCGTGGCGTCGACGCCCTCGCCGACACCGTGAAGGTGACGCTCGGGCCGCGCGGGCGCAACGTCGTCATCGACAAGAAGTGGGGCGCCCCCACGATCACGAACGACGGCGTGACGATCGCCCGCGAGATCGAGCTGGAGGACCCGTACGAGAACCTCGGCGCCCAGCTCGCCAAGGAGGTCGCCACCAAGACGAACGACGTCGCCGGTGACGGCACCACGACGGCCACCGTGCTCGCGCAGGCAATGGTCCACGCCGGCCTGCGCAACGTCGCCGCCGGCGCAGGCCCCGCCGCGCTGAAGAAGGGGATCGACCTGGCGGTCGAGGCCCTGAACGAGCGCCTGCTCGAGGTCGCCCGCGACATCGACGGCAAGGATGACATCGCCCACGTCGCGAGCATCTCCGCGCAGGACGTCGTGATCGGCGACCTCATCGCCGAGGCCTTCGACAAGGTCGGCAAGGACGGCGTCATCACCGTGGAGGAGTCGTCCACCACGGTGATGGAGACCGAGTTCACCGAGGGGATGCAGTTCGACAAGGGCTACATCTCGCCGTACTTCGTCACCGACTCCGAGCGCATGGAGGCCGTCCTGGAGGACGCCCACGTGCTCATCCACCAGGGCAAGATCTCCTCGGTGTCCGACCTGCTGCCGCTGGTGGAGAAGGTGCACCAGACCGGCAAGCCGCTGTTCGTCGTCGCCGAGGACGTCGAGGGCGAGGCCCTGTCCACGCTCGTCGTGAACAAGATCCGGGGCACGTTCACCGCCGCCGCGGTGAAGGCGCCCGGCTTCGGCGACCGACGCAAGGCGATGCTGCAGGACATGGCCGTGCTCACCGGCGCGACCGTCGTCACCCCCGACGTCGGGCTCAAGCTGGACCAGGTCGGCCTGGAGGTGCTCGGCTCGGCCCGCCGAATCGTGGTCAGCAAGGACGACACCACGATCGTCGAGGGCGGCGGCGACCATGGCGAGGTCGACGCCCGGGTCGGGCAGATCCGCACCGAGATCGAGCGGACCGACTCCGACTGGGACCGCGAGAAGCTGCAGGAGCGGCTCGCCAAGCTCGCCGGCGGCGTCTGCGTGATCAAGGTCGGCGCCGCCACCGAGGTGGAGCTCAAGGAGAAGAAGCACCGCATCGAGGACGCCGTCTCGGCCACCCGGGCGGCGATCGAGGAGGGCATCGTCGCCGGCGGCGGCAGCGCCCTGGTGCACGCCTCCATCGTGCTGGACGACGGCCTCGGCGCCACCGGCGACCAGGCCACAGGCGTCGCGATCGTGCGGCGCGCCGTCGCCGAGCCGCTGCGGTGGATCGCCGAGAACGCCGGGCACGAGGGCTACGTGGTGGTCGAGCGGGTGCGCGAGCTGCCGGTGGGCAGCGGTCTGAACGCCGCCACGGGCGAGTACGGCGACCTGATGGCCGCGGGCGTCATCGACCCGGTCAAGGTCACCCGCTCCGCGGTCCGCAACGCCGCCTCGATCGCGTCGATGGTGCTGACCACCGACACCCTCGTGGTCGAGAAGAAGGAGGCGGAGCCGGAGTCCGCCGGTGGCCACGGCCACGGCCACGGTCACTGACCGCTCGGACCCGCTCGTCGAGACGCGCAAGGGCCCGCCCCCGATCGGGGGGCGGGCCCTTGCGCGTGCTCGTGACCCGGGTGTCGGGTCCGCGACGTCAGCTGGCGGCCGGCATCCTGGCAGCGCGCTGGTCGAGGTAGACCCGCTCGCGGTCGTCCTCGGTGAGCCCGCCCCACACGCCGTACGGCTCCCGGACGGCCAGCGCGTGCTCGCGGCACTGCTGCATCACCGGGCACGAGCCACAGACGGCCTGGGCGGCGGCGTCACGGTTGCGCCGGGCCGGGCCGCGCTCGCCCTCGGGGTGGAAGAACAGCGTCGGGTCGGCCTCGCGGCACGCGCCGATGAGCTGCCAGTCCCACAGGTCGGCGACGGGACCGGGGAGCCGGGAGATCTCTGCCATGACTTCCTCCGAGGTTGCGTGCGGTGCGTGTGAGAGGAACCTACAACCGCGCCAGAGGTTGTTCAAGTACTTCGCGCCATGAGTCGTTCAGACTGTGTCGCACGCGACACTGCCACGTCCGCGTCCCCGGTGTCGAGGCCCGGCTGGCCGGCAGTGGGCCGCTGTCGGGTGGCCGCACCCGGCGGGTGCTCCGAGAATGAAGGCTATGACCCCGCCGCCGGCCGACGAGGAACCGGTGGACGACCCCGTCTCGCCGATGCTCACGGTCGCTGCGGTGGCTCGCCGGCTCGGCGTGGCGCCGGCGACGCTGCGCACGTGGGCACGCCGCTACGAGCTCGGGCCTAGCGAGCACACCGCCGGTGCGCACCGGCGCTACTCCGCGGCCGACCTCGGCCGGCTCGTCGTGATGCGCCGGCTCACCCTGCAGGGGGTGCCGCCGGCAGAGGCGTCGCGCGTGGCTGTGAGCACCTCGATGCAGGACGAGGGTGCGTCGGTGCTGGCGATGGTGGTCTCCTCGTTGGCCGAGGCCGGGGTGCCCGTCGAGCCGGCGGACACCGAGGCGATGTCCGGGCTCGTCGCCGGCGCGCTCGCCGAGGCCGGTCCCGCAGGCGGCGGCCGGGTCGTGGCCCAGCCCGATGCGGGCCCGGCCGAGCGTGGCCTGGCCCGGGCAGCGATGGCCCTCGACGGCGACGCGTGCGTCACGATCCTGCGCGACGCGATCTACGCGTCCGACGTGCCCACGACGTACGGGGCCCTCGTGCTGCCCGTGCTGACCGCGATCGGCCGCCGGTGGGAGACCACCGGCGCCGGCGTCGACGTCGAGCACCTGCTCACCGAGAGCGTCCTGGCGGTCCTGCGCTCGCTGCGGACCCCGGAGCCCGCCAGTGGGGCGGTGGCGCTACTGGCGTGCGCGGAGGACGAGCAGCACAGCCTGCCGGTGCACGTGCTCGGCGCCGCGCTGGCGGAGCGCGGCATCGGTGTCCGCGTGCTGGGAGCCCGGGTCCCCCGGGAGGCGCTGACCTCGGCGGTGCGGCGGCTCGGGCCCGCCGCGGTCTTCGTGTTCGCGTCGATGCCGGTCGCGGACCCGTCGCAGCTCGAGGCGGTCCCGCGGATCCGTCCGGCGCCGCGACTCGTCCTCGGTGGGCCGGGGTGGCAGGGTCTGGAGCTGCCCGAGGGGGCGGCATCGCGGCCGCTGCACGTCGCGTCCCTCGACGAGGCGGTACGGGAGATCACCCTCTCCGCCGGCTGAGGCCAGGCGGGTGGTCCGCCCGCGCCATGATCCGCCCCTCGGCGCTCACGTTCGGCGCCGGACCTGCCGATGGACATCCCGGATGCCCGGGGACGGACCCGGCACGGGCGTCCCGTCGGACCCGCCGGGGTGAAGGTGGTGCAGCCGTGTCGACCGTGCTCGTGTGCGACGACTCCCCGTTGGTGCGTGAGACCCTGCGCAGGTCCGTCGCGCAGGTCGCCGGGGTCACCCGCGTCGTCACCGCGTCCTCCGGCGAGGAGGTTCTCGCCCGCTGGCCGGCCGAGCGCCCTTCGCTCGTGCTGATGGACGTCCGGATGCCGGGCATCGGCGGGGTCGAGGCCACGCGGCGGCTGCTGTCACGGCACCCCGAGGCCGCCGTCCTCGTGCTCACCGTCGCCGAGGACGTCGATGGCGTCGCCCGCGCGGTCACCGCCGGTGCGCGGGGCTACGTCGTCAAGGACGCCGTCCGCGAGGAGCTCGCGGCGGCGGTGCTGTCCGTGGTGGCCGCCGGGCCGAGGGGCGGGTCCGGGCTGCGGCGACACGTCCCCGAGGGCCGCGTGCCGGCGCTGACCGAGCGCGAGACCCAGGTGCTGACCGGCATGAGTCGCGGGTGCAGCAACGCCGAGATCGGTCGCGAGCTGTACCTGTCGGAGGACACGGTGAAGACCCACGCCCGTCGCCTGTTCCGCAAGCTGGAGGCCGCCGACCGCGCTCAGGCCGTCGCCGTGGGCTTCCGCTGGGGGCTCGTGCGCTGACGTGCCGCCGGGTCGTGCCACGCCCGGCAGATAGGATCAGGGCGTGAGGACCGACCCCAGCCCCCAGCCGGCAGCACGGTGAGCCAGGGCGGGACCGAGCCGGTCCGCGACCCCTTCGCCGCCGTCGGGCTGACCTACGACGACGTGCTGCTGCTGCCCGGCGAGAGCGACGTCGTCCCGAGCGCCACGACCACCCGGTCGCGGGTCTCGCGGCGCGTCGAGGTCGAGCTGCCGCTGCTGTCGAGCGCGATGGACACCGTCACCGAGGCCAGGATGGCGATCGCCGTGGCCCGAGAGGGCGGGCTGGGTGTGCTGCACCGCAACACCTCCGCCGAGGACCAGGCCTCCCAGGTCGACCTCGTGAAGCGCTCCGAGGCGGGCATGGTCACCGACCCCGTCACGACCTCGCCGGAGGCGACCCTCGCCGACGTCGACGCCGCGTGCGGGCGCTACCGGGTCTCCGGGCTGCCCGTGGTCGACGATGCTGGGGTGCTGGTCGGCATCGTCACGAACCGCGACCTGCGCTTCGAGAGCGACTCCTCGCGCCGCGTGGCCGAGGTGATGACACCGATGCCGCTCGTCACCGCATCGGTGGGCACGTCCGGCGAGGACGCGATGGATCTGCTGCGCCGTCACAAGGTCGAGAAGCTGCCGCTGGTGGACGACGTCGGCCGGCTGCGCGGCCTCATCACCGTGAAGGACTTCGCCAAGCAGGAGAGGTACCCCCTCGCCACCAAGGACTCCGCCGGTCGCCTGCGCGCCGCCGCCGCGATCGGCATCTTCGAGGACGCCTGGAAGCGCGCCATGCTGCTCGTGGACGCCGGCGTCGACGTGCTCGTGGTCGACATGGCCCATGGCCACTCCCGGGCCGTGCTCGACATGATCGCCCGGCTGAAGGCCGAGCCCGCGGCCGCGCACGTGGACGTCGTCGGCGGCAACGTCGCGACCCGGGCCGCGGCGCAGGCGCTCGTCGACGCGGGCGTGGACGGCGTCAAGGTCGGAGTCGGACCCGGGTCGATCTGCACCACCCGCGTCGTGGCCGGGGTCGGGGTGCCCCAGGTGACGGCGATCCACGAGGCCGCGCAGGCCTGCGGGCCGGCCGGGGTACCGGTGATCGGCGACGGCGGGCTGCAGTACTCGGGCGACATCGCGAAGGCGCTGGTCGCCGGCGCGGACACGGTGATGCTCGGCTCGCTGCTGGCCGGTTGCGAGGAGAGTCCCGGCGAGCTCGTGCTCATCAACGGCAAGCAGTTCAAGTCCTACCGCGGGAGGGGCAGCCTGGGGGCGCAGCGGACCCGGGCCGGCGCGCGGTCGTTCTCCAAGGACCGGTACTTCCAGAACGACGTCGTCACCGACGAGAAGTTCGTGCCCGAGGGCATCGAGGGGCAGGTTCCGTTCCGCGGGCCGCTGGCCGCCGTCGCCCACCAGCTCGTCGGGGGGCTGCGGCAGTCGATGTTCTACTGCGGGGCGTCGACGGTGCCCGAGCTGAAGCAGCGGGGACGCTTCGTCCGCGTCACGCCCGCGGGGCTGAAGGAGTCGCACCCGCACGACATCCGGATGACGGTCGAGGCGCCGAACTACTCCGGCCGCTGACGCGGCGCGGGCGAGCGGGGCGCCGTCGGGGGCCGCCGGTAGCCTGCTCGCCGTGAGCAGCGAGATCGAGATCGGTCGCGGCAAGCGGGGGCGCCGCGCGTTCTCCTTCGACGACGTCGCGGTGGTGCCGAGCCGGCGCACGCGCGACCCCGAGGAGGTCTCGGTCGGCTGGCAGATCGACGCCTACCACGTCGACCTGCCCGTCCTCGCGGCGCCGATGGACTCGGTGGTCTCCCCGGCCACCGCGATCGAGCTCGGCCGCCTGGGCGGGATCGGGGTGCTCGACCTCGAGGGGCTGTGGACCCGCTATGCCGACCCGGAGCCGCTTCTCGCCGAGATCGCCTCGCTCGACGAGGCCGGGGCGACCCGGCGGATGCAGGAGGTCTACGCCGCCGACATCCAGCCCGACCTCGTCGCCGAGCGGCTGGCGGAGGTACGTCGGGCGGGGGTCACCGTCGCCGGGGCGCTCACCCCGCAGCGCACGCAGCAGCTCTGGAAGACCGTCGTGGACGCCGGCGTCGACCTCTTCGTGATCCGTGGCACGACCGTCTCGGCGGAGCACGTCTCGGGTCGTGCCGAGCCGCTGAACCTCAAGCGCTTCATCTACGAGCTCGACGTGCCGGTCGTCGTCGGCGGCTGCGCGACGTACACCGCGGCGCTGCACCTGATGCGGACCGGCGCGGCCGGCGTGCTCGTTGGCTTCGGGGGCGGGGCGGCTCACACGACGCGCCTGGTGACCGGCATCCACGCCCCGATGGCGACCGCCGTGGCTGACGTCGCGGCGGCGCGCCGAGACTACATGGACGAGTCCGGCGGCCGGTATGTCCACGTCATCGCCGACGGCGGGGTCGGGCGCTCGGGTGACCTCGTGCGCGCGGTGGCCTGCGGCGCCGACGCGGTGATGCTGGGCGCCGCCCTGGCCCGCGCCGCCGAGGCACCGGGTCGCGGCTGGCACTGGGGGCCTGAGGCACACCACCCGGAGCTGCCCCGCGGCCAGCGGATGCGGGTGGGCACCGTCGGGTCGATGCGCGAGATCCTGTTCGGGCCCGGACGCCTCGCCGACGGGACGACCAACCTCGTCGGCGCCCTGCGACGCGCGATGGCCACCACCGGCTACTCCGACCTCAAGGAGTTCCAGCGCGTGGAGGTCGTCGTCTCGCCGTACCAGCCGGCCTGAGAGCGCGGCGGGGCGCCGCCGGCAGCAGCGCCGGCAGCAGCGCCGGCAGCCACAGCGTGCTCCGCGGGTGGGTCGGCTGGTGACCTGCGTGCGATCGGTGCAGCCTGTGGGGATGAGCGACGAGACCACCGCGGCGTGGACCACCGACTCCCTCGGTGACCTGACCGGCACGTCGGCGCTCGTCACGGGTGCGAACTCGGGCATCGGCCTCGCCGCGGCGACCGCGCTCGCCGGCGCCGGCGCTCACGTGGTCCTCGCTTGCCGCGACGCCCAGCGAGGGGAGGCGGCGCTCGCGGCGGTCCGCGACGCCGCCCCGCACGCCTCCGCCGTGGTGCGCCGCCTCGACCTCGCGGACCTGGTGTCCGTCCGCGAGCTCGCGGCGACGCTGCCGCCGGAGCTGCCGCAGGGGCGGCTCGACGTGCTCGTGAACAACGCCGGCGTGATGGCGATCCCGCACCGGCGCACCGCGGACGGCTTCGAGATGCAGCTCGGCACGAACCACCTCGGCCACTTCGCCCTCACCGGGCTGCTGCTCGGCGCGCTGCTCGCCGCGCCGGAGCCCCGGGTGGTCACGGTGACCAGCGCGATGCACCGGATCGGGCGGTTGCACGCCCACGACCTGATGCTCGAGCACCGGTACGCCCGCTGGTCGGCATACGGGCAGTCCAAGCTGGCGAACCTGCTCTTCACCCTCGAGCTGCAGCGTCGTGCCGACTCCGCCGGCGTACCGTTGACGAGCACCGCTGCCCACCCCGGCTTCGCCGCCACGAACCTGCAGCAGGTCGGTGCCCGGATGGACGGCATGCCGTGGCTGGCTCGGCTCAGCGCCCTGGCGAGCCGCGCGGTCGGCCAGAGCCCCGAGGCCGGGGCGTGGCCGACGCTGCGCGCCGCAGTCGACGACCTGCCCGGTGGCGCGCTCGTCGGACCCCGCGGCGGGATGCGCGGTCTGCCGGTGGTGGAGACGCCGTCGACCCGCGCCGCGGACCCGGGCGCCGCGGCCTGGCTGTGGCAGCGCTCGGTCGAGCTCACCGGTGTCGACTACGCCGCGCTGGCGCCGCCGTCCGCCTGACGCGCCCCGACCCCGCCGACCCCGCCGACCCCGCCGACCCCGCCAACCCCGCCAACCCCGCCAACCCCGCCAACCCGGTTGGCACAGGGGCGCCCCATGCCAACCCGGTTGGCACAGGGGCGCCCTGTGCCAACCGGGGTTGGTGCAGGTCTACCCACGCGGGCGGCGGCGCGGGTGGGACCGACGGCGGACGAGCGGTTCGTCACCCCGCGGCGGGGTCAGGTCGGGCGCCGCCGCGGTCCGGCTCGTGCCAGGCGCGCCACAGCGCTGGCGTAGGAGCCGCCGGCGGCGGCGAGCTCGTCGTGGCTGCCGAGCTCCACGACCCGGCCGGCCTCGACGACGGCGACCCGGTCCGCGTCGTGCGCGGTGTGCAGCCGGTGCGCGATGGCGACGACGCTGCGGCCCGCGAGGCCGCCGACAGGGAGCGGTCGAGGTGGGGCGCCGACCGGGGGTCCAGCAGCGACGTCGCCTCGTCCAGCGCGAGGGTGTGGGGCCGCGCCAGCAGCCGGGCCAGGGCGACCTGCTGTGCCTGCGGCGGGGTGAGCGCCAGGGCGCCCGAGCCGACGTCGGTGCCGAGGCCGAGCCGGGAGGGCGCCGAACCAGGCGAGCGCGTCCACCGCGGTCAGTGCTGCCACGAGGGCCGCGTCGTCCGCCTCCGGGTCGGCGAGCCGGAGGTTGTCGGCGAGCGTCCCCACGAAGACGTGGTGCTCCTGGGTCATCAGGGCTACCTCCTGGTGCAGACGCGGCAGGGGCAGGTCCGTCACCGGGACGCCGCCGACGTGCACCGACCCGGCCCGGGGCGGGTGCACGCCCGCCAGCAGCCGCCCGAGGGTGGACTTGCCGGCTCCCGACGGTCCCACCACGGCGAGTCGCTCACCGGGAGCCACGGCGAGGTCGATCCCGTGCAGGACGTCGACGCCGGGTCGGTAGGCGTAGCGCACGCCCGTGACCACCAGGTCCGTGCCGTCGGGCTGCGCCCCCGAGGCCGTACGGTCCGGTGCCACCTCGGCGACCCCGATCATGCGCGCCAGCGACGCCGCCCCCACCTGGAGCTCGTCGAGCCACGCCACGAGCTCGCTCATCGGGTCCACCAGCCGGACGGCGAGCAGGGCGACCGTCGTCACCTCGCTCACGGAGGCGTACCCGCCGTTGACGAGGACGCCGCCCCACAGCACCGACGCCGCCACGGGCAGCAGGTACCCGGTCTCGATCACCGGGTACCACCGGGTCCGCAGCGCCAGCGTGTAGCGCTCCGCGGCGAAGCAGCTGCGCAGCGCGTCGTCGACCTCCCGGCGGCGGGCTGCGGCCAGGTCGAGCGCGTCGACCGTGGCCGCCCCGTCGACGGTCTCGGTGATGACGCCGTTGAGGCGCGCGTACGTCGCCCGCTCGCGCCGGTACCCCCGAGGCGCCCGGCGCAGGTACCAGCGGGTCGAGACGGCGAGCAGTGGCAGGCCTGCCAGCAGCGCGAGCGCGGCCGGGCCCCCGCGAGCGGTGGCAGCCGCGGCGGTCAGCGTCGCGGTCGTCGCCGCACGAGGACGCTGGGGATGCTGGGGACGCCGAGCGGACCGCCCACTGGATCGCCTCGACGTCGTTCGTCGTCCGGGAGACGAGGTCACCGGTGCCGGCCCGCTCGACCGTCGACAGCGGAAGCGACGTGACCCGGGTCATGAACTCCTCGCGCAGCGAGGCGAACACGTCCTCCCCGAGCACGAGCGCGGACCGCTGCGGCCAACGCGTGAGCGCAGCGTCGGCCGCGACGAAGCCGAGCAGCAGCAGGGCGGTGCGGTCGACCACCGCCTCGGTCGTGCCCGCGGTCACCGCGTCGACGAGGACGCCGAGCAGCCAGGGTGCGCCGAGGGCCGCCAGGGCGGCCAGGGCGTGCAGCGCTACGACCCCGGCCAGCCGGCCGCGGTGCGAGCGCAGCAGCCGCGTCGTCTCGGCGCTCACCGCGGCGGACGAGGACACCGGCAGCGTCGTGCTCACCGGACCACCTCGTGCTGCAGGCGTGCCCCGGCGTCAACCCCTTCCTCGGCGTCAACCCCTTCCTCGGCGTCGGCACCGGCCACGGCGTCGGCACCGGCCACGGCGTCGGCGAGGTCGCGGAGCACGACCCGGCGGTAGCGGCGGCCGACCGCGTCCCGGCGTCGCAGGAGCCCGCCGTGGATCCCGGTCGCCGCGACCCGTCCCTCGGCAGCAGGACCACCTCGCGGCCCGCTGCGCCAGCAGCGGGCTGGTGGTGAGCACGACCGTGGTGCGTCCCGCCCTCGCGGCGCGCAGCGCCTCGCCCACCGCCGCCTCCGTGTGCGCGTCGACCGCACTGGTCGGCTCGACGAGCACCAGCACCTCCGCGCCGGTGGCAGGGCCCGCGCCAGCGCGAGTCGCTGGCGCTGTCCGCCCGACAGGGACCGGCCCCGCTCGCTGATGTCCTCCGAGAGCCCGCGCGGGAGGGCCGCGAGGACGTCGTCCGCGCACGCCGTCGCGCAGGCCGCCCGGATCTCCGCGTCGCTGTGCCGGCCCGAGGGGTCCAGCACCCGCCACAGCGAGCCGGTGAACAGGTCGGCGTCGCCGCCGCACACGACCACGCGGCGCCGGACGGCCGCGACCGGCAGCTGCGTCAGGGGCACGCCACCCGGGACAGCGGGCGGCCCGGCGTCGTCGCGCAGCCGGCCGAGCCGGGCGGCCAGCGCGGCGCCGCCGTCCGGGCCTTCGGCGGCCACCACGCTCAGCCCGCCGGGACGGACCACGAGCCCGCTCGCCGGGCGTCAGCCACCCAGCGACGACCGCCCGCGCGCCGAGCCACGTCACCGCGGCGAGCAGCAGCCCCGACAGCAGCACCTGCAGCGCGTCGAGCGTCGCCTGCACCCCGGCGACCCGCTCGCCCGCCTGCCGCACCTCCGGCGAGCGCTGCACGTACCGACGCAGGAAGACCCGCTCATCCCCGACCCCGTGCAGCACGCGCAGGCCCGCGACGGTGTCGGCCCCCAGGGCGGTCAGCTCGCCGGAGGTCGCGCGCTGCGCGGCCTGCCGGGACTCCAACGGCCGTACGACGAGCGCGAGCACGGCCGCCGTCGCCGGGACGCCGGCCAGCACCACCAGTCCCAGGACGGCGGACCGGTCCAGCAGCAGCGCCGCGACGACGACGGCGGAGACCAGGGCCCCGACGAAGCGCGGCACGACGTCGAACGCCTCCCCGACCCGCACGGAGTCGGTCGCCACCGTGGAGACGACCTCGCCGGTGGGGAGCCGGCGCGGCAGCGCGCCGCCGGTCCCCGCGACGTGATGGCCGACGAGGCGGCACGTGCCCAGGGCGGCCTGCAGCCAGCAGCTCACGGCCAGCCGGTGCCGGACCGTCCCGGCGCACGCCTGGGCCAGAGCCAGCCCCAGCAGGACGGCGGCCCACAGCGCCACGGCGCCAAGGTCGCGGGCCGTGAGCCCGGCGTCCACGGCTCGTCCCAGCGCCCAGGGCACGAGGGCCTGGGCGAGCATCCACAACGCTCCCGCCGCGGCGCCCAGGCCAGGTGGCGGCCTGCCGGCGGGCGACCTGGTGCAGGAAGCGTCCCCGGGTCCGACGTCGGTCGGGCTGCTCGCCGTCGCCGTCGCGACCCGTCCGGAGCCGGTCCCGCGACGCCACGACGTAGCGTGCTGGTGTGTTCCGCACCGCGACCCGGCCCCGCCACCTGGCCCTGCTCGCGGCCGCGCTCGGCCTGGCGGCGACCTTCGCCTGGCTCGGGGACTGGCAGCTGCAGCGGTCGCGGGTCGAGGCGGACGCCCGCGCCGCCCAGTCGCAGCGCGCCGGCCAGCCCGCCACGGACCTGCTGTCCGTCCTGCCCCCGGCGACACCCGTGACCGGGGCCGTGGTGGGACGCACCGTCACCGTCACCGGCCGCTACGACCCGGGCGAGCAGCTGCTCGTGGACGCCGGGGACGCGACCTGGGTGCTGACCCCCTTGCTCGTTGACACCCCGGACGGTCGGGCGCGCCTGCCCGTCGTCCGCGGGGCGACGGGGCCGGGCGCCGGACCCGCCGACGTCCCCCCGGCACCCACGGGGACCGTTCGGCTCACCGGCCGGCTGGAGGCCGGCAGCGCACCCACCGGGCTCGCCCCCGGGGCCGACGTCGCCCGCGTCGACGCGGTCAGCCCCGCCGACCTCGCCAACGTCTGGGGCACGCCGCTGTGGACGGCGTACCTGGCGGTGACCGAACCGGTGCCGCCGGCGCCGCTCGTCGCGCTGCCCGAGCCCGACCGGGGGGGCGGTGGCCTGGAGCTGCGGAACCTGTCCTACGCCCTGCAGTGGTGGGTCTTCGCCGGCTTCGCGGTCTTCGTCTGGTGGCGCGTGGTGGCCGAGGCCCACCGCCGGGAGGCCCAGGCTCCCCGCCGCGATGCCGAGCCCGACCCGTCCGCGCGGCGACCCCCGGTCCCGGGACCGGGGGCAGCCGGGGAGGATGACCCGGTGACCTCCCGCACGAGCCCGGCTGCCGCTGGCGCCGACCACGGTGCTGAACAGGGTGCCGACCAGGGCGGGCCCCCTCAGCCCTCCGACGCCGGGGCGCGGCCGTGACCCGGGACGCCCCCGGGGCGGCCGAGCCCACCACGGCCCGCCGCGTCGACCCGCGCACGCTGGCGCGAGCCCTGCAGCGGTACCGGGTGATGGCGTGGGTGACCGGCGCCTTCCTGCTGCTCCTCACCGCCGAGATGGTCGCCAAGTACCTGTTCCGCGGCGGCGAGCCGTGGCTCGGGACCTGGGTCGCCATCACCCACGGCTGGATCTACGTGCTCTACCTGCTCACCGTGCTGGACCTGTGGTCCAAGCTCCGGTGGGGGCTGGGGCGTCTCGTCGTGCTCGTGCTCGCCGGGGTCGTCCCGGTGCTGTCGTTCGTCGCCGAGCACCGGGTCACGGCCGAGGTGCGGGCCCGGACCGCTCCGGGTGGCCGGCCGTGAGCCGCGCCCCCGGCGCCGCGGGTGAGCGACGCGGCACCGTGCCCGGCGGCGACCCCGAGGACGCCCCCGGCCGTCGTGGCCGCGACGTGGGCGACCCGATCAGCGACGTCACCGCGGACGGCGCCCCGGCGCCCGCGACCCCCGGGAGCGCCGCCGTCACCGCTGCCGGCGACGCCGGGCCGCCGGCAGACAGCCACCGACCCGTCCTCGTCGTCGACTTCGGCGCCCAGTACGCCCAGCTCATCGCGCGCCGGGTCCGCGAGGCGGATGTGTACTCCGAGATCGTCCCGCACACGACGGACGTGGAGGCCATGCTCGCCCGCGACCCGGCGGCGATCATCCTGTCCGGCGGGCCGGCGTCGGTGTACGCCGAGGGCGCCCCGCGCGTCGACCCCGCGGTCTTCGACGCCGGGGTCCCGGTGCTGGGGATCTGCTACGGCTTCCAGGCGATGGCCTCGGCCCTCGGCGGCGACGTCGCCCGCACCGGGCTGCGCGAGTACGGCGGCACCCAGCTGAGCGCCGAGCCCGCCGACAGCGCCCTGCTGACCGGCCAGCCGGCCAGCCAGAGCGTGTGGATGAGCCACGGCGACGCGGTCACGTCGGCACCGGAGGGCTTCTCCGTCACCGCGTCGTCGTCCGCCGCACCCGTCGCCGCCATGGAGGACGCCGAGCGCCGCCTGTTCGGGGTGCAGTGGCACCCCGAGGTGCGCCACTCCACCTTCGGGCAGCACGTGATCGAGAACTTCCTGCGCCGCGGCGCAGGGATCACGCCGGACTGGACCACCGGCAACGTCATCGCCGAGCAGGTCGAGCGGGTCCGGGCCCAGGTCGGTGACGCGCACGTGATCTGCGGTCTCTCCGGCGGGGTCGACTCCGCCGTGGCGGCGGCCCTCGTGCACGAGGCCGTGGGGGACCGCCTGACGTGCGTGTTCGTCGACCACGGCCTGCTGCGCGCCGGCGAGGCGGAGCAGGTCGAGCGCGACTACGTCGCCGCTACCGGGATCCGGCTGCGGACCGTCGACGCCGCCGACCGGTTCGCCGCCGCGCTCGCCGGCGTCAGCGACCCGGAGCAGAAGCGCAAGGTCATCGGCCGGGAGTTCATCCGGGTCTTCGAGGCCGCGGCCCGTGAGGTGGTCGCCGACGTGGCCTGCGGCGGCGAGGTCCGGTTCCTCGTGCAGGGGACGCTGTACCCCGACGTCGTCGAGTCCGGCGGAGGCGAGGGCGCGGCGAACATCAAGAGCCACCACAACGTCGGTGGACTGCCCGACGACCTCGCCTTCGAGCTGGTCGAGCCGCTGCGCACGCTGTTCAAGGACGAGGTCCGGGCCGTCGGGGAGGAGCTCGGTCTGCCCGAGGCGATCGTGTGGCGCCAGCCCTTCCCGGGCCCGGGGCTCGCGATCCGGATCGTCGGGGAGGTGACCCCGGAGCGGCTGGCCACGCTGCGCGCCGCCGACGCCGTCGTGCGCGAGGAGCTCACCGCCGCCGACCTGGATCGGGCGATCTGGCAGTGCCCCGTCGTGCTGCTCGCCGACGTCCGCTCCGTCGGGGTGCAGGGGGACGGTCGAACGTACGGCCACCCGGTCGTGCTGCGTCCGGTCACGAGCGACGACGCGATGACGGCCGACTGGGCGAGGCTGCCGGGTGACGTGCTGCAGCGGATCTCGACACGGATCACCAACGAGGTGGACGGTGTCAACCGGGTCGTCCTCGACGTCACGAGCAAGCCGCCGGGGACGATCGAGTGGGAGTGAGCGCCGCCCGCCCCGGGTGAGCCCGCCACGCCGGACGCACCGCCGCCACAGCCCTCCCGTCGGGGTCCCGGTGCCTCGGACGTCCACCGGCCTGCGTCGTCCCGTGGACCGAGGTGGTCGCACGCTGCTACCGTGTGATCACTGTCAGAAGTGAGCGGTCAGGGGGAGGCGCGTGGGTCCGGCCGTCGCGTCTGCACGGACCGGCAGCCTGCCGTGGCTGGTGGTCCCCGCTGCGCTCGTGACGGCCTACGTCCTCGTGATGCCGTGGCCGCTCGTCCAGGCCGTCGTCTACGTCGCCGTGGCCGCGGCCGCGATCGGGCTCGTCGCCTTCGGCGGCCTGCGCCGGTGGCCGGGGCCGGCCTGGCCGTGGCTGCTCGTGGCGGCCGGGATGGCCACCTGGCTCGTCGGGTACGCGTGGCTGCTCCTGGTGCGTGAGGTCACCGGTGCGCTGCCCGCGTCACCGTCGGTCTCGGACCTGTTCCACCTGGCGGGCTACCCCCCCGTCGTCGCGGGCGCGCTCGCGCTGGCGACGTACCGGCAGCGACGGACCGACCGGGCTGCCTGGCTCGACACCGCCATCGTCGGCACCGCGGTGGCCACCGCGGCCTGGCTGCTGATCGTGTCGAACCTGGACCCCGAGGCCGGTCTCGTCGCCGAGGGCCTCGCCGTCGCCTACGGCCTGGCCGACGTTGCCGTCGCGTGCCTCGTGGTGCGGTGGCTGCTGCAGCCCGGTCCGCGCCCGTTCGCGTTCTGCGCGTTCTCGACAGCCCTCGGGCTGCTCCTGCTCGGCGAGGTGCTCTACCTGCTCGCGGGCTCCACCGGCGCGGACCTGGGCGTCCCCGCCAGCGCCGCGCACCTGGCCGGCTACACGGCCGTCGCGACCGGTGCGACGCACCCCAGCGTCCGTCGGCTCGCGCTGCCGGTCGGCGTCGGGACCCGGCTCTCGCTGGCCCGGCTCCTGCTGCTCGTCACCGCCGGCCTGCTCGCCCCGGTCGGCGGTGCGCTGCAGGCCGTCGCCGGCGTCCCGGTGGACCTCGGAGCGCTCGCCGTCGCGTGGGTGGTCCTCACGGCCCTGGCCGCCGCCCGCGTCGTCCAGCTGCAGACCAGGGTGCAGGTGGAGCGCGCACGCCGCGCCGCCGACGCGAGGTTCCGGGCGGCGTTCGACGCCACGGCGACCGGGATGGCCCTCGTCGCGCTCGACGGCACCGACCGGGGCCGGCTGCTGGAGGCGAACGCGTCCCTGGCCGCGATGACCGGCCGGTCGCGACGCGACCTCGTCGGCCGGCGCGCCGACGACCTCCTCCTCCCCGTGACGGGGTTGCGCCTGCTCGACCTGCTCGAGCGACGGCCGGGCCAGGCCCGCGCGGTGCTGCCCGCCGAGCGCCAGCTGGCCACCGTCGGCGGCCGCGAGGTGTGGGCGCGCGTGGGTCTCGCCGAGGCAGGCGCCACCCCCGGCGGCGCCGGGCACTCCCGGTACGCCGTGCTGCACGTCGAGGACGTCACCGAGCAGCGGATGGTCACCGAGCAGCTGGCCCAGCGGGCGCTGCACGACCCGCTCACGGGCCTGCCGACCCGCGCCGTCCTCATCCAGCTCGTGCAGGCCGCGCTGTCCGTCACCGGCGACCGCCCGCCGGTGGCGGTGCTCGTGCTCGGGCTGGACCGGTTCGCGCTGGTCAACAGCGCGCTCGGCCACGAGGCGGGCGACGCCCTCATCGGCGAGATCGCCCGCCGGCTGAGGGCGGTCGTCCAGCCGGGCGAGCTCGTCGCGCGACTCGCGGGTGACGAGTTCGCCGTCCTCGTCGAGGACGCCCGGCGCGCCGACCGCGTCGCGGCGGCCGTGACCGCCGCCGTCGCGGAGCCCGTGCGCCTCGCCGCCGGTGAGGCCCGCGTGACGGCGAGCGTCGGCGTGGCGGTCGCCGAGGACGGTGACGGGGTGGAGACGCTGCTCCAGCACGCGGGGGTGGCGATGTACCACGCCAAGGCGCACGGGCGGGCGACCGCGCTGCACTTCGACGACGCGATGCGCGGCGTCGACGACGAGCGGATGGCGACCGAGATCGACCTGCGCGAGGCGGTCGCCGCCGATGCGCTGCACCTGGCCTACCAGCCCATCCTCGACCTCCGCGACGGCGAGGTGGTCGGTCACGAGGCCCTGCTGCGCTGGAGCCGGCAACGCGGCGAGGCCGTCGTGGAGATGCTGCCCGGCGCGTTCCTCGACGTCGCCGAGGAGTCGGGTCTCGTCGTCGAGATCGGCGGCCAGGCGCTGGCGGCCGCGCTGCGGACCGCGCACCGGCTGGCGCCCGAGGGCAGCCGGCACCGCGTCTGCGTCAACGTCGCCGCACGCCAGCTGGTGCAGGACGGCTACGCCGCCTCCGTGCTGCACGAGCTCGGGCGCCAGGGCGTCGACCCCGCGCGCCTCTGCTTGGAGATCACCGAGAACACCCTGATCGAGCGGATGGACCGCGTCGTGCCGGCGCTGCACGAGCTGAGGGCCGAGGGCGTCATGATCGCCCTGGACGACTTCGGGACGGGCTTCTCCTCGCTGACGCACCTGCGGTACTTCCCGGTGGACGTCGTCAAGATCGACCGCAGCTTCGTGGCAGGCATCACCCGCTCGGGTCCCGACGAGCGGATCGTCGCGGGTGTGGTCCAGCTCGCGCACGCCCTCGGCCTGTCGACGACAGCGGAGGGGGTCGAGACCGCCGAGCAGCTGGCCGCCGTCCGGGAGCTGGGGTGCGACACCGCCCAGGGCTTCTTCCTCGGCAGGCCCGCGGCGTTGGACAGCGTCGCGGCGGCCCCGTCCCGCGGCGGCGCCGGCCGGCGGACGCCGTCGGGGCCGCTGGTCCGGTGACGTGGCGCAGGCCCCCGCCCGAGGCGCCGGCGCGGGCGGCACGGGCCGGGGACGGGGCTGGGAGACTGGGGCGTGGCCCGGACGAGCGCGGGGATCCTGCTGCACCGCGGGGCGTCGGACGCCCCCGAGGTGCTCATCGGGCACCTCGGCGGGCCGCTGTGGTCGCGCCGCGACGCCGGCGCGTGGACCGTGCCCAAGGGGGAGCCGGAGCCCGGTGAGTCGTTGCTGGAGGCCGCGCGGCGGGAGTTCACCGAGGAGCTCGGCCTGCCGGTGCCCGCCGGGGAGCCGGTCGAGCTGGGCGCCGTCCGCCAGGCGGGCGGGAAGGTGGTCACCGCCTGGGCCCTGCGTGGCGACCTCGACCCGGCCGACGTCGTGCCCGGCACGTTCACCATGACGTGGCCGCCGCGGTCGGGGCGCACCGCGGAGTTCCCCGAGCTCGACCGGGTCGCGTGGTGCGACACCGCTACCGCTCGGACCCGCCTCGTGCCGGCGCAGACCGCGTTCGTCGACCGGCTGCTCGCCCTGGGGCGCTGACCCCGGCACCACCCGCTCGCTCGGCCGCGGGGGACCCTCAGGTCGGCGGCGGTCCGGGGCGCGCGTGCACGGTCACCGGGTGGCGCCGGTCCCCTGCGCGCACCGCGTCGCGCACGTGCTCGCCGGGGCCGACCCACGCGCCGTCCCACACCACCGCCCGCTCCAGCGTGCCGTGCACCCTCGCCCCGGTTCCGACCACGCTCCGGCCGCCGGTCGCGCCGAGGTTCGCGGTCAGGTAGTCCGACGGCGTGCCGCAGTCGACAGCCGGCGCGGTCGTCACGTGGACGTCGAGACGCCCGGCGGCGGCCTCGTCCCGCCACACCACCTCGTACAGCCCGGTCGGCTCGGCGGTCAGGTCGCACAGCACCCACCACGGCAGCAGGCAGGCACCGACGTAGCGCACCGGGGTCCCGTCCGGCGCGCGGAAGTCGCCGGCGTCGGCCGCCGCCACCGTGAGCAGCCGGCAGCGTTCGCCGTCCCAGCCGTCGACGAGGGCCTCGACCCCGTGCGGCAGCCACGCGTCGGCGTTCGTGAGGAGCACGTCGCGGCCGTCGACCCAGTCCCGCAGCGCACCCAGCGCTCCGGCGGTGCCGAGCGCCACCTCCTCGCGGGAGACGTGCGCGCGGCCCGCGACGTGGGCCGCGAGCCGGTCGCCGTGGTGGTGGGCGTTCACCGCCAGGTGCCCGCTGCCCGCGCCGGTGTGCACGGCGAGCCGGTTCAGCGCCAGGTCGACCAGCGGCACGCCGGCGACCGGGCACAGCGCCTTCGGGCGCAGGTTGGTCAGGGGTCGCAGCCGGGTGCCGGCGCCGGCGGCCAGCACCACCCCGGCCAGACCTGCGGCGGCGGGCCGGGTGCTCACCGGGAGCGGTCGGCGGACTCGTCGACGACCCGGCCCACGTGCCCGGTCCGGGCGTCGGGGTCGAGGACGTCGGCGAGCAGGTCGAGGATCTCCCGCGTCGGCTCGTCCGCGTCGGTGCGCATCTCCTCGGGGCTCATCCACCGCGCCTCCCGGGCCTCGCCCCCGGGCCGCACCGACGGCAGGCGCGCGACGACCACCCGGTAGACCACGTCGACGCGGTGCACGCGCGCGTTCACCTTCGCGGTCAGGGGCACGCCGACCTGAACCCGCAGGCCGGTCTCCTCGGCGACCTCGCGCTCGACGCCCTCGCCCGGGCCCTCGCCCCGCTCGAGCAGGCCGCCGGGCAGGCTCCACCCCGGTCGGTGCGGTTGGCGCAGGGCGAGCACGGTCCCCTCGTGCTCGATCACGCAGACCGCGCCGACGGTGTAGGAGGGCGTCCCGGCGCGGACCAGGCCGCGGCGTACCGGTGGCGGCAGGACGCGGAACACCCGCAGCACCACGCTGTGGGCCAGTCGCCGGATCCGGTCGGGGAGCACGCCACCAGCGTAGGCCGAGCGGGACGCTCGGCGGCTCGTGCGGGCGGCGCGACGGCCCCCGGTCGCCGTCGGGCGGCCGCCGGTGACCGGCGCTGCTAGCGTCCGAGACCGTGACCGGGACGACGTCTGACGGCGCCCCGGAGGAGGCCACCGGGGTGCGGCCGGCCGTCCGTCGCCAGCGGCTCGCCGCGTACGTGGTCGCGGTCCGCGACGCCGCCGGAGCCGGGGCGGACCGCGAGGTGCTGCTGACGCGGCTGTCGTCGACCACGGGGCGCCCGGAGCACTGGACCCTGCCCGGCGGTGGGGTGGAGCACGGGGAGCACCCCGTCGCCGCGGTCGTCCGTGAGACCCATGAGGAGACCGGGCTCGAGGTCGTGCCCGGACCGGTGCTCGACGTCGACTCGGTGCACCGCGTCGGGCGGGGACCCGGTGGCGACCCGGAGGACTTCCACGCCGTCCGTGTGGTCTACACCGCGGCCAGCATCGGGGGCGGCGCCCCGCGCGTGGTGGACGTGGGTGGGAGCACCGACCGGGCCGCCTGGGTGTCCCTCGACGACGTGCGGCGCGGCCGCACCGCGGTGGTGCCGTTGGTGCGCACGGCGCTGGCGAGGGCGGGGGAGCTGCCGGCACCCTGAGCGGCCTGCGCCGGGGCTAGCGTGGCCGGCATGACCGGCGCAGCGACCGCCCAGTTCGGCCAGGAGACCTCCGCACGCGGGGAGTGGGTCCGCCAGGGCAACCAATTCACCGACCGGATCACCCGCGACTCGGCCTCCGCGCCCGGCGAGGGCCCGGACGACCGGGGCCGCTGGCCGGTCGAGCCGGGCCGCTACCGGCTCGTCGTCAGCAACGCGTGCCCCTGGGCGCACCGGTCGTTGATCGTGCGACGGCTGCTCGGGCTCACCGAGGCGATCTCGCTGGCCGTGGTCGACCCGATCCGCGACGAGAAGGGGTGGCGCTTCACCCTCGACGAGGACGGCCGCGATCCGGTGCTCGGCATCGCCTACCTCTCCGAGGCCTACCTCGGCAGCGACCCCGGCTACGAGGGCCGGGTCACCGTGCCCTGCGTGGTCGACACGCTCACCGGGCGGGTGGTGACGAACGACTACCCGCAGATCACCCTGGACCTGTCGACGGAGTGGGTCGAGCACCACCGGCAGGGCGCGCCGGACCTGTACCCCGAGCACCTCCGCGAGCCGATGCAGCCGCTGGTCGACGAGATCTTCCACGACGTGAACAACGGGGTCTACAAGTGCGGCTTCGCCACCACGCAGGAGGCGTACGAGGCCGCCTGCACGGCGCTGTTCGCCCGCCTCGACGCGCTGACGGAGCGCCTGCGTGCCAGCCGGTACCTGATGGGGCCGCAGATCACCGAGGTCGACGTCCGGCTCTTCACCACCCTCGTCCGCTTCGACGCCGCCTACCACGGGCACTTCAAGTGCAACCGGTACAAGCTCACCGAGATGCCGGTGCTGTGGGCCTACGCCCGGGACCTGTTCGGGCACAGCGGGTTCGGCGAGACCGTCGACCTCGACCAGATCAAGCGGCACTACTACGGCACCCACGCGCAGATCAACCCGACCGGCATCGTGCCGCTGGGACCGGACGCCTCCGGCTGGGCCGCCCCGCACGGTCGCGAGCACCTCGGCTCGTGACGCTCCGGCGCGGGAGGGGGCTGCGTCCGACCGCGACGGGGCTACCGCGTCCGACACGCCCGGTCTAGGGTCCGGCTGGAACCGGGCCGAACCCTCCCTGCCCAGCCGAGGAGACCCATGCAGACCACCGCCCTCCGCCGCGGCGTGCTCGCCGCACTCACCGCCGGCGCGCTCGCCACCGGCCTCACCGGCCCGGCGCTCGCGCACGGCGACGACGACTGGGACCGCGACCGGCAGGCCGTCGTCCCCGGCGATGACCGTGACGGCGATGACCGTGACGGCGATGACCGTGACGGCGACGACCGTGACGACGACGACCGTGACGACGACGACCGTGACGACGACGACCGTGACGACGACGACCGTGGGAAGGGGCGCCGGGGCGACCGGCCAGACTTCACCCTGACCGTGCTGTTCGGCAACGACGGCGAGTCCGCGCTGCTGCCGATCGAGCGCGACGGCGCCCAGGTCGCCGGCGCGGCACTGATGGAGTCGACGATGCAGCGCGAGCGGCGGCGCGGCGAGCGCGGCGGCTACCCCTACCGCGGCAAGCGCGGCGTGCTCGCGGTCAGCGGCGGCGACAACTTCCTGCCCAGCGCCCAGCTGTCCGCCAGCCGGCAGACCGAGGGCCATACGATCTACGACGCGGTCGCGTTCAACGCCCTGGACTACGACGCCAGCATCTTCGGCAACCACGACTTCGACCTCGGGCCGCCCTTCCTCGCCGACTTCCTCGGTCAGGTCGAGGACACCACGTTCTCGTCGGCGAACCTCGACTTCACCGGTGAGCCGGGCCTGCAGGCGTTCGTCGACGACGGCCTGATCGTGCGGGCGCACGTCGTGAAGGAGCGCGGGGAGCGGATCGGCGTGATCGGGTTGACCACGCCGGACCTGCCCGAGCTCACGAGCCTGGGAGAGGTCGAGGTGGACCCGGCGCTCGCCGAGATCGCCAATGCGACCGCACGCGCCTTCGAGCGGTCCGGCGTCGACAAGGTGGTGCTCGTCTCGCACCTGCAGGACATCGACAACGAGCTCGCCCTGGTCCCGGACCTGCAGGGGATCGACGTCGTCGTCGGCGCCGGCGGCGGCGAGGTGATGGCCGACGCCGACCACCGGCTGCTGCCCGAGGACAGCCGCAGCGTCGACCCCGCCGCGGTGCCCTACGAGTACCCCGAGGTCCGCACCGCGGCGGACGGCGCCCGGGTGCCGGTCGTCACGACGTCGGGCCTGTACCGGTACGTCGGCAGGCTCGTCGTGACCTTCGACCGCGACGGCGAGGTGTTGTCCTACGACGAGCGGAAGAGCCGGCCGGTGCCGGTGACGTCCGTCGGTCCGGACGCGGTCCGCCCCGACCGGGGCGTGCTGCGGGAGGTGCAGCGACCGGTCGAGGACTTCGTCGAGGAGCTCGCCCAGACCGTCGTCGCGACCACCGAGGTGCCCCTGGACGGCGTCCGCGCCAGCATTCGCGGCGAGGAGACCAACCTCGGCAACCTCGTCGCCGACGCCCTGCTCGCGTCGGGGCGCGCCGGTGCCGCGGCGGCCGGCGTCGAGGCGCCGGTGGTGGCGATCCAGAACGGCGGCGGCATCCGCAACGACTCGGTGATCCCGCCGGGTGACCTCACGGCGCTGGACGTCAACGGGATCGTGCCGTTCACGAACTTCGTCTCGGTGGCTCCCGCGCTGCCGATCGAGGACTTCGTCGCGGCCGTCGAGCACGCGGCGAGCACCGTCGACGCCGGGTCGTTCGCGCAGATCGCCGGGTTCACCTACACCGCGTCCGCCGACGGGAGCGTGCAGTCGCTCGTGTTGGACGACGGCACGGTGGTCGTCGAGGACGGCGCCCTGGCCGCGGATGCACCGGCGACCATCTCGCTGGCGTCGATCGACTTCCTGCTGCGCGGCAACGACGGGTACGACTCGCTCGGCGGCGCCGCCTTCACCGTGCTGCCGCAGCTGCAGGAGGAGGCGCTCGTGACCTTCCTCACCGAGGACCTCGGCGGCGTCGTCACGGCCGCCGACTACCCCGCCGGCGGCGAGGGCCGGAGCACGATCGGCTGACCGGGCTGCCGCGGGGCGGGCCCGGCGCCCCACCCCGCGGCAGCCCAGGGCTCCCGCGGCTAGCCTGCGCCGCATGGAGCTCGTCTACGACCTGCTGGTCGTGCTGCACCTGCTCGGCATGGCTGTGATCGTCGGCGGCTGGCTGGCGGTCGTCCGCGAGCCGCGCTGGCTCCCCGGGATGTGGCACGGGGCGCTGACCCAGCTGGTCACGGGGATCGCCCTGGTGGGGCTGGCCGAGTCCGGTGCGGTCGACCACGACGTCGACCGCACGAAGATCGCGGTCAAGCTCGTCGTGGCGCTCGTCGTCGCCGGCGTGGTCGCCGTGGGCCGCAACCGGGGTGGACCCGTGCGCCTCGTGCACGTCGCGGGCGGGCTCGCCGTCCTCAACGTGCTCGTCGCCGTGCTCTGGTGACCCCTCGCGGTGATCATGCACTTCGGGTCCGCCCCCCCAGCGGTGATCATGCACTTCGGGTCCAGGTCACCGCACGCGGTCAGGAGCTGTCGACGACCTTGAACGCCTCCGCGAGCCTGCCCTCGGACAGGTCCGCCTGCTGGGCGATCCCGGCGAGGGCACCGCGGATCATCGTCCCCAGCTCCTCCAGGTGACCGGTCTGGCTGTTGTGCGCTGCCAGCGCCGCGAGCTTGGCGTCGAGCGCGTCGGTGACGTCGACCCAGTGGTCGGGCGCGGGGTGCGCGACGAGCCACAGCTCGGGCGTCGTCCAGGGTTCGAGCCCCTCGTCGGCGAGCAGCTCGGGGAACGCGAACGGGTTGCGCGCGAACGGGTACACCGCCCGCACCGTGGCCTCGCCGGCCGCGAGGTGGTCGGGGTGGCTTGCCGCGAGGAGGTCCCAGGTGCGCTCGGGGCTGGGCGCCACGACCCGCTGCGGGCGGACCCGGCGGACGACGCGGACGAGGTCGCGTACGAGGTCGTCGGTCACGGCCAGGGCGCCGTCGGCGTAGCCGTCGAGGAACCGCACGTCGTGCACGCCGACCGCCTCCGCCGCAGCCCGCTGTTCGCGCTCGCGGATGGCGGGCACCTCGTGCCGGGGGGTGTCGTCGAAGCCGCCCTGGTCGCCGTAGGTGCACAGCAGGTATGTGACGTGCGAACCGGCCGCCGTCCACGTCGCCACCGACCCGGCCATGCCGAAGTCGATGTCGTCGGGGTGCGCCGCCACGACGAGGATGCGCTCGACGTCGACGTCGGGTGGGGGCACGGCGTTCTCCAGCAGGCGATCGGGTCGATCGGGGGCGTCGGGACCGACCCGGACGACAGGGCGCGGCGTCCCGACCGTAGCCGCCCGCGGGCCCGTCCACCCGCCGGACTGGGGCACCTCGCCTGGAGGGCCGCCGTCGGGACCGCCCCGTAGGCTGGCGGCCACGATGAGCACCCTCTTCGACGACCTGCCGCTGCCGACCGATCGACCCCACGGCGGGTCCGGCGACCGTCCCGACGCCGGGGACCTCGCAGCCCACCCCCACGCGCCGTCGCTGCCGAGGGTGCTCGAGACCGGCGAGACCGGCGAGACCGGCGAGACCGGTGAGACCGGCGACGGCCGGCCGGGTGGACCGGCGACGCGACCGGACGCCGAGGCACTGCTGGCCGGGCTGAACCCGCAGCAGCGGGAGGGAGTGCTGCACGCCGGGTCCCCGCTGCTGCTCGTCGCCGGCGCCGGCTCGGGCAAGACGCGGGTTCTGGCACACCGGATCGCGTACATGCTCGCGGCACGGGGGGTACGCCCCGGACAGGTGCTCGCGATCACGTTCACGAACAAGGCCGCCGGCGAGATGAAGGAGCGTGTCGAGGCGCTCGTCGGTCCCCGCGCCCGCTCGATGTGGGTGTCGACGTTCCACTCCGCGTGCGTGCGCATCCTGCGGCGCGAGGCCCCCCGGGTCGGGCTGCGGTCGAGCTTCTCGATCTACGACGCCGCCGACTCGCAGCGGCTGATGGCGCTCGTCTGCCGCGAGCTCGACCTCGACCCGAAGCGCCACCCGCCCCGGGCCTTCAGCGCCCAGGTCTCGAACCTGAAGAACGAGCTGGTCGACCCCGAGACCTTCGCGGCCCGAGCGGCCGACGGCAGCGGGACCGAGCGGGTCCTCGCCGACGCCTACACCCTGTACCAGGCCAGGCTCCGGCAGGCGAACGCACTGGACTTCGACGACCTGATCATGACGACGGTGAACGTCCTCCAGGCCTTCACGGACGTCGCCGAGCACTACCGACGCCGGTTCCGGCACGTGCTCGTCGACGAGTACCAGGACACGAACCACGCGCAGTACGTGCTGGTGCGCGAGCTGGTCGGCGGGTCCCTGAGCGAGGCGATCGCCAGGTCCGAGCTGCGGGCGGTCGACGGGAGCCTGGTGCGGGAGGGCGGGGAGGCGGTCGAGGTGCCCCCGGCCGAGCTCACCGTCGTCGGCGATGCAGACCAGTCGATCTACGCGTTCCGCGGCGCGACGATCCGCAACATCGCCGAGTTCGAGACCGACTACCCGGACGCGCGGACGATCCTGCTGGAGCAGAACTACCGGTCGACACAGACCATCCTCGGCGCCGCGAACGCGGTGATCGCGCGCAACCCCGAGCGCCGTCCCAAGAACCTGTGGACCGACGCCGGCGGCGGCGAGCGGATCGTCGGCTACGTCGCGGACGACGAGCACGACGAGGCGGCCTTCGTCGCCGAGGAGATCGACCGGCTGCACGACGAGCACGGGGTGCGCCACGGCGACGTCGCGGTGTTCTACCGGACGAACGCCCAGTCCCGCGCGCTCGAGGAGGTGCTCGTGCGGGTCGGGCTGCCGTACAAGGTGGTCGGCGGCACCCGGTTCTACGAGCGCCGCGAGGTCAAGGACGCGCTCGCCTACCTGCGCGTGCTCGCGAACCCCGCCGACACCGTCAACCTGCGACGCATCCTCAACGTGCCGAAGCGCGGCATCGGTGACCGCGCCGAGGCCTGCGTGGTCGCCCTCGCCGAGCGGGAGCGGATCTCTTTCGCCGCGGCCCTCGAGCGCGCCGAGGACGCGCCGGGCATCGCCACCCGCTCCCTGTCGTGCGTCCGGGCGTTCACCCTGCTGCTGTCGGAGCTGCGCACCGTGGCCGACGGCGGCGCCGGCCCGGCAACGACGCTGGAGGCCGTGCTGGACCGCACCGGCTACCTCGACGAGCTGAGGGCGAGCCACGACCCGCAGGACGAGTCCCGGGTGGAGAACCTGGCCGAGCTCGTGGCCGTCGCCGGCGAGTTCGAGGCGACCTCGCCCGGCGGCACGCTCACCGACTTCCTCGAGCAGGTCTCCCTCGTCGCGGACGCCGACCAGATCCCGGAGCAGGCGGTCGCCGACGGCGAGACCGCCACCGAGCAGGCGGACGGCGCGCACGACGCGGGGGGAGAGGACGGCGGCGTCGTCACGCTGATGACGCTGCACACCGCGAAGGGGCTGGAGTTCCCGGTCGTCTTCCTCACCGGCTGCGAGGACGGCACGTTCCCGCACATGCGCTCGCTCGGGGACCCCGACCAGCTGGCCGAGGAGCGCCGGCTCGCCTACGTCGGCCTGACCCGGGCCCGGGAGCGGCTGTACGCCTCCCGGGCCGCGGTGCGCAGCGCCTTCGGGCAGCCGCAGTACAACCCGCCCAGCCGGTTCCTCGACGACGTGCCCGCCGAGCTCGTGGACTGGCGGCGCAGCGAGACCACCGCGACCCGGCCGGGGGACACGCCCGCGGTGGCGCGGCTCGCCGGCCGGCCGGGGGTCCGCTCGCCGGGCAACCGTGAGGTGGTCCACCTGGAGCCGGGCGACCGGGTCACCCACGACACGTTCGGCCTGGGGACCGTGGTCGAGGTGGAGGGCAGCGGGGAGCGGTCGGTGGCCAAGGTCGACTTCCGCGACGAGGGGACGAAGCGGCTGCTGCTGCGCTATGCCCCGGTCGAGAAGCTCTGACCACGAGGCTCTGACCGGGACGCGCTGGTCAGGAGGGCTTCGACGCCCGCCCGCCGCCGTCGCCGCGCTCGACCCGCCGGCCACCTGCCTGCCGCCCCTGCCGGCCGCGGCTGATGCCGGTGACGACGCCCTGACCGCCCGGGTCGAGCTGGCTCAGGACTCCGGAGATCTCCCGGCCGATCCGGGCGTCGATCGGCAGGGACATGTGCCCGACGCCGCGGACGAGCACGTTGTGCACCATCAGGTCGGGGTGCAGCAGGCGCCCGTTGCGCTGCGGCACGACCATCTGGTCGAGGTCCGACCAGTAGGAGATGAACCGCGTGCGGCACCCGGGTGCGGGCTCGGCCAGCTCGGTGAGCAGGTCGCTGCCCGGCCGCAGCTGGCGCCCCAGCCCGGCGGGCAGCAGGTAGGCCGGCAGGGTCCCGCCGTGCGGGGTACCGAGGGTGACGAGGGTGTCGATCCGCTCGTCGCCGCCGAGCCGCTGCACGTAGTACCGAGCCACGAGGCCGCCGAGGCTGTGCCCGACGACGTGCAGGCGCTCGTACCCGGTCTCGGAGACGAGGGCCTCGATCTCCTCGGCCAGCACCCGGGCGGTCGCCCGCACGTCGTTGGCGACCGGCGAGTAGTTCATCGTCAGCACCCGACCGAAGCCCCGACGCCGCAGGCCGCGGCGCAGCACCGTGAACACCGACCGGTTGTCGACCATGCCGTGCACGAGCAGGATCGGCGTGCCCGCGGCCTCCACGTCGCCGATCACCAGACCGCGTTGCAGCGGGGCGAGGCCCTCGAGCCCGAGCGCGGGGTCGTCGTCCGCCCGCTCGCGCGGCAGGCCCGAGGGGTACACGGCCAGGTGAGCGGTGCACCAGAGCGCCTCGACGGCGAGGCCGGCAGCACCCCGGGGCGTGCACACGGCGCGCGCCGCGTCGGTACCCGCACGGGAGAACGCCAGACCCAGGCGGGCCGCGGCGGTCCCGAACCGGGACGCCGCGGCGCAGGCGCCCGCCGACGTGGCCACGACGGAGGCCGCCAGCCGCGCGCCAGGCCGGCTGCGGGTCGCGTGGTCGAGGGCCACGGGTCCTCCGTCCGCTGGCGTCACCCGCCGTCGGTGGGCCCGGCGTGCCCCGGTGCCCTGCTGACGACGCTAACCCGGTTCAGCCGTGCGCGCCCGCAGGAGCGCCAGGCCCGGCCTCCCGCGTCGTGCCGGCGGCGAGCCCGGCACACCCACCGCGGTGGCGGCCCAGGACGGGCGTCCCGCACAGCCTGCGGCTCCGATACGCTGCGATCTCCGCTGCGCCGGGTCGACGACGACCCGCCGGGTCGCCGCCGTGCCGGCGGCCGCCCGGTCGGTGACGGCAGCGGGGGAGGTCCAGCATGAGCACACCTACCGCCGCCGGGTCGCCGGTCCGGGTCGTCGTTGCCAAGCCGGGGCTGGACGGGCACGACCGGGGAGCCAAGGTCGTCGCGCGTGCCCTGCGGGACGCCGGCATGGAGGTCGTCTACACCGGCCTGCACCAGACCCCCGAACAGATCGTCGAGGCCGCGATCCAGGAGGACGCCGACGCCGTCGGCCTGTCCGTGCTGTCCGGGGCCCACATGACGCTGTTCGCCAAGGTCGTCGAGCTGCTGCGCTCGAAGGACGCCGACGACATCGTCGTGTTCGGCGGCGGGATCATCCCCGAGGCCGACATCCCCGAGCTCTCGCGGCTCGGCGTGGCCAAGGTCTTCACGCCCGGCGCGACCACGGCCGAGATCGTCACCTGGGTCCGCGAGCACGTCGCAACCGACTGAGGCGTTCCCCGCGCCATCCCGGCACCCTGACCCGCGTACCCGAAGTGCATGATCACCGTGTGGGTTCCTGGGTGGGCGCCGGCGGGGTGGGGCGGGAGGTGCCGCCGGCGGGCACACTAGGGTGCCTGCCGACCGCGCGAGCCGCACGCAGAAGGGACCCGACGACGTGGACCTGTTCGAGTACCAGGCCCGTGACCTCTTCGCCGAGCACGGCGTCCCCGTGCTCGACGCGGTCGTCGCGCAGACCGCCGACGAGGCACGCGCCGCCGCCGAGCGGCTGCTGCCACCGGACGGCGGGGTCGTCGTCGTCAAGGCACAGGTCAAGACGGGCGGGCGCGGCAAGGCGGGCGGCGTGAAGCTCGCCCGGTCCGCCGACGAGGCTGCCGAGGTCGCCGGGGGCATCCTCGGGATGGACATCAAGGGTCACACCGTGCACCGCGTGATGGTCGCCGAGGGCGCCAGCATCGCCGAGGAGTACTACGTCTCGCTGCTGCTGGACCGCGCGAACCGGCGCTACCTGGCGATGGCCAGCGTCGAGGGCGGCGTCGAGATCGAGCAGCTGGCCGTGGAGCGGCCCGACGCACTGGCCCGCGTCGCCGTCGACCCCGGCACCGGCGTCGACGCCGCGAAGGCGGCTGAGATCGTCGAGGCGGCGGGCTTCCCCGACGCGGTCCGCGACGACGTGGCACGGGTGCTCGAGACGCTGTGGGTGGTCTACCGCGACGAGGACGCGACCCTGGTCGAGGTCAACCCCCTCGTGCGGACCGAGGACGGCCGGGTGATCGCCCTGGACGGCAAGGTGACGCTCGACGAGAACGCGGCCTTCCGGCACGAGGCGCACGCCGGCCTGGCCGACGCCTCCGCGGCCGACCCGCTGGAGCAGCGCGCGAAGGAGAAGGGCCTCAACTACGTCAAGCTCGACGGCCAGGTGGGCATCATCGGCAACGGCGCGGGACTCGTGATGAGCACCCTCGACGTCGTCGCCTACGCGGGCGAGGACCACGGCGAGGTCAAGCCGGCGAACTTCCTCGACATCGGCGGCGGCGCCTCCGCGGAGGTGATGGCCAACGGGCTGGAGATCATCCTGTCCGACCCGCAGGTCAAGAGCGTCTTCGTCAACGTGTTCGGCGGCATCACCGCCTGCGACGCGGTCGCGAACGGCATCGTGCAGGCGTTCGGCCTGCTCTCCGAACGCGGCGACGAGATCACCCACCCTCTCGTCGTCCGGCTCGACGGCAACAACGCGGAGGAGGGACGCCGCATCCTCACCGAGGCGGACCTGCCGCACCTGGAGCAGGTGGACACCATGGACGGTGCCGCAGACCGTGCGGCCGAGCTCGCCCACGCGGCGAAGTAAGGGGACGGGCACCCGTGGCGATCTTCCTCACCGCCTCCAGCCGGGTCGTCGTGCAGGGCATGACGGGCTCGGAAGGGCGCAAGCACACGCAGCGCATGCTCACGTCGGGCACCGACGTGGTCGGCGGCGTGAACCCGAAGAAGGCCGGTGAGAAGGTCGACTTCTCCGGCCCCGACGGCGAGGACGTCGCCGTCCCCGTCTTCGGGTCCGTCGCCGAGGCGATGGCGGAGACCGGCGCCGACGTCTCGGTGCTCTTCGTCCCGCCGCCGTTCGCGAAGGCCGCCGTGGTCGAGGCGGTCGACGCCGGGATGCCGCTCGCGGTCGTCATCACCGAGGGCATCCCGGTGAAGGACACCACGGAGTTCTTCGCCTACGCGCAGGCCGCCGGGACGACCCGGATCGTGGGCCCGAACTGCCCGGGGCTGATCAGCCCGGGGCAGTCCAACGCGGGGATCATCCCGGCCGACATCACCGCCAGCGGCCGGGTCGGGCTGGTGTCGAAGTCGGGCACGCTGACCTACCAGATGATGTACGAGCTGCGGGACCTCGGCTTCTCCACGTGCGTGGGCATCGGGGGGGACCCCGTCGTGGGGACGACCCACATCGACTGCCTGGCCGCGTTCGAGGCCGACCCCGACACCGACGCCGTCGTGATGATCGGTGAGATCGGCGGGGACGCCGAGGAGCGCGCCGCCGAGTACATCGCGGCCAACCTCACCAAGCCGGTCGTCGGCTACGTCGCCGGCTTCACGGCGCCGGAGGGCAAGACCATGGGTCACGCCGGCGCGATCGTGTCGGGGTCCTCCGGCACGGCGGAGGCCAAGAAGGAGGCCCTCGAGGCGGCCGGCGTCCGCGTCGGCAAGACGCCCTCGGAGACCGCCTCCCTGCTGCGCGAGGTGATCACGGGCACTTCCTGACGCCGGCGCGGCGCGCCGGGCCGGGTCCGCCGACCAGGCGGGCCGGTGACCGACGATGGACCGGTCATGAGCCTGCTGAGCCGGTCCCCGCGCCCTCCCACCAGCCCTTCCACCGTCGACGCCAGCACCGACGCCGCGGCGGCCGACGGGGTGCTCGCCCCGTTGCGGTCCCCGGTCGCCCTGGGGGCGTTGTCCGCCGTGCAGGCGGTCGCCGGCTCGTTGCTGTGCGTGGTCGCGCCCGTCGTCGTGGCGTGGCTCGCGGCCTCGCGCACCGGTGCGTCGTGGTTGGAGGCGGTCCGGTTCGCGACCGACGCGTGGCTGCTCGCCCACGGCGGCGCCATCGCCGTGGATGGCGGTGAGGTCTCCCTCGTGCCTCTCGGGCTCACCGCCCTGATGGCCTCGTGGTCCTGGGCCGCCGGCCGGCGGATGGCGGCGCTGCTGCCGGCCGGGCCGCACCCGCGGCGCGTCAGCGGCTGCCGGGCGCTGGCCGCCTATGCCGCCGTCTACGCGTTCGGCGCGGCCCTGCTCAGCCTCCTGGCCGCGAGCCCGGTCGCCCGTCCGGTCAGCGGCCAGGCCCTGGTCGGTGCGGCGGTGCTGGCAGGCGCCGCGTGCGGTGCGGGGATGCTGCGGGCCACGCGCACCGCCGCCGACCGACCCGCCGGGCGGGTGCTCGCCGACGCGCTGCGGCTGCCCGCGCGCGTGCGCCGGGTGCTGCCCGCGGTGGGTGTCGCGCTCGCCGGCTGGTTGGCGCTGGGTGCGCTCGCGGTCGCGGTCGCTGTCGTGCACGGTTGGTCAGACGTGCTTGCCGTCCACCGTGCGCTGTCGCCCGGCGTGGTCGGCGGCGCCGTCCTGGCGGTGACGCAGCTGCTGGTGCTGCCCGTGTCCGTGGTCTGGGGCGGCGCGTGGGTGGCCGGGCCGGGCTTCGCGGTGGGGACGGGCACGACCGTCACCGTCGTGGGGTCCGACCTGGGCTCGGTTCCCGCGGTCCCGCTGCTCGCGGCGCTGCCGGGCCCCAGCCTGCCCGGCGCCTGGCTCGCGGTGCTGGGGCTGCCGGTGCTGCTCGGTGTCGCCGCCGGGGTGGTGGCCCGGCGCTCGGCTGCCGGCGCGGCGGCAAGCGGCTGGGGTGGACGGGGCTGGGCCGGGCGGCTCCTCGACGCGCTGGGTGTCGGGGCCCTGACCGGGACCGGGGCCGGGCTGCTGGCGTGGGCGGCGTCGGGTGCCGCGGGCCCCGGCCGGATGGCGGAGACGGGGCCGCCGGCTCTCGCGGTCGGTGCTGCCCTGGGGGCGCTGGTCGCGCTCGGCGTGCTGCTGGCCGGGCTGCTGCCGGGCACGGTCGACGAGCCGGGCACGCGGCTGCCCGGGGCGGACCTGCTCGCGCGGCAGCCGGTGGTCCGGTGGGCGGTGAGGCGGTGGGTGCCGCTGCGCCGCCGGATCGGTGCGGGAGCGGCCGCGGTTCACCCGGCCGGGGTCGGCAGGCGCGTCAGGTCACGGATCCGGCGCTCGTAGTCCGCCTGGCACGCGTCATCGGCGGCGATCGTCAGAGCGGCGTCGCGACACTCCTGGAGCTGCACGGTGATCGGCCACAGGGCGACGACCAGTGCCTGCTGCAGCAGCACGACGACGCCCAGGCCGAGACCGAGGCCGACGAGCACGTGGGACGAGGCGCGCACCCTGGCCCGCACCCCCTGGACGAGGGCCGCGACACCCACCGCGAGCGCCGCAAGGGTCAGCAGCGGCGCGGCGGCCCCCCAGGGCAGGGGCAACCGGGAGACCAGCAGGGACGCGAGCATCAGCAGGGCGAAGCGCAGCACCAGACCTGCGAGCCGGCGCGCACCGGCCGGGTCCGGCGGCGGCCGCTCGGGGCGGTGCGCGCGGTCGGTGCGGGGCACGCGCTCGCGGGGGACGGCAGGCTCCGCCGGACCCGCCCCGGGACGGTTGCCGGCGTCGCCGCTCCCGTCGCCGGAGCGGTCACCCGCGCCTGGCGGTGCGTACGGGTTGCCCACGACCTCCGCCTCCGTCCCGCGGGGATGACGCGCCGCCGTCCGGGTCCTCCGCGGCGGCTATGGTCTCCGACCGTGCCGGACGCCGTGACGCCGCCCCCGCCGGCGGCGCCCCGTCACCGCGGAGCACCCGGGCGGGTCGTCGTCCTGGTGAGCGGCACCGGGACGCTGCTGCAGGCCCTGCTCGACGCGTGCGCCGACCCCGGCTACGGGGCGGGCGTCGTCGCCGTGGGGTCCGACCGGGACGCGACCGGCGGACTCGAACGGGCGCAGCGGGCCGGTGTCCCGACGTTCGTGCGCCGGCTCGCCGACGTCGGTGAACGCGCCGCGTGGGACGCCTCGCTGGCCGATGCGGTCGCCGACCACGCCCCGGACCTGGTGGTCTCCGCGGGGTTCATGAAGCTGGCCGGGCCGGCGTTCCTGGAGCGGTTCGGTGGCCGCTACGTCAACACGCACCCGGCCCTGCTGCCCTCGTTCCCGGGCGTCCACGGGCCCCGTGACGCCCTGGCGCACGGCGTCAAGGTCACCGGTGCCACCCTGTTCGTCGTCGACGCCGGGGTCGACACCGGCCCGATCGTCGCGCAACGCGCGGTGCCGGTGCTCGACGGGGACGACGAGACCACCCTGCACGAGCGCATCAAGGCCGCCGAGCGCGACATGCTCGTCGAGCACGTCGGGCGGATGCTCCGCCTCGGCTGGACCACGACCGGCAGGAAGGTGACCGTGCCGTGAGCGAGACCCTGCCCGTCAGGCGCGCCCTGGTCAGCGTCTACGACAAGACCGGGCTGGAGGAGCTGGCCACCGGGCTGCACGAGGCCGGTGTGGCGCTGGTGTCGACCGGGTCGACGGCGGCGCGGATCGCGGCGGCCGGCGTGCCGGTCACGCCGGTCGAGGAGCTCACCGGCTTCCCCGAGTGCCTGGACGGCCGCGTGAAGACGCTGCACCCCCGAGTGCACGCCGGCATCCTCGCCGACCGCCGGTTGCCCTCGCACGCCACACAGCTCGAGGACCTCGGGATCGAGGCGTTCGACCTCGTCGTCTGCAACCTCTACCCGTTCGCGGCGACGGTGGCCTCGGGCGCCGCGCCCGACGCCGTCGTCGAGCAGATCGACGTCGGCGGCCCGACGATGGTGCGGGCCGCGGCCAAGAACCACGCGAGCGTCGCCGTGGTGGTCGACCCGGGCGCCTACGGCGACGTGCTGGCCGCGGTGCGCTCCGGTGGCTTCGACGTCGCCGCGCGGCGACGGCTGGCGGTGCTCGCGTTCTCGCACACCGCGACCTACGACGTGGCGGTCGCCTCTTGGCTGGGGAGCGCGGTCGCCCCGACCGACGACGGGACCGGCTTCCCCGCGTGGGTGGGAGCCACATGGGACCGCGCCACAGTGCTCCGCTACGGCGAGAACCAGCACCAGCGCGCCGCGCTGTACACCCGGCCGGACGCCGCCCCCGGGCTGGCGCAGGCGGAGCAGCTGCACGGCAAGGAGATGAGCTACAACAACTACGTCGACGCGGACGCCGCCCGGCGGGCGGCGTACGACTTCGGACGACCTGCCGTCGCCGTCGTCAAGCACGCGAACCCCTGCGGCATCGCGGTCGCGGACGACGTCGCTGCGGCCCACGCCCGCGCCCACGCGTGCGACCCGGTGTCGGCGTTCGGCGGCGTCGTCGCGGCCAACCGGCCCGTGACGGCCGCGATGGCCGAGCAGGTCGCGGAGGTGTTCACCGAGGTCGTCGTCGCCCCGGACTTCGAGCCCGCGGCGCTGGAGACGTTGCGGCGCAAGAAGAACGTGCGCCTGCTGCGCTGCGCGCCGCTGCCGGACGGCCCGGCGGTGGAGCTGCGCGCCGTCTCCGGGGGCCTGCTGCTGCAGTCCGTGGACCGGATCGACGCCACGGGCCGCGGCCAGGGCGACGGCGGCGGGGACGCGCCGTCGGCGTGGGCGCTGGCGGCGGGGGAGCCGGCGGACGCAGACACGCTGGCCGACCTCGAGTTCGCGTGGCGCGCCGTGCGGTCGGTGCGCTCCAACGCGATCCTGCTGGCCCGCTCCGGCGCGAGCGTCGGCGTCGGGATGGGGCAGGTCAACCGCGTCGACGCGTGCCGGCTGGCGGTGGAGAGGGCCGGCGCGGACCGGGCCCGGGGGGCGGTCGCGGCGTCCGACGCGTTCTTCCCGTTCCCGGACGGGTTGCAGGTGCTGCTCGACGCGGGGGTGCGCGCCGTCGTGCAGCCGGGGGGGTCGGTCCGCGACGAGGAGGCGGTCGCTGCGGCCGCCGCCGCAGGCGCGACGATGTACCTGACCGGCACGCGGCACTTCGCCCACTGACCGGCGGGACGGTGGCAGGCACGGGCAGGACGGCCGGACCGGACCCGGCCGGTCGCGAGCCCCCGCTGCCCGGGGGGCCGCGCCTGCCCGTCGTCCTCGTCGTGGTCGGGGTGCTCGCCACGGTGGGCGCCGGCTGGCTGGTGTCGTTCCGGGCCGGCGGTGCCGCCCTGGCTCTGACGCTCGCCGTGGCGGCCGCGATGCGCCTGCTGCTGCCGGTGCAGCGGGTGGGCACCCTGGCGGTCCGCAGCCGGGCCGTCGACGTGACCACCCTCGCGCTGATGGCGGTCGCGGTCGCCGTGCTGGCCCAGAACGCCCCTGGCTGAGCGCCGACGATCAGGAGATCAGGCCGAGGCCCCTCACCGTGTCGCGCTCCTCGTCGAGCTCGGCGACCGTCGCGTCGATCCGCGAGCGGGAGAAGTCGTCGACGTCCAGGCCCTGGACGATCGACCAGGCTCCGCCGCTCGTGGTGCACGGGAACGAGGAGATCAGGCCCTCGGGGACGCCGTAGGACCCGTCCGACGGCACGGCCATCGAGACCCAGTCGCCGTCGGGGGAGCCGAGCGCCCAGTCCCGCACGTGGTCGACGGCGGCAGATGCGGCGGAGGCGGCGGACGACGCGCCGCGCGCCTCGATGATGGCGGCGCCGCGCTTCTGCACGGTCGGGATGAAGTCGCCCTCGATCCACGCCTGGTCGTCGACGACCTCGGCTGCGGGGCGGCCGCCGACCTCGGCGTGGAACACGTCCGGGTACTGGGTCGCGGAGTGGTTGCCCCAGATCGCGAGCCGCCGCACGTCGGTCACCGCCGTGCCGGCCTTCTTCGCCAGCTGCGCGACGGCGCGGTTCTGGTCGAGCCGCGTCATCGCGGTGAACCGCTCCCGCGGGACGCCGTCTGCGTTGTGCATCGCGATGAGGGCGTTGGTGTTGGCGGGGTTGCCGACGACGAGCACCTTGAGGTCGTCGGCGGCCTTCGCCGCCAGGGCCTCGCCCTGCCCCGTGAAGATGGCGCCGTTGGCCTCCAGCAGGTCGCCGCGCTCCATCCCCTTGGACCGTGGCCTTGCGCCGACGAGCATCGCGACGTTGGCGCCGTCGAAGGCGACGGCCGCGTCGTCGCTGATGTCGATGGACTGCAGCTGCGGGAACGCGCAGTCGTCGAGCTCCATCGCGACGCCCTCGGCGGCCGTGACGGCCTGCGGGATCTCCAGCAGCCGCAGCCGCACCGGCGTGCCGGCGCCGAGCATCGCACCGCTGGCGATGCGGAACAGCAGGCTGTAGCTGATCTGGCCGGCCGCACCGGTGACGGCGACGGTGACGGGTGCCTGGGTCACGACTTCACTCCCTCGGGGTGGTGGCGCTGCTGGTCGATCGCGATGCTGGCCCTGGACGGTACACGCCGGGAGCGCGGTCGCTCTCAGGCCACCGGCAGGTGTTGGGCCCACCACCGCAGCAGGTGCTCGAACCGGGCGCGGCGGTGGCGGGGCCGGCCCGAGCGGGTGAGCTCGTGGCCCTCGCCGGGGAACAGCAGCAGCTCGGCCTCGACCCCCTGGCGGCGCAGCGCGGTGAACCAGCGCTGGCCCTGCTCGACCGGCGTCCGGTGGTCCTGCTCGGAGTGGATCACCAGGGTGGGCGTCCGCACCGCCCCGACGTGCGTGAGCGGCGACTGCTCCCGGGCTGCGCCGGGCTCGCCGTGGTACCCGTCGGTGAAGAACCAGCCGATGTCGGAGGACCCGGTGAACGACACGCCGTCGAGGTAGCCGCGCTCCACGACCGCGGCCGCGAACCGGTGGGTGCGGGTGGTCAGGGTCGCGGCCATGTAGCCGCCGTAGGAGCCGCCCATCACGCCGACGCGCCCCGCGTCCAGCGGCAGGTCGCCATCGCCGAGCACCCCGTCGAGCACGTCCAGCAGGTCGGCGGCGTCGCGGCCGCCCATCGCGCCGCGGATGACGCGCCCGTGCGCCTGCCCGTAGCCCGCGGACCCGCGCGGGTTCGCCAGCACGACCGCGTACCCGGCGCCCGCGTAGACCTGGGCCTCGTCGAAGAGCCCCCAGCCGTAGTGCGCGTACGGCCCGCCGTGGATGCACAGCAGCACCGGGTGCGGGCCCTCGCCGAAACGTTCCGGGTCGGGCAGCACGACCCAGCCGTGCACGGGGTAGCCGTCGCTCGCGGTGACCTCGCGCTCCAGCAGCGGCCGGAGGGCGGCGGCGGCGCGCAGGTCGGCGGCGACATCCGTCAGCGGGTCCCCGCCGCCCGCGACGAGGTCGCCCGTGCGCCGGACGACGAGGAGGTCGCCGGGCGAGTCCGGCGAGGCGACGGTCGCGACCACCGTGGCGCCGTCCGGCGACACGGCGTGCGAGCGCACCTCCCGGTGGCCACCGGCGACCTCGACGAGGTCGTCCGCCGCCAGGGCCTGCGGCACCGGGCGGCCCCGGGCCGGCAGCGGCACCTCCACGAGCCGCACCGCACCGCGCACCAGGTGCTGCGCCAGCACGCCGGTGGCCGAGACGCCCAGGTGCGCGCACGCTGGTCCGAGGTCCACGGTCTCGGCGTCGGTGAGCCGGCGCGGGTCCCCGGCCGGACCGTCGAGCCGACCGCCGTCGGGACCGACCGCGACGGCGAACAGCCCGGTCGTGCGTGCGACGAAGTCGACGCCGTCGTCGCCCAGACCGGCGGCGAGCAGCACCAGGTGGGTGCCGTCGGGGGTCCAGGCCACGTCCGAGCACGTCAGCGACGCGGTCACCACCGCGCGCAGGTCGTTGCCGTCCGGCGCGCACGTCCACACGCCGCTGCGCAGGTCCTCGCCGTAGGGACCCAGCGGCTCGGTGTACCGGTCGGAGCAGAAGGCCAGCCGCCGGCCGTCCGGGCTCCAGGCGACGGCCGAGTCGGTGTGGTCGCCGTCCGTCACCTGCACCGCCTCGACGACCGGGTCCGCGCCGACGTCCGGGAGGCCGCTGCCGGTGTCAACGGCGTCGAGGCCGACCACGAACAGGTGGGGGCGCCGGTCGCGGGTGTACCCCAGCCCGTCCTCCCGGTAGGACAGGTGGGTGACGAGGCGGGGCGGCTCGGCCTCGGGGGCCAGCTTCTCCCCGCGGGGGTCGAGGCGGGTGCCGTAGCGGCCCGCCTCGGGGACCCGCGCCACGTACGCGAGCCGACGGGAGTCGGGGCTCCACGCGGGTTCTCCGGCACCGAGCGGGCTGCGGGACAGCTGCACCGGCTCCCCGCCGCCGGTCTCGACGACGTGCAGCTGCGCGGGCCCACCGGGACCGGCTCGCAGGAACGCCACCCAGCGGCCGTCCGGGCTGACCACGGGTCCGGTGTCGCGATGACCGCGGGTCAGCCGGCGAACAGGTGTCGCGCCGTCGGTGGCCGCCGACCACAGCCCGCCGACGTCGTCGTCGGCGTCGAGGTCGGGCCGGACGACGGACACGATCGCGGTGGCGCCGTCGGGGGTCAGGGCCGGCCTGCCGCACGAGCGCAGCAGGGTCAGGTCGTCGGGTCGCACCGGGGCACGGTAGACGTCGGGCGCGCGGAGGTGGCCTCCGAACCGCGCAGTCTCCGAGATTCGGAGCCTGCGAGCCACCGGCCCCGGCTCCCGGCAGTGGGGGCGGCGGGCCGGCGTCCGATAACTTGGCGCCTCGACCGACACCGCCGACCCCCGTGGAGCGCGCAACGTGGCCAAGATCAAGGTGCAGAACCCCGTCGTGGAGCTCGACGGCGACGAGATGACGCGGATCATCTGGTCGTTCATCAAGGAGCGGCTGATCCACCCGTACCTCGACGTCGACCTCGAGTACTACGACCTCGGCATCGAGCACCGCGACGCCACCGACGACCAGGTGACCGTCGATGCGGCGAACGCGATCGCGAAGCACGGCGTCGGTGTGAAGTGCGCGACGATCACCCCGGACGAGGCGCGGGTCGAGGAGTTCGGCCTGAAGAAGATGTGGCTGTCCCCGAACGGGACCATCCGCAACATCCTCGGCGGCGTCATCTTCCGCGAGCCGATCGTGATCTCGAACATCCCGCGGCTCGTGCCGGGCTGGACCAAGCCGATCGTCGTTGGCCGTCACGCCCACGGCGACCAGTACAAGGCCACGAACTTCACCGTGCCCGGCCCCGGCACCGTGACCCTCACCTACACCCCCGACGACGGCTCGCAGCCGATCGAGCACGAGGTCGTGAAGATGCCCGACGACGGCGGCGTCGTGATGGGCATGTACAACTTCACGCGGTCGATCGAGGACTTCGCCCGCGCGTCCCTGTCCTATGGCTTGCAGCGTGAGTACCCGGTCTACCTGTCGACGAAGAACACGATCCTCAAGGCCTACGACGGCGCGTTCAAGGACATCTTCGCCCGGATCTTCGAGGAGGAGTTCAAGGCCGACTTCGAGGCGAAGGGGCTCACGTACGAGCACCGGCTGATCGACGACATGGTCGCGGCCGCGCTGAAGTGGGAGGGCGGCTACGTGTGGGCGTGCAAGAACTACGACGGCGACGTGCAGTCCGACACCGTCGCGCAGGGCTTCGGCTCGCTGGGCCTGATGACGTCGGTGCTGATGAGCCCGGACGGCAAGACCGTCGAGGCGGAGGCCGCCCACGGCACCGTGACCCGGCACTTCCGCCAGCACCAGGCGGGCAAGCCGACGTCGACGAACCCGATCGCGTCGATCTTCGCGTGGACCCGGGGACTGGCGCACCGTGGCGACCTCGACGGCACGCCCGACGTCACGGGGTTCGCGCACGCCCTGGAGCAGGTCTGCGTCGAGACCGTCGAGAACGGCGTGATGACCAAGGACCTCGCGCTGCTGGTCTCGAAGGACCAGGAGTACGCCAGCACCGAGGAGTTCCTCGCCGCGCTCGACGAGAACCTCGCGGCGAAGCTGGCCTCCTGAGCGGGTCGAGCGCCGGGGTCGCGCCGGCCGGGGTGCGATGATCGGGCCGTGGGTCTGGGTGGCGGTCCGAGCGAGTGGGACGACTACGAGTGGTTCCGGCTCGCCGACCTGCCCGCACCGCGGGCGGCGGAGCCGGCCGAGCGGTCGCGGCGCGGTGGACGGCGGGGCGGCGGGGAGCCGGCACCTGCCCCCGGTGGTGACGACGCCGCCAGCCTGGACGACGTCCTGACCGGCTGGCTCGAGCAGAACCCGCTGTGGCGGACCGGGGCCGGCACCCGGCTGCTGCTCGCCGACCTGGACAACCTGCGCGCGGAGCCCCGCCGGTGGCGCGCGCGGATGGCGGCCGTCGTCGCGCTGGCGCGCGAGGCCGACCACGTCGCGATGGCGGGTCAGACGGCTGCTGTCGCCCGTGCCCGGCCCCACCTGGCGGAGTTCGCCGGCGTGGCGCGCGGGGTCGCGGACGGCAGCGACCTCGCCGACTTCGTGCTGCTCGCGGCGGCGGACGCCGTCCACCTGGCCGCCGACGGCCCGGTGCAGGCGGTGGTCGTCAGCAACGACAACATCTTCGCGGGGATGGCCGACTGGGGGCCGCTGACGGTGCTCAGCCCCGGCGCCGACGCGCTCAGCGAGCGGCTCCGGGACGCTGCCGGCCGCGTCGTCGACCTCGTCGCCCTCGAGCAGGGCGCGCCCGCTCCCGCCTGACCCCACCCCCTCGGTGATCATGCACTCCGGGTACGGGCCGAGGTGCCCGGGTCGCACGATCACCGCTGGGGAACGACGTCGGGACGCCGGTCCGCGCCGCTCGCACGGAGCGAGGGGCGACGCCGTCCGGCGGCGAGGGACCGCTCCGCGACGAGCAGGTTGGGGACCCACGCCAGCCACGCGACCACCGGGTAGACGCGGTCGAACGCGAGCTCGGGGTCGGTGCCGAGCAGCAGCACCTGCGCCACGATGAGCGTGGGCAGCCACATCCGCAGCGTGACGCCGGCGTACGTCATCGCGAACGCTCGGACCGCCCAGCGCCGGTGCGCGGCGACGTCCCGGCGGCGGATCGCGAGCAGCGCGGCGGCGGCGAAGGTCACCCACAACACCGCGAGGGTGGCGAGCCCGAGGGCCCCGGCGACGCCGGCGCGGGTGAAGGGCGCGATCACCAGCCCGGCGCTGCCGGCGACGGCGATCGCGGCGAGCACCGTCCGCCCCACGACCCGGTGCAGCCGAGGGGCCCGTGCCCGGACCCCTGGCGACAGCTGTACCGGCGACAGCAGCAGGGCCAGCACCGCGAAGCCGACGTGCAGGTACAGCGCGACGCGGACCGGCAGCGGCTGGTCCACGTACGTGGCGGCGATCTGGCTCGGGTCGGCGCCGAGCTCCTGCAGCGACGACGTCGCGTAGGGGACCAGTGCCAGGACGGCGATCGCCAGGCAGGTGAGGCCGAGGAACCAGGCGGCTCCCGTGGACCGCCGGGGACGGCACCGCTGCGGCGGGCGGGACACGGTCAGGGTCATCGGGGCCTCCGGGACTCGGCCGGTGCCGTGCACCGGGAGGCCACCGAGGCTGCCGCCGCGCGGGGCCGCTCGACGAGCCCTGCGAGGGGTCGACGACCGACGTGCGCGGGTGGTCCGCGGCGAGGCGACCTCCCTCGCACGGGGGACCGGGTCGACCCCTGCGGGGTGTCGCCTTCGACGCCGCGCGGCGACAGGATGGGGCGTGTCGTCGTCGGTGCAGGCCGCAGCCCGTCCCGTGCGACGCGCTGCTGCCGCCTCCCTGCCGCACGACGTGTGGCTGGCCGCCGGCCTGGCGGTGCTCGCGGTGGTCTACGCGGCCGCCTGGCCCACCGAGGCCCCCTACCGGTCGGTGGACGCCGCGACGCTGGGTGACTGGCCTGGATCGCGCTCTTCACGTGCGTCGCCCTCGGCGGCCGACGGCTGCGGTCCGCAGCCGCGAGCACCACGGCTGTGACCGTCGCCGGGTACCTGCTGCTCGACCGTGGGGACCCGGTCGGGTCGCTGCCGTCGATCGTGACGAGCTTCGCCGTCGCCACGGTCGCCGGCGAGATCAGCAGCTGACGGGCCCGCTCGGCGGCGGCGGACGTTCACCGAGCGGCGGAGAGCCGCGAGGCGGCGCTGGCGGCGGAGCGGCTGCTGCTCGGTGAGCGCGGCCGGCTGGCCCGCGAGCTGCACGACTCGCTGGGTCACACGGTGAACGTGATGGTGCTGCAGGCCGGCGTCGGGCGACGCGTCTTCGCCGACAACCCGGCGTACTCGCGCGAGGCGCTGACGCACATCGAGTCCGCCGGGCGCGGCGCGCTCGACGAGCTCAACCGGCTGCTGCGCGTGCTGCAGTCGGACGGGCGCGAGGCGCTGGAGGAACCGTTCGCGCCGACCGTGGCCGACCTGGAGCAGCTCGCGGACCGGGTCCGCGCGACGGGACGGCAGGTGTCGCTGCGCACCGACGCGGCCGACCTGCCTGCGAGCGGCGCCCGCGCCGTCTACCGGATCGTGCAGGAGGCGCTGACGAACGCCGTCCGCCACGGGTCGCCGGGACCCATCCGGGTCGAGGTGGTCCGCAGCGGCCCGCAGGTGCGCCTCGAGGTCCTCAACGCGTGCGACCGGGTCGAAGACACCGTGCCGGGGCGCGGGCTGGTCAACATGGCCGAGCGCGCCCGGCTCGAGGGTGGGGAGCTGGAGGCGGGGCCGGTCGACGGCGGGTTCCGCGTCCGCGCCGCGCTGCCCGTGATGGCCGGGGGTGGCGCGTGATCGGCGTCCTGCTCGCGGACGACGACGCCCTGGTGCGCAGCGGGCTGCGCGCCCTGCTCGACGCGGAGGCCGACATCCGCGTGGTGGGGGAGGCGGCCGACGGGCGGGAGGCGGTCGCGCGGGCCCGGGACCTGCGCCCCGACGTCGTCCTCATGGACGTCCGGATGCCGAGGCTGGACGGGGTCGGCGCGACCCGGGAGATCGTGTCGTGGTCCCGGCAACCCCGTGTGCTCGTGCTGACCACGTTCGACCTGGACGAGGTCGTCGACGACGCGCTGGACGCCGGTGCCGACGGCTTCCTGCTGAAGCGGGCCACGCCGGAGCAGCTGATCGAGGCGATCCGCACGGTCTTCGCCGGGGACGCGCTGGTGGCCCCGGCGGTGACGCGCCGGCTGCTGGCCGCCTACGCCGAGCGCCGGCCGCCGGCCGCCGGACGCCGAGCGGCTCCGGCTGGCCGCGAGCCTCACCGACCGGGAGGCGGACGTGCTGCGGGCGCTCGCCGACGGCCCCTCGAACGCCGAGATCGCCGGTCGGGTGTGGCTGTCGCCCGAGACCGTCAAGACCCACGTCAAGGCCGTGCTCGGCAAGCTCGGCGTCCGGGACCGCACGCAGGCGGTGGTGTGGGCCTACCGCACCGGGTTCGTCGCCCCGGGCGCCGCCGAGACCCGGGGCCACCCGGCCGGACCCCCGCAGCGTCCCGCACCACCGTGAGCCTCACCGGAAGACGACGGTGCGGTGCCCGTCGAGCAGCACGCGCTGCTCGGCGTGCCAGCGCACCGCCCGCGCGAGCACCCGGGCCTCGACGTCCCGGCCCATCGCGACGAGCTCGCGGGGCGACATCGCGTGGTCGACGCGCTCGACGTCCTGCTCGATGATCGGGCCCTCGTCGAGGTCCGCGGTGACGTAGTGCGCCGTGGCGCCGATGAGCTTGACGCCCCGCTCGTACGCCTGCTCGTAGGGGCGCGCACCGCGGAACGAGGGCAGGAAAGAGTGGTGGATGTTGATCGCCCGGCCCGCCAGCGCGGTGCAGACGGGGTCGGAGAGCACCTGCATGTACCGGGCCAGCACCACGAGCTCGACGTCGAGGTCGCTGACGAGGTCGAGCAGGCGCTGCTCCGCCGCCGCTCGCGTCCCGGGCGTGACCGGTACGTGGTGGAACGGCACGTCGTAGGTCCCGGCCATCCCCGCGAGGTCCTCGTGGTTCGACACGATCGCGGCGACGTCCACCGGCAGCAGCCCCGACCGCCACCGGAACAGCAGGTCGTTCAAACAGTGCCCGGCGCGGCTGACGAGCACGAGCGTGCGGACCGGCCGACCGAGCACGTGCAGGCCCCAGTCCATCGCGAACCGCTGCGCGACGGACGCGAACTCCGCGTGCAGCTCCTCGCGCGTCGCGGGCAGGCGCACCTGCACCCGCATCATGAAGCGGCCGGTACCGGGGTCGCCGAACTGCTGGCTCTCGGTGATGTTGCCGTCGGCGCCGGCGAGCACCCCGGCGACCGCGTGCACGATGCCGGGCCGGTCCGGGCACGACAGCGTCAGCACCCAGTGGTCCGCGCGCTCACCCTTCCCCCGCCCGCTCACGGGGTGCGAGGCTACCGGCGACGTCGGCTAGCCTGGCGGCGGTCGCGACTGGCGCGGGTGGGTCACCACCGGGGAGCGGCCGAGCAGGATCTCCGCCGCCGGGTCGCCCGCCTGGGCCCGGCGTCACGAGCCGACGACCACCCGCCGTGAGCCGAGGAGAGAACGCGTGAGCCACCACGAGGACGTCACCAACCGCCCGCTGGCCGACGTCGACCCCGAGATCGCCGCCGTGCTGGACGCCGAGCTCGGCCGCCAGCGGGGCACGCTGGAGATGATCGCCAGCGAGAACTTCGCGCCGCGGGCGGTGCTGCAGGCGCAGGGGTCGGTGCTGACCAACAAGTACGCCGAGGGCTACCCCGGCCGGCGCTACTACGGCGGCTGCGAGCACGTCGACGTCGCCGAGAACCTGGCGCGCGACCGGGCGCGCGCGCTGTTCGGCGCGGACGTGCCCGACCTGCACGTCAACGTGCAGCCGCACTCCGGTGCACAGGCCAACGCCGCGGTGATGCACGCGCTGATCCGCCCCGGCGACACGATCCTCGGCCTCGAGCTCGCCCACGGCGGCCACCTCACCCACGGGATGAAGATCAACTTCAGCGGCCGGCTGTACGACGTCGCCGCCTACGGCGTCGACGAGCGGACCCACCTCGTCGACATGGACGCCGTCCGCAAGGTCGCGCTGGAGCGGCGGCCGAAGCTCATCATCGCCGGCTGGTCCGCCTACTCCCGCCACCTCGACTTCGCGGCGTTCCGGCAGATCGCCGACGAGGTCGGGGCCATGCTCATGGTCGACATGGCGCACTTCGCCGGGCTCGTCGCCGCCGGCCTGCACCCCTCGCCGGTGCCGCACGCGGACGTCGTCACCTCCACGGTGCACAAGACGCTCGCCGGCCCGCGCTCGGGCGTGATCCTCGCGAAGCCGGAGTACGCCAAGAAGATCGACTCGGCCGTGTTCCCCGGCCAGCAGGGCGGGCCGCTGATGCACGCGGTCGCTGCCAAGGCGGTCGCGTTCAAGATCGCGGCGACGGAGGAGTTCCGGGAGCGGCAGGAGCGCACCGTGGCCGGGGCACGGGTCCTCGCCGAGCGGCTGCTCGCCGACGACGTCACCGAGCACGGCGTCTCGGTGCTGACCGGCGGCACCGACGTCCACCTGACCCTGGTCGACCTGCGCGAGTCGAAGCTCAACGGCCAGGAGGCCGAGGACCGGCTCGACGAGGCCGGGATCACGGTCAACCGCAACGCGGTGCCCTTCGACCCGCGGCCGCCGATGGTCACCTCCGGGCTGCGGATCGGGACGCCGGCGCTGGCGACCCGCGGCTTCGGTGACGAGCAGTTCGGGGAGGTCGCCGACATCATCGCCTCGGCGCTGAAGCCGGAGGCCGACCTCGCCGCGCTGCGCGGCCGGGTGGCGGCGCTCGCCGCCGCGTTCCCGCTGTACCCCGGCCTGGAGGCCTGACCCGCTCCCGCCCCACCTTCGTGGTGATCATGCACGTCAGGGGCCCCTACCCCCCGGTGATCATGCACGTCGGGTACGCCCACCCCCGGTGATCATGCACGTCGGGTACCCGCCGCCCGACGCGCATGGGTGTACGACCCAGTCCGACCTAGGAGCCGCCCCGATGACCGCCCGCATCCTCGACGGCACGGCCACCGCCGCCGCGATCAAGTTCGAGCTGAGGCAACGGGTCGACGCACTGCGGGAGCGGGGCATCCTGCCCGGTCTCGGCACCGTGCTCGTCGGGGACGACCCGGGGAGCCAGGCGTACGTGCGGGGCAAGCACCGCGACTGCGAGGAGGTCGGGATCGCGTCGCTGCGGGTCGACCTGCCGGCGACGGCGTCCCAGGACGAGGTCGAGGCGGCCGTCCGGGAGCTGGACGCCGACCCGGCGTGCACGGGCTTCATCGTGCAGCTGCCGCTGCCGCGCGGCCTCGACTCCCAGCGCGTGCTCGAGCTGGTCGACCCGGCCAAGGACGCCGACGGGCTGCACCCGAGCAACCTCGGCCAGCTGGTGGCCCGCGTCTGCGGACCGATGACGACGCCGCTGCCGTGCACGCCGCACGGGGTCGTGGAGATCCTGGCGCGCCACGGTGTCGACCTCGCCGGCGCCGAGGTGTGCGTGATCGGCCGCAGCGTGATCGTGGGACGCAGCCTGGGTCTGCTGCTGACGCGCAAGGCCGTCAACGCCACGGTGACGTCGTGCCACACCGGCACGCGCGACCTGGCCGCGCATACCCGCGCCGCGGACGTGGTGGTGGCGGCGGCCGGCGTCCCGGCGATGGTGACGCCCGACATGGTGCGCCCCGGGGCGGTCGTCGTGGACGTCGGCATCAACCGGGAGCACGACGCCGCGACCGGGCGGTCTCGGCTCGTGGGGGACGTCGACCCGGCCGTCGCCGAGGTCGCCGGCTGGTTCTCGCCGGTGCCCGGCGGGATCGGCCCGATGACCCGGGCGATGCTGCTCGCGAACGTCGTCGACGCCGCAGAGCGCGCCGCCGAGGCGCGAGAGTCGGGGTAAGGCGACGCGTCCCCTGCGGTGATCATGCACGTCAGGTACAGCCGGGGGACCTGAGATGCGTGATCACCGTGGGGTCACGGGTCAGGCAAGGACCTCCCGGGCGGCGTCGCGGGACGACGCCGGGTCGTCGCAGGATTGCACTGCACGCGCCGCCGCCTCGCACGCCTCGCGGGTGACCTGGCCGAGCTTGGCGCCCACCCCCGGCACCGCGGCGGCCGCGGCCGACAGCGACGTCACGCCGAGGCCGGTCAGCACGCACGCGAGCAGCGGGTCGGCCGCTGCCTCGCCGCAGACCCCGACCGGCTTGCCGGCCGCCTTGCCCGCGGCGGCGGTGGCCGCCACGAGGTCGAGCACGGCGGGCTGCCAGGGGTCCGACAGCGCCGCGAGGTCGGCCGAGAGCCGGTCCGCGGCCATCGCGTACTGGGTCAGGTCGTTCGTCCCGAGCGAGAGGAAGTCGACGTGGCGCAGCAGCGCCGCGGCCCGCAGCGCGGCCGAGGGCACCTCGACCATCACCCCGGGCACCAGGCCACGCTCGCGGACCCGGACGGCGAAGAACTCTGCCTCGGCCGGGGTCGCCACCATCGGCGCCATCACCCACGGCTTCTCGCCGGTGCGCTCGGCGGCCAGCGCGACCGCGTCCAGCTGCCGGTCCAGGATCCCGGGCGCGTCGAGCGCGATCCGCAGGCCGCGGACCCCCAGGGCAGGGTTCGCCTCGTCGGGCATCCCCACGAAGCCGAGCGGCTTGTCGGACCCGGCGTCCAGGGTGCGCAGCACGACCTTCTTGCCCGCGAAAGCGGTGAGCACCTCCGCGTAGATGTCGGCCTGCTCGTCGACGGTCGGCTCGACGTCGCGGTCGAGGAAGCACAGCTCGGTGCGGAACAGGCCGACCCCCTCGGCCGGGCCCTGCGCGGCCTTGCGGGCACCCGCGCCGTCCTGCACGTTCGCCAGCACGGCGACCTCGTGGCCGTCCGCGGTACGGCCGGGGCCGCGCCAGTGGGCCACGGCCTCCCGCTCGGCGGCAGAGGCGCGCGCGAGCTCGCCGGCGACGTCCGGGTCGGGGTCGGTGACGACCTGGCCGCCGGCGCCGTCGACGAGCACGAGGGTGCCGGCGGCGACCGCGTCGAGGCCGCTCACGGCGACGACGCAGGGGATGCCGAGCTGGCGCGCGATGATCGCGGTGTGGCTCGTGGGCCCGCCCAGCCTGGTAGCGAGCGCCACTACCAGCGCCGGGTCGAGGCCGGCGGTGTCGGCCGGGGCGAGGTCGTCCGCGACGAGGACCGACGGCACGTCCGGGCGGGGGACGCCGGGCTCGGGCAGCCCCTGCACCTCGGCCGCGATGCGGTCGCGCAGGTCGTACAGGTCGGTGACCCGCTCGGCCATCACGCCGCCGAGCTGGGTGAACAGCGCCGCGAACTGCTCGGCGGCGCCGGCGACGGCCTGCGGGGCGGGCGTGCCGGAGCCGATCCGCTGCTCGACGGCGGCCAGCAGACCGCGGTCGCGGGCCAGGCCGGCGGTCGCCGTGAGCACCTCGGCGGACGCACCGGTCGCGCCCGCTGCCCGGGCGGTGAGCCGGTCGGCGACGGTGTTGGCGGCCGCGGTGAACCGGCCCTTCTCGGCGTCCCGGTCCCCGGGCGCCACCTCGGGTCCCTCGGCGGGCACCTCGGGGCGCGGGGACGGACGCACCGCCGGCCCGACGCCGATGCCGGGGACGACAGGAGTCCCCCTGAAGACGGTGCCCTGGGTCGGGACCTGGTCGGTGGTCGCGCTCACGTGTCCTCCTCGGGGATGCGTCGCTGTCACGAACATTTAACGGTGAACGGGCTTGACATGTCAAGGGATCCAGGCGTAAAACAAAGCATCACAACAAGTAAAGCCACAGAAACGGGAGGTGGGACGGTGTACGCGGAGGAGCGGCAGCAGGCGATCGCCACCCGGATCGGTCACCACGGCCGCGCGTCGGTGGCCGACCTCGCGGTGAGCTTCGGCGTCACCACCGAGACCGTCCGGCGCGACCTCGCCGCACTGGAGCGCCACGGCCTCGTGCACCGGGTGCACGGCGGCGCGGTCCCCACGAGCTCGCTGGCCGTGATCGAGACGGGCGTGGCCGAGCGCGAGCACGAGCACGCCGAGCAGAAGGACCGGGTCGCCGCTGCCGCCGTCGCGTTGCTTCCGCCCGACGGCGGCAGCGTGCTGCTGGACGCCGGCACCACCACGGCGCGACTTGCCGGGCTGCTGCCTGGGGACCGGCGCCTGCTGCTCGTCACCAACGCCGTCCCCGTCGCCGCCCGCGTCGCCGCGACCCCCGGGATCCGGCTCCACCTGGTCGGAGGCCGGGTACGCGGCGCCACCCAGGCGGCCGTGGGGGAGGAGGCGGTCCGCGCCCTCGGTGACCTGCGCGTCGACGTCGCCTTCATCGGCACCAACGCGCTGTCGCTCCCGTTCGGCCTGTCGACGCCCGACGTCGACGAGGCCGCGGTGAAACGTGCCATGGTGCGCAGCGCCCGCCGGGTCGTCGTCCTCGCCGACTCCAGCAAGCTCGGGCACGAGCACGTCGTGCGCTTCGCGTCCCTGGCCGACGTCGACGTCCTCGTCACGGACGACGCCGCCGACCCCCGTCTGGTCGCCGACCTGGAGGCCGCTGACACCGAGGTGGTACTCGCATGATCGTCACCCTGACGGCCAACCCCAGCCTGGACCGGACGGTCGCCCTCGCCGCACCGCTCGAGCGCGGCGAGGTGCAGCGGGCGGTCGGTGTCACCGCCGAGCCCGGCGGCAAGGGCGTCAACGTCGCCCGCGCCGTCGCCACCGCCGGCCGCCTCGCCATCGCCGTGCTGCCCGGTGGCCACGACGACCCGGTGGTGCTCGCCCTGCGCGACCTCGGCGTTACCCACCGTCCGGTGCAGGTGGCCGAGCCGCTACGCACCAACCTCGCCATCACCGAGCCGGACGGCACCACGACGAAGGTCAACGAGCCGGGCGCGCCGCTGCTGGAGGCGACCCGTACCGCGCTGACCCAGGCGCTGCTGCGTGAGGCGGCCGGCGCCCGCTGGGCCGTGCTCGCCGGCTCGCTGCCCCCCGGCGCCCCGGACGACTGGTACGCCGAGCTCGTCCTGGCCCTGCGGCGGCACGCCTGCCGGGTCGCCGTCGACACCTCCGGCGCCCCGCTGCGCGCCCTGCTCGCCGCGCTGCGCGCCGACCGGGCCGCGGCCCCTGACCTGATGAAGCCGAACGCCGAGGAGCTCGCCGACGCCGTGGGCGGCGACGCCGCCGAGATGGCCCGCAACCCGGTCGCCGTCGCCGCCGCCGCCCGCGAGCTCGTCGACGCCGGCGTCGGGACGGTGCTGGCGACCCTCGGCGCCGACGGTGCCGTCGTCGTGACCGCCGAGGGCGCCTGGTTCGCCGAGCCGCCGCCGGTCACCGCCCGCAGCACCGTGGGGGCCGGAGACTCCGCCCTGGCGGGCTACCTGCTGGGCGACCTCGCCGACCTCGCCGTGCCGGAGCGGCTGCGCACGGCCGTCGCCTACGGCTCCGCGGCCGCGTCGCTGCCGGGCTCGGCGCTGCCCTCGCCCGACCAGACCCGGCCGGACGACGTCCGTCTCCACCCGCTCGTCGAGGAGGTGGCCGCACCCGCCGGCGCCGCACCCGCCGGCGCCGCACCCGGCTGAGACCGCGACCTCGACGCGACCGCCGGCGCACCCACCCGGCGTACCCGCACCGCACGTCCCCGCAGCACCGCACCGTGACACCCACGGATCCCACGGAAGGACCAACATGACCGACCTCATCACCGCCGACCTGGTGGCGCTGGACGCCCACCTCGGCGACGACAAGGAGCAGGTGATCCGAGCCCTCGCGCAGCGTGTCGCCGACACCGGCCGCTCCGAGAACCCGGACGGCCTCTTCGGCGACGTGATGGCCCGCGAGGGACAGTCGGCCACGGGCCTGCCCGGTGGCATCGCGATCCCGCACTGCCGCAGCGAGCACGTGAACACCGCCACCCTGGCGTTCGCCCGGCTGGAGCCGAAGGTCGACTTCGGTGCGCCCGACGCCCCCGCCGACCTCGTGTTCCTGATCGGCGCGCCGGCCGGCGGGGACGCCGATCACCTCACGCTGCTGACCGCCCTCGCCCGGGCGCTGGTCAGGCCGGACTTCACCGCCTCCCTGCGCGCGGCCTCGACGCCCGAGGAGGTCGTCGGTCTCGTCGCCGACGTCGTCTCGCCGAAGGAGAGCGTCCAGCCCGCGGCGTCGAGCGGTGCCACGGCTGCCGGCGTCACGGCTGCGGCCGGCGCCGGGTCGGCGGCCAGCACCGCGTCGTCGTCCGGGGGCACCACCGCCACCGCCACGAAGGATCGCGTGATCGTCGCGGTCACCGCCTGCCCCACCGGCATCGCCCACACCTACATGGCCGCGGACGCGCTCGTAGCGGCCGGTGAGCGAGCCGGGGTCACCGTGACCGTGGAGACGCAGGGCTCCTCGGGCTCGACGCCACTGCCGCACGGCACCATCGCCGGCGCCGACGCGGTGATCTTCGCGACCGACGTCGAGGTGCGCGACAAGCTCCGCTTCGCCGGCAAGCCGGTGATCTCCTCCGGCGTCAAGCGCGCCATCAACGAGCCCGACGTGATGGTCGCCGAGGCGCTGCGTGCCGCCGACGACCCGAGCGCGGCCACCGTCGCCGGCGACGCGGGCGGAGCCGCGCCGGCGACGGCCACCAGCGGCGGCGACGAGCACTGGGCCCGGCGGCTGCGCGGCTGGCTGCTCACCGGCGTCAGCTACATGATCCCGTTCGTCGCGGCCGGTGGCCTGCTCATCGCCCTCGGCTTCCTGCTCGGCGGGTACCAGATCACGGGTCCGGCAGCCGAGATCGTCACCACCAACACGCTGCTCAACCTGCCCGAGGGCGGCCTGACCCAGTACCTCGGCGCCGTGCTCTTCACCCTCGGCTCGTTGGCGTTCGGCTTCCTGGTCCCGGCGCTGTCCGGGTACATCGCGTACGCGATCGCCGACCGGCCCGGCATCGCCCCGGGCTTCACCGTCGGCGTCGTCGCGACCACCCTCAGCGCCGGCTTCATCGGCGGCCTCGTCGGTGGTCTCATCGCCGGTGGCGCCGCCCTCGCGATCAGCCGACTGCCGGTGCCGCGCTGGGCGCGGGGCCTGATGCCCGTCGTCGTGATCCCGCTCGGTGCGACGCTCGTCGCCGGCGGGCTGATGGTGATGCTCCTTGGTCGCCCCCTGGCCGCGATCACCAGCGGTCTCGAGTCGTGGCTCGGTGGCCTGTCGGGCAGCTCCTCCCTCGTCCTCGGCGCCGTGCTCGGCCTGATGATGGCCTTCGACATGGGCGGCCCGGTCAACAAGGCCGCCTACGCGTTCGCAGCCGCCGGCCTGGCCGGCGCCAGCGCCGGCAACGACGGCCCGCTCGTCATCATGGCCGCGGTGATGGCGGCCGGCATGGTCCCGCCGCTGGCCCTGGCGCTGGCCACCGCCGTCCGTCCGAGCGCGTTCAGCCCGGCCGAGCGCGAGAACGGCAAGACCAACTGGCTGCTCGGTGCCTCGTTCATCACCGAGGGCGCGATCCCGTTCGCGGCGGCCGACCCGCTGCGGATCATCCCCTCGATCATGCTGGGCTCCGCCGTCACCGGTGCCATCGTGGCCGTCGCCGGCGTCACCCTGCGGGCCCCGCACGGCGGGATCTTCGTCTTCTTCGCCATCGGCGGGATCGCGACGTTCCTGCTCGCGCTGCTCGTCGGTACGGTCATCGGCGCGATCGCGGTGCTCGTCGCCAAGCGGATCGGGACGGCGAACACCGTCGCGGCCTGACAGGCTGAGTCCCCACGTCCGCAGACCCACGTCCCACGCGATCCCAGGAGGCACCCGTGCCCAGCACCACCGTCACCGTCGGCTCGTCGGTCGGGCTCCACGCCCGTCCCGCCGCGACCATCGCCCAGATCGCCACCGAGACCGGCACCCCCGTCACCCTCGCGGTGCCGGGCGGGGAACCGGTCGACGCGGGCTCGGCGCTGCTGATCATGACCCTCGGCGCCAAGTGCGGCGACGAGGTGACGGTGGCCAGCGACGACGAGGGCGCGATGAAGACCGTCGCGGACCTCGTGGCCAAGGACCTCGACGCCTGACGCGTCGTACCCGAGGGCTCACGCCTGACGCACCACCCGCACGTCCCAGCAGCCCCCTCACGGTGATCATGCACGTCGGGTCCACCACCGGACCCGACGTGCATGATCACCGCGGGGGGCTGTGGTGTTGGGTTGCGTCGTCCAGGCAGGCGGGCGTTGGGGGCTCGGTTGCCGCCGACGCGGGTCAGCCCGCGGCGGCGGCCAGGGACAGGGCCGCGAGCTCGGCGTAGACCGCAGCCCCGTCGGGCAGCACGGCGTCGTCGAAGGCCGCGAAGGGGGAGTGGTTGTCCGGCGCGGACTCCCAGTCGCGTCCGGGCACGCACGCCCCGAGGAACAGCATCGCGCCGGGCACCGCCTGCAGCACCCGTGAGAAGTCCTCGCTGCCCGTGATGGGGTCCGGCAGCGACAGCCAGCGCCGGTCGCCGAGGACGTCGCGGACGGCGGCCTCGGCGGCCGCGACCCGGCCCGCGTCGTTCACCGTCACCGGGTACTGCCGGTCGAAGCGCGCGTCGACCTCGACGCCGTGCGCGGCGGCGACGCCCTCGCAGTAGCGGACCGTGTCGGCCTCCAGGGACCCGAGCACGTCGTCCTCGAAGCACCGCACGGTGGCGGCGAAGCGGGCCGAGTCCGGGATGATGTTGGCCTTGCTCCCCGCGTGGAACTCCCCGACGGTGAGCACCGCCGGGGAGAACGGCGACACCGTCCGCGAGACGAGGGTCTGCAGCCCGGTGACCATCTCCGCCGCGACGGGGATCGGGTCCTTCGCCCGGTGCGGCGCCGAGCCGTGACCGCCGGCACCGCGGACCGTCACGTGCAGCTCGTTGGACGCCGCCATCAGCGGGCCGCCGCGGCTGGCGACCATGCCGGCCGGTGCCAGCGCCGACATCACGTGCAGCGCCCACGCGGCGTCCGGACG
>JBBRBF010000012.1:0-81153 GCA_038206105.1 Actinomycetales bacterium | reverse complement strand
CCGGGCGGCCCGCCGGGCCGGGCGGGCGCGGGCGCGCCGCGCGGCCCCGGGGGGGGGGCGCGCGCGGCCCCCGGGGCGGCGGCCCCGGGGGTTGGGGGGCGGGGGGGGGGGGCCGGGGGGGGGGGGCCGGGTGGGTGAACGGCGACGACGGGTTCCGGGGTCGCGGTTGCGCGATGTTACCGACGAGTAGCATCATGGGTTACCGGCGGGTAACAACGCCCCGCCGCGCCGCCCGCGACGTCCAGCCGGGCGTGTCGGGCAGGTCGACCAGGAGGGGAGCGGCCAGCGATGGGCCACTACCGGAGCAACGTCCGCGACATCGAGTTCACCCTGTTCGAGGTCCTCGGGCGCGGCGACGTGCTGGGCACCGGGCCGTACGCCGACGTCGACGCCGGCACCGCCCGCGACATCCTGGCCGAGGTGGCGCGGCTCGCGGAGCACGAGCTCGCCGACTCCCTGCTGGACTCCGACCGCACCCCGCCGGCGTTCGACCCGGCCACGCACTCCGTCACCCTGCCGGACGCGTTCAAGGCCAGCTACCGCGCGTACCTCGACGCCGAGTGGTGGCGGATGGACGTCCCCGCCGAGATCGGCGGCATGCCGGTCCCCCCGTCGCTGCGGTGGGCGGTCGCCGAGCTCGTGCTGGGGTCGAACCCCGCGGTGCACATGTACTCCGCCGGGTTCTCCTTCGCCAACGTCGTGCACACCCTCGGCACCCCGGACCAGCAGCGGATGGCGCAGCACATCGTCGACAACCGGTGGGGCGCCACGATGGTGCTCACCGAGCCCGACGCCGGCTCCGACGTGGGCGCCGGTCGCACCCGTGCCGTGCAGCAGGACGACGGCACGTGGCACATCAGCGGCGTGAAGCGCTTCATCACCTCCGCCGAGGCCGACATCTACGACACCGTCGTGCACCTGGTGCTCGCCCGTCCCGAGGGTGCCGTGGCCGGTACGAAGGGGCTGAGCCTGTTCGTCGTGCCGAAACACCATGTCGACCTGGAGACCGGGGACCTCGGCGAGCGCAACGGCGCGTTCGTCACCAACGTCGAGCACAAGATGGGCCTGAAGGTCTCGACCACCTGCGAGGTGCGCTTCGGCGAGGTGGACGGCGTCCCCGCGGTGGGCACGCTGCTCGGGGACGTGCACGACGGCATCGCCCAGATGTTCAAGATCATCGAGTCGGCGCGGATGATGGTCGGCACCAAGGCCATCGCGACCCTGTCCACCGGCTACCTCAACGCGCTCGACTACGCCAAGGAGCGCGTGCAGGGCGCCGACATGACGCGGATGACCGACAAGACGGCGCCACGGGTGACGATCACGCACCACCCCGACGTCCGCCGCTCCCTGATGCTGCAGAAGGCCTACGCCGAGGGCCTGCGCGCCCTGGTGCTCTACACTGCCACGCAGCAGGACGCCGTCGCAGTGGCCGCGCACGCCCGCGGCGACGAGGACTTCGACGACGGCTCGCCCGAGGACCTCGCCGTCCGGCTCAACGACCTGCTGCTGCCGCTGGTGAAGGGCTGCGGCTCCGAGCAGGCGTGGACGCTGCTCGGCACCGAGACCCTGCAGACCTTCGGCGGGTCGGGCTTCCTGCAGGACTACCCGGTGGAGCAGTACGTGCGGGACGCGAAGATCGACACGCTCTACGAGGGCACGACCGCGATCCAGGGGCAGGACTTCTTCTTCCGCAAGATCGTGCGCGACAAGGGTCGGGCGCTGTCGCACCTGGCGGGCCAGGTCGCCGAGTTCGTCAAGGGCGACCCCGGCGACGGCACCCTGGCCAGGGAGCGCGAGCTGCTCGGCGCCGCCCTGGACGACGTGCAGGCGATCGTCGGCGCCATGGTCGGCCACCTCACCGCGTCCGACCCGCGCGTCGGCGGGGACCCGAGGTCGCTGTACCTCGTGGGGCAGAACACGACCCGGCTGCTGATGTCCACCGGAGACCTCGTCGTCGGGTGGCTGCTGCTGCGCCAGGCCGAGGTCGCCCAGGCCGCCCTGGACGCCGGCGCGACCGGCAGGGACGCCGACTTCTACACCGGCAAGGTCGCCGCCGCCCGGTTCTTCGCGCGCACCCGGCTGCCCCGGATCGGCGCCGAGCGCGCCGTCGCCGAGGCCACCGACAACGCCCTGATGGACGTGCCCGAGGCGGCCTTCTGAGCCGAGGCGCCTGAGCCGGCGCGCGCGCACCCGCGGACGACGTCGGGACACGCTGCGCGGGGACGCCCGCGAGGCCGGTCTCGCCGCGGCCTCACCCCGCGGGGTGCGCCGCGTACCAGCGAGCGAGGGCGGCGAACCCCTCGTCGAGCCCCACCGCGGGCGCCCATGCGAGCAGCTCCCGGGTGCGGCGCTGGTCGAACCAGTGGGCCGTGGCGAGCTGCTCGGCGAGGAAGCGGGTCAGCGGCGGTGTGTCCCGGCGCCCGAGCGCCGACCACACGCCCTCGACGGCGGTGCCCGCGGCCCGGGCCACCGGCAGCGGCACCCGGCCACGCGGGCCGGGCACGCCGGCGGCGGAGCAGATCCGCGCCAGCACCTCGGCGACCGGCCGGGGCTCGCCGTTGGAGACCACGAGGGCCTGCCCGTGCACATGGGCGGCCGCGTCGAGCGCCGCCACGAGCGCCGAGACCGCGTTGTCGACGTAGGTGGTGTCGATGAGCGCCGCCCCCGAGCCCACGAGGGGTAGCCGCCCGGCGCGGGCCCGGTCGACCACGCGGGCGACGAGCTGGGTGTCCCCCGGCCCCCAGACCAGGTGCGGCCGGACGGCGACCACGGCGAGGTCGCCCGCGTCGGCCGCCAGCGCCGCGAGCTCGGCGGCGGCCTTCGACCGGGCGTAGCTGCCCCGGGCACGCAGCGGGTCCGCGGGCCCGGCGCCCGCACCGACGAGCGCGGCGCCGTGGTGGGCCACCGACGGCGACGACACGTGCACCAGCCGCCCCACCCCGGCCGCGCGGCAGGCGCTGACCACCGTGCGCGTCCCGGTGACGTTGGCGCGCTCGTACTCCGCCCACGGCCCGACCACGTCGACCTTCGCGGCGAGGTGCACGACGGCGTCCTGGCCGGAGACCGCGCGCCGGACGGGTGCCAGGTCGGCGACGTCCCCGAGGACCTCGCGGCACGCCAGCCCCGCCGGACGGCGCTGCATCACCGTCACGTCGTCGCCCCGGTCTGCCAGCGCCAGGGCAGTCGCCCGGCCGAGCATTCCGGACGCCCCCGTGACGAGGACCCTCACCGCGCCGTCCGCCACACCCGCCACACCCGCCACACCCGCCACACCCGGCTCACGCGCCGGCCAGGACGCCGGCCGCCCAGGCGGCGAGGCTCGCCCGGTCCACCTTGGAGGCGTGCCGCACGTCCACCGGCAGGGAGCGGGCGACAAGCACGGCGGCGACGTCCACGCCCGCGACGGCCCGGACGTCCGCGGCGAGACCCGGCTCCGCCAGCGGCCGGCCCCGCCGCGGCGGCGACCCCGCGGGGACGGCGACCACGACAACCCGCTGGGCCCCCGGCGGACCGACGCCGACGGCGGCAGCCGACGCCACCCCGGCCAAGATCTCGACCCGCTGCTCCACGGCCACCGGCGTGACGACGCCGCGCTCGGTGGCGACCACGTGCCCGAGCCGGCCCTCGACCCACAAGCGGCCGCGGTCGTCGAGGTGCCCGACGTCGCCGGTGCGGTGCCACCCCGCGTCACGCGAGGACGTCCGCTCGGTCGCCCAGAGGGCGTCGTACCGGTCCTTCACGTGCGCGGCGCGCACGCAGACCTCGCCGGTCACGCCGGGTGCCTGGTCGGGGGGGCCGTCGGCGCGACCGAGCCCGTCGACCGCGCTGACGGCGACGTCCACGCCCGGCAGCGGCACGCCCACGCAGACCCCGCCGCCGCCAGCGGTTGGATCGGCGTCCGACACGGGGCCTGACGCGAGGTCCGCCTCGAGGTCGGCGAGCGAGACGTCGGTGACCGGCAGCACCTCGGTCATGCCGTAGGGGGTGTGCAGCTCGGCGGCAGGCAGCACGCCCGCGAGTCGGCGCAGCAGCGGCACCGGCACCGGGGCGCCCGCCGACATCAGCAGCCGAACCCGCGACAGCGTCTCGCTGTCCACCGCGGAAAGGTCGCCGGCGGTCGCGAGCACGTTGCGCAGCGCCGCGGGTGACGCGAAGACCACGGTGGCGTCGACCGCGGCCGCCGCCTCGGCGAGCGCGACGGCGGTGAGCGTGGCCGGGGCCGTGACGTCGGTGCGCGGCACCGACGAGCCGATCCCCAGGGCGGGCCCCAGCAACGCGAAGGGTGCGAACGCGGCGACGATCCGGTCGCCACGGTCGAGGGCGTACGTCGAGCGGACGAGCTCCAGCTGGGCCTGCACCTGCCGGTGCCGGTAGACCACGCCCTTCGGCGGGCCGGTCGCCCCGGAGGTGAAGACCACCGCGCACTCGGCGTCGGCCGGTGGCTCCGACGGTGCCGTCAGGCCGGAACCTCGCGCGCGAAGGTCGGCGAGGGTGGTGGTGGCGCCGAGGGCCCGGAGCACGGCCGCGGGTGCGGTCCCGGCAGCGATCCGGCGCCCGGGGACGCGCATCGCGCGGGCGGCGGCGAGCCCGGCCGGCGTGCCGACCACGTGGTCGACCCCGGCGCCACGCAGCGCGCGTCCCATCGCCGCGAGCCCCAGGCCGCGGTCGACCACGACGACGACGGCGCCGGCGCGCCACAGGGCGTACACCGCGGTGGTCAGGTCGACCGAGGGCGGCACGAGCAGCGCCACCCGGTCACCCGGCCGCACCCCGGCCGCCGCGAGGCCCGCCGCGGTCGCGGCCACCCGCGACGCGAGCTCCGCCCACGTCACCGCGGCCCCGTCGACCTCGACCACGGCCGGGGAGGCGTCGTCGGACCGCTCGGCCAGCGCCGTCCACACCCGGCGGCTGCCGGCGTCCTCTCCGTCGGCGGGGGCACCCGCCTCGCCGTGCCCGTTGCCGCCGTCCCCCACGGGCAGGTCACCCAGGTCGCCCACCCAGCGCGAGACGATCCCGGCGTACTGCGGGGCGTCCTCGGCCAGCAGGTGGGAGGCACCCTCGAAGCGGTGGACGGCGGCGTGCGGCAGCCGCTCGCGCAGGTCCGCCAGGTGCGCCTCCCCGAACACCGGGTCGCGGGGCCCCCACAGCAGCAGCGCCGGCACGTCGAGCGAGCGGATCCCGTCGGCGACGGCGTCCAGCGCGGGCCAGCTCGGGTGCCCCGGCGCAAAGGGGATATCGGCGACGAAGTCCCCGACGGAGCGGCGGCGGTCGGGGCCGCGGTAGGGCGCGGCGAGCGCGTCGCGCACGTCCTTCGGCAGCGCCGGTCGAGACAGCGCGGCCGCCCCGCGCACGAAGACGGGGGTGCGCACGCACGCGAGGCCCCGGACCGCGGGCACGTGCGCCAGCCGGATCAGGGCGGGCGCGGCCACGTGGCCGGGCTGGTGGACCGCCGTGTTCGTGAGCACCACACCGCGGAGATCGTCGCGGTGCGCCAGGGCCCAGCCCAGCGAGATCGGGCCGCCCCAGTCGTGCGCAACGGTCACCACGGGCCCGGTGACCCCGAGTGCCGTCGTGATCCGCGCGAGGTCGTCGATCCGGCGGGCGAGCGGCCGCGGGCCCTCGACCCGCTCGGACAGGCCCATGCCGAGGTGGTCGGGCGCGACCACGCGCCAGCCGGCCGGGGGGGCGGCGAGCAGGCGGCGCCACAGGTACGACCACGTCGGGTTGCCATGGACGCACAGCAGGGTTCCGACCGGGTCGTCCCCGCCGGTGTCGAGCGCGTGCGCGGTGCGCCGGACGCCGTCCGCGTCGTCGAAGCCGACGTGCCGCGACCATGTCGGGTCGAGACCCGGCAGCGGACCCGGCAGCAGTCGGGGTAGCGCGGTCGACGGCACGGCGGGGGTCGCGGAGGGCGAAGCGGTGGGCCCCGACGTCACCAGACGATCTCGGTGCACGAGGCGTTGAGCCCCGAGCCGATGCCCATCAGCAGCACCCGGTCGCCGGCGTCCAGCTCGCCGACGGCGCTCGCGAGCGTGTACGGCACGGACGCGGGGCCGATGTTGCCGCGGGCGCCGAACGTGCGCGGCACGCGTGCCGGGTCGATGCCGAGGCGGGCGCAGAGCGCGTCGGTGTGCACGCGGGAGACCTGGTGGATGATGTAGCGGTCCATCCCGCCGGCCCAGTCGAAGACGTCGGCCGCCTCGGCCCACAGCGCCTCCGAGAGCGCCAGGCCGGCGTCCAGCAGGGCCCGCGTGTCGGTGCGCATGCCGTCGAGGTCGCCCACGCAGAGCTCGTGGTGCTCGGTGCCGGCCCGGCTGACGCCGCCGACCACGCGGTGGCCCTCGGGGTGCTGGTCCGCCCTGCCGAGCACCATCGCGACGGCGCCGGAGCCCAGCGTCAGCGTCGCGAACTCCGACATCACCTGGGCCGCCGTGACGTCGGGACCGGTGAGGCGGGCCATCGTGGCCTCCTGGACCTTCTGCGCGTCCTCGCCGTTGACCACGAGCGCGTGGTCGATCTGGCCGGAGTCGATCAGGGACGACGCGATCTGCATCCCGTTGACGAACCCGAGGCAGGCGTTGGCGACGTCGTAGTTCTGGCACGACGACGGCAGGTCCAGGGCGTGGTGCACCGCGACGGCCGTCGAGGGCTCCAGGTGCATGCGGCTCACGGACGTGTTCACCATCAGGCCGACCTGCGAGGGGTCGGCGCCCGCCTCGGCGAGCGCCTTGGCGCCGGCCATCGCGGCGCCGTCGGCGAACGTGACCCCCTCGCCCCACCAGCGGCGCTCGTGGACGCCGACGAGGCGCTCCAGCATCCCCGGACGCAGCCCGACGCGCTCCAGCGTCGGTCGCAGCCGATCCTCCAGGTCGGCGGAGGTGACCACCGTCTCGGCGTCCACGGCACACACCGAGAGGACGGCGGTGTTGGTCGTGCGGTACGTCGCGTTCCCGGTCACTGCCGTCTCCACCGTCTCTGCCGCCCGCGCGGTGCCTGCCGTGGTCCTACCTGGTCCTGCCGTGGTCCTACCTGGTCATGCCGTCCCGCCGGGACGTCCGGTCCACCCTAGGTCGCACGGGGGGATCGGGCCCGTCGACCCTGACGGTCACCCTCGGTGGCCGGCCGCGGCACGGCGGGACGACGGCGGGCGGTCCGGGCGGGCAGCATGACGGGCGTGAGTCCGCACCCCCGCACCGACCGGTTCTTCGACCCCGACACCGGCGGCCCGCTGTGCCTCGTGCTCGCCTCCGACGTCGGTGGCAGCACGTTCGCGCTGCGGCGCCGGATCGGCTTCCACGACGGCACGTACGACGAGCCGTTCATCGTGCCGGCCGACGACGACACGCTGGAGGCGTTCCGCACCGACCTGACGTCGGTGCCCTGGTTCTTCCTGTGGCTCGTGCCGCGTGTGGGCGAGCACCTGCCCGCCGCGGTGCTCCACGACGGGTTGGTGGAGACGTCGCTCGGCGGGCGCTCGTACTCCGGGCCGCGGGTCGAGCGGGAGGAGGCGGACCACATCTTCCGCCGGGCGATGGCAGTCTCGGGCGTGCGGCTGGTGCGGCGGTGGCTGGTGTGGACGGCGGTGACGTTCGCGACGATGTGGCGGGCAGTGCGGCCGTACTGGCGGTGGCGGGGGGTGCTGCTGCTCACCGCCCTGCTCATCGCCGGGCTCGGCTCGGTAGCCACCCTCGACCTGCTGGACGTCGTCGCGGTGCTGCCGTGGATGGGCGAGCGGCCCTGGTGGGTCGAGCTGGCCACCGGCGCCGTCGCCGCCGTCCTCGTCCCGGCGGCGCTGTCGCTGACCTGGGGCCGGTTCCGGGCGGCGGGTCTGATCGGTGGCGTCGCCCTCGCGCTGCTGCTGCACGTCACCGTCGCCGTGATGGCGGTCTACGGCCTCTACCGCCTGCTCGAGCTCGTTCTCGGGACGTTCGACACCGGCCGTGACCAGCGGGTTTGACCCGCCGCGCTGAGGGCCTGAGAGGCTCGACGGGCAAGCACGGCCCCGCGTGGTCGCGCCCGGCCCCAGGGTCTGCGCGCTCTGCGCCCTCGGGCCGGACGACCAACGAAGGGTCCCAGAACGTGCTCACCATGACCGAGAACGCCCAGACGCTCGTGCGCGACCTCGCCGACCAGGCGGAGGTCACCGACACCGGCGGCGTCCGGATCGCCCCCGCCGCCACGGCCGGCCACCTCGAGCTCTCCCTCGCCGCGGAGCCCGAGCCCGGTGACGCCGTCGTCGACGGCTCCGACGGCGCCCGGATCTTCCTCGAGGAGGAGACCGCGACCCTGCTCGCGGACGCCACCCTCGACGCCCAGGACGGCGAGCAGCCCGGTTTCGTCCTCACCCAGCAGGACGGCTGACCGCGCCTCGACACGCACAGCAGGGCCCGACCCCCTCGGGGCTCGGGCCCTGCTGTCGTCGGTGCCTGCTGGCGTCAGACCCGTGGCGGCGGCTCCTCGCGGCGCTCCACGACCTCGGTGTGCCGGGTGTTCGTCCGCTGGTTGTTGATCGCGATGGCCAGCACGATGGTCAACACCCCGGCCCCCATCAGGATGTAGCCGATCACGACGAGGTTGACGCCCTCGACGGCGTCGGACACACCGAACGAGAGGATCGCGCCGACGACGAGGAGGAAGATGCCTCCGCCGATGCCCATGGCTGTCTCCGTCCCGGCCCCGCCTCCGGAGCCTGCTCACCGTCGATCGTGGCAGCGGGCCCGGCCGAGTGCGAGGCGGCGCGCGGCAGGTCGTCCGCACGGCTCATCGGCGTCATGACCCGGCGTCGGGGTCGTCCAGTCCCTCGACCTCGTCCCGGTCGGCCATCTCGACCAGCGCGTCGAGGCGGTGCGCGACGTCGTCCAGGCCGGCCATCGGGTCCCCGACGGCGGCGAGCCGCGCCGGGACGGTCGCCAGCGTGAGGTCGTCGGGGTCGACGTCGGCGAGCTCGTCCCACGTCACCGGGCACGAGACCGTCGCTCGCGGTGTACGGCGCAGGGAGTACGCCGAGGCGATGGTGCGGTCGCGGGCGTTCTGGTTGTAGTCGACGAAAACCTGTTCGCCGCGCTCGGCCTTCCACCAGGCGGTGGTGACGGCGTCGCCGCAGCGGCGCTCCACCTCGCGGGCCAGGGCCAAGGCCGCCCGGCGGACCTGCCGGTGCGTCAGCAGCGGCTCGATGCGCACGTAGACGTGCATGCCGCGTCCGCCCGAGGTCTTCGGGTAGCCCCGCAGCCCGAGCTCGTCGAGCAGCGGCCGCACGCCGTCCAGGGCGACGCGCCGTGCCTGCGCGAACCCCGTGCCCGGCTGGGGGTCGAGGTCGATCCGCAGCTCGTCGGGGTGTTCGGTGTCGGCGCACCGGGAGGGCCACGGGTGGAAGGTGACGGTGCCGTGGTTCGCGGCCCACACGACGTCCGCGGGGTGGCGCACCCGCAGCGCGTCGGCGTGCCGCCCGGACGGGAAGGCGACCCGGCACGTGGCGATGTGGTCGGGCGCGTAGCGGGGCAGCCGCTTCTGGTAGATCTCCTCGCCCTCGATCCCCTCCGGGAACCGCTGCAGGTACGTGGGGCGGTCGCGCAGCGCGGCCACGACCGCGCCGGCCTCCGCCACCGCCCGGTAGTACTCGACGAGGTGGCGTTTCGTGCCCCCGTCGGCGCCAAGGGCAGGAAAGTAGACCTTGTCCGGGTTCGTCAGCCGGACGGTGAGGCCCGCGACGTCGATCTCCTCGGCGGGGGTGGCCACCGGGTCAGCATCGTGGTGGCGCGGTCGGGCCGCCACCCTCGGGCGCCGCGGCCACGTCCGGACCCACGCGCGAGTGTGAGGTCTGTGCAGGACACGCCGGCGTGTCGCGCACAGAGGTCACACTCGGCGAAGGACCGGGGGCCCGGCACCGGGGGTCCGACACCGGGGGTCCGACACCGGGGGTCCGGCACCGGGGGACGCAGGGGGTCAGTGACGACTGCCGGCTACCGCGGACTGCTCGCGACGCCCGCGGCGGCCGCGGCCGGTCCACGACCCGACGGTGCGCAGCCCCCGGGACACCCGGGACGGACCGCTGCCGGCCTCCAGCCGGTCCGCGACGCGTCGCGCCACCCCGCCGGCCAGCGGCAGCAGCAGACCCATCAGCACCCAGCGGCGGATCCGTGCGGTCAGGAAGACCCACATCGTGGTGTCCCGCTCTCTCGTCGGCACCGGGCCGTCGTGCGACGGGCCCGTTTACGCCGTAAGTCGACCATGGGCCGGTGAGGTCCGCACCTCGGTCCGGCCGGTCCGCTGTCCCTCAGCCGCCGCGCAGGTCCAGCAGGAGCTCGCCCTGCTCGTCCCACTCGGCCCCCTCCCCGACGGTTCCGGTGAGCTCGAGCGGGATGCCCCAGCCCTGCTGGTAGAGGTGGCAGGCGGCGTGCTCGGGCGCCTCGCCGGTCGTGGGATCCCCGTCGCAGGCCGCTGCCTGGGCGCTCACGTGGAGCACGCCCGCCCCGACGCCGGGTGCCAGCACGAGGTCGCGCGCCAGGGCGGGGCCGTCGCCGTCCCCGGCGGCCAGCAGATCCGGTGGCGAGGCCGACACCACGAGCCGGGTCGGGTCGCCCCAGCGGTCGTCCAGGTGCTGGCCGGTCGGCGGGGTGAAGGCCACCCGCAGCCGGAGCGGTCCGGGACGCACCGGCATCGCCGGGGCGCGCCGTGGCGTGGTGGTCGCCCTGCACCACGGCGGGCTGCCCGGGCAGCGGGATCCGGCTCAGCGCGTGTCCGGCCGCCTCCACGACGACCACCGTGTCGCCGTCCGCGAGCACGTCGGCCGGCTCGGCCAGCGCGGTCGCCAGCGTGCCCACCTGGTTCGTCGCGGGGTCGTAGCGCCGCACGGCGCCGTCGTAGGTGTCGGCCACGGCCACCGACCCGTCGGCCAGCGCGGCCACGCCGAGCGGGTGCTGCAGGAGCGCCTGACCGGCGTCGCCGTCCCGGTGCCCGAAGTCGAACAGCCCCGTCCCCACGACGGTGGTGACCTCGTAGCCGGGACCGGCGACCGGCGCCGCGTTCGCGAGCCGGGTGTCCGTCACGACGGGGACGGCGCCGTCCACCGGCCCGCCGGTGCGGCGCAGGGCGCGCAGTGCGGAGGTCTCGGCGTCCGCGAGCCAGAGCGTGCCGCCGTCGGAGGACGTCGCCAGGCCCGAGATCTGCGCGAACCAGGCCTGCTCCGCGGCGCCGTCCCAGAGCCCCTCTGCGCTCGTGCCGGCGAGCACCCGGACCGTGCCGCGTGCCGGGTCGGTGGCGGGCTCGAAGGCCCACAGCTGGCGCAGCCCGGCCGTCGCGACGACGACCTGGCCGTCGAACCGGGCGACGTCCCAGGCGAGCTCGGGGCGCGGACGCGGGCACGGCGGGTCGCACGCGGGACCCAACGGTGGTGCGTGGCTCAGATCTTCCAGATCGCCTCGCGGACCTCGCGCATCGCCGACTTGCGCGGTGTCGCGTCGAGACGCGAGAGGTACAGCCGGCCGTCGAGGTGGTCCATCTCGTGCTGCAGGCACCGCGCCATCAGCCCCTCGCCCTCGACCACGACGGGGTCGCCGTGCAGGTCGACGCCCTCAACGCGGGCCCGTTCCGCGCGACGGGTCTCGTACCAGAGTCCGGGCACCGACAGGCACCCCTCGTCGCCGTCCTGGGTCTCGTCGGAGACCTCGACGAGCCGCGGGTTGAGCACGTAGCCGAGGTCGTCGTCCACGTTCCACGAGAACGCCCGCAGTGCGACGCCGATCTGGTTCGCGGCCAGGCCCGCGCGGCCCTCGACCCGCACCGTCTCGAGCAGGTCGCGGACCAGCCCGGGCAGGCCGGGGTCGTCGAGGTCGACCGGGTCGCAGACGGACGCCAGCACCGGGTCGCCGATGACCCTGATCTCCCGCTCCGGCACGGCGCCCATGAAACCCCATCCCGGACGGCGGGCCGCGACTCACCCCCGACCGGCCGCCCCACGCCCGTCGGGCTGGCACCGGGCGCCCCCGTGCCAACCGGGTTGGCACAGGGGTCCCCTGTGCCGACCGGCGGGTGGTTCAGATCGCCCCACCCGGGGAGCCACCGCCGGGCCGGAGGTCGCGGCGTACCCGGACTGCATGATCACCGCGGAGGAGGAGGCGGGGTGCGGGACCGAGCGGACCCGAAGTGCATGATCACCGCGGAGGGGGCGGCCGCGGAGGGGTGACCGCCGCGGGTGGGGTCAGGCGGGCGGGGGGAAGCCCTCGTCGACGTGGACGGCGCCGAGCCGGTCGAGCGCGGTGTCGAGCACGGCCATCACCTGCAGCGTCGCGCCCAGCGGCATCACCGGCGACTCGGTGAGCCCGGCGGCGAGGCAGTCCTGCACGTGACCGAGCATGTGTGCGTAGCCACGCCCTGTGGTGGTGGCCGTGACCTGCTCCGGCTCGGCGCCGTCGCGGTGCAGCACGAACGCCGGCGGGTGGTGGAACGGCGAGAGCACCTCGACCCGCCCACGGGTCCCGACCACCCGGGCGGCCCCGGACATGCGGCTCGTCAGCGAGCACGACAGCGCCGCGTGCGCGCCGCCGTCCCAGCCGAGCAGCACGCCGGCGTCGGCGTCCACGCCGGTGGCCGCCAGCGAGCCGGTCACCTGCACCGTGCTCGGCGGTCCGAGCAGCAGGTGCGCGAACGACACCGGGTAGACGCCGAGGTCGAGCATCGCGCCGCCACCCTGGGCGGGGTCCCACAGCCGGTCGGTCCCGTCCGCCGGCCCCGGGAACCCGAAGTCGGCCTGGACGACGCGCACCTCGCCGATCGCGCCGTCCGCGACCACGTCGACGAGCCGGCGCACGAGCGGCAGGAAGCGGGTCCACATCGCCTCCATCGCGAACACGCCGCGCTCGCGGGCCACCGCGACGAGGTCGACGGCCGCCGCGGACGAGACCGTGAACGACTTCTCCACCAGCACCGCCCGGCCCGCCTCCATCGCGGGGCGTGCCACCGCGTGGTGCTGAGCGTGCGGCGTCGCGACGTAGACCACGTCGACGTCGTCGTCCGCGAACAGCTCGGCGTACGAGCCGTAGGCACGCTCGAACCCGTGCTCGGCGGCGAACGAGCGCGCCCGGGTGAGGTTCCGGGAGCCGACGGCCAGCGCCTCGGCGCCCTCGGTGAGCGCGAGGTCGCGCGCCACCGTGGCGGCGATGCCGCCGGCGCCGACGAAGCCCCAGCGGCTCACCCCAACAGCTCCGGGGCGACCCAGCCGCGACCCAGGACGTGCTGGTCGACGAACGCGAGCACCGTGGCGTACCAGACCTTGGCGTTGCCCGGAGTGAGCACCCAGTGGTTCTCGTCGGGGAAGTACAGGAACCGGTGCGGCGTCGCGCCGTCCGGGTCGGTCGAGCGTGAGACGAGGTCCCACCACAGCCGCAGGCCCTCGCCGATCGGCACGCGGTAGTCCTTGTCGCCGTGGATCACCAGGACCGGCGTGGTGATGCTCGCGGCCGACAGGTGCGGCGAGCTGGCCAGGGCCCTCTCCTCGGTCATCTCCCGGCTCCAGTAGTAGGCCGCGTCGGTGGTCGGGCCGAACTGGTCGAGCGCCCACAGCGACGCGTGGGTCACGATCGCGTCGAACCGGTCGGTGTGCCCCGCGACCCAGTTCGCCATGTACCCGCCGAACGAGCCGCCCATCGCCGCGGTGCGCGTGCCGTCGACGTCGTCGCGCGACTCTGCCGCGTCGGTGAGGGCGAGCAGGTCGGTGTAGGGCGCCTCGCCCCACCTCCCCCAGCCCCGGCGCACGAAGTCGAGGCCGTAGCCGGTGGACAGGGCCGGGTCCGGCAGCAGGACGGCGTAGCCACGCGCCACCGCGAGCCACGGGTTCCAGCGCCACGACCACGCGTTCCACGAGCCCAGCGGACCACCGTGGATCCAGACGAGCAGCGCGGCCGGGTCGGCGGCCGGGTCGGCGGCCGGCAGCGCCAGCCACGCACGCAGCGGTGTGCCGTCCTCGGCGGTGGCGCTCACCTCGGTGAGCCGGCCCGGCACCTCGGCGGTCCGCCCGAGGGCCTCGGCCGGGCCCGGCAGGGGCTGCATCGCGCCGGCCGCCGGGGCCAGGGGCACCCGCACCGGCGCCGGGAGCGCGTCGACGGACGAGCGCACCGCGTAGACCCACGCGCCGTCCGGGGAGACCTCGATGTCGGCGTACGCACCGTCGTCCGGGGTGAGGCGCACGGGCTCCGCAGCACCAGGGTCGTCGCCCAGGTCGACGCGGAAGACCGGTGCCCGGCCGGTGTCGTCGGCGCACACCACGAGCGACGCCGAGTCGGGGGTCCACCGGACCGTCCCGGGCCAGCGGTCCCACGCGGCGGCAACGCGCTGCGGGGTGCCGCCGCCGACCGGCAGCAGGACGAGATGGGAGTCGCCCGGGTCGTGCGGGGTGGAGCGGCGGGTGCGGACCACGGCGACCCGGGCGCCGTCCGGGGAGACGCGCGCGCCGGAGTACTCGTGCTCGGTGTCCGCCAGCAAGGGGGTGCGCTCGCCGGTGGCGACGTCCAGGGCGGCGAGCGTCGAGCGCTGGGAGCCGCCCGCTTCGGGGACGAGCCACGACGTCAGCACGGTGGCGCCGTCCGGGGTGACGTCCCAGTCGGCCTCGAGCAGCGCGGCCCCGACGTGGCCGGTCAGGTCGACCGGCTGGGCCGGCGCGTCACCGGCGGGGTCGGCGGCGGTGAGCAGGCGCGTCCGTGCGGGGCCGATGTCGTGGTCCCAGAACCGCACCGGGTAGGAGTCGTGCAGGATCGCCGACACCCCGGCGTCCTTGCGTGCCGTCGTCGCGGCCTGCCCGCCGTCGAGGTCGGTCGCGGACGGCATCGTGAGGGACCCCAGGACGAGCGTGCCCGCGTCCCGGGCGACCGTGACCGCGCTGACGCCGCCGGGACGGCGCACCAGCCGACGCGGCTCGCCGCCACCTGCCGGCAGCAGCCACAGGGACGCCGGCTGCTTCTCGTCGTCCTCGCCGCCGGCCGGGTCGGGCCGGGACGACAGGAACAGCAGGTCGCCCCACCGCGTGAACGCGGGAGCGGTCTCCCCCTCGGCGCCGCGCGTCAGGAGGCGGGCCGGGCGGACCCCGTGCGGGTCGACGTCCCACAGCGCACCGGACCAGCACTTCTTCTCGGCGTCCAGCGTGGCGGCGCCGACCACGAGGCGGGTGCCGTCGGGCGACAGGGCCAGACCACCGACGCGGGGCAGCGCGACGAAGCCGTCGAGGTCGAAGGGGCCGGGTGGGCGGGCCGGCACAGACGTGGTGCCCGCCGCAGCCGCGCCGTCCTGGGGTCCGTCGGTCGCGGGGGCTTCGCTGGTCACCGGGAGGGTGTATCACGCGCTGCGGGCGCTGCGGGGTCGCGGTCCTGCTCGGCGAGGCGCCCCAGCATCGCGTTGTAGGCGGTGAGGTCGGCATCGTGGTCGCGGTCCGCGGCCCGGTCGACGCGGCGGGCCTCCCGCACATCGGAGCGGTACCACTGCACCGCCACCAGCATGGCGAGACCGAGCGTGGGGATCTCCCCGACCGCCCAGGCGACGGCGCCGCCGTCCCGCTGGTCCGCGAGCACGTCGATGCCCCACCCGAGGGAGGAGAAGTAGTCGGCCTCGAGGACGGCGTCGCCCGTGAGCAGCGCGACGCCGAAGAACGCGTGGAACGCCATCGTGGCGAAGAGCAGCACGAGTCGTAGCGGGTAGGGCGGCCGCTTGACGCCGGGGTCCACCCCGACGAGGACCAGCGCGAACAGGTACCCGGCCAGCAGGAAGTGGATCATCATCAGCTCGTGGCCCACGTGCGTGCGCAGGGCGAGGCCGAACAGCTCGGAGTAGTAGAAGACGATGAGCGAGCCGGTGAACACGACGGCGGCCACGACGGGCTGCGTCGCCACCCGCGCGACCCGGGACCCGACGAGCACCTGCACCCACTCGCGCGGGCCGCGCGCGCCGTCGGTGCTCCGGGGCAGCGCGCGCAGCGCGAGGGTGACCGGAGCCCCCAACACGAGCAGCGGCGGCACCACCATCGACAGCGCCATGTGCTGCACCATGTGCGCGCTGAACAGGACGTCGGCGTAGCGGGCCAACCCGCTGGACGTGACGGCCAGCAGCGCGGCGCACCCGGCCAGCCACGTCAAGGTGCGTCCCACCGGCCAGCGGTCCCCACGAACCGTCAGGCGCCGCACTCCGAGCAGGTAGGCGACCACGAGGACGGCGACCGCCGCCACCCACAGCACGTCCCAGCTGGCCTCGGTGAGGTACCGCAGCGCGGTCGGCGGCGGGGGCAGCGGCTCCCCGGTGACGACCTCGGCGGGGGTGGGGGTCGTGGGCAGGACGTCCGGCACGGGGGCCGCGGTGCGCGACAGCGCCACCGCCACCCCGATCGTGCCGGCCATCACGAGCACCTCGCCGGCGACGAGGCGCCGGAACGCCGCCCCGGCCCCCGCCGCGAGCGCGGTCAGGGTGACCCGGCGGTGCCACCAGCCCGCGACACCGAGCGCGAGCGCCGCCGCGGTCTTGGCGAGCACCAGCAGGCCGTAGGAGGAGAGCACGTCGGCCCAGGTGCCCAGTCGGGTCGCCGCCGTGGCGACGCCGGTCGCGACGAGCAGCGCGTAGGCCCAGCCCGCCAGCACCGAGAACCGGGACGCCGCCGCCGCCAGTCCGGTGCCGAGCGACCCGGCGACTGCGGCCAGCGCCGCCAGGCCGCCGGCCCACACCCCGACCGCGAGCACGTGCAGCCACCACGCCGAGACGGCGACCTCGTGGTCCGCGGCGCCTGCCGCGTGCCCGGTCAGTGCCAGCGGGACGAGCACGACACCGACGAGCACGGCGGACGCCGCCGCGCCGCCAGGGCCCCGGACGCCGGCGACCACGGTCGCGACGAGGGCGGCACCGAGCACGACGAACGCGAGCTGGCGGCCCAGGTCGACGTCGGTGACGAAGACGCCGAGGTCACCGGCGGAGCCCGGCGTGCCGAGCGGCCGGCCGGTGACGTCGGCGGCGGTGAGCAGCAGCACGAACCCCCCGGCGACGGTCCACGTCACGGCCGCCGCGAGCGCCAGGCGCGTAGCGGCGACCGCCGCCGGCGAGCGGGCCGGCAGCACCCCCGCGACGAGTACGAGGCCGCCCAGGGTCACCGCCGCTGCGAGGTCCGCCACCGCCCGCGCGGCCGGCAGGCCCCATCGAACGCCGGCGCCGGGGTCGGCGAGCACGCTCGGCGCCGCGGCACCGGTGGCGGCCAGCGCGACAGCGAGGGCGCCCAGCAGCGCCACCACCACCGCCGCCGCCGTGGTCGCCGACCGCGTGACGGCGCGGGTCGGCGCCGGCGGGTCGACCGGCCCGCGCACCTGGCGACCGGGCCGCCGCGTGCGCGAGCTGGTGGCCGGGCTCATCCGCCGTCCCCGCGGGCGCGGGACCAGCGGCGCAGCGTCGTCCACAACGTCAGGGCGAGCGCCGCCACGACGAGCGCCGCGAGCAGGCCGCCCCAGCGGTCCTCCACCGGCTCCGAGGGTTGGGCCGTGGGGTCGACGGTGAACCCGACCTCCCCGCGGACGCGGATGCCCTCCACGCTGGTCACCACGTACGCGGCGACGTAGTCGCGCGCCGTCCCCGGCGGGGGGTCCTCCAGGCGCACGCGGACCTCGGGCCCGTCGACGTCGACGGCGGCCACCACCTCGTCGCCGAGGTCGACCTCAGCGGACCCGAGGTCCTCGCTGAACGTGAGGACGAGGGCCTCCGGACGCTCGGTGACGACCGCGCCGTTCGCGGGGACGACGCCGACGAGGCTGGGCGCGGCCTGTGCGGTCGTCGCCGGCACGAGCAGGAGTGCCGCGACGACGACCCCGCAGAGCAGGTGGCGACGCACGCCGCGAGTCTAGGCTCGCCGTCCCCCCGGTACCGGGTCGCCCCTCGCCGCCTCGGCGCCACTACCCACCTGGACAGCCCCGTACCCGACGCGCGCGTGGCTGCGCACGGGGTGGCGATCCCGACGGGGGTGCCGCGGGCATCACGACGACGACAGCGTCACCCGCGCCGGGGCCTCGGCCTCTGCTGCCTCGGACCCGGCGGTCGGGGCCGGCGCCGCGGAGTCGTAGCCGAGCAGCTCGCACAGCTGGCGGAAGGGGGGCAGCCCGGTGATCGTGTCGACGAGGTCGGGGGGGAGCAGCACCAAGAACTTGTCGTCGATGCGGTAGTCACCGAGCCCGGAGCGGGACTGGGCGGCGTAGTACAGCCGTCGGGCGTCCGCGCGGACGCGTTCGTCGACGACTCCCTCGGCGTTCTGCCGCTGCCACAGCGGTCCGCGGTTGCCCCCGACCGGATGCACGGCGTGGGCGGTGAAGTCGAGCACCATGGCCTCGTCGGGACTCACGCCGACGTGCGCGCACAGCCGCCGGAGCTCCAGGTAGCTGTCCAGGTGCAGCACGTCGCTGCGGCACAGGAACGGGTTGGGCGCGCCGTCCAGGACGTCGCGGTAGGACACGAGCATCTTCTTCGCGGCCCGCCAGGCCGCCATCCGCACGTCCTCGGCCCGATCCACCGCGAGCTGCCGGAACTCGGCGAAGGACGGGTTCTGCTCGAAGCCGAACGTGCCGTTCTGGTTGTACAGGGAGCTCGCGACCATGCGGATCGGGTGCCTCGCCGGGACGACCTGCAGGGGCCCCCAGGACTCGGCGAACCACCGGGCACCCTTGGACCCGTCGACGAAGCCCTCGACGTCCGGGTACCGCCGGGCGAAGGCGTCGTAGAGGTCCGTCAGGGTGGCTCCGTCGCGCTCGGCCAGCTCGGCCTTCAGCGACTCGCTCCAGTAGGGGCACTCCGCGGTGCAGGCGAAGCACCGCGAGGTCCTGGAACCCTTCGCCTCGGTGAACGACGGCAGCAGGCGGTACACCTCCGAGCCGAAGAACCACCCCGGTGCGGCGTTGAGGATGTAGCCGACCACGGTCGACCCGCTGTACGACGGCCCCGCGAGCTGGACGACTCGCACTCTGATCACGCCCTCCCCGGACGAGCGGTCGACCCCACGGGCGAGATCGCCACCGGCCACTGGCCAAGCACCGTAGCAACCAGTCCGTGGCATGTGCCGTGGTCGCGGCGGTATGTCGTGGCCCCTGCGCCGGCCCTGTCGGCACAGGGCGCCGCCACGCCCGGACGATCACCCGCCCGAATTGTCTACGGACTGCAACCGCCGATGGGCACGTCGTGACGCGATCGGGCCGCCGTCCGGGCGTAGCCTCCGCGTGTGGTGCTCTCACGGACCCGACGGGTCCTCGTCGTCGACGGCCTGCTCGCCCTGCTCCTGCTGGCTGCCGCGCTCGTCGCGGGAGCGGTCGGCGAGGCCGGCAGCACCCCCGTGGCGCTGCCGGTGCTGGGCACGGTGCTCGCCGCCGGAGCCTGCGGCGCCACGTGGGGACGGCGGCTCGAGCCGGTGCTGGCCTTCGGGGTCGTGCTGGCGCTCGTCGCGGTCTCCGTGCTCGGCGGCTACCCCTACCTGCCGGTGCTGCTGCCGCTGCTCGTGGCCCTGGCGGCGGTCGGGCTGCACGCGCCGCTGGCCCGCTCGGTGGTCGCCGCGGCGGCCGCGCTGGTCGTCACGCTGACGGCGTTCTCGGTCGCGAGCCTGCTGCAGCCCGAGCCCGACCCGCGGGCCGGGCTGCTGATGGCCGCGTGGACGGGGTGGGTGCTCGCCCCCTGGGCGACCGGCGCGGCGCTGCGCCTGCGTGGTGAGCTCGCACGGACCCAGGACGTCGCCGCCGAGCTGCAGGAGACCGCGACCACGGCCACCGAGGCCGCCCGCCGCGCCGAGGCCCGCCAGGCGGACGACGCCGCCCGGATGCGCGTGGCCCGACTCGTGCACGACGCCGTCGGCGACGACCTCGCCGCGGTCGCGATGCGCTGCGCCGTCGCCCTGCACGTGGCCGACCACCGCCCCGGCGACGCCCGCCTCGCGCTGCGCGCCGTGCGCGACCGCAGCGAAGCGTCGTTGCGCGGCATGCGCCAGGCCCGCCCGGGCCTGCTCGACGGCGGCGGCGCCGTACCGGAGCAGGCACCCGACGGCGTCTGGGAAGAGCTGTGGCGAGGCGCCGTCCGGCGCGCCACGCCGGACCCCGAGGGGCGGCACCGCCCGACCCGCAGCCGGCAGGACCGTGCCGCGGAGGCGCTGGCGCTGCTCGAGGGCGAGGACCTCGAGCTGCCGGCATCCGTGCACGCCACCAGCGGGGTCGGCGGACGCCGGTGAGACGCCTCGTCGTCGCCGACCGCCAGGAGCTGACCCGCGACACGCTGCGGGTGCTCGTGGAGTCCACCGACGACCTCATGGTCGTGGGCGAGGCCGCGGACGGCGACGCATGCGTCGACGCCGTCCGCCGCGCCGCCCCCGACGCGGCCGTCGTCGACGCTCGGATGCGGACGGCAACCGGGCAGCCGGTCGCGGTCGCGCTCGCCGACCAGGCTCCCCGGACCCGCGTGGTCGTGCTCGCGACGTTCGGCGACGGCGACGAGGTGGGGGTGGGCGACGCGGACGTCGTCCTGCTGCGCGACGCCGGACCCGACGGCCTGCTGCGGGCGCTGCGCTCCGCGGCCGCTCCCCCGGCCGGACTGCCGAGGACGGCCGGGACCTGACCCGTCGGTGAGGGACTACAGGCGACGGTCCGCCAGCACGGGGAAGTCCTCACGAGCGGCGGCGACGTCGGACAGGTCGACGTCGACGACGAGCACCTCCTCGCCGTCACCGGCCTCCCCCAGCACCTCTCCCCGCGGGCCGACGACGATGCTGCGCCCGCCCATCGGCGTCCGGGCGTGCACGCCCGCGGTGTTGCAGGCGACGAGGACGACCTGGTTCTCCAGCGCCCGCACCCGCGCCAGCAGCGTCCAGTGCTCCACCCTGGCGGCGGGCCAGGCGGCGGGCACGAGCACGAGCCGCGCCCCGGCGTCCAGCAGTGCGCGGAACTGCTCGGGAAAGCGCAGGTCGTAGCAGGTGGCGAGCCCGGCGACCGGCTCGGAGCCGTGCCCGGGCAGCGGGAGCGTGACGACGTCCTGCCCGGCCTCGAGCAGCCGCGGCTCGCCGTTGCCGAAACCGAAGCGGTGGATCTTGCGGTAGGTGGCGAGCACGCCGCCGTCCGGACCGACCACGACCGACGTGTTCCACAGGCCGCGGCCCTGCGCGCCCCGGTCCGCACCGTCGACGGCCCCCTCCAGCACCGAGCCCACGTGGACGACGGCCCCGATCTCGGCAGCGGCCGCCGCGACCGCGCGCACCGTGGGCCCGTCGACGGGCTCGGCGCGCTCGGCCCACTGCCGGTAGGAGAAGCCGCCCGGGGCCCAGAGCTCGGGCAGCACCACGAGGTCCGCGCCACGCTGCTCGCGCACGAGCGCGGTCACCCGCTCGCGGCGCTCGGCCACGGGCTCCGCGTCGTCGTAGGCGAGCTGGACGACGTGCACGCGCATGCGGGCGACCCTACGGGCCGCGGCCTAGGGTGGGTGCATGAGCGACCAGGCGCCGACCACGCTCGCCGGCCCTCCGACGGGCGCCACCGCCCCCGGCGCACCGGGCGCCGGGCTGGTCGCGGCGTGGGAGCACACGGCGCGGTCCCTCGTGGACCTGGGCCGGGACTGCGACGACGACGACTTCGTCGCCGCCACCGACTGCCCGGGGTGGGACGTGCAGGACCACCTCTCCCACGTCACGGGCGTCGAGTCCTCGCTGCTGGGCCGCGGCGAGCCTGAGCACGACCTGCCCGACCTCGCGCACGTGCGCGGGGACTTCGGACGACGTGTCGAGGTCGCGGTGGACATCCGCCGCCCGCTGCCCGGCGCGGAGGTCGTCGCCGAGCTCGCCGAGGTCGTCGAGGCCCGGTCGCGCTGGCTCCGCGACGAGGCGCCCCACCCGGACGTGCCGGTGATCGGGCCGCTCGGCCGGATGCCGCACGGTGACGTGCTGAGGATGCGCACGTTCGACGTGTGGTGCCACGAGCAGGACGTCCGCCGGGCGCTGGGCCGCCCCGGCGGGATGGCCTCGCCGGCCGCGGCCGTGGCCGTGGCCCGGATGCGCGGGCAGCTGCCGCGGGTGCTCGCCCGCGGCGCCGGGCTGGAGCCGGGCACCGTCGTCGTGCTCCACGTCAGCGGGCCGATCGCCTTCACCGAGGCCGTGCGGGTCGAGGCCGGCGACGACGGCAGGCCTCGTGGCGTCGTGCTGGACGCCGTCCCCGCCGACCCGGACGTGTGGGTCGACCTCGGGACCGAGGCCTACACGCGGCGCTCGGCGGGCCGCTGGCACGTCGCCCGCACCCCGGCGGAGGTCACCGGGGACGCCGACCTCGGCGCGCGGGTGCTGGCGGCGCTCGCCTTCACCCCCTGACCCCCGGTGATCAAGGAATCCCCGCACCCACCTCCACGGTGATCAAGGACGTCGCGCGCACCCCACCGCGGTGATCAAGGACGTCGCGCGCGCGCCATGGGCTCAGCGGGGCACTCGATGTCGAGCGTCCTTGATCACCGGGGTACGGGGTGACGCGCGTCCTTGATCACCGACCTGGGGTGTCCGATTTGACGCTGGGGGTCGTTCGACTGATAGTTGCGTGCTACATGCAGTTGCATGTTCCAAGCATCTTGCCACCACCAGTCTGACGGAGCGCGGCGATGACACGAGTGCAGGACCTCGGCCAGGAGCTCGGGCGACTCAGCCGCACGCTGCACCAGGTGCGAGCCCACGTCGCCAGCGAGTCCCCGGACGGCGTCCCCTGGTCGACCTTCACGCTGCTGCTGCACCTGGTGAAGACCGGGCCGCACCGGCTGCGCGACCTCGCGACCTACGCCTGCGTCGACCCCTCCACCGCGAGCCGACAGGTCGACCACCTGGTCCGCCTCAGCCTGGTCGAGCGGCGGCCGGACCCGGACGACGGCCGGGCGAGCCTGCTCGCGGCCACCGAGGGCGGCCGGGCCGGGGCACGCCGGATGCGCGACCACCGCGACGCGTTCCTCGCCGACGTCCTCGGTCGATGGGACGACGCCGACCTCAAGACCTTCACCACCCTGCTCACCCGTTTCAACGACGATCTGACCGGCATTGCACAGACCGGGACCGGCACACCGCCGCAGGCGCGCGCGACCATCGAGGAGCCCGCATGAGCGCCACCACCGACGCCGCAGCCGCCGGACCCGCCCCGGCGCCGGCGTCCGACGAGCTCAGCCACCGCCAGATCATGACGATCCTCGGCGGGCTGATGGCCGGGATGTTCCTGGCCGCGCTCGACCAGACCATCGTCGCCACGTCGATCCGGACGATCGCCGACGACCTGCAGGGCCTCTCGCTGCAGGCGTGGGCCACCACCGCCTACCTCATCACCGCCACCATCAGCACCCCGCTCTACGGCAAGCTCAGCGACATCTACGGCCGCAAGCCGTTCTTCCTCACCGCGATCAGCGTGTTCATCATCGGCTCGCTCGCCTGCGGGTTCGCGAGCTCGATGTACGAGCTCGCGGCGTTCCGCGCGTTCCAGGGGCTCGGCGCGGGCGGCCTGTTCTCCCTCGCGCTCGCGATCGTCGGCGACATCGTCCCGCCGCGGGAGCGGGCGAAGTACCAGGGCTACTTCCTCGCGGTGTTCGGCACGTCCAGCGTGCTGGGCCCGGTGATCGGCGGCTTCCTCGCCGGTCAGTCCGAGATCCTCACCATCACCGGCTGGCGCTGGGTGTTCCTGGTGAACGTGCCGATCGGCCTCGTGGCCCTGGCGATCGTGCAGCGCGTGCTGAACATCCCGCACACCCGACGGCCGCACCGGATCGACTGGATGGGCGCGCTGCTGCTGACGACCGGCCTGGTCCCGCTGCTGCTGCTGGCCGAGCAGGGCCGGGAGTGGGGCTGGACGTCGACGCCCTCGCTCGCGCTCGGTGCCCTCGGTGTCACGGGTCTCGTCGCCTTCGTGCTCACCGAGCGCCGGGCCGGGGACGACGCCCTGCTCCCGTTGCGCTTCTTCAGGATCCGCGCGTTCAGCATCGGCAGCGTGATGAGCCTGCTGCTCGGTGTCGGCATGTTCGGCGGCCTCGCCGCGCTGCCCCTCTACCTGCAGATCGTGAAGGGCGCGACGCCGACGGAGTCCGGGCTGATGCTGCTGCCGCTGACGGCGGGCATCATGACCGGCTCGATCCTGTCGGGTCAGCTCATCTCTCGCACCGGCCGCTACAAGGTCTTCCCCGTGATCGGCACCGTGCTGCTGGCCACCGGGATGCTGCTGTTCACGCGGATCGGCGTCGACACCCCGCTCGTCACGACGATGGTCTACATGACCGTCTTCGGCCTCGGCCTGGGCCTCAACATGCAGCCGCTGGTTCTCGCACTGCAGAACGCGGTGTCACCACGCGACATCGGGGTCGCCACGTCGACGTCGACGTTCTTCCGCCAGATGGGCGGGACCCTCGGCACGGCCGTGTTCCTGTCGCTGCTGTTCGGCCAGGCGGGTTCGCGGATCCGCGACGAGATCGAGGTCGCCTCCGGCACCGGCCCGTTCCAGGCAGCCCTCGCCGACCCGTCGGTCACGTCGGACCCGGCCAACGCGGCCGTCGTCCAGGGGCTGCGCGCCGGGACGACGCCGACGAGCGGTGTGCTGGACGACTCCTCGTTCCTGTCCAGCCTCGACCCGAGGCTGGCGCGCCCGTTCCTGGAGGGCTTCTCCGACGCGATGGGAACCGTCTTCCTCGTCGGCGCCGCCATCCTCGTGATCGCGTTCGTCGTGGTGCTGTTCCTGCCGGAGCTGCCGCTGCGCACCGGCTCTGCGCTCAGCGAGCGGATCGCGGCGGACCGCGCCGAGTCCGAGGGTGGCTCGGCTCCGGTGCCGGCGACGCCGGCCGGGGACGGCGTCGCCGTTGCGGAGGCAGCGCCGAATGGTGGCGGACGGCGTGCCGCAACATCGCAGCGGGGCCGCGTGGGGGCCGGACGCCACCGCGCGTGAGGCAGCAGGGGCGACGACCCCCCGGACGAGAGGCGATCTGAGACAGGGTCAGCAGCGTCGGCCGCCCCGCCCCGCGTCGCCGGGTCGGGTCAGGTACTGGGCTCGCCGAGCAGCCGGTCGAGGACGTCACGGACGAAGGCGAGCGCCTGTCGGCGGCCGAGTGCTTCTCCGAGCGCCCGGTCCCGGTCGTAGCGGGAGTCAGCAGTGATCGTGGCCGCGGCGTCGGCGACGAACGTCTTGACCGACAGCACACCGAACGAGCTGCCCGTCTCGAGGAAGCCGAGGACGCGGGCGGCGTCGGGCCGGCGTTCGAGCGCGACCATCATGGCGACGAACTCGGTACAGGCGAGATTCCCGACGGCGAGGTTGTCGCTGGTGAGGATCTCGTCGACGTGGGAACGCAGGATCTCGAACGCAGTGGCCGGGCTGCCGCGAGAGAATGCCACGCGCGCCTCGATCGGCTTGCTCAACGACACGGTGTTCCGTGGGATGACGACGTCGGCCGCCTCCTCGAAGAAGCGCTCGGCCCGCTCGTGGCGGCCCTGGAACATCGCGGAGTAGCCGAGCATGAACAGCGTCCAGTGCAGGAACGTCGGTGGGCCGGCGGCGCGGTACCGCTAGACCATCGACGCGACCGCGGTGTCGTGCTCCTCGAACCGCCCCATGGAGAGCAGCGGACCGACCACGCTGGAGATCTCGAACAGCTCCGCGACGTGGTCCTCGCCGTGTCGGCGAAGCTCGGCCGCAGCTGCCGGCGAGCACGCGACGAGGGCCTCGTCGTCCTCGTCGTAGACGAAGGCTCGCGCGTGCCGGACGAGCGGGTGGTCCGGTTCCCCGTACCGGTGGACGAGCCGCTCGAAGGCGCCCGTGTCGCGTTCGAGCATGTACCGGTGGGCGGCCCAGGTGAGCCCGAAGACGATCAGCTCCTCGTCCTCCGGTGGCGTGATGGCGAGGATCCGCTCGACCCAGTCACCGATCTCGCTCTGGCTCCGCAACGCGACCTCGGTGACCACCGGGCGGACGAGCGCGTGGGCGAGCCTGCGGTCGCCGCTGGTGCATGCCCGGTCGAACGCTGCCCGCAGGTTCGGCCACAGCTCGCCGAGGCGGGCGACGCCCTCGACCTCGCCGTGGCCGGACAGGAGCCGGTGGACGCGGCCGACCTGGTCGAGGCACCACCGCGCGTGGCGGTCGGCGGTCGCGTCGGTGCGCCCGGCCTCGGCGAGGCGCTCTGCGCCGAACTGGCGCATCGTCTCCAGGACTCGGAAGCGCCGGCGGGTCGGGCCTGGTCGACCAGGACCATCGACTGCTCGACCAGCGCGGCCATCACGTCGTGGACGTCGGCGTCGCCGGCGACGGTCTCGACCGCGGCCAGGTCGAACGGACCGGTGCAGACGGACAGGCTCGCGAAGAGCGCGCGCTCGGGTGCGCTGAACAGGTCGTAGGACCACTGGATCGTCGCCCGCAGCGTGCGGTGGCGCTCGGCGGCGGTCCGCCGGCCCCCGGTCAGCAGCCGCAGGCGGTCGTCGAGCCGTTCGACGAGCTCCGCCGGTGACAGGCTCCTCGTGCGCGCCCCCGCCAGCTCGATGGCGAGCGGGACGCCGTCCAGCCGGCGACACACCTCCGCGACGTCGGCGCGGCTCGCGTGCCGGTCCCACGTCAGCGAGGCGGCCGAGGCGCGCTCGTCGAACAGCTCGACCGCCGGTCCCTCAGGGTCCAGGGGTGCCACGGCGACGAGCTGCTCGTCGCCGACGCCCAGACCCTCCCGCGACGTCGCCAGGACCCTGACGTCGGGACAGTTCTCGGTCAGGGCGTGGGTCAGCGCTGCGGCGCCGTCGACGACGTGCTCGCAGTTGTCCAGGACCAGGAGGACCCGTCGGGACTGCAGCACCGCCACGATCGACCGGGTCAGCGTCCGCGCGGGGTTCTCCTTCACCCCCAGGACGTCGGCGACGGCCCGGGGCACGTCCTGCGACGCCCCGATCGCGGCGAGCTCGACCAGCCACGCGCCACCCGCGAAGTCGGTCTCGGCGCGGTCCGCCGCCGCGAGCGCGAGGCGGGTCTTGCCGATCCCCCCTGGACCCACCAGCGTCACGACCCAGGAGGCGGCGAGTGCCGAGGCCACGACGTCGAGGTCCTTGTCACGACCGATCAGCCGACCCGGCGGTCGGGGCAGGTTCCCCCGACGGCTCTCGGTCCGCAGTGGCGGGTGACGGCCCGCGTCGAGCTGCAGGACGCGCTGCTCGGCGGCGACGCCGACGAGGCGGAACGAGCCCAGGTCCCACAGGTCGTCGCCGTCGAGCAACGCCGCCGTCACCGCGGAGACCAGGACCTGCCCGCCGTGTCCGGCGGCCGCGAGACGTGACGCGACCTGCGCGGCAGCACCGAGGTACCCGGCCTCAGGGGCGTCGGTCTCGCCAGCGTGCAGACCGATGCACACGCCGAGGTCGACACCGGCGGGCCACGGCTCGCTGCTCACGGCCGCCTGGAGCGCCGCGGCCCAGGCGCTCGCGTCACGGGCCCGGTGGAAGGCCACGCCGAACGACTCGCCGCCGGCGGCGACGACGTGGCCGCCGCGCTCGGTCACCAGGGTGCGGGCGAGCGCATCGAGCCGCCCCAGTGCCGACGTCGTCTCGCGGCCGGGCGTCGCCCCCACCCACGCGGACGCGTCGACGTGGCAGCTGCCGAACGTCACCGTCCCGGTGGGAGGACCCGTCGCCACGGCGTCCGGCAGCCGCTCGACGCCGAGCCGCTCGTCGTGGCCGAGGATCGACGACTCCAGCTCCCGCAGCCCCGGTCCAGGCTCGACGCCGAGCTCGGCCACGAGGTGCTGCCGGGCCCTGCCGTACGCCGCGAGCGCGTCGGCCTGACGTCCCACGCGGTACAGGGCCGTCATCAGCAGCGTCCACAGTCCCTCGCGGAACGGGTAGGACGTCGTGAGCTCGGTCAGCGTGCCGATGACACCCGCCGCGTCCGTCTCGATGCGGCGTCGCAGGTCGACCTCTCGCGCACCGAGCCAGCGCTCGACCAGCCCATCCACGGTGGCGGTGAGCCCCGGGACCTCCAGGCCGGCCAAGGGGGTCGCCGTCCACTCCGCCAGTGCCGCACCGACGTCGCCGGCGTCGAGACGCCGCTGGAACCGTGCGACGTCGACGACCTCGGCGTCGGCGTCCAGGCGGTAGGCGACGCCGGCGCGGACCATCGTCGCGGGGCCCAGCCCCTTGCGGAGACGGGTGACGTACGACTGCACGTTCTTGGCTGCCGTGGCGGGTGGTCGCTCACCCCAGACCAGCTCGACCAACCGCGGCACGGGCACGGCCGAGCCCGGCGACAGCGCGAGGGCCGCCAGCACCGCCTGGCACTTGGGTGGTCCGACGTCGATGGGCAGTCCGTCGTCGGTGGCGGCACTGACACCACCGAGGAGCCGGATCTGCACCACCGGGTCGCTCCCTCCACCGCCGAGAAGCCGAGTGTCCCACCGGCGGCCGGATGAGTTCCGGTTCAGCACCCCGGCCCGGCGTGAACCCGCGCCGTACCGGTCGTCTGCTGGAAAGAGACCGCAGCCCGACACGCTCGACGCCAACGGTCCACCGAGGATCGCCGACAGCCACCATGAGAGGTGCCACCCCATGACGATCCCGCCCACGACCACGCAGGAGGACACGATGAAGGCCGTCACCTACGACACGTACGGCACCTCCGACGTCCTCGAGATCCGGGACGTCGCCGTGCCGACCGTCACCGACGACGGGGTGCTGGTCCGCGTCCACGCGGCCGCGGTGAACCCGCTCGACTGGCACTTCCTGACCGGGACCCCGTACCTGATGCACGTCGCCGGGGCCGGCCTGTTCCGGCCCAAGCGCCACATCCCCGGTGTGGACGTGGCGGGGACGGTCGAGGCCGTCGGGGCCGGCGTCAGCGAGCTCGCACCGGGCGACGAGGCCTTCGGCTGGAGCCGCGGCGGAAGCCTTGCGGAGTACGTCTGCGTCCCTGCGGACCAGCTCGTGCCGAAGCCGGCCGAGGTAACGTTCGAGCAGGCCGCAGCGGTACCCGTCGCGGCGTTCACCGCCCTGCAGGGGCTCCGCGACAAGGGGCGGATCCGACCCGGGCAGAAAGTCCTCGTCAACGGCGCGTCGGGCGGCGTCGGCACGTTCGCGGTGCAGCTCGCCACGTGGTTCGGCGCGGAGGTGACCGGCGTGTGCAGCCCGCCGAACGTGGACACGGTCCGCTCACTCGGCGCAACCCGCGTCATCGACTACAGCCGGGAGGACTTCACCGAGAGCGGGGAGCGCTACGACGTGGTGCTCGACATCGCCGGGAACCGCTCGCTGTCGGAGTGCCGGAGCGTGCTGACGCCGGACGGGACCTACGTCCTCGTCGGCGGGCCGAAGGGGCGCTGGCTCGGCCCCCTGCCCCGGCTGCTCCACGCGCTGCTGCTGTCCCGTCTGGTCCGGCAGCGGCTCGTGTCGTACATCGCCCAGGAGACCAGACAGGACCTGCTGCTCCTGCAGGGACTGCTCGCGGCCGGGACCCTGACACCGGTCATCGACCGGACCTACCCACTCGACGACGCCGCCGCGGCCCTGGCATACCAGGGTGCGGGACACGCGCGCGGCAAGATCGTCGTCACGGTCTCGGGCGGTGCGTCGTGACCACCGTGACGGAGCGAGCGGGACCGGCAGCAGCGGAGCTCATGATCGACGCCAGTGGTGTGACCAAGCGCTACGGCGACGTCCTGGCACTGGACGGCCTGGACCTGCAGGTGCCGCGCGGTTCGGTGCTCGGTGTGCTCGGCCCCAACGGCGCCGGCAAGACCACAGCGGTCCGGGTGCTCACGACACTGCTCGAACCGGACGCCGGCTCGGTCACGGTGGCAGGGATCGACGTGCGGACGTATCCCGGACGCGTCCGCGAGGTCATCGGCCTGTCGGGCCAGTACGCGGCGGTCGACGAGTACCTGACCGGCTACGAGAACCTCGACACGATCGGCAGGCTCTACCACCTCGGCAGGCGGAGGTCGCAGCGGCGGGCCCGTGCCCTGCTCGAACGCTTCGTCCTGACCGACGCTGCCGACCGGCCGGTCAAGACCTACTCCGGCGGCATGCGTCGACGGGTCGACCTGGCCGGTGCGCTGGTCGCCGAACCGCAGGTGCTGTTCCTCGACGAGCCGACCACCGGCCTGGACCCGCGCAGCCGCGCGGGCATGTGGGACGTCATCCGCGAGCTGGTCGACGCCGGCACGACGGTGCTGCTGACCACCCAGTACCTCGAGGAGGCGGACCGGCTCGCGGACGACATCGTCGTGATCGACCGCGGGCGGACGATCGCGCACGGCACCGCCGACGAGCTGAAGCGACAGGTCGGCGGCGACCGCGTCGAGCTGGTGGTCGCCTCCGCCGCCGACATCCCGGCGGCACGGGACGCGCTCGGCCGGGTCTCGCCCGGCGACGTCACGGCCGAGGACGACGGCCGTCGCCTGAGTGCCGCCGTCGACGCCGGCGGCGTCCGGGTACTGGACGCCGCGCTGCGACGGCCGACGCTGGAGGACGTCTTCATGGCACTGACGGGCCACGGCGCACAGACCGGCACCGACACCGTCGACGCCGCGGCTCTCGTCGGCGTCGGCGGCCCCGCCCGGGAGATGTCGCTGTGACCGCCGTCGGCCTGGCGCTCGCCGACGGGAGCGCGGTCGCCAGGCGGAACCTCACCAAGATCACGCGCCTCCCGGAGCTGCTCGTGGGCACGTTGGTGACTCCGATCATGATGGTGGTGATGTTCGCGTACGTCTTCGGTGGGGCCGTGGCCATGTCGGCGACGAGCTACCGGGAGTTCCTCGTCGCGGGGATCTTCACGCAGACCGTGGTCTTCGGTTCGGTCGTCACCGGTGCCGGTGTCGCCGAGGACATGCGCAACGGCGCGATCGACCGCTTCCGGTCCCTGCCGATGGCACGCTCGGCGGTGCTGACCGGGCGGACCGCCAGCGACGTCGTCTACAACGCGCTGTCGATCACGGTGATGGCGCTGGCCGGCCTCGCCGTCGGCTGGGGCGTCCGCACGTCGGCGCTCGAGGCGGCTGCCGGGTTCGGTCTGCTCCTGCTGTTCGCGTACGCGTTCTCGTGGGTGATGGCGTACGTGGGCCTGCTCGTGCCCAGCCCGGAGGTCCTCAGCAACGCCGCGTTCATCGTGATCTTCCCGCTGACGTTCGTCGCGAACATGTTCGTCCGCGGTGAGGACCTGCCCGGCCGCTGCGGCTGTTCGCGGAGTGGAACCCGGTGTCGGCGGTGACGCAGGCGACGCGGGAGCTGTTCGGCAACCTGCCTCCGGGCCCGACGCCCGAGGCGTGGTCCCTGCAGCACCCGGCGCGCTACACGCTGGCCTGGGTCGCGCTCCTGCTGGCGGTGTTCGTCCCCCTGGCCACTGCCCGGTACGCACGCTCCGCCCGGCGGTGAGCCGGGACGAGGCGCAGCCGGCACCTCGTCGAGTGTGAGTCTGGTGCGCGACCCGCCGGCGTGTCGCGCACCGGGCTCACACTCGGCGCCTCGGGGCGGGCAGCCGATGGGCACTGTCGCGCGTGCGCGTCAGTGCCGTCGCGACGACGGCCACACCGAGCAGGCCGATACCCCAGGCGCCCTCCGCAGCGCTCATCAGGCCCGGCAGCAGCAGGAAGACCGCGAGGCCGACATCCAGGACGGCGGCGACCACCAGGGCCGCGCCGACCGCGCCGACCGCGCCGCGGCCCCCCCGAGCAGCGAGCACGGCGAGCACGAGCACCGCCACGCCGGCGGCCGCGACGTCGAGGCCGTGGAAGCCGACAACCGCTGCGGTCACGCGGGCGCCGTCCCCCGTCGGCGCCCCGGCCGCCGTCACGGTCACCACCGACCCCAGGGAGGCCAGTCCCTCCGCGGCGCCCTGCCGGGAGGCCGCGACCACGTGCAGCAGTACGTCGCCGCGCTCCGCCGCCGGCTGCGCGGCGACGTCGACGAGCCGCACCCTGCTCCGGGACGGGGACGCCGCCGCACGACGGACGGCGCAGCAGGCGCTCGACCTGTGGCGTGGCGCGCCTGTACTCGCTGCCCGCCGGCGCCGGGCGTCCCCGAGGTCGCGCCGCGACGTGGCTGGCGTACACGTGGCCGGCGGAGGACCCCGTGCGGGGGCTGCGGCACGTGGAGGCCGCCGCCGACGCCGCTGTCCGGCTGCTGGGCGGGCACGGCACCGCCGCGAGCTGGGGTATGCGCACGTCGTCGCGGCGCTGGCTGCCCTGCGAGCGAGCGACCGGCCGGGCACCGAGCGGCACGTCGTCCTGGCCGGGGAGCTCTACCGCGCCATCGGCAACGAGCGCGGCCTCGCGTGGCTCGACGTCGTCGAGTCCCGGCTGCAGCAGCGTGACGCAGACTCGGCCCGCGCGTTCCACGTCCGGCTCGGGGACGCCGCGACCGGGACCATGCTGCAGGGCGCCTGACACCGCCGGGTCTGGCCGATGAGTAGCGACACCCGGCAGGGTCGTTCCTCGGTACCCACCCGACACCGGGCGGCGGCGCGCCGGGCGACACGCAAGGAGACCACATGGACGACGGTGCGCTGCTCGACGAGACGGTCGCCCAACGCGCCGGCCTGACCGAGGTGCTGGCCGCTCGACCCGAGGCTGCCTGGCCCGCGAGTGTGAGGTCTGTGCGCGACTCGCCGGCGTGTCGCGCACAGACCTCACACTCGCCGGGTGCGTGCAGGACTTCCTTGATCACGGCGGGGGGTGGGGCAGGCGGGGTTGGGGGTGGGTCACGAGAACAGCGGCATCGGGACGTTGTACGGCGTGAGCACATGCACCGCCGAGCGTCCCGGGCCGGGCACCGGTGGGATCGCGCCGCCCGCGGCGAGCACCACCTGGCACGCGGTGCGCAGGTCGGCACCGAGGTCGTGGTGCAGCACCGCGGAGAGCCGTCCGCGGTGTAGCAGATCGAGGTTGTCGTCGTCGCAGTCGTGGGCGACGAACACGTCGCACGTCGCACCGGCCGCGTCGAGGGCGGCCAGCGTCGCGCGGTTGCCGCCGCCGATCGAGTAGACCGCGCGGACGTCGGGGCGGGCGGCCAGCGCGTCGGCGACGAGGTCGCGCTGCAGCCTGTCGAGGCCGCTGCCGCCGGTGACCTCGACCAGGTCCCGCTGCCGGGACGCCGTCCGCATCGCCCCGCGGAAGCCCATCTCGCGCTCCTCCTCGCCGCGGAAGAAGCTGTTGCTCAGCGTCAGCAGCACGGCCCCGTCCCGGTCGCCGAGCCACTGCTGCACGAGGTAGGCCGCCGTCGCCCCGGCAGCGCGGTCGTCGATGCCGACGTGCGCCCGGCGCGTGCTGGTGGGCAGGTCGGTGACGAAGGTGACGACCGGGATGCCCGCGTCCTCCAGCCGCCCCACGGCCGCCACCACCTCGGGACGGTCCGGGGCCTTGAGGACCACGCCGTGCGAGCCCCGCGCCGCGATCCGCCCCAGCGTGCCGACCACCTCCTCGACGTCGCCCTCCTCCCGCAGGTGGAAGCGGCAGCGGACGACGGCCGGACGCAGCCCCGGCAGCTGCGCCTCGAGCGCGGCGCGCGCCGCGGCCGTGAACCGCTCGGGTGCCTGCATCACGACGTCGACCACGACGGTGCGCACCCCGATCCGCACCTGGCTGCGCTGGCGCTCCAGGTCGGCGACCGCCTCGCGCACCTGCTCCCGCGTGCTACGCCGCACGCCGGGACGGTCGTGGAGCACGCGGTCGACGGTGGCCTCGCTCAGCCCGGCCTGGACGGCGATCTCGCGGACGCGGAAGTCGTGGGCCACGGCGCCAGTCTGAGGTCTTTTTGATGGCTTGTCGAGGTTGACCGCACCTCAGCGAAGAGGGGATCGTTGCGACCGCAGCGACGTCTCAACACGCACAGGCCCGGCTCCGGCCAGGCCTCGCTCAGGAGGGGAACCGCCATGACCGCACCCGGCACCACCAGCGCCACGACTGCGACGTCCCGGCCGCGGACCGGGTGGTTCACCGACGCCGACTGCTCGGTGGCCGACCTGCAGGCCGCCGTGGACCGCACCACCGACCTCGCCGACTACCCCTACGCGGACGCCGTCCGCGAGAACGTGCTCGTGTACGGGCCCCGCCTCGCCGAGCACGTCACCACCGTCGAGGGACGCCGCGACGTGCAGGCCGAGCTGGCCCGCGCGCTGAGCGAGGGGCCTGGCGTCGTCGTCTTCGAGGGCGCCGTCGAGCCGGCGGTCGTCGGCCGCGCCACCGAGGTCTTCACCGCGATGATCGCCGACCAGAGGGCCGCAGGCGTCGCCGGCGGCGACCACTTCGCCAAGCCGGGCGCGAACGACCGGGTTTGGGGCGCGCTGGACAAGCTCGCCGTCCGCGACCCCGAGACGTTCGCCGCCTACTACGCCGCCGATGTGCTGGCTCTCGTCAGCGAAGCCTGGCTCGGCCCGGGCTACCAGGTCACCTCACAGGTCAATGTCGTCAACCCCGGCGGCGCCGCTCAGACCCCGCACCGCGACTACCACCTGGGGTTCATGTCCTCGGAGCAGGCGCGGGCCTACCCGGCGCACGCCCACCTGCTCACCCCGGCGCTGACGCTGCAGGGGGCCGTCGCCCACTGCGACATGCCGCTGGAGACCGGCCCCACGCTGTACCTGCCGTACTCCCAGACCTACCCGGCCGGGTACGTGGCGTTCCACCGTCCGGACGTCGCCGCCTTCGTCGCGGAGCACACCGTGCAGCTGCCGCTGCGCACGGGCGACGCGGCGTTCTTCAACCCGGCCGTGCTCCACGGCGCCGGCACCAACCGGTCGAGCGCCGTGCGCCGGATGGCCAACCTGCTGCAGGTCTCCTCCGCGTTCGGCCGGGCGATGGAGTCCGTCGACCGCGTGGCGATGTCTGCCGCCCTGTACCCCGCGCTGCTCGCGGCGCGCCGGGCGGGCGCGGACGAGCGCGGACTGCGCAACGTCGTCGCCGCCTCGGCCGAGGGCTACGCGTTCCCCACCGACCTCGACCGCGACCAGCCCGTCGACGGGCTCGCACCGCAGACCCAGGCCGAGCTCGTGTGGTCTGCACTGACGCAGCAGCGCCCCGCCGAGGAGGTCTACGCCGCCCTCGACGCGCACGACGCGCGACGCAGCAGCCGGGCCTGACCCGGGCCGACCCCGCCCAACCCGACCCAGCCTCGAAGATCTCGAAGGGCACCCCATGCGACTCGGACTCATCGGCCTCGGCCGGATCGGCGCCTTCCACGCCGACACACTCACCTCCCTGCCCGCCGTCGACTCCCTCGTCGTGACCGACGCCGTCCCCGCGGTGACCAAGGCGGTGGCCGAGAAGGTCGACGCACAGGCCGCCGACTCCCCCGACGCCGTGCTGGCCGCCGGCGTCGACGGTCTCGTCGTCGCCGCCGCCACGGACGCGCACCCCGCCCTGCTCACCGCGGCCGTGGACGCCGGGGTGCCGGTGTTCTGCGAGAAGCCGATCGGCGGCAGCCTGGCCGAGAGCCTGCGCACCGTCGAGCGGCTCCAGGACGCCGGCACCCCGGTGCAGATCGGCTACCAGCGGCGGTTCGACGCCGGGTACACCGCCGCCCGCGCTGCCGTGCAGTCGGGCGAGCTGGGCCGGCTGTCGCTGGTGCGCTCCACGACCCACGACCCGGCGCCGCCGCCCGCGGCGTACATCGCGGTCTCGGGCGGGTTCTTCCGCGACTGCGGCGTGCACGACTTCGACATCGTCAGCTGGGTGACCGGCCTCGACGTCGCCGAGGTCACCGCGATCGGCAGTACCAACGGGGAGGCGTTCTTCGCCGAGGCCGGGGACGTCGACACGTTCGCCGCCGTTCTCACCCTCACCGACGGCACGCTCGCGGTGGTCACCAACACCCGCTACAACGGGCGCGGGTACGACGTGCGCCTCGAGCTGCACGGTGTTGCCGACAGCATCGGCGTCGGCCTGGAGGACCGGCTCCCGCTGCGCAGCGTCGAGCCCGGCACGACGTTCCCCGCCGGCGAGCCCTACCCGGCGTTCCTGCAGCGGTTCCTGCCCGCCTACCGCGCGGAGCTGGAGTCGTTCACCGAGGTCGTCGCCGGCACGCGGCCCTCGCCGTGCACGCTCGCAGACGCGATGCAGGCCGAGTGGGTCGCGCAGGCCTGCGACATCTCGTGGCGCGACCGCCGCGCGGTCCGCGTCGACGAGGCCCGCGAGGGTGTCCGATGAGCACGGGGGCATCCAGGGGGACCACGCCGCAGTCGGTCGGCGGACGGGACGTCGCGAGCCGCCTCGCCGGTGCGCCGATCTCCTGGGGGGTCTGCGAGGTCCCCGGGTGGGGCTACCAGCTCGCGCCGGAGCGGGTGCTCACCGAGATGCGCGACGTGGGCCTGGTGGCGACCGAGCTCGGACCCGAGGGCTTCCTGCCCGCGGAGCCGGCCGAGGCGGCGCGCGTGCTCGCGGCGCACGGCCTGCACGCCGTCGGCGGGTTCACCCCGGTGCTGCTGCACGTGCCCGCTCGCGACCCGCTGCCCGAGGTGGAGCGGGTGCTGGCGACGTACGCAGCGACCGGTTCGGCGACGCTGGTGCTCTCGGCAGCGACGGGCGCGGACGGCTACGACAGCCGGCCCGAGCTCGACGCCCACGGCTGGGACAGGTTGCTGGGCAACCTCGACCGGATCGCGGGCGTCGCCGCCCAGGTCGGGGTGCGCGCCGTGCTCCACCCCCACGTGGGCACCATGGTCGAGACCGGGCCCGACGTGCAGCACGTGCTGGAGGGCTCGCAGATCTCGCTGTGCCTGGACACCGGCCACCTGCTGATCGGCGGCTCCGACCCCGCCGAGCTGACCCGGCAGGCACCGGAGCGGATCGCGCACACCCACCTCAAGGACGTCGACGCCACGGCCGCGGCGCGCGTGCAGTCGGGGAGCGCGACCTACACCGAGGCGGTCCGGGCGGGCATGTACCGCCCGCTCGGCCAGGGGGACGTCGACATCGCCGGCATCGTGAACCACCTGGAGGACCACGGCTACACCGGCTGGTACGTGCTGGAGCAGGACACGATCCTGACCGGGGAACCCACCGGGGAGGGGCCGGTCGTCGAGGTCCGGGCCAGCCTCGACCACCTGCACGCCGTCGCGGCATCGCGACCGGCCACGTGAGCAGCGCATCGGCGGACAGGCCGACGACCCGAGACGCGGTGGGGGACGGCACTGCCCCGCTGCGGATCGGCGTCCTCGGCGCAGCGCGCATCGCGGGACGTGCGATCGCGGAGCCGGCGCGTGCCACCGGGGCCCACCTCGTCACGGTCGCCGCCCGCGACCGCGACCGGGCCGCGGCATGGGCGGCCGAGCACGGGGTGGAACAGGTCGCGAGCGGCTACGCCGACGTCCTCGCGCACCCCGACGTCGAGGTCGTCTACAACCCGCTGCCGAACGGCCTGCACGCGCCGTGGAACCTCGCCGCCGTCGCTGCCGGCAAGCACGTGCTGTCGGAGAAGCCGTTCGCTGCCAACGCGTCCGAGGCCGAGCAGGTCCGCGACGCCGGCCGCGAGGCGGGCGTCGTCGTCTCCGACGGCTTCCACTACCTGTACCACCCGGTGATGCAGCGACTACTCGAGCTGCTGGCCTCCGGCGAGCTCGGCGAGCTGCGTCACGTCGAGGCGGTCACCTCGACACCCGCCCCGGACGACGGGGACCCGCGGTGGTCGTTCGACCTCGCCGGGGGCGCGCTGATGGACCTCGGCTGCTACAGCCTGCACGCCGTGCGGGTGCTCGGCGCGTACGCCGGCGGTGAGCCGTCGTTCGTGTCCGCCACCGCGGACGAGCGGGCCGGCGCACCGGGCGTCGACGAGCGGCTGCACGCCGAGCTGGGGTACCCGAGCGGGGCGACGGCCGCCGCGGGCTGCGACATGGCCGCGTCGGAACGGGACATGCACTGCCGGGTGGTCGGCACTCTCGGCGAGGCCGTGGTCACGTCGTTCGTGCAGCCGCACCTGGACGACCGCCTGGTCGTCCGCACCGCTTCCGGCGAGCGCAGCGAGCACCTGGGCACCCGCTCGTCGTACACCTACCAGCTGGAGGCGATGGCCGCGGCGGTGCGGCACCGCGCACCGATGCCGACCGACGCCGACGACGCGGTGGCCACGATGCGCCTGATCGACGGCTGCTACGTCGCTGCCGGGCTCCCGCTGCGAAGGAGCACGCAGGCCGCAGGGCTGCCGTGACGACCGCGACGCCGGAGCCCCGACTGGTCGCCTCCTGCTGGACGACGTCCGGTGCCCGTCCGATGGACCACCCGGAGACGAGCGATCAAGGTCGGGGGCGACCACGGGCCACCGCAGGGCGTGACCCCGTTCGTCGCACCGCCGCGCCGGCTCGCCGAGGAGGCCGCCGACCACGGCACGGCGGTGTCGCTGGAGCCGATGCCGTTCAGCCGGATCGCCCCGGTCCCCGCCGGCTCGGAGCTGGTGCGGCGGGTGGACCACCTCGCCGCGGGCATCACCGTCGACGCCTGGCACGTCTTCCGGGCGGGCACGCCGCTGCCGGTTCTGGTGCGGGCGCTCGCCGGCGTCCCCGTGCTGCAGGCCGAGCTGTGCGACGCGGACACCGAGGTGGTCGGCACGCTGTTCGAGGACACGCGCGACCGCCGCCGGTTGCCGGGTTCAGTCCTGGCGACCGCCCCAGGACCAGTGCGGGATGCGCAACCCGTCTGGGACGTCGTCCTCGGACCGGTGGTAGCGGTTCATGGTCGTGGTGGTCGCCCAGGCGAAGTAGGCGTGCAGCACCGCCCGGACCGGGTCGTCGTCCCGCAGCCCGATGTCCCTCATCGCCCGGTCGAAGCATGCGATCGCCCGGCGGTCCATCTCCTCGTGCTGACCGTTGCCGCTGTGCAGGCGGACGACCGACGTCTCGTCGCCGTACGCATCCGAGTACGTCGTCGGGCCACCGAGCGCCTCCGCCCAGTAGGCAGCGAGGCGCACGCCGTGCTGGGGGTGGAAGCCGTGGCTGAAGGCATGCCCGACGACCTCGTCCGCCATCACCAGGGCGTGCCAGGCACGCGCCAGGCGGAGCAGGCCGTGCTCGCCGCCAGCGGCCTCGTACACGGTCTGCACGCACGCAGGCTGGCAGACGCACGGCCGGACCGGGCACGCCGAGGTGTGTCCGGCTCAGTTGCACCGGTAGGTCAGGGTGACCGTCCAGCTGGTGCCCGAACCGGCGATGTCGCCATCGGTGATCTTGAAGCCGCCTGGGCACTCGTCGGACGCCTCGTCGAGGGCGTCCAACATCGCGGCGGAATCACTGCGGCCGGTGCCCGCTGCCACGCGGAGGCCCTCGTCGGGCTCGATCTCGTCGTCCCAGGGGTCGTCCTGCTCGATCCTGGGACCGGGGCACTCGGCGGTCTGGCAGGGCTCCGGCGACGAGGTCGCGAGGGCGGCCGCGGGGCCCGCCGCGAGCACCCCCACGACGCAGACCAGCCCGACCGTCAAGGCGGCAGCGCGACGGTGACGGCGGATGGCGAGACGGGACATGTCGCTCTTTGGGCCTGGGAGGGTGTTACCCAGGTCGGACGGAGACGACCCGGTCGAGATACCGCATCGACCGCCGAACCACCCGGACCGTCGAACAGGCGCCCGGATCTGCTCCGGACGCCTGTTCGGCCGCAGTGTGTTCAGCGGTCAGCCGCGCAGGTGCTCGATCGGACGCCAGGCGTCGCCGACGTGGGCCAGAGCCCGGGCTCCGCGTCGGATGCTGGGGCCCACCGCAGCCGGGGCCGGCACGGCAGCGGTGCCGCGGACCTGACCCAGGGCGTAGAGGGCGGTGGTGAACAGGACGGTCAGTGCCACGAGAGCGAGCATGAGGGGAACCTCCTCGAAGAGCCGGGGTTGTCGACCTTCCGGGTAGAAGGCGTGACGCCACGGTGGCTCACGCCTCGGATAAGGACAAGTCACCGAAACTGGACACGAAACAGTAGGATCGCTTCATGTTCAACGCGGAGCACCTCGGCACGCTGCAGGCGGTCGTCGAGGAGGGCACGGTCCTCGCGGCCGCCGACCGCCTCGGCTGCACGCCCTCGGCGGTGAGCCAGCAGCTCGGTCGGCTGCAGCGCGAGGTGTCGCGACCCCTGATGACCCGCCGGGGCCGCAGCAACGTGCCCACCGAGGCGGCGACCGTCCTGGTGCGGCTCGCCCAGCAGGTCCGGGACCTCGACGAGCGGGCCCGCGCCGAGCTCGAGGGCCTGGACGGCGAGGTCTCCGGCTCGATGGTGCTGTCCGGGTTCCCCACCGCCGTCCGCGGGCTGCTCATCCCGGCGGCGGTGGACCTCCGACGGCGTCACCCCGGCCTGGAGCTCACGCTGCGGGAGATGAGTCCCCACGTGTCGGTGACGGCGGTGCGCCGCGGCGAGGTGGACCTGGCCGTCGTACACGACTGGACGGACCGCCACGTCCCGCTGCAGGACGGCGTGCAGGTCTGGCCGATCGGGCTGGACCCGGTCGCCGTCGTCCTGCCGCAGGACCACGGGGTGCGGGTCGGCCCCGACGGTGTCGACCTGGACGACCTGGGCGGCCGGGTCTGGATCGACGACACCCCGGGGGTCTTCAGCGACTGGTTGCTGGAGGCGCTGGACTCGCGGCGGCTGAGGCACCGCATCGGCGCGACGGTGGAGCACCTCAGCGGCAGGCTGACCCTGGTCGCCGAGGGCTTCGGGATCTGCCTGCTGCCCAGGCTCGGACGCGACGACCTGCCCCCGGGTGTCGTCGCGCTCCCCCTGGTCGGGGCACCGACGCGGCGCATCCAGGCGGTCCACCGCGACGCCGGCGGTCGACGTCCGGCGGTCGAGGCCGCTCTCGACGTCCTGCGTGACACGTGGCGCGAGCGCGTGGGGCCGGCGAACCCGCCGACGCCCGGCGACCCGGACTCCTGACGCGTCGCCACCACGCCGGCGCGAGGTCGGCTCTGCGTGCTGACCTGGCAACGCGTGCGCGCAGCCTCCGGGTGAGGCAGGTCGCCGGCTCCAGGCAGCGTGCCAGGTGTCAGTGCCCGAGCGGGTGGGGCAGGTGCCCCGCGGTGAGCAGGAACCGGTCACGCCAGGACACGTTGTCCGGCAACGGCATCGGGTCGCGGAAGTACCCGAGACGCCGCCAGTGCGCGGCGTCCGGCGCGGTGAGCTCCCACAGCGGACGCGCGAGCTCCTCGGGCAGAGGGCACGCCGTCGACCCGAGGTAGGCCGCGACGTAGTGGGCGAGCAAGCTGCGCGCCACCGACGCCCGCAGCAGGCACTCGCCCACCGGGAGCACGTCGCCGGGGGCGTCGACCACCGTCGAGTCTGCGGCGTCGACGGCGTCGACGGCGTGGGCGGCGGCGCACGCGCGCGCGGCGGCGACGGCGTCCGCGCCCGTCGACTCCGCGGTCGGTGCCGTGTCGCCGCCCAGAGCAGCCGTCAGCGCGGCGTCGGCGCGCAGGTACTGCTCCACGGCGGCAGCCAGCGGCACCGGGTCGTCGGTGACGGCGTACATCGGCGGCAGCACCACGACGTCGTGCTCGGGGCGGATCCGCCCCGGGACCTCGACCAGCATGTCCTCCGCCGTCACGAACAGCTCGGCCTCGCGCAGCACGGCGAGAGTCTGGCACCGGCGAGCAGCCTGGCGCGAGTGTCCCGGCGGGCCGGGTGGCTGCCCCTCGTAGGCTGCGGGAACGCCGCGCCGACGGCCGGCACGACGGAGGGACGAGACGTGATCGCAGCCGTGCTGACCCGCTTCGGCGGCCCGGACGCCGTCGAGGTCCGCGAGGTCCCGGTACCCGAACCGGGCTCCGGCGAGGTGCTCGTGCGCGTGGCCGCCGCCGGCATGAACAACACCGACGTCTGGACCCGCGAAGGGGCCTATGGGCTGCCCGGTGACGCGGACGCGCGGGCGGGGTGGCTCGGTCCGGTGGACTTCCCCCGGATCCAGGGCGGAGACGTCGTCGGCACGGTGGCCGCGGTCGGATCGGGCTTCGGCGAGGAGCTGCTCGGTCGCCGCGTGCTCCTCGACCCGAGCCGCTACGACGAGCACGGGCACCTGACCGCGGTCATGGGCAGCGAGACCGACGGCGGCTTCGCCGAGTACGTCGTCGCGCCGGTCGAGTTCGCCCACGACGTCACCGACTCGCCCCTGGACGACGCCATGCTGGCCGCGCTGCCCATCGCCTACGGCACCGCGACGGGGATGCTCGAGCGCGGAGGCGTGCACTCCGGGCAGACGGTGCTCGTCACGGGGGCCTCCGGGGGCGTCGGGGTGGCGCTCGTGCAGCTCGCCGCCGCCCGTGGGGCCCGGGTCGTCGCGCTCACGTCGAACGCCAAGCGTGACGCGGTCGCCGCGGCGGGTGCCGACGTGACCGTCGACCGGGCCGAGGGCGACGTGGCCGAGCTCGTGCGGACGGCGGCTCCCGACGGCCTGCACGCCGTCCTCGACGTCGTGGCCGGGCCGGTGCTCACCGCGGTGCTTCCCCACCTGGCGGACGGCGGTCGCTGGGTGGTCAGCGGCGCGATGGGCGGGCACACCGTCGACCTCGACCTGCGGCGGCTGTACCTGCACGACATCAGCCTCGTCGGGTCCTCGATGTGCACCCGGGAGCACTTCGCGCGGCTCGTCGAGGATGCCGTGGCGGGTAGCATCCGGCCGCTGGTCGCCGCGCGCTACGACCTGGCGGACGTCCACGCCGCCCAGGCCGCCTTCGAGCGACGGGAGCACGTCGGCAAGCTCGTGCTCGTGCCGCCGACCGACGGCTGAGGCGCGGCCTCGTGCCGGACGCCGTCACCCCAGCGGACGAGCGGGACGGACTGCGCGCGGACTGCAGCCGCTGCGCCGCCCTGTGCTGCGTCGGGCCGGCCTTCGCGGCGTCCACCGACTTCGCGATCGACAAGCCGGCGGGGCAGCCGTGCCCGAACCTGCGCGACGACAACGGCTGCGGCATCCACGACCGGCTGCGGCACAAGGGGTTCGGCGGCTGCGCGGCCTTCGACTGCTTCGGCGCGGGGCAGCAGGTCGTGCAGGTGACGTTCGGCGGTGCCGTCTGGCGGGACTCCCCAGAGATCGCGGCGTCGATGTTCACGGTGCTCCCGGTGGTGCGGCAGCTGCACGAGGCCCGCTGGTACCTCGCCGAGGCCGGCTCCCTGCTGCCGGACGGGCCGTTGCGGCAGGAGGCGGAGCACCTCGCGGCCGTCACCCGCGAGCGGGCCGGTGCCACCGCGGACGTGCTCGCCGCGCTCGACACCGACGGCTTCCGGCAGCAGGTCGGCGAGCTGCTGGGGCGGGTCAGCGCCACCGTGCGCGCCCGCGTCCCCGGACCGGGGGTCTCGCTGCCCGGCGCCGACCTGGTCGAGGCGGACCTGGCCGGTGCCGACCTGCGCGGGGGCAGCCTGCGGGGAGCCTGCCTCATCGCCGCCGACCTGCGCGGCGCCGACCTCGACCGCGCCGACCTCCTCGGCGCGGACCTGCGTGGCGCCGACGTCTGCGGAACCCTGCTGGCTGGCAGCCTCTTCCTGACCCAGCCCCAGGTCGACGCCGCCAGCGGCGACGGCGCGACGACCCTTCCTTCCGTCCTCGTCCGGCCGAGACACTGGGCGGGAGGATGACGGTGGGTACGGGAGGGTAGATGGAGCCGCAGGACCGTTCGCCGCGCTTCGTGCCCGACGCCTTCGAGGTCCCCGGCAGCCTGGTCTGCGACGAGTTCCGCCTCGAGCCGCTCGGGCCGGAGCACAACACCGCGGACCACGAGGCGTGGACGTCGAGCATCGAGCACATCAGTGCCACCCGGGGGTTCCCGCTGGGACCCTGGCCGGTGCCCGGGATGACCCCCGAGGAGAACCTCTCGGACCTGCGCCGGCACGCCGAGGACTTCCGGCGGCGAACCGGCTTCACGTACACGGTCCTCGAGACCGGGCCCGGTCGCGTCGTCGGCTGCGTGTACATCTACCCCGTGCGCGGCGCGGACGGCGAGGCGCAGGTGGCCTCGTGGGTCCGGTCGGACCGCGCCGAGCTGGACGTCGTCCTGCACGACACCGTGGCGTCATGGCTGCGCGACGCGTGGCCCTTCACCGCCGTTCGCTACGCGAGCCGCCACCCGACCAGTGGCCGCCGCACGAAGGCCCCTCGGTGATCATGCACCTCGGGTACGCCCCCGTACCCGAGGTGCATGATCACCGCAAGGGAAGGACGGCGGGGTCGGGGGTCCGGCTGGTCCGGCTGGTCCGGCTACGCCCAGACCAGCGCGCGGCTCGGGTACTCGAGGACAGCAGCGACGTCGGCGATGGCACGCGAGCCCAGGTCGCCGTCCACGAGCCGGTGGTCGAACGACAGCGCGAGCTGGGTCACCCACCGCGGCTTGATCCTGCCCTTGTGCACCCACGGCTGCTGCCGCACGGAGCCGAAGCACAGGATCGCGGCCTCCCCGGGGTTGAGGATCGGGGTGCCGGTGTCGACGCCGAACACCCCGACGTTCGTGATCGAGATGGTGCCGCCGGCCATCTCGGCGGGCTGGGTGCGGCCCTCCCGCGCGGTGGCGGTGAGCGTGGAGAGCGCGTCGGCGAGCTCGCGCAGCGACATCCGGTCGGCGTCCTTGACGTTCGGGACGACGAGCCCCCGCGGCGTGGCGGCCGCGATGCCGAGGTTGACGTAGTGCTTCACCACGATCTCGCCGGCTGCCTCGTCCCACGTGGCGTTGACGCCCGGGTTGCGGCGCACCGACAGCAGCAGCGCCTTCGCGACCACCAGCAGCGGGGACACCTTCACGCCCTCGAACTCCCGGTCGCCGCGCAGCCGGTCCACCAGCCGCATCGTGCGGGTGACGTCGACGGTGACGAACTCGGTGACGTGGGGGGCGGTGAACGCGCTGGTGACCATCGCCTGCGCGGTCATCTTGCGCACGCCCTTGACCGGGATCCGCGTCTCGTGCTCGCCGGTGCGGGGCGCCGGCGCCGGCGCACCGGCCTCGGTCCCGTCCGGCGCGCCGCCGGCGAGGGCGAGGACGTCGTCGCGGCTCACGACGCCACCGGCACCCGTCGGCGTGGCGGAGGCCAGGTCGACGCCGAGGTCCTTCGCGAGCTTGCGGATGGGGGGCTTGGCCAGCACCCGCACCGGGGAGGGTGTCTCGGTCCCCGTCGTCGCCGGGTCGGGCGCGGGCGGAGCGGGCTCCGCGGCCGGCTCGGGGGCTGGCGGGTGCGCCGCCGGCACGGATGCGGCGACCTGCCCGCTGCCCTTGCGCGGCCGGCGCTTCGCCTCGGTCGTGCGCGGGCCGTACCCGACGAGGACCGAGGTGCGGCCGCCAGGAGCGGCCCCCCCGATCAGCCCGGGCTCGACGGCACCCTCGTCCGGCGGCTCCGGGACGTCGTCGGCGCCGTCGGGCACGCCGGCCTCGTCAGGCACGCCGGCCTCGTCAGGCACGCCGGCCTCGTCGGGCACGCCGGCCTCGTCCGCAGCCGCCGCCGGAGCGGCAGCCGCAGGCGCTGCGGAGCCCTGCGGGTCGACGTCGATCTCGATGATCGGCGTGCCGACGTCCACGGTCTGGCCCTCGGGGACGAGCAGGGTGTCGACGCGGCCGGCGAAGGGCGACGGCAGCTCGACCAGCGACTTCGCCGTCTCGATCTCCACGACGGTCTGGTTCACGGTCACGGTGTCGCCGGGCTGCACCTTCCAGGACACGACCTCGGCCTCGGTGAGGCCCTCGCCGACGTCGGGCAGGCGGAACGTCTTGATCTCGGGCACGTCGCTCCCCTCAGAACGCCAGCGAGCGGTCGACTGCGTCGAGCACCCGGTCGAGGTCGGGCAGGTAGTCCTCCTCCAGGCGGCTGGCCGGGTAGGGCAGGTGGAACCCGCCGACCCGCAGCACGGGGGCCTCGAGGTGGTAGAAGCAGCGCTCGGTGACCCGGGCGCCGATCTCGGCCCCCGGGCCGAGGAAGACGGGTGCCTCGTGCACCGTGACGAGCCGGCCGGTCTTGCGCACCGAGGCCTCGAGGGTGTCCATGTCGAGCGGGGAGATCGAGCGCAGGTCGACGACCTCGACGCTCGTGCCCTCCTCGGCCGCGGCCTGGGCGGCCTGCACCGCCGTCTTCACCATCGGCCCGTAGGCCGCGACGGTGACGTGCTCGCCCTCGACCAGCACGCGCGCGGAGTGCAGCGGGATCGGGGTCGCGTCGGGGTCGAGCTCGCCCTTCTCCCAGTAGCGCCGCTTCGGCTCGAAGAACATCACCGGGTCGTTGCTGCGGATGGCCTGCTGGATCATCCAGTACGCGTCGGCAGGCGACGCGCACGACACCACGCGCAGGCCCGCGGTGTGGGCGAAGTATGCCTCCGGCGACTCGCTGTGGTGCTCGACGGCGCCGATGCCGCCGCCGAACGGCACCCGGATCACCACCGGCATCCGTACCTGGCCCTGGGAGCGGTTCGCCATCTTCGCCAGCTGGGACACGATCTGGTCGAACGCCGGGTAGATGAAGCCGTCGAACTGGATCTCGCAGACGGGGCGGTAGCCGCGCAGGGCGAGGCCGACAGCCGTGCCGACGATCCCGGACTCGGCGAGCGGCGTGTCGATGACGCGGTCCTCGCCGAAGTCCTTCTGCAGCCCGTCGGTGACCCGGAAGACGCCGCCGAGCTTGCCGACGTCCTGCCCCATCACGAGGACTTTCGGGTCGTCCTCCATCGCGCGGCGCAGGCCGGCGGTGATCGCCTTGGCGATGGTCGTGGTGCTCATCGGGACGCCTCCTGCCCGCTGTCGGCGAAGGACGCGTGGTATTGCTCGAACCACGCCTTCTCCTCGGCCACGAGCGGGTGCTCCTCGGCGTAGGCGTGGTCGAACATCGACGCCGGGTCGGGGTCCGGCAGGCTCAAACAGCCCTGCCGCACGTGGACGGCGACCTCGTCGGACTCTGCCTCGATCGCCTCGAAGAACGAGGGGTCCGCGTGGCCGCCGCGCGAAAGGTGCGCCTTCAACCGAGCGATCGGGTCCTTGAGCTTCCACTCCTCGACCTCGGCTGCGATCCGGTACTTCGTCGGGTCGTCCGACGTCGTGTGCGCGCCCATCCGGTACGTGAACGCCTCGACGAGGGTGGGCCCGCCGCCGGAACGCGCCCGGTCCAGCGCCGCCGTGGTCACCGCGTACACCGCCAGGACGTCGTTGCCGTCGACCCGGACGCCGGGGAAGCCGAAGCCGCTCGCCCGCTGGTACAGCGGCACCTTCGACTGCTTCTCGAAGGGCTCCGAGATCGCCCACTGGTTGTTCTGGCAGAAGAACACGACCGGAGCGTTGAACACCGTGGAGTAGACGAAGGCCTCGTTCACGTCGCCCTGCGCGCTCGCACCGTCGCCGAAGTAGGCGATCACGGCCGCGTCGCGGTCGCCGTCCCCGGTGCCCACCGCGCCGTCCCGCTGGATGCCCATCGCGTACCCGGTGGCGTGCAGGGTCTGCGAGCCGATCACGATCGTGTACAGCTGGAAGTTGTTCGACGAGGGGTCCCAGCCACCCAGGTTCACCCCCCGGTACAGCCCTAGGAGGGTCACCGGGTCGACGTCGCGGCACCACGCGACGCCGTGCTCGCGGTAGGTGGGGAAGACATAGTCCTGGGAGCGGGTAGCCCGGCCGGAACCGATCTGCGCCGCCTCCTGGCCGAGCAGGCTGGCCCAGATGCCCAGCTCGCCCTGCCGCTGCAGGGACGTGGCCTCGGAGTCGACCCGGCGCACGAGCACCATGTCGCGGTAGAGGTCCTGCAGGGCATCCGGGCCCAGGTGGGCCACCAGGGGTGAGTACTCGGCGTTCTCGATGCGCTCACCCTCGGGCGTGAGCAGCTGCACGATGTCCGGTCCGCCGTCGCGGACCGGGATCGTGCCGACGACGCTGTCGGTCACGTGCGCTCCTTACTCCTCGCCCGCGGGGATCGCCCGCCGGCGCCCGGTGGTCCACGCCCGTGCGGCCCCGGGGTACCGGCGGGCCGGGCACCGGGAGTGGTCGCGGTCACATCCGCTGCCGACACCGTACCCACAGCCGCGGGCAGCGGGGCAGCACCGGTCGTGCGAAAGGCACGCGGACGACGCGAGAGGCGTCAGTCGCAGACGGGCTCGGCGTCCTCGGTCGGCGCAGCGTCCTCACTCGGCGCAGCGGGCTCGGTCGGCTCGGCGTCCTCGGTCGGCTCGGCGTCCTCGGTCGGCGCAGCGTCTTCGGCAGGGTCGGTCTCGCGGACCGGTTCCTGCGGCTCGACCGGGACCACGTCCTCCTCCGGCTCGACCGGGTCCGTCTCCTGCTCCGGCTCGACCGGCGTCCTCGGCTCAACCGGCGCAGCGGGCTCACCGCTGGAGTCCTCGTCGCTGCCTGCAGGAGGGGCGTCGCTGCTCGGTGGGGACGACGGCGACGGCTCCTCGGTCGGCTCCTCGGTCGGCTCCTCGGTCGGGTCGCCAGCCGGCTCGTCCGTCGGCTCGCTCTCGCTGCCGGCTGCCACCGGCCGGTCCGGGAGCGTCGCGGAACGCGGCGCCGGGGCCGGACTCGGTGCCGGAGTCGTGGAGGTGGGCTGCTCGCCGGACTCACCGGCGCCAGGAGCCGGCGCGGGCGGGCCGTCCTCGCTGCGGCCGGCGACGGCCAGCGTCCCGGACGGCTCCGTCGTGGTCGGAGCGGGAGCGTCGACCGGGGCCGGAGCCGCCGGCACAGCAGCCGGCCCGGCCGGCGGCGTGAGCCGGCCGGACGAGCGTGCGGGCTCGGCGGGGCCTGCCGGGGGGGCGGGGGCGGTCGCCGAGGCGCTCGAGGAGGCGGCCCGCAAGGTCTGGGCCGCGGGCGCCGTGGGGGTGGTGCGCGTCGGGGTCGCGGACCCGGTCACGCCGGGGTCCGAGGGGGAGGTGTCCGAGACGGACGCCGGGGCGGACGGTTCCCCGGCGGCTACGGCTCCCGCGCCGCTCCCGGGAGACGTCGGCGGGGCGGGCGGGGCGATCAGCCCGCGAGGGGCGGGGGCGGAGTCGGTGGCCTCAGCGGAGGCGGAGGCAGCAGAGGAGGAGGCAGGGTCGGACTCGGCGTCGTCCGCCGGGGAGGGCACGGCGACGACGTGGGGGGTGACCGAGCCCGGGGGGACGAGATCCATCGCGTCGAGGGACGAGGTGTCCCACGACGGACCGAGGGCGACCGCGCCGAGCAGGCACAGGGACGCGGTCGCGGCGGCGGAGACGAGACCGAGGGCGACGGTCGGGAGGGCTGCGGCACCCCTGGCGACCCGTGACCTCGCCACGTCGTCCCCCGCTTCCGGCCGGCAGCTCCCTCGCCCCGGACGGGGCCTGCCTCACGGTGGTCTTCGGCAGGGTGCGGATGCACCTTGAGACCCATGATGCGTGCCCGATAAGCCCGTTCTGTCAACCGGCCCACATCCCGCTCACCCGATCGGGGCGTACCACACGGTCACCGGGATCACGACAGCGGCAGCAGCTCCTGGGCCAACCGGCCGCACACGTCGACCAACCGGCCGTTCGCCTCCGGCTCGCCCACCGTGCAGCGGGCTCCCTCACCCGGGAACGGGCGCACGGACAGACCCGCGTCGAGGCACGCCGCGACGAGGTCTGACGTGCGGTCCCCGGTGGGCAGCCAGACGAAGTTGGCCTGGGAGTCCGGCACCGGCCAGCCCTGGGCGCGCAGGGCGCCGAGCACGCGGACCCGCTCCGCGACGAGCGTGTCGACCCGCTCCAGCAGCTCGGCCTCGGCCACCAGGGAGGCGACCGCGGCGTCCTGAGCGAGTCCCGAGACCCCGAAGGGCACGGCGGCCTTGCGGAGCGCGTCCGCGACCGGCGGGTGCGCCACGGCGTACCCGACGCGGAGGCCGGCCAGGCCGTAGGCCTTGGAGAACGTGCGCAGCACGGCCACGTTCGGCCGGTCCCGGTAGAGGTCCAGGGCGTCGGGGACGTCGGGGTCCCGGACGAACTCGCGGTAGGCCTCGTCGACCACGACGAGGACGTCGCCGGGGACCCGGTCGCAGAACCGCTCCAGCTCGTCGCGGTGCACCGCCGGGCCGGTGGGGTTGTTGGGGGTGCACACGATCACGACCCGGGTGGAGCCGGTGACGGCGTCCGCCATCGCGTCGAGGTCGTGCCGGGCGTCCGCTGTGAGCGGCACCTGCACGCTGCGTGCCCCGGAGACGCCCACGACGATCGGGTACGCCTCGAACGAGCGCCACGCATACACGACCTCGTCGCCGTCGGCGCATGTCGCCTGGAGCACCTGACCCAGCACGCCGACGCTGCCGGTCCCCGTCGCGACGTGCTCCGCCGGCACGTCGAGGTGCCCGGCGACCGCCGCGACGAGGGCGCTGGCGAACATGTCCGGGTAGCGGTTCATCTGCCCGGCCGCCGCGGTCACGACCTCGAGCACGCTCGGCAGCGGCGGGTAGGGGTTCTCGTTCGACGAGAGCTTGAACGCGGTCACGCCCTCGCGGGGCGGCGGGGGACGGCCGGGGGCGTAGGAGGGGACCGCGTCGAGGGCCGCCCGGATCCGGGGGTGCACCGCGTCCTGGCCCATGGCAGTGAGCCTATCCGCGGCCTCGTCCCACCTCGGTGGACCGGCACGAGGTCGACCGGGCACGGGTGGGGGCCGGCGCCCAGCGGGCTGCCAAGGTCGTCGGCCACAATCGCCTCATGAGGGCCGCCGCGATCACTATCGCCGTCAACGCCGTCGCCATCTGGGTCGCGACGCTCGTCGTCCCCGGCCTCGGCATCGAGACCCGTACCGGCGAGGGGGCCTGGCACGTCGTGCTCACGTTCGTGGTCGTGGGCCTCGTCTTCGGGGTCGTCAACGCCGTCGTGAAGCCGGTCGTGACGGTGCTCGCGCTCCCCCTCTACCTGCTGACGTTCGGGTTGTTCGCGTTCGTGGTCAACGCCCTGATGCTCCAGATCACCTCGTGGATCTCCACGGCGACGCCGCTGGTCTTCCACGTCGACGCGTTCTTCTGGGATGCGGTCCTCGGTGCGGTCGTCGTCACGTTCGTCACCATCGCCCTGCACATCGCGCTGCCGCGGGACTGACAGCCGGCAGGAGGCACACCCGGACCGCCCGCGTGGCGGGGTGGCACGGCGACGCCGGCAGGAGCATGATCGGCCCGGCACGGGGCAGGGTCGCATCGTGCGGCGTCCTCTGGAGGGCCGATGAGCAGCCAACCGCTCGACCAGCACGCGACGACGAAGGTCGTCCTGATCTCTGCCGTGGCCGCCATCGGCGGCTTCCTCTTCGGGTTCGACACCGCCGTCATCAACGGGGCGGTCGACGCGATCCAGGGCGGCTTCGGGCTCAGCGGCTTCCTCACCGGGTTCGCCGTGTCGTGCGCACTGCTGGGCTCCGCGCTCGGCGCGTGGTACGCCGGGCCGTTCGCCGACCGGGTCGGGCGCGTGCGGGTGATGCTCGTCGCGGCGACCCTGTTCGCGATCAGCGCCGTCGGCTCCGGTCTCGCGTTCGGTGTCTGGGACCTCATCTTCTGGCGCTTCGTCGGCGGCATCGGCGTCGGCACCGCCTCGGTGATCGCACCCGCCTACATCGCCGAGGTCGCACCGTCCACGATCCGGGGCCGGCTGGGCTCGCTGCAGCAGCTCGCGATCGTGCTCGGCATCTTCATCGCGCTGCTGTCCGACGCGTTCATCGCGAACGTGGCCGGCGGTGCGGCCGAGGAGACGTGGTTCGGGCTCGAGGCCTGGCGCTGGATGTTCCTCGCGGAGCTCGTGCCGGCGGTGGCCTACGGCGTGCTGTCCCTGCAGGTCCCGGAGTCCCCGCGCTACCTCGTCGCCAAGGGCGAGCTGAAGCAGGCCGCCGTGGTGCTCCGGGACGTCCTCGGCGCCAAGAGCATCGACGCGGTGCAGCACAAGGTGCAGGACATCAAGACCAGCCTGCACAGGGAGCACGACCCCAGCATCCGTGACCTGCTGGGCAACCGGTTCGGTCTGCTGCCGGTGGTGTGGATCGGCATCCTGCTGTCGGTCTTCCAGCAGTTCGTCGGCATCAACGTGATCTTCTACTACTCGACGTCGCTGTGGCGCTCGGTGGGCCTGAGCGAGTCCGACGCGCTGACCATCACCGTGATCACCTCGGTCACGAACGTCGTGATGACGCTCGTCGCCATCGCGATCGTCGACAAGGTCGGCCGCAAGCCGATGCTCGTCGTGGGGTCCGCCGGCATGGCCTTCGCGCTCGCCGCGATGGCGCTGTGCTTCAGCCAGGCCGTCGGCACGGGCGACGACGTCTCGCTGCCCGACCCGTGGGGGCCCGTCGCCCTGATCTCCGCGAACGTGTACGTGGTCTTCTTCGCGGCCACGTGGGGTCCCGTGGTGTGGGTGCTGCTCGGTGAGATGTTCCCGAACAAGATCCGAGCCGCCGCCCTCGCGGTCGCCGCGGCGGCGCAGTGGCTGGCGAACTTCACCATCACCACGACCTTCCCGGTGCTGGCGAACATCGGCCTCGTCTTCGCCTACGGGCTGTACGCGACGTTCGCCGCGCTGGCGTTCGTGTTCGTGCTCAAGGCGGTGCGCGAGACCAAGGGCCGCGAGCTGGAGGACATGGACGACGGCAGCCAACCGGTCGGCGCCAAGCGCCGCGAGGCCGGCGGCAGCGCCGGCTGATCCCGCAGACGCGCAGGGCGCCGGACCGAGGCCACGGGGGCGGCGGCCCGCCTGCTGGGCGGACCGCCGCTCCCGGTAGCAGCGCAAGCCGTATCCGGTGTCAGAAGCCCGACCTCGGCACCCCCATCCCCGGGTCGACCTGCGCCGGTCCGGAGGCCGAGGGGCGCACGTCGACGTCGAAGATGGCCGTGGGGATGTACACCGTCGAGCACGAGTTCGGGATGTCCACGACACCCGACAACCGGCCCTCGATCGGGGCGGCGCCCAGGATCATGTACGCCTGGATGTCGCTGTAGCCGAACTTCATCAGGTAGTCGATCGCGTGCAGGCACGCCCGCTGGTAGGACAGGTGCGAGTCGAGGTAGTGCTGGGTGTCGTCCAGCGTGACCGACGTGCCCGAGAAGGCGAGCCACTGGCTGTACTGCGGGTCGACGTTGCCGGGCATGAAGATGGCGTTCTCCGAGACGCCGTACGTGTCCATGCCGCCCTTGATGAGGTCGACGTGCAGGTCGATGAAGCCGCCCATCTCGATCGCCCCGCAGAACGTGATCTCACCGTCGCCCTGGGAGAAGTGCAGGTCGCCCATGGACAGCTTCGCCCCTGGCACGAAGACGGGGTAGAAGACCCGGGTGCCCTTCGTGAAGTTCTTGATGTCCTGGTTGCCGCCGTTCTCCCTCGGCGGAGCGGTCCGCGCGGCCTCGCCCGCGACCCGGTCGTACTCCGTACCGCTGAGCGTGCCGAGGATCGCGTCCTGGGGCAGCGGCGGCAGCGCCAACGGGGGCACCCGGTCCGGGTCCGTGGCGATGAGGGCCTTCTCGCGCTTGGTCCACCGCGCGAGCAGCTCCGCCGACGGCGCCGTCCCCATCAGGCCCGGGTGGACGATGCCGGTGAAGGAGACCCCGGGCACGTGGCGCGACGTGGCGGTCTGCCCTCGGAAGTCCCAGATCACCTTGTAGGCGTCCGGGAACTGCTCCGTGAGGAAGCCGCCGCCGTTCTGGGTCGCGAAGACCCCGGTGTAGCCCCAGCCCTGACCGGCCAGCGGTCCGGTGTCCTCCTGCTGGACGGGACCCAGGTCCAGGATGTCCACCACCAGCAGGTCGCCCGGCTCGGCGCCCTCGACGGCGATCGGGCCGCTGAGCACGTGCACCGTGGACAGCGGGGCGTCGCGGACGTCGTCCGCGGAGTCGTCGTTGTGGATGGCGCCGTCGAACCACTCCCGGCAGTCGACCCGGAAGACGTCCCCGGGCTTCACGTTCACCTGGGCCGGGATGTCCGGGTGCCAGCGGTTGTGGCCCACGATGGACTGCTCGGTGAACGCCTTGGTCGAGTCGAGCGGGAACACTACGTCGGGCATCGGGACTCCTTCACACTACTGGGACAGGGCGGGACGAGCTCGCGTCGAGGACCGGACCACCCCCTGACGACGGGCCGGCGCCGTGACGGGGTCGGGCGCGCTCATGCGGTGCCTGCGGGCGAGCCGTGGCGCACCACCGGGACCGGCTCCGTGTCCTGCGGGCGCTCCCGCAGCCGCGGGTACATGCCGATGTAGAAGACGAGGCTGACGACGGCGAGACCGATCGCGTAGGCCGTCGTGTCGGTCCCCCACTCGCCGGTCAGCAGCAGGAACGCCGGGATGGCGGCAGTCGCCCAGCCCTGGAAGGCCGCCACGGCGCCGGTGTAGCGGCCGAGGGTCTCCTTCTTCAGCCCGAGCAGCAGGAAGAACAGCGTCCACAGGAACGCCCAGCTGAGCCAGATCACCCCGAACGCGTTGTCCCCCTGCCGGCCGAAGCTGATCCAGGCGAAGACGACGGCGCTGATCGCCACGAACAGCGAGAAGTAGCCGAGCCCGGTGCCGTCCATCCCGGTGAGCAGGTTGAAGGCGACGTAGAGGTACGTGAAGCCGAACAGGTACAGGCCCGACGCGCCGAGGATGACGGCCGGGTCACCGCCCGACGCGATGATGAGGTACGTCGGCGTGACCACCTGCAGGCCGCCGACGAACAGGTTCATCGGTGCCGCCGACCGGGCCTCGACGAACCCCAGCAGCATCATCCCGTTGAGGAACAGCACCGCCCCGACGTAGAGAAGTCCGACGCTACCCATGGAGCACTCATCTCCCGACTCGACGGTGGAGTGGTTGTCCCGCGGACGCGGGTGCGGTCGCTCAGGGCCTCGGGAGGCGAGCCACCGCGGGGTTCACCGCGGCGGCAGGCACCCGTCGCCGGGGTCCTCGCGCCGGCAGCCCGCTCACGACGTCCGGGGTGTCGGCGCTGCGTTCCGTGCGGTCGATCGCCGCGACCCGCCGGGGATCGACGCGGGAGGTCATCGGTGGCGCGAACACCCGCCGTGCGTTCCCCCCGCAGCGCGGGCACCGGCCCGACCGCTCGGCCGCCCCCATCGGCATCCGGACGTCCACCAGGCCGTCCCGGTCGCACGCGTACTGGTACGTCACCATGGAGCGTCGTCCCGCCTCGTGCCGATCCCCCTCGCTGACACCTTCGTGCCGCGGGATGATCCCCGTCAAGGGCGACAACGGGCCCGGATCGTGCTGTCGCGCAATGAGACAGCGTCGAAGCGGACGAACCGGACCTCGCCGCATGTCAGCGCGTTCCCACCACATGAAAGCGTCGCGACACGTCGCCGGCGGGGAGAGCGGGGCACTCGACGGTGGTCGCCGTACGTTGCCCGGTCGCTGGCCACGGCGCGCCTCCGGTCGGCCGCACCTCAGGTCGGCCGGCGGAGTGCCGATCGTCAGGATGCCGGGTCGGGTATGGACCGAGTCCTGGACGTCCCGGTACCCGAGACAGTGGACCCGGCCCGTGGACACGGCGGTGACAGCCCCCTACTCTCGGCACAGGTCACGAGCACCAGCGCACAGCCCCGGCTTGCTGGTCGGCAACCCTCCTCCGCGGTGGGGTGCCCCGGGTGATGACCTGGCTGCGGCGAGGTGTCGCAGCAAGCGCGGACCCGTGCACCGTCGCCGGGTCCCGACGGACCTGGAGGACCAGTGACGACCCATCCCACGACGACCGTCCACGACTGTCGACCGCCGGCCACCGCGGCCGTGCTGCCGGTGGTCGGCGTGGACGAGCAGGTCCCGTTGCTGGGGGGCGGCACTTGCTCGTACGCCAACCTCGACGTCGCCGCGTCCGCACCGTGCCTGCAGCAGGTCGCCGACACCGTCGCCGACCTGCTCCCCCGCTACGCCAGCGTGCACCGCGGCGCCGGGTACGCGTCGCAGGTCAGCACCGCCGCCTACGAGCACGCCCGTTCCCAGGTGGCCGCGTTCGTCGGCGCCCGCTCCGACGACGTCGCCGTCTTCTGCCGCAACACCACCGACGCGCTCGCGCTGCTCGCCGGGTGCGTGCCCGGCCGCGTCGTGCACCTCGACGTCGAGCACCACGCGAACCTGCTGCCGTGGCGGGACCTGGACGCCCACGTCGTGACGGCCGCGACGACCTGGGCCGAGACCCGGGTACTGCTCGCCGCGGCGCTCGCCGAGGGCCGGCCCGCGCTGCTCTCGGTCACCGGGGCCTCGAACGTCACCGGCGAGGTCGTCCCACTGGACGACGTGGTCGCGCTCGCCCGGCGCACCGGGACGCGCGTCGTCGTGGACGCTGCACAGCTCGCCCCGCACCGGCGGATCGACCTCGCCACGAGCGGGGTCGACTACGTCGCCTGGTCGGGCCACAAGCTCTACGCCCCGTTCGGCGCCGGCGCCCTCGTCGGCCGCCGGGACTGGCTCGACGCCGGCACCCCGCACCAGCCCGGTGGCGGAGCCGTCGCCCAGGTCGACGTCGCTGGCGGCCACGTCGAGACCGTGTGGGCGCCCGCCCCCGCCCGCCACGAGGGTGGCTCCCCGAACGTCGTCGGCGCGGTGGCCCTGGCGACCGCGTGCACCGCGGTCGCCGCAGTCGGCGAGGAGGCGCTGGCGGCGCACGAGACCGCGCTGCGGCAACGGCTGCTCGACGGGTTGGAGGGCCTGCCGGGCGTGGAGGTGCTCCGGATCTGGGACGACGAGCTCGACGTCCTCGGCGTCGTGTCGTTCACCGTGCCGGGCGACCCCGGGCTGGTGGCCGCCGCGCTGGCCGCCGAGCACGGCGTCGGCGTCCGCGACGGACGGTTCTGCGCGCACCCGCTGCTCGCCCGGCTGGGCCACGCGGACGGCGCCCTGCGGGCCAGCATCGGCGGCAGCACCACCGCGGAGCACGTGGACCGGCTGCTGGAGGGCCTCGTGGCGATCCTCGCGGACGGCCCCGGGCACGCCTACCACCTGGTCGACGGCCGCTGGGCGCCCCGCGACGACGACCGCCCCTGGCCGGAGCACCTCACCGGGGGGCCGGTATCGCGACCCACCGGCGGGTGCGCGCCGGTGTCCTGACCGGGCACGGCCTCCCGGCACCCCGCAGCTCCTGACCGGTCACCGCCTCCCGCCCCCCAGCGGGGCGATCCGCACCAGTCCCCGCTTGGCACGGGGCGCCCCTGTGCCAAACCCGTTGGCACAGGGGCGCCCTGTGCCAACCCTGTGCCAGGATCCGCGCATGCCCGACGAGCTCGACCCGAGCACCGGCCGCGCGCTCGCCGACGGTCCGCCGCCCGCGACCCGCCCGGTGGGTGTGGTCGGCGCCGGGACGATGGGCGCCGGCATCGCCGAGGTTGCCGCGCGCGCCGGTCACGAGGTCCGGCTGCTCGACGCCGCAGCCGGGGCCGCCCCCGCCGGCGCGGACGGCGTGCGACGGCGGCTGGAGCGCGAGGTCGACCGCGGCCGGGTCACGAGCGCCGACGCGAGCGACGTCCTGGCCCGGCTGGCCGTGGTCGACGACGTCGCGGCGCTCGCATGCTGCGGCGTCGTCGTCGAGGCGGTCGCCGAGGACCTCGACGTCAAGCGGACGCTGTTCGCCGCCCTCGAGGTCGTCGTCGCCGACGACATCCTGCTCGCGACCAACACGTCGTCCCTGTCGGTCACCGCCGTCGCCGCCGGCGCGCGCCGTCCGGGGCGGTTCGTCGGGCTCCACTTCTTCAACCCGGCGCCGCGGATGAGCCTGGTCGAGGTCGTCCGCGGCGAGGACAGCGACCCGGGCACGGTCGACGCCGCGTGCGAGCTGGTCCGCGCCTGGGGCAAGACGCCCGTCGTCGTGACGTCGACACCCGGCTTCATCGTCAACCGGGTGGCGCGCCCGTTCTACGGCGAGGCGCAACGGCTGGTGGAGGAGGGCGTCGGCGACCCCGCGACGATCGACGCGGTGCTGCGCGAGGCAGGTGGCTTCCCGATGGGGCCGTTCGAGCTCACCGACCTCGTCGGCCAGGACGTCAGCCTGTCGGTGGCACGCTCGGTGTGGGAGCAGACCTTCGCCGATCCCCGCTACGCGCCGACCGTGTTCCAGCAGCGTCTCGTCGACGCCGGACGGCTGGGCCGCAAGTCCGGACGCGGTGTCTACCGCTACGACGCCGACAGCACGGCACCCCTGGACTCGGCGCCGGCCACGGAGCCGCCCCGGCCGGCACCCGCGAGCCTCGACCTCGTGGTCTGGGACGCCGAGGACAGTCCGTTCCCGGTGATGCGCCCCTTCCTGGACCGGGTCGTCGCCGGGGGCGTGGAGCTGCCGTCCACCGTCGCGGACCCCGAGGGCGCCGACATCGAGGCGAGCACGCGCGGCATCCGCCTACCCGGCGGGGCCGTGCTCGTCGAGGTCGACCACGGCGACTGGTCCGGGCTCGGCGGGGTGATCGAGCTGGACTGGGCCCACGACCCGGCCGGCTGCGCGCGCGTGCTGCTTCTGCCCTCCGCGGACTGCCCGAGCGAGTCGCTGCACGCCGCGGTCGGCGCCTGTCAGGCCGCCGGGGTGGCCGTCAGCGTGCTCCCCGGCAGCGTCGGGGGGGTCGTCGCCCGGACCGTCGCGATGCTCGTCAACGAGGCCGTCGAGGTCGTCGCCCGGCGCGAAGCGAGCGCCGAGGACGTCGACGTGGCGATGGTGCTCGGCACCGGCTACCCCTCCGGACCGCTCGGCTGGGGCGACGCCGTCGGCGCGCACCGCGTCGCGTCCCTGGTGCAACAGCTCGGCGACACCCACCCGAGCGGGCGGTACCGCACGAGCCCGCTGCTGCACCGTGCGCTGGTGCGGGGGAGCCACCTGCGTGACCTGTGAGGACGGGCCCGGTCATGAGGTCCGCGCCGACCCGGAGGCCACGGCACGCCTGAGCGCGGAGGCGCTGTGGTCCGACGACGCCGCCAGCCGGGCGCTGGGGATGGAGCTCGTGGACGTCGGTCCGGGTCGCGCCGTCGTCCGGATGCCCGTGCGGCCCGACATGCTGCAGGGGCACAGCACCTGCCACGGCGGCGTGCTCTTCGCGCTCTGCGACACCGCGTTCGCGCTCGCGTGCAACTCCGGGGGCACCGTCACCGTCGGGTCGAGCGCCGACATCACGTGGGTGGCCGCCGCCCACGACGGCGACGTGCTCGTCGCCGAGGCCGTCGAGGCCGCCGCGTACGGACGGAGCGGTCTGACCCGGGTCACGGTGACCCGGGACGAGGACGGCGCGCTGGTCGCGCTGTTCCAGGGGCGCTCGCGCTCGCTGGGGCGCGCGATCGCCGGGGGGTGAGCCGGGGCGCCGCTACGCTGGACCCATGCGGATCCTCGTCACCGGCGGCGCCGGGTACATCGGAAGCCACACCGTCGTGGAGCTCCTCGAGGCCGGGCACGAGGTCGTCGTGCTCGACAACCTGGTGAACTCGAAGCAGTCCGGCGTCGACCGGATCACCGAGATCACCGGGCAGAAGGTCGACCTGCGCGTCGTCGACCTGCTCGACGCGGAGGCCACCGCGGAGGTGCTGGCCGAGGTCCGTCCGGACGCGGTGATCCACTTCGCGGGGCTGAAGGCGGTCGGCGAGTCGGTCGCCCAGCCGGTGAGGTACTACGAGAACAACGTCGAGGGCACCCTCAACCTCGTGAAGGCGATGGAGGCCGTCGGTTGCCGCACCATCGTCTTCTCCTCCTCGGCGACCGTCTACGGCGAGCCGGAGTCCGTCCCGATGTCGGAGGACTTCCCGCTGAGCGCGACCAACCCCTACGGCTGGTCGAAGTTCATGGTGGAGCGGGTGCTGACCGACGTGGCGACGGCCGACGACCGGTGGGCCGTCGCACTGCTGCGCTACTTCAACCCCGTCGGCGCACACGCGTCGGGACGGATCGGTGAGGACCCGCAGGACATCCCGAACAACCTCGTCCCCTACGTGGCGCAGGTGGCCGTCGGCCGGCGCGAGCACCTCACCGTGCACGGGGACGACTACGACACGGTCGACGGCACCGGCGTGCGCGACTACATCCACGTGGTCGACCTCGCCGGCGGGCACCTGGCCGCCCTGGAGCGGCTGGCCGCGGTGGGGGGCCGCCACGCCTGGAACCTCGGCACGGGCCGTGGCAGCAGCGTGCTCGAGGTCGTCGCAGCCTTCTCCAGGGCCAGCGGCCGGGAGATCGCCTACCAGGTCGGTCCCCGCCGCGCGGGTGACATCGCCTCGTCGTACGCCGACCCGGCGCGCGCGGAGGCCGAGCTCGGGTGGCGCGCGACGCGTGACCTCGACGCGATGTGCGCGGACTCCTGGCGCTGGCAGTCGGGCAACCCCGAGGGCTACCCCGACTGACGCGCCCACCGGGGCTCGCCGAGGGAGTTGCCGACGACTCATCGGGGCACACCGGGGCCCACCGGGTCCCGACGGTCGCCGGCGCCCCCGCCGTCGGCACCCGCGGGTTGGCGGGTCAGGGTCCAGTCGGACGCCTCGACGCTGCGGTCCGGGGCATCCCAGAAGGGCGCTGCCCGCTCGGTCCACGCGTCGACGGACGCCTTGCCCGCGTCCTCGAGCAACCGCGTCGTGCGCGCGTAGGCGTCGACGTCGTGAGGTGCCCACGGGTCGTCGGCGAACCGCGCCCGGACCGAGGCGTCACCGTTCTCGGGGTCCAGCACCTCGCGGCGCGCCGTGGTGCGGTGCGCCTCGTCGGGGTTGGGCTCGCCGTCCAGCGCCACGACGAGGTCCTCGGTGTGCTCGACGGAGAGCACCGCCACGTCGTCCGGCACGTCGGAGGACCCCACCGGTGCGCCGACGGTGAGCACTGCTGTGGGCGTGACGCGCCTGCGCACGGCCGGGTCCGCGGCGATCTGCGCCGCGGCCATGCCGCCGTAGCTGTGCCCGACGAGCATCACCGGCTGGCCGGGCCGCGCCCCGGAGGTCACGAGAGCGTCGACGACGGCGCGGGTCGTGGCGCTGCTCGTGGCGCCGGCCGCGGCGGGCAGCACCGCCGCCGGCCCGAAGGCGTTGCCGGCCGGCTCCGGGCCCATGGTCTGCATGCCCGGCACGAGCACCACCCAGGCGGCCTGCCCGTCCCCGGCGGTCACCTTCTCCACGCGCACCCGTGACCGGTCGTCGCCGTCGCTGACAGCGGCCAGCCTGGCCACCACGTCACCGGGGCCCCGCGGGGGCCGGCGCGGGGCGGGCGGCGGGGACGACGTCGGCGCGACAGCCACCGGCCGGTCACGCAGCGCAGGGGACAGCCCCGAGAGCAGCGCCAGGCGCGCGGCGAGCTCCGGCACGTCGTCCGGTGTGGCGTCGAGCCCGAGACCGCGGAACGGCCCCGCCCGCTGGAGCCGGACGAGGCCGGTGAGTCCACCCAGGAAGGCGGGCGCCCCGCCGACGAGCTGCTCGGCCAGCTCCGGCTGCTGTGCCAGCGCCCCCAGGGCGCGGTCGTTGCCGTCGTCGAACGCCTCCTGCGCCATCCGGACGGCGAGCCGTGGGGCGTCCGCGACGCTGAGGTCCCCCTCGAAGTCGGGCGGCGGACCGGTGCGCAGCCAGCGCACGCCGACACCGACCGCGAGCAGGTCGTAGTACACCGCCGTGGCCGCCAGCGCACCCACGGCGAGCCCGCCGCTGGTCGCGATCGTCGCGCGGAACAGGGCCCCGCCGGCGGTCGCCATCGCGTGGTTGCGCGCACGGGTCGCGAGCAGCCGAGCGACATCCTCTCCGTGCTCCGCGATCGCCGCCGCCGCCCGCAACCGGGCCGCCGTCAGCGCAGCGCGGCCCGCGACCGACCCCGACCCCCGCAGCAGCACCGCGGCGGCGGCCTGCTGGGCGTCCGCGGCCCCCCGGGCGTCGAGGGCCGCGGTCCGCAGCAGGCTCGGGTCCGCCATCTGCCGGGCCAGCCGCGCCGCGACGTCCTCCGCGAGCCGGGCGTGCTCGTCCACGACGCGGGCGGCGTCCCGGAGCGTGGCGACGTCGACGGCCATCCGGGCCCCCCGCCCGTCGGGACCGCCGAAGACCACGAACTCCGGTTCGCTCACCGGAGCCCCTGGGGTCGGTCCGCCACGACCGGAGGTGCCGGAGGCGCCGGACCCTCCATGGCCGCCGCCCGCAGGGCCCGCGCGAGGACACGGGCCACGTCACCCCGGTCCACGGGCACCGCGACGACTTCGCCGGCCACGGGGCCCGGGTCGAGGCGGACCCAGCCGGCTCCGGCGAGCCACGTGGCGCACCGCCTCACGCCCCCGGAGAGGACGTCGACGTCGACCCGGGTCCGCGCGGTCACGCAGCGGTGCAGGGCGTCCGCCTCCGAGGACCCCCGGAGGCGTTCCACGTCCGCGAGCAGCCGGCCGGTCCCCGCGGCGTCGAGCACGGACGTCGCGAGCAGGTCGGCCGCGACCACCGTCGCGGGGCGGCCACCCGCGGGTGACGACGCCGCGGATGACGCCACGGATGGGGATGCCGCGGATGGGGATGCCGCGGGTGACGACGCCGCGGCCGCTGGGAGGCGGCGCGCGACGTCCGCGACGACCCCTGCCGGCGGCACGAGGCCCGCCTCGACCCGGGTCTCACCGTGCTCGTCGGCTCCCAGCACGAGAGCGGCGGCCGGCCCGACGCCCAGCGACCACCGCCCGCGAAGGCAGGTGCCGCGGTCGAGCACGGTGAGGTCGACGGCCACCCACGCCGCGACCGCGGCGACCAGGGCGGCGGCCAGCGCTGGGGGGACGTCCACCGGGCCACCCGCCGCGGCGAGGTCCGCCGGCTCCACCGGCTCCCGCGGCTCCACCGGCTTCTGCGGATCTGGCGGCTTCTGCGGATCTGGCGGTTCCGTCCAATCGTCCGGCTGGGCCGCGGCCGGCGACCCGTGGGACCCGTGGGACCCGCCGTCCTCCCGCAGCCAGGCCGGCAGCCCGGCTGCCGACCCCGGGTGCGCCCGGTCCAGGGCCGCCGCGGCGGCCGCCGCGCACTCGGGCAGGACCAGCACAGGCGCCGGCGCGCTCACGGCACCGGGGCCCACCGGGGCAGCTCCTCCCGGAGCCGGCGACCGAGGGCGTCGACCACCTGCTCGGCCTCGCGGGCGGCGGCCTCGGCCGCTCCCGCGGCCAGGTCGCGCGCGCGGTCCAGCAGGTCGCCGGCCTCGTCGACCGCGCCCTCGGCGGAGACCCCTGCCAGCCTGCGGGCCCGCAGGCCCGTCGCCAGGGCCTCGTCGCGGGCCAGCTGCGCCCGGGCGGCGAGCACCCTCAGCTCGTCGAGGCGCTGCTCGCAGGCGAGAGCGTGCCGGCGGAGCACGGCCGCGAGGTCCTCGCAGCCGCGTGCCGCGGTCAGCGTGGCGGCGACGAGCGTCTCCCGCTCGTCGGTGTAGGCGACCGCGGCCCGCGCCGTCCAGTCGACGACGGCGCCTCGCCGGGTGCGGGCCGCTCCGGCCCGCAGGTCCTCGGCGACCGTGGCCGCCGCCGCAGCGAGCTCGCCCACCCGCGCCACGGCCCGCTCCCCCTCGGCGACCACCGCCGCGACGAATCCGTCCACCCCCACCTCCGCTGCACCCGGCGCGGTCGACCCGGCTGTCGTCCGCGGTCAGGACGCTAGGTGCGGGCGCACCGTCGGCGATCCCGCCGTGAAGCGCCTCTGGACCGGCCCGCCTGTCGCCCCGCTGTGGGCACCTCGCTCGCGTCCCTTCGGGTCCTGCGGGGGGTGCACCGGGGGCGCTGCGGCGCTGCGCGAGGATGGGCCGATGCCGTCGTCAGACCGCCCGTACCGGGTCACGTTCGTCTGCTCGGGCAACATCTGCCGGTCGCCGATGGCGGCCGTCGTGCTGAGCCACCGGGCGGTGACCGCGGGCCTGGGCGACGTCGTGACCTTCGGCTCGGCCGGGACCGGGGACTGGCACGTCGGCGAGCACGCGGACCGGCGCGCCGTCGCGGCGCTGGCAGCCGCCGGCTACGACGGGTCCCAACATCGTGCGCGCCAGTTCGACCGCGGCGACTTCACCGGCACCGACCTCGTCGTGGCGCTGGACCGAGGGCATGAGCGAACGCTGCGTACATGGGCTCCCGACGGTCCGTCGCGGGACACCGTGCGGCTGCTGCGCTCCTTCGACCCCGACGCCGACGGGCCCGAGGTGGCGGACCCGTTCTACGGGGCGGACGACGGGTTCGCCGTGGTCCTGGCGCAGGTGGAGGCCGCGGCACCCGGGCTGCTGGACCACGTTCGCGGCCAGCTGGGCCGCTGACCGGCGTGCAGACCTTCACCAAGCGGCGGACCGACGCGCCGCCCGGTTTCTTCGCGGTCGAGGCGGCCGGCCTCGCCTGGCTGGCCGAGGCCTCGGCGCGGGGTGGGGCGCCGGTGCTCGAGCCGCTCGAGGTCGGCGAGGACCGGATCGTGCTGCCGCGCGTGCAGGAGGTCCCCCCCACCCCCGCCGCTGCCGAGCAGCTCGGCCGGAGGCTCGCGCGGACCCACGCGAGCGGGGCGGCGTCGTTCGGTGCCCCTCCGGCGGGCTGGGACGGCGACGGCTTCATCGGACCGATCGACCTGCCGCACGTGCAGGCCGCCACGTGGGGCGAGTTCTACGCGGCGGCCCGGCTGGAGCCGTTCACCCGGGTGGCGCGGGACCGGGGCTCGCTGAGCGCCGACGACGCGGCCGCCGTCGACCGGGTCTGCGAGCGTCTCCGCGCCGGGGAGTGGGACGACGGCCGCCCGCCGGCGCGGTTGCACGGGGACCTGTGGAACGGCAACGTGATGTGGACCGCGGACGGCACACTGCTGGTCGACCCCGCCGCCCACGGCGGGCACGCCGAGACCGACCTGGCGATGCTCGTGCTCTTCGACCTGCCGCACCTGCAGCATCTGCTCGGCGGGTACGACGAGGTGTCGCCGCCGGTGCCGGCTCGCCAGGACCGGCTGGCGCTGCACGAGCTCCACCCGCTGCTTGTGCACACCGTGCTGTTCGGCGGTGGCTACGGGGCCCGCTCCGGCGCCGCGGCGCGCCGGTATGCCTGAGCCTGGCCCACCGCCGGCCCACCGCCGGCCCACCGCCGGCCCGCCGCTGGGCCGGCGTCGCTGAGCCGGCGTCGACGGGCCGACCCGTCGCTGGCGACGGGTTCAGGCGGCGTACGTCGTGGCCAGCAGCCGATCGAAGTAGAAGGCCATGCCGGTGCAGAAGCCGACGTCGGCGACGCCCGGCTCCGTCACAGGGTCCGCGCCGGAGCCGGACGTGACGGCGTCAGCGGCGGCACCCGGCTCGTCCCTGCTGCAGCCGACGAGAGCGGCTCCCAAAGCGAGGCCGACCGACCGCGCAGGAGGTGCCGGCGCGTCGCCGGTCGCGCCGTCGCCTCTCGCGCCCACGGTCGCTACCCCTGCCCCGGGCCACCCGCGCCGGCGCCCGCGATGGCGCCCTCGGCGACGTTCCCGCGGTAGCACCCGACCAGGTAGGGAAAGGTCGGGGTCGTGTAGTACCGGTACTGGCCGTCGGAGTCGACCCGGCCGGTGCACTCGTCCAGGTCGCCCGACCCATCGACGTACTCGTGGGCCGCCCACGTGTCGGTCGCGAAACAGCGACTCGTCGGTGAGCTCCCGGCTGCTCTCCAGCCGGGTCGTGCTCGAGCAACTCCTCGTCGACGCAGACCAGTCCGGACATGATCGGGTACCCGTCCGCCGCCCGGCCGACGACGACCGGGTCGCCCGACTCCGCCTCGTCCGCGGAGTAGAGGCAGTCGACACCGTCCGCCCAGCCGAACAGGTGCATGTGGAACTCCACCGGGCCCTTGTAGCTGCCGCACTCGGACAGGGGCGCCCTCCAGGGAGAGCACGTCGCCGCCAGTGCCCTCGGTCGGGCCGTACAGGGGGACGCCGTCCACGGCGACGCCGATCGCCCCGACCCGCGACACGTCGTCCGGGCTCGGGTCGGACACCTCCGTCGGCGTGACCGGCAAGGTGTAGGTGTCCTCGGACTCCTGCGGTGAGCCGGGTGTCGTGGCGACGTAGGTGTAGTCGGGGATCGAGTTGCTCGTCACGACGAGCGAGTCGCCCTCGCAGGACGTCGTGAGCTCCGGGTCCGGCAGGTCGGCGTTGGCGATGTCACGTCGCGCGGCCGTCGTCTCGCAGTCGTCCGTCGTGGGTCCGAGCGACCCGGCTTCGCCGGTGGCCTGCTACGTGGCCGCCGTGTCTCCCTCGGACGTGGACGTGCTCTCGGACGAGGACCCGGCGTCCTCCTCCGTCGCACCGCCGCACGCGGCCAGCAGGCACAGGGGGGCCACGGCCAGTGCCGCGACCCGCTGCGATGGAACGCCTCGCCTCACACGCATCCGGACCACACCTCCGTCGTCGGGTTCTCTCCCGGGTGGAAGCGCCTGAGGAACACCGCCTGGGGCCGCGATCCGTGCAGCCTGTGCCGTCGCTGCGAGGCGCTCGCGGCATGCCCTCTCGTGCCGGCCGGACTGTCGGTGGTGCCACGTAGCGTCTGGGCATGGAGGACGTACGAGGCGGCGTGGCGACGGGGGACGGACGTCGGCCCGATGCCACGGTAGCCGTGGCAGCCGCCGTCACGTCGGTCCTCACCGCCCCGTGGTGGCAGGTCGACGACGCCGGGATCCGTTCGGCCGTGGTGGAGCTGGACCGACAGGCGGCACGTCTCGACGCTGCCCGCGCCCGCCTGCTCGCCGAGGCCGACGAGCGGGGCGTGGGTGGCGCGTCGGGTGCCCCGTCGACCTCAGACTGGCTCGCGGCCACGACCGGCGAACGGCCCGAGCGGGCCCGGGCGCGGCTGGTGCTGTCGCGGGCGCTGCAGGGCGTGATGGCGCCGACGGGTGCCGCGCTCGCTGCGGGCACGCTGACCTGGGATCACGCTGAGGTGGTCCGGCGCAATCTGTCCCGGCTGCCAGCGGACGTCGACTCGGCGACGCGTGATGAGGCGCAGGCGTTCCTGGTCGAGCACGCCTGTGAGCGCAGCGACGCCGGCGGCACGTGCACCCCTGGGCTGGACCCACGGCGGCTGGCCCGGCTCGGGGACGCCCTGCGGCACCGGCTGGACCCGGACGCGGGCGAGCGCCTGGCCCGCGACGAGGACGCTGCGGTCTCGCTCCGCACGCTCACCTGTGTCGAGACGGACGACGGCACCTGGGTGCTCCACGGCTGCCTCGACCCGGTGCTCGGCGCCACCCTCCGCACCGCGCTCGACGCCCGCAACGCCCCCCGACCGGCAGGACCCGAGGGGCGTATCGACACCCGACCCCGACGGCAGCGGGACGCGGACGCGCTGGCCACCGTGCTCGACGAGTGGGCCGCTGACGGCCTGATGCCGCAGGAGCACCGCGACACCGAGGGCGGCGGCGCTGGGACAACCGGCGACACGGGCAGGACCGGCGACACGGGCATCCGTGAGGACGACAGGAGCAGCGAGCGCACCCGCCTTCCCGGCCGCGACCGCGACCTGAGCCTGCCGAAAGCCGCACGTCGCGGACCGGGTCTCGCGAGCCGGCCAACCCTCGTCGTCACGGCGTCGGCGGAGACGCTCACCGTCGCGCCCGGCACGCCCGGCGTCGACCCCGCACGCTGCCGCGGACTTGTGCTGTCGGCGGCCACGGCGCAGGTGCTGGCGTGCGACGCGCGCGTGGTCCCGGTGCTGTTGGCGCCCGACGGCACGCCGCTGGACGTGGGTCGTGCCCGGTACACGTTCCCCGCAGCGGTCAGGGCGGCGGTCCTCGTGCGTGACGACCACGCCTGCTCCCGCTGCCACCGCCGCGACCTCCCGCTCCAGGTGCACCACCTGCAGGCGTTCTCCCGCGGCGGACCGACGAGCGAGCGCAACGGCACAGCGGTCTGCCCGCCGTGCCACCGCGTCGTCCACCGGCACGGCTGGCGCGGCGAGGTGCTGGGCGACCAGGTCGTGTGGCACCCGCCGGACCGCACCCCCGCCCACCTGCCGCCGCCGCCCTGGCGACCGGCGCTGGCGGCCCTGGTCGAGCGCTGGCTGGACCGCACGGTCCGCGCACCCGGCCGCCGGAGCGCGTGACCGCCCCTCACGCGGTGACCACGGAGTCTGGTTCACGTGGTCGCCGCGGGAGCGGTGCGCGCTGCCGGTGCAGGTGGGTCAGGCCGGTGGGTCACGCCGGTGGTCAGGGCGGTGGGTAGGCCGGCGGGTCAGGCCGGTGGGTCAGGCAGCCACCGTGGTGGTGCGCTCGATGACGACGCAGACCTCGACGCACCAGCGCCACCAGCAGATCCGCAGGCAGTACTTCGTCGTGGAGGTGCCCTTGCCCTTCTTCGCCGCCGCGGCGGCGTCCTCGACGTCCTCCACCAGCTCGACGCGGTAGTCCTGCGGGATGTCGACGCCGCGGAACCGCAAGGCGGCCGTGGCGTCCGGCCCGAGCTGTTCGAGCGCGTCGCGTCCGGACGCGTCGATCTCGGTGAGCACCTCCCGCAGCCGCTCGTCGGCCAGCAGCCGGTTCGCGTTCTGCAGGAAGGCGCCGAAGGCCTTCTCGCGCTGTGCGTCGTCCATCTCGACCACCTCCGTGCCGCCGCACGCCCTGTGCCGCGTGTCGTGAGGAGGACCCCTCGGCGCCGGCGGTGATACGGGGGCGGACCACGAGGGACGTCACGGTCGGACCCGTGGCTGCGCCGGGGCGGGCAGCGGCCCTACAGTCGGAAGATCACGTGCGTCCACCGAGGGAGTCACCGTGAACGTCGTCCTGTGGACCATCGCCATCCTGCTGGCGGTCGCCTTCGCCGGTGCCGGCGCGATGAAGCTGATGCAGCCCAAGGCGAAACTGGCCGCCACCAACGGGATGGGCTGGGCGAACGACTTCTCCGCCGGCACGATCAAGGCGATCGGTGCCCTCGAGGTCGCCGCCGCCGTCGGCCTGGTCTTTCCGCCGCTGCTGAGCATCGCCGAGTGGCTGGCACCGCTGGCGGCGCTCGGCCTCGTCGCGGTGATGGTCGGCGCGATCATGACGCACCGGCGCCGCAAGGAGCCGTTCGTGGTCCCGGCCGTCCTCGGCGCGCCCGCCCTCGTCGTGGCGGTGCTGCGCTTCGGGCCGTACTCGTTCTGAGGCGTCCCGCAGCACCCGAACCCGAACCCGGAGCCGGGCCGGGACACCGGGCCGGTCAGAGGTTCTTGACCGCCGCCAGCACCTTGGTCAGCGACTCCTTGGCGTCCCCGAACAGCAGCGTCGTCGTCGGCTCGTACAGCAGCTCGTTCTCGATCCCCGCGAACCCGGGCCGCATCGACCGCTTCAGGAACACCGTCTGCTGCGCCTCGGAGACCTCCAGGATCGGCATCCCGTAGATCGGGGCACTCGGGGTCGTCTTGGCCGCAGGGTTCACCACGTCGTTGGCGCCGACGACGAGCGCCACGTCGGCCGTGCGCAGCTTCGGGTTCACCTCGTCCATCTCCTGCAGCGCCTCGTACGGCACGTTGGCCTCGGCGAGCAGCACGTTCATGTGCCCCGGCATCCGCCCCGCGACGGGGTGGATGCCGTAGACGACGTCGACGCCACGGGACTCCAGCGCCCCGACGAGCTCGGCCATCGTGTGCTGCGCCTGCGCCACCGCCAGGCCGTATCCGGGGACGACGACGACGCTGTTCGCGTAGCCGAGCAGGATCGCGACGTCCTCCGGCGCCGAGGAGCGCACCGGCCGGTCCGAGGCCGTCGTCGACCCCGCCGTGGACCCGCCCTTCAGGGCGCCGAACAGGATGCCGGCGACGCTACGGCCCATCGCCGCGGCCATCAGACGCGTCAGGATCGTGCCGCTGGCACCGACCAGGGTGCCGCCGACGAGCAGCAGCGTGTTCTCCAGCACGAACCCCGAGGCCGCGACCGCCAGCCCGGTGAAGGCGTTCAGCAGCGAGATGACGATGGGGACGTCGGCGCCGCCGACCGGCAGCACCAGCAGCACGCCCGCGACCAGCCCCACGACGAGCAGCACCACGGCCGCCCACACCGCCCCGGTCGCGACGAGGTACGCCGCGAGCGCGACCGAGCCGACGAGCGAGCCGACCATCACCCAGCGCGCACCCGGCAGCACCACCGGCCGCGTCGACATCAGCTCCTGCAGCTTGGCGAACGTGACGCACGACCCGGCGAACGACACCGAGCCGACGAGCACCGTGAACGCCACCGCCAGCAGCGCCGCGAGCGCGCCGCCCGCCTCGCTGAGCTCCAGCGCGGCGACCAGGGCCGCAGCCCCGCCGCCGACGCCGTTGAACAGGGCCACGAGCTGCGGCATCTGCGTCATCTGCACCCGGCGGGCCGCGGGCACCGCCAGCGCGGACCCGACCGCGATCGCGACGAGCACCGGCACGAGGTTGTCCAGGTCGTTGGACAGGAACACCGTCACCATGCCGACGAGGGCACCCACGGCGCCGACCACGTTGCCGCGCCGCGCCGACCGCGGCGAGCTCAGGGCCTTCAGTGCGAAGACGAAGCACAGCGCTGCGACGAGGTAGAGCAGCGCCGTCCCGGTGGGGCTCAGCACGTTCACCGCTGACCCTCCTGCCGGGCCGGGGCGCGGCCCTTGAACATCTGCAGCATCCGGTCGGTGACCACGAAGCCGCCGACCAGGTTCACCGTGGCCATCACCACGGCGAGCAGCGCGATCACGAGGGTCAGCGCGCTGTCGGCGTGGCCGGCGACGAGCACGGCCCCGACGAGGATGATCCCGTGGATCGCGTTCGCCCCGGACATCAACGGGGTGTGCAGCGTGGTGGAGACCTTCGAGACCACCTCGAAGCCCACGACCACGCTCAGCGCGAACACGGTCAGCAGCGTGACGCCGTCCATCACCCCTCCTCGAGCAGTGCCCGGGTGGGCTCGTGCAGGACCTCGCCGTCGTGCGTCAGGCAGGTGCCGGCGACCACGTCATCGTCCAGGTCCACACCGACCTCGCCCTCGGACGTCATGAGCAGCAACAGGTTCGCGACGTTCTTCGCGTACAGCCGGGATGCGTCCACCGGCATCGTCGAGGCGGCGTCCTTCATGCCGAGCAACCGAACCCCGCCGACGGCCACCTCCTCGCCGGGCACCGACCCCTCGACGTTGCCGCCCGACTCCGCGGCCAGGTCCACCACGACCGAGCCGGGCGCCATGCCGGCGAGCATGTCGGCGGTGACGAGCACCGGCGCCCGGCGGCCGGGCACCGCCGCGGTCGTGACGACGACGTCGGCCGCGTGCAGGTGCGGTGCGAGCAGCTCGCGCTGGCGGGCGGCCCGGTCCTCGCCCATCTCGCGGGCGTAGCCGCCGCTGCCCTCCATCTGCTCCAGGTCGAGCTCGATGAATGTGCCGCCCATCGAGCGGACCTCGTCCGCGGACGACGGCCGGACGTCGTAGGCGCTCACCCGCGCCCCGAGCCGCTTGGCGGTCGCGATCGCCTGCAGCCCGGCGACACCCGCACCGAGCACGACCACCCGGGCGGGGGGCACCGTGCCGGCGGCCGTCATGAACAGCGGGAAGAAGCGGGGCAGCCGCATCGCTGCCTCCAGCACCGAGCGGTAGCCCGCGACGAGCGCCTGGGAGGTGAGCGCGTCCATCGACTGCGCTCGCGAGATGCGCGGCACGAGCTCCATCGCCATCGCCGTCGTCCCCGCCTCCGCCAGCGCCAGCACCGTGGCGAGCTCCGTGGACGGGGAGCAGAGCCCGACGGTGACCGCCCCGCGGCGCAGCTTCGCCGGGACGGCGGGGTGCAGCGGCCGCACGTGCAGCAGCACGTCGACGGCGTCGGAGTCGACAGCGCTCACCACCTCCGCACCTGCGTCGGCGTAGGCCACGTCGTCCGCGCCCGACGCCGTCCCGGCGCCGGACTGGACGACGACGTCCAAGCCGGCTCCGACGAGCTGCTTCGCTGTCTCGGGGGTCAGCGCGACACGGCGCTCGCCGGGGAGGTGCTCAGCAGGGACGGCGACCTTCACGGCGCCGAACCTACCGCCCGCCGGGCTCGCGACGGGACAGGCTCACAGCACCAGGGACAGGACGAGCGCGATGGCGAAGCCGATGAAGCCGAGCAGGGTCTCCATCACCGTCCACGTCCGCAGGGTCGTGCGCACGTCCATCCCGAGGAAGCGGCCGACGAGCCAGAAGCCCGAGTCGTTCACGTGGCTGAGGGCGGTCGAGCCGGCCGCGATCGCGATGACCGTGAGCGCGAGGTCCGCCGACGACAGCCCGCTGCTCGCCGCCACCACCGGCGCCATCAGCCCCCCTGCGGTCGTCAGCGCGACGGTCGCGGACCCCTGCGCCACGCGCAGCGCCAGGGCGATGAGGAACGCGGCGACGATGACGGGCAGCCCGGTGCCCTCCAGCGTGGCGGCGAGCGCCTCCCCGATGCCGCTGGCGCGCAGCACGCCGCCGAACATGCCCCCGGCGCCGGTGATGAGGATGATCGCGCACACCGGGCCGAGGGCGCCGTTGACGACCTCCTGCACGTGCCCGGCGTCCTGGCCGCGCCGGATCCCGCAGACCCACATCGCGAGCAGCACGGTCGCCAGCAGCGCCACCGGCGTCTGCCCGAGCATCTGGACGACGGCCACCCAGGTCGCGTCCCCGTCGACGGCGCCCGCGGCAGCCAGGGCACCCAGCCCCGTGTTGCCGAAGATGAGGACCAGCGGCAGCAGCAGGATCCCCACGACCTGCCCCACGGTGACCGGGTTCTCCGGCATCTCGGTGCTCGCCGCGGCGCCCGAGGCCTCCCGGTCCGCGGACCCGCCGGACCCGCCGGACCCGCCGGACCCGCCGGACGCTGCACCCACGGCCGCGTCCGCCATCACGCCCAGCGACAACGGCACGGGCAGGTCCACCCGGCGACCGACCCACAGCCCGAACAGGTAGCTGCCGAGGAACCACGTCGGGAGGCCGACGACGAGCCCCATCACGAGCACGAGGCCGACGTCGGCGCCGAGCAGCTGCGCGGCCGCCACCGGCCCCGGGTGCGGGGGCACGAACGCGTGCATCACCGCGAAGGCCCCGGCGGTCGGGAGCGCGTAGATCAGCACCGACCCCCCGAGACGCCGCGCCACGGTGAACACGATCGGCAGCAGCACGACAAGGCCGGCGTCGAAGAAGATGGGGAAGCCGAACACGAGCGACGTCACGCCCAGCGCCAGCGGCGCCCGCTGCTCCCCGAAGCGGGCGATCAGCGTGTCCGCGAGCGCCTGGGCCCCGCCGCTGACCTCCAGCAGCCGCCCCAGCATCGCCCCGAGCCCCACGAGCAGCGCCACGGCGGCCAGCGTGCTGCCGAAGCCGTCGGTCATCGCAGTGACCACGTCGGCCGGCGGGATCCCCGCCACGAGCGCCGTGAGCAGCGAGACGAGCACGAGGGCGACGAAGGCGTGCAGCCTGAACCTGATGATGAGCAGCAGCAGCAGGGCGACCGCGCCCGCGGCGATCAGCAGCAGCGGGGTCGTGCCGTATGCCGGCTCGACCGTGGTCTGGGTGAGCATCGAGTTCCCCCTCGTGGTCGGTGTCGCGGTGGGTGTCAGTCGGTCGCTGCGACCTCGGACTCGGCGGAGAGGCCGCGCAGGACGTCGGCGAGCAGGGTAACGGTCTCGGTCACCAGCGGGCGACGGCGTCGGGCGATCGCGACCATCTCGGGCACCGGGTCGACAATGTGCTCCGGCCTCCAGGTGCCTGCGGCCTGCTGCAGGTCCGGCAGGGCGCCCAGGGCGTGGTGACCGAGCAGGGCCGCCCCACTGGCCGAGCCCTCGGTGCCCTCCCCCAGCTCGACCGGCAGCTCCAGGGCCGAGGCGAGCAGCTGCGCCCACAGCTCCGACGCCAGCGCACCCCCGGTCGCGCGAACCACCTCCGGCCGGGACCCGACCGCCGTGAGCGCCTCCTGCACGAGGGCGAGCTGCAGGCAGACGCCCTCCATGCCGGCACGCACGAGGTGGCCCCGGCCGTGGTGGCGCCGCAGGCCCAGCCACGCCCCGGAGAGGTCCGCGTTCCACCACGGCGCCCGCTCCCCGAGCAGGTACGGCAGGGCCAGCAGGCCGTCCGCCCCCGGGGCGACACGGGCCGCCTCCGCGACGAGGGCGGCGTCTGCGGCGTCGAGCGCCGCGTCGTCCAGCCCGTCACCCTGCCCGTCACCCTGCCCGTCGTCGTGCCCGTCGTCGGGACCCACGCCGCCACCGGCCGGGCCGGACAGCGCACCGAAGGCGCGGGACGCCCACCGCAGCACCGAACCGGCGTTGTTCACCGCCCCGCCGGAGACCCACAGCCCCGGCGCCAGCGCGTAGCAGAACAGCCGCCGGTCGTCGTCCACCACGAACCGCCCGCCGGTGACCCGCAGCGCCCCGCTCGTGCCGAGCGAGACGGCCGCGACGGTGGAGGCGACCGCGCCGGTCCCCAGCGACCCCAGCACCCCGTCGCTCGCCCCCACGACGACGGGGACGCCCGCACCGGCACCGGCCTCGCGGGCGACGTCCGCCGCGAGCTCCCCGACGACCTCGGTGGTGCCGACCACCTCGGCCAGCTGGGACTCCTCGACCCCCGCGACCCTCAGGGCCTCGACGTCCCACACGGCCGCCTGGGCGTCCACGAGCCCCGAGGCGCCGGCGCACGACAGGTCGACCGCGAACCGGGGGGTGAGCACCGACAGCGCCAGCTCCTTCACGCCGCCCCACCGGGGCACGGCCGCGACGTCCACCCCGCCGTGCTCGCGCAGCCAGGCGAGCTTCACCAGCGGCGACATCGGGTGCACGGGGGCCCCGCTGCGGCCGTGCAGGCGGGCCCCCTGGGCGGTGGGCCGCAGCGTGCGCGCGACCTCGGCGGCTCGACCGTCGGCCCAGGTGAGCAGCGGGCCCCGCGGCGTCCCGTCGGCGTCCATCGCGACCAGGCCGTGCATCGCCGCGGACAGGCACACGCCGCTCACGCGGGCTCCCTCACGGGCGGCCCGGCCGAGGACCTCAACGACGACGGACCGCACCGCGGCACGCACCGCCTCCGGGTCCAGCTCGGCGTGGCCGGGCTCGGGGACCAGCAGCGGGTAGCCCTGCGAGGCGACGGTGAGCACGCCGCCGTCGGCCCGGACGGCGGCCGCCTTCGCCGACGTGGTGCCGACGTCCACCCCCACGACGACGTCCACACCCACCCCCTAGCGGCCCGGCGGCCCATCATGGCCGCGCCGACCCGCAGGTGTCACGCACCGCCGCACCCGGCGGCGCCGTCCGCTGGACGCCACTCCGGGTGCGGGGCGCCCGTCCCGCGCCTAGCGTCGCTGCCGGCCCATCCGGGCCGAGAACGGCGAGGAGCACCGGTGGACGGGACCGAGGCGGCCGCGTCCCGGCTGCGGCGTCTGCTGGACGACGGCGGGCTCGACCTGCCGCTGCCGGGGTCCGGGGCGACCGCCGAGCGGCTGGCCGTCCTGGCCGGGATCGGGGCGGACGACCTCGTCGTCGGGCGGCTCGCAGAGGCCCACACCGACGCGCTCGCCGTGCTGGCCGAGCTGGACGACCCGGCTGCGGAGCCTGGCGTGCTGTGGGGGGTCTGGGGCGCCGACCCGCCCCCCGCGCCGCTGCGCGCCGTGCGGGACGCCGGTTCGGACGACGGGGCGGACGACGGCTGGTCCCTCACCGGGCCGAAGCCCTGGTGCAGCGGCGCGCTGACCTGCGACCGGGCGCTTGTCACCGCGCACGCCGACGACGGCTACCGCCTCTTCGCGATCGATCCCGCCGGCCCCGGGGTCACGGTGCGGCCGTCGACGTGGGCGGCGGCCGGGATGGCGGGGGCCGGCACCCGCGACCTCTCGCTGGACGACGTTCCCGCGCGGGCCGTCGGCGGCCCGGGTGACTACCTGGACCGGCTCGGCTTCTGGTGGGGCGCCGCCGGTGTCGCCGCGGTGTGGCTGGGGGGTGCCAGGCGCGCCGCGGGGCCGCTGCGCCGCGCGGCCGCCCGCCACCGCACCGACCTGCTGCTCGCGGCGCTCGGCCGGGTCGACGCGGCCCAGCACGCCGCCTGGTGCACGCTGCTCGACGTCGCTCGGCTCGCCGACGCACCGGACCCGGTCACGGCCCACAACCCACCCGGGCCGCAGCGGGCGGCCGCCCGGGCTCGCGCCGCCGTCGAGACCGCGGTCGAGGTCACCCTGCTGCAGACCGCACGCTCCACCGGGCCCGCACCGCTCGCCACCGACGCTCGGCACGCCGCCCACGTCGCCGACCTCGGGGTGTACGTCCGGCAGAGCCACGGCGACCGCGACCTCGCAGCGCTGGGGTCCCTCGCCCTCGAGGACCTTCCCGACGCCGACCGCGCCGACCGCACCGACCGGCAGCAGCGCCCGTGACCGTGATCGCCGGGCCCGGCACACCCGAGACCCGCTGGCTGCCGTGGCTCGACGCCCTCGACGCCCTCGACGCCCTCGACGCGCTCGGAACGCAGCGCGCCCACCCGCCGGCGCCCGCCGGTGGTGCGGGGCGGGCCGTCGTCCTGGCTGCACACCCCGACGACGAGGTGCTCGCCGCCGGCGGCCTGCTGCACGCCCTGGCCCGGACGGGGTGGCGCACGGACGTCGTCTGGGCCACCGACGGCGAGGCGTCCCACCCGGGCAGCACGGTGCTCACCCCGGCCCGGCTGGCACGCCGGCGCCGCGCGGAGTCGATGGTCGCGCGCGGCGTCCTGGGGCTGCGCGGCGCAGTGACGTGGCTCGCCCTGCCGGACTCCGGCCTGGCCGCCCACGAGGACGAGGTGGCCGGAGCGCTCGCCGTGCTCGCCCACGGCGCCGACCTGGTCCTCGCGCCGTGGCGGGAGGACGGTCACCCCGACCACGAGGTCTGCGGTCGGGCCGCGGCCGCCGTGGCGTCCCTCCACGGGCAGCCGCTGTGGGAGCTGCCGGTGTGGGCGTGGCACTGGGGCGATCCCGCCGGGCTCGGCGCACGGTGGCCGCACCTCGCGCTCGTACCGCTGGACGCCACCGCCCGGGCCGCCAAGGCAGCAGCCGTCGCGGCCTTCGTGACCCAGGTCCAGCCGCTCGGCCCCGCCGCCGAGGACGCCGCGGTGCTGCCGCCGTCCGTGCTCGCCCGCTTCGCGCGAGGAGTCGAGGTCGTGCTGCGCACCCCGGGGCGCGTGCCGTGACGCTGCCACCGGAGTACTTCGCGCAGCAGTGGGACGGCGACGACGACCCCTGGCGGATCGCGGACCGCTTCTACGAACGGCGCAAGCGCGACCTCGTGCTCGCCGCCCTGCCCCGCGAGCGCTTCGCCACCGCCCTGGAAGTGGGCTGCGCCGCCGGCCACCTGACCGCCCGGCTGGCGCCCTGCTGCGACGCCCTGCTCGCCTGCGACGTCGAACCCCGCGCCGTGGCGCTCGCGGCCGCTCGCACCGACGCCGACCCGGGCGTGACGGTCGAGGTACGCCGGATGCCGCAGGAGTGGCCGCAGGGGCGGTTCGACCTCGTGGTGGTCTCCGAGGTCGGCTACTACTTCGGCGGGTCGGACCTCGCCGCGCTCGCCGACCGCGCGGCGGGCTGCCTCACCTCCGACGGCGTCCTGCTCGCCTGCCACTGGCGCCACCCGGCGCCGGACTACCCGAGCAGTGCGGCCGACGTCCACGACGCGCTCGGGTCGACGGGTCTGACCCGGGCAGCACAGCACGCGGAGCCGGACCTGCTGCTCGACGTGTGGACCCGCGCGGAGGCGTCCGTCGCCCGCGCCGAGGGCTGGCTGTGACGGGCGCTGGCGCAGGCGTCGTCCACGTCGGTGTCGTGGTGCCGGTCCGCGACGAGGAGGACCTGCTCCCCACGTGCCTGGCCGCGCTCGCGACGGCGGTCGCCGTCCTGCGCGAGGCGCGTCCCGGAGTCGTGGCGGAGGTCGTGGTCGTCCTCGACGGGTGCCGCGACGGCAGCGCCCGCATCGCCCGCACCACGCCCTGGCCGGCCGGGCTCCGGCGGCCGGCGGTGCTCGCCACCCCCGGCCGCGGTGTCGGAGCGGCGCGGGCCGCGGGTGCCGCCCACGTGCTGCGGTCCGGGCGCGCGCACGCGGCCGGCGACCGGTGGCTCGCCATGACCGACGCCGACTCCGCCGTGCCGGCCCGGTGGCTGCTGGAGCACGTGCTCGCCGCCGAGTCAGGCTGGGACGCGCGGGTCGGAACCGTCGTGCTGGCTCCCGGCCCGATGACGCCCGACCCGATGACGCCCGACCTGGGCGCGCACACGGTCTCCGTGGCGTCCCCGGCCGTGGCCCGTCGCTGGACGGAGCGGCAGACGCACCGCGAGGGCCACGACCACGTGCACGGGGCGAACCTCGGCGTCCGGGTGTCCGCCTACCACCGGGCGGGGCGGCTGGCGCCGCTCGTCACGGGCGAGGACATCGCCCTGGTCGCCGCCCTGGACCGCTGCGGCGCGGCGGTGCTGCGCACCGCCCGGGCGCCGGTCACGACGTCCGCCCGCTACCACGGCCGCGCCCCGGCCGGTGTCGCCGACGACCTGCTCGCCCTGGCGGGCGAATGAGCCTGTCGGCAGCCGTCGGTGCGCCGCGCGGCGTGCGAGGCTGGTGCCGTGGACGTCGAGCACCGGGCGGACCGGTCGGGGAGCGGCCGTCGCGAGGCTGTGCTCGCCGGGCGGGTCGAGAGCGGTGTGGAGCACGGCTCGGTCGTGCTGAGGGCAGCAGGCCGCACCTGGCAGCTCGGGCCCCGCTGGGGCCATCTCGCCGGTCGCGACGTCGTCGTCCGCGGCACCCCGGTGCCCGATCTGCTCACCACGGCACAGCAGGGCATGCCGCTCACGGTCGCGGCGGTGACGACCCCGGACGGCGACCCGCTCGACCCGCTCGACGGGACCGCGGCAGGTGACCGGCGTGGTGTCTGAGCGTGCACGACGGCGACACGGACGCGGAGGCGGCGCCGCACCGCCCGTCGTGCTCGCGGCAGTGCTGGCCGGCGCGCTGGCCGGGTGCAGCAGCGAGGACGCCGCGACGGGCTCGCAGGCGTCGCAGGGTCCGGCCGGGCCGTCCACGCTGAGCAGCGACGCGCCGACGCAGGGCGAGAAGGACTTCCCGGACGTCGAGACCGCCGAGCTCACGCTGACAGGCGAAACGTACGACCTGGCGGTCACGATCTCCAGTGCGTACGACTCCCCGGAGCGGTACGCCGATGGCTGGCGGGTGCTCACCGAGGACGGTGACGTCCTCGGCGAGCACGGGCTGGCCCACGACCACGCCGGGGAGCAGCCGTTCACGCGGACCCAGGCCGGCCTCGCCATCCCCGACGGCGTCACCGAGGTCGTGGTCGAGGGTCGGGACTCGGTCAACGGCTACGGCGGCACCACGGTGCGGGTCCCCGTTCCCTGACGTGGCACCGTCCGACGCGGCCGGGCACCCCGTCGAGGTCGTCGCCCTCGTCGTCTCGCCGGGGCACAACTACTACTTCCACGGCCGGCCGGAGGGTGGCGTCGGACCCCACCCGACGGCGTACCCGGAGCGGGTGGACGTCGTCGCCGGTCAGGGGATCGTCGGCGACCGGTTCTTCGGCAGGGCGTCGCGGCTGCGGGCCGCGGTCTCCTTCGTGGCCGCCGAGGCCGTGGCGGCCGTCGCCGCGGACCTCGGCCGTGAGGCGTTCGACCCGCGGCTGCTGCGACGCAACGTCGTGGTGCGCGGCATGGACCTGGTGGCGCTGCGAGAGCGGGAGTTCACCCTCGAGCAGGACTGGGTCGCGCTCACCTTCGCGGGCGGTCGTGAGACGGCGCCCTGCTCGTGGATGGACGCGGTGCTGGCACCGGGTGCCCGGGCCGGCCTGCGGGGGCGCGGCGGGTTGCGGGCGATGCCGTCGACGTCCGGGCCGCTGCGGGTCGGACCGGCCGTGCTCCGCACCGCCGCACCCGTCGTCGCGGAGCGGGCGGGGCTGCCGGCGCGCCCGCATCGCCGGCTGCCCTGAGCAAGGCGGCGCCGCACCCCGCCCACCGGTGGGCTGACCCTCCCGGGGCGCTTCGTCAGGTCCTGTCCCGGTTCGCCCCGCCGCGGTCGCGCCGGAGCCGCCGACCCCCCTCCGGCTGTCGGTGGTCGGTGCCAGTCTGCGGTGGTCGGGAGCACCGGGTGGGCCGTCGGGCCGGCCACCCACCGCGTCCCGGCGGTGCCGTCACCGTGGCGGCGCCAGGGGGTGGACACGTCGGAGGACGAGACATGAGCACGCGTGACGAGGCCTGGCCCGAGGGCACCCCGGCCTGGGCGGACCTGGCGGTACCGGACCGGCACGTCGCCCGGGACTTCTACGGCGGCGTCTTCGGCTGGGACTTCGACGAGGGTCCGGCCGAGATGGGCTACTACACGAACTGCCTCAAGGACGGCCGCACGGTCGCGGGGATCGGCGAGCCCCCGCCGGGGGGTGAGGCACCGCCGGCGGCGTGGACCACGTACCTCGCCGTCGAGGACGCCGACCGGGTCGCCGACCGGGTCACCCAGGCCGGCGGCACGGCGATGATGCCGCCGATGGACGTCGGCGACTTCGGCCGGATGGCCGTGCTCACCGACCCGACCGGCGCGGTCTTCGGCCTGTGGCAGGCCGGCAGCCACCGCGGCGCGGGCGTGGTGAACGAGCCCGGCGCGATGGTCTGGAACGAGCTGATGACCCGGGACGTCGAGGCCGCGAAGGCCTTCTACGCGCAGGTGTTCGGCTACGAGCTGGAGGACATGAGCGGGCCGGGGTTCACGTACTTCGGCCTGAAGCTCGGCGAGGGAGAGGTCGTGGGCGGCATCGGCGGCCTCGACGACTCCGCGCCCGCCGAGGTGCCGTCGCACTGGGGCACGTACTTCGCGGTCGCGGACGCCGACGCGACCGTGGAGCGCATCACCGCCCACGGCGGGACCGTGCTCAGCGCCCCCCAGGACACCCCGTTCGGGCGCATCGCGGCGGTCAGCGGGCCGTCGGGCGAGCAGTTCTCGGTGATCGCGATGCCCTGACGCCCACCCGGCGGCCGTGCCGACCCACACCCCGCGGCGGCCGTGCCGACCCACACCCCGCGGCGATCATGCAATCCGGGTACGGCCCCGGTAGGGCACGTCCCGTCGGGCCGCGGGCGGGGCTTGCCCGTCCGCGGTGCGGAGGGACAGGCTGAGCGGGTGGACGGCAGCGTGCGGGTGACCCGGGACGGCGAGCTCGTGGACGCCGACCCGACCCCCGGGATGCACCGCCGTCGGGCGTTCGAGGTCGACGGGCTGTGGGCCGGATCGGTACGTACCGAGCCGGGCGCGACGTCCGGGTGGCACCACCACGGCGAGCACGAGACGAGCCTGTTCGTCGTCTCGGGCACGCTGAGGCTGGAGTTCGGCCCTGGTGGCACCGAGCGCGTCGACGCCGGGCCGGGTGACTTCGTGCACGTGCCTGCCGGCGCGGTGCACCGGGAGTCCAACCCCGGCGCCGACGCGAGCACCGCCGTGATCGCCCGGGCCGGGAGGGGCGAGCCG
>JBBRBF010000011.1:0-82422 GCA_038206105.1 Actinomycetales bacterium | reverse complement strand
CACTGGCGGGCTCGTCGTCGACGGGAGGCAGGTTGAGTGTGAGGTCTGTGCGCGACACGCCGGCGTGTCGCGCACAGGTCTCACACTCGATCATGGCGGCGTGGTGAACAGCTCGACGGCGCTGGCGCGCCAGGTCGTCGCCGCCCTCGTCGGTGCCGGCGTGCGCGAGGTCGTGCTCTGCCCCGGGTCGCGGTCCGCGCCCCTGGCGTACGCGCTGCACGCGGCGGAGGCGGCGGGTGCGCTGCGGCTGCACGTGCGCCACGACGAGCGCGCCGCGGCCTTCACCGGGCTGGGGGTCGGGCGTACCGGCGCCGGGCCTGCGGTCGTGGTCACGACGTCGGGCACCGCGGTGGCGAACCTGCTGCCCGCGACCCTGGAGGCGCACCACGGCGGCGTCCCGCTGCTGCTGCTCACCGCGGACCGGCCGGCCCGGCTGCGCGGCACGTGGGCGAACCAGACCAGCGACCTGCAGCCGGGCCTGCTCGGCCACGCGGTCCGCCGCGCCGCCGAGCTGCCGAGCCGGGGCGCAGCGGGGGACGCCGTCCCCGGGGACGTCGTCGCGGCGGCGGTCGGTGCGGCACGCGGCACCGGGGGTGGCCGGCCCGGCCCGGTCCACCTCGACGTCGGCCTGGACGACCCGCTCGTGCCCGGGACGGACGGGGACGACGACCCGTGGAGTCCGCCGCCCGCGCCCACGACGTCTCTGGCCGCGACGTCCTCGCCGCCGGACGTCTCGCCCGGGGAGCGACTGACCCTGCAGCGCGGCCCGGCCACCGTCGTCGTGGCCGGCGACGGCGCCGGCCCCGACGCCCACGCACTGGCCGCGCGGGCCGGCTGGCCGCTGCTCGCCGAGCCGACGTCCGGGTCGCGCACCCGCGGCGATCCCGAGCACGAGCCGGTCGGGGCGTACCGGCTCGTGCTGGCGGCACCCGGCCTGGGCGACCGGGTCGAGCGCGCCGTCGTCCTGGGCCGTCCCACGCTGTCCCGGCCGGTGGCGCGGCTGCTCGGCCGCCCCGACGTCGACGTGGTCCAGGTCGCCGGCCACCCCGGCGAGCCGGGTCCGGATCGGGCGGTGACACGCACCCACGCCGTCCCGGCCGTCGCCGGCGCCGCCGGCACCACCGAGCGCGCGTGGCTCGCGGCCTGGCAGCGGGCAGGCCGTGCCGGCGCCGACGCGGTCGACGCCGTGCTCGACGCGGAGGCGCGGGCCGGGCGGCTCACCGGCCCCCTGCTCGCCCGTGAGGTCGCCGCCGTCACGACACCGGCACGCCCGCTCGTGGTCGCCGCCAGCAACCCCGTGCGCGACCTCGACCTGGCCGCGCGCGCCTGGCCGTCGGCCACGCCGGTACTCGCCAACCGCGGGGTCGCCGGCATCGACGGCACCCTGTCGACCGCGGCCGGTGTGGCGCTCGCATCCGGCGGGGCGCGCGTGCTGCTGGGCGACCTCGCGGCCCTGCACGACGCGAACGGCCTCCTCGTCGGTCCCGGTGAGCCGGAGCCCGACCTGCAGGCGGTGGTGCTCGACGACGACGGAGGCGGCATCTTCGGGCTGCTGGAGCACGGGGAGCCCGCGCGTGCCGCCACGCTGGAGCGGCTCTTCGCCACTCCCCACGGCGCCGACGTCGCGGCACTGTTCGGCGCCCTCGGGGTCCACGTGACGACCGCGACCGACCTGGCCTCGCTGCGGTCGGCGCTCGCGGACCCGCCGCCAGGTCGCAGCGTGGTCCGCGTGCCCGCGGACCGCTCCGGCCTGCGGGACCTGCACGCGGTCATCGCCGCCGTCGCCACTGCCGCCGCCGCTGCCGCCCTGGCGGGAGGCGGCTGAGAGCGGCACCCGTCGCGACCGGCGCTGCCGCGCCCCTCAGGCGGGGGTGTCCGGCAGCGGCCGCCGCAGCGCGGAGCGTCCCTGCGCCCACCACCCCAGCAGCAGGCCGGAGAGCCGCTCGTCCAGCAGCACGCTGGCCTGGATCCCGAGGACGACGTCGGCGGCGAGCCCCGGCTCGGCCGCCAGCATTGGGTCGAGGACGCCGCGGCGCACCACCTGCTCGTGCACGGCGTCCGCCTCGACGTGCTCGGCGTAGAAGCGGGTCGTCGCCTCGCCCGACCCCAGCCGCGCGGCCGCACGCACGAGCCGCTGCGACCCCGGGGACGACGTGAGCTCGACGACCGCGAACTGCCCCACGAGCGCTCCCCGCAACGACCGCCGGAGCCCGCACATCGACATCAGGTTCACCTCGGCGAGCACCTCCGCCGGGGCGACGTCCAGGTAGGCGCCGTAGCCGGCGTCCAGGCCGAGCTCGGTCATCATCTCGGCGAAGAGGCGCGCGTGCATGCGCTCGCCGCGGCCCGCGCCGTACTCGTCGTGCTCGACCGTGACGAGGGACGCCTTGGCCTGGCCCTCCAGCCGGGGGATCACCCACGCCTGCGGGTCGGCCTCCTTGAGGTGGTACAGCGAGCGCAGCGCGACGTACTCGCGCAGCTGCCAGGCCTGCCCGTCCCGGCGCAGGTGGTGGGAGACCCCCTGCGCCCGCGGGTCCTCGACGAGCAGCGACGCCACGGCGGCGGCCACGTCGTCCCCGCCGCCGACGTCGCGGCGCAGGGCCGCCTCGAACCGCCGCTCCGCGGCCCGGCGCAGGGCGATCAGGTCGGGGTCCCACTCCAGGTCGTCCGCCACGCCCGCGAAGCCGCGGTAGTGCAGCTCGTAGCAGGCGTACAGGGCCAGCTGCAGGTCCTCGCCGTACGGGTCGGCCGCGGCGCACGACTCCGTCGCCGCTGCCAGGCCCGCTCGGGCCGCGGTGAGCGCCGCGTCGTCGGTCGCGGTGAGGACCGAGAGGACGGCGGCCGACAGCGGCCCGCGCGCGGACGGCGGGAGGGGGCTCGCCGCACGAGCGTCGTTCGGGGAGCAGGCGCCGGCAGCGGGTGCCGGGAGCGCCACGTCGGCGGTCACCGGCCGGTCCGGTCGTCCTCGCGCGCGGCGGTGGCGCGGACCCGGCGGCGGTGGCTGGTGTCGCAGAACGGGTACCGACGACTGCGCCGGCATGCGCACAGCGCGACGACCGGCCGGTCCGACACGACGCGGCTCCCGTCCGGCAGCTCGACCTCGACCGGCCCCTCCACGAGCACCGGCCCCTCCGCGGTGAGCGTGACGCGGTGGGGCGTCGCCGCCGCGCTCACGCCGTCGCCGCCAGGTCAGCGTCCGGAGTGCCGGCGTCCGACGAACCCGCCAGGGCCGGGGCGTGCCCCGCGATCACGACGACCTCCTCGGTCTCCTGGCCGGCGGCCAGCAGACCCCGTTCGGCGAGCATCCCCGCCCGGGCCCGCATCACCGGACCCAGGGGGACGGCGACGCGGGCGACCTCCGTGACGCGCAGCCCGCCCGCGGTCAGGTGCTCCTGCGTGCGCCCCGGGTCTGCGACCGTCGAGTGCACGAGCAGCAACGCGCCCCCCGGGGCGAGCAGCCGGGGCGCCTCGGCACAGAACCGGTCGAGCAGCGCCCTGCCGTCGACGCCCGCGTCCCAGCACCGGGCCGAGCGGTGGCGCGGCAGCACGTCGCCCGCCGCAGGCACGTACGGCGGGTTCGCGACCACGAGGTCGAACCGCTCACCACGGACCGGGCCGAGCAGGTCGCCGCGCAGCAGCCGGACGCGGGCGCCCGAGCGCCGCGTGTTCACCCACGCGCTCGCCAGAGACCGCGCGGACAGGTCGACCGCGGTGACCGAGTGCGCCCCCCCGGCGGACGCGGCCAGCGCCAGCGCCCCGGTCCCGGTGCCGACGTCGAGCACGCGCCGGCCGTCGGCGAGACCGGAGCGGCGCAGGACGTCCGCGAGCAGCCACGTGTCGGCCTGGGGCGGGTACGTGCCGGGCAGGCGCAGGAGCTTCACGCCGATGTGTCTACCCGTGCCGGCGCCGTGCCACCACCGGAGACCGCTGCGCCCTGCGGATGCGGGCTGGCGATCACGCCGGAGGCGTGCCTACTCTCGTCGTACGGCGACGTGGCCGTGGAGGTGCTGATGGACTGGCTCTGGGTCCTCGTCCTCGCGCCCTGGGTGCCGCCGCTGCTCGTGGTCCTGCTCCCCGGCCCCACCCGGCGCTGGCGCAGCGCGGTCGCGGAGCGGCTTGAGCGCCTTGCATCCCGGGTCCGGGGACGCAGACGCTCCCACCCCGACCCCTTCACCGCGCTGCGGGTGCAGATGCGCCTGGCCGCCCTCAGCCGGGAGCTGCAGTGGCTGGAGGACGCGCCGGCGATCTACGCCCGCGCGCACCGGATCGCAGCCGTGCGCGCCGCGTACGACGACCTGCTGCTCGAGGCCTGCCTGCTCGCCGGGGTCGACGTGCCGCCGGACGCCCGGCGCGGTGCCGCGGAGCGGTGGCGGCAGGAGGCGGCGCTCACCGAGCACGGCTGGTCCTGGTGATGCGCACCCACCCGTGACCCGTCGGTTCGTCAGCCGCCGGAGACGGCGTCCCGCATCGGCACGAGCTTGGCGTCGCTCTCGGCGAGCTCGGCCTCGGGGTCGGACCCGGAGACCACCCCGCACCCGGCGAACAGACGCAGCGACCGGGGGTCGGAAGCGTCGATCCGCGCGCAGCGCAACGCGATCCCGAGCTCGCCGTCGCCGTTGGCGTCGACCCAGCCGACCGGTCCCGCGTACCGGTCGCGGTCCATCCCCTCGAGCTCGTCGATCAGGTCGGCGGCGGCGCCGGTGGGCGTCCCGCACACCGCGGCAGTCGGGTGCAGCGCCGCCGCGAGCTCCAGCACCCCCGGGGCGTCGGAGGCGAGGGTGCCGGTCACGTCGGTGGCCAGGTGCATCACGTTCGGCAGGTGCAGCACGAAGGGTGCCTCCGGCACGTTGGTGCCGGAGCAGTGCGGGCCGAGGGCTCCGGCGACGGAGCGGACGGCGTACTCGTGCTCCTCCAGGTCCTTGCTCGAGCGCGCCAGCGACGCCGCCAGCGCCAGGTCCCGGTCGTCGTGCCCGCTGCGGCGGATCGTTCCCGCCAGCACCCGGGAGGTGACGAGGCCGCGGTCGCGGCGCACGAGCAGTTCCGGGGTCGCGCCGACGAGGCCGTCGACGGCGAACGTCCAACAGGACGGGTACGAGCCGGCGAGGCGGCGCAGCAGCCACCGCGGGTCCATCGGCTGCGCCGTGCGCGCCTCCAGGTCCCGTGCCAGGACGACCTTGTCGACGGCGCCGGCCCGGATCCGCTGCACCGCCTGCGCCACCCGGTGCGCCCATTCCGGGCCGGGGTGCGCGCCGTCGGCGAACCGCACCTGCCCCGGCGGCTCGACATCCTCCGCCGGCCCGGGGGGGACGGTGTCGGGCAGCGCCCCGTCCACGCTGGTCCGGGTCAGCCACCACGTGTCGCCCCGACGCCCGAGCACGGTCTCCGGCACGACCAGGACGCCACCGGCCGGCGACCGGTCGGCGAACGAGAAGCTGACGAACGCGACGGGACCGGAGCCGGGCAGGCGCACCTCGTCGCGGGTGACGGCGTGCGCGAGGGTGTCGGACCACGCCGCTGCCGCGTCGGTGAAGCGCGACGCGCCCCCCACGTCGACGCGGAGCGCCTCGCCCCACCCGACCAGTCCCTCGTCGTGGCGCAGCCACGCGAGGCTGGAACCCACCGGGTGCCGCGGCAGGTGAGCCAGCATGTCGCCCGGGTCGTCGACCCGCACGGTGCGCGAGACGAGGGGCGCCCTGGACGGTGCGGTGCTCACGTCGGCGGCGCTCATGGGGGCACCAGGGTAGGTCGGGGGTCCCGGGACCGCCCGCGGGCGGTCGGGCGGGCCCGGTACCGGCCTGGCACGATCCGCTGGTGAGCAGAGCCGACCTGGGCAAGGACCCGACGGCGGTCGCCGCCATGTTCGACCGCGTCGCCGAGCGCTACGACGTCACCAACGACGTCCTCTCCCTCGGCCAGGACCGGGTGTGGCGCCGCGCCGTCACCCGTGCGCTCGACGTGCGACCGGGTGAGCTGGTGCTCGACCTCGCCGCCGGGACCGGTACCTCCAGCGAGCCGTTCTCGGCCGTCGGCGCCCGAGTGGTGCCCTGCGACTTCTCTCCGGGGATGCTGGCCGTCGGCAAGCGCCGCCGGGTCGACCTCGCCTTCACCGCTGGCGATGCGACCCGGCTGCCCTTCGCCGACGCCGCCTTCGACGCGGTGACCATCTCCTTCGGGCTGCGCAACGTCGTCGACACCGGTGCCGCCCTGACCGAGATGCTCCGCGTCACGCGCCCGGCCGGCCGGCTGTGCGTCTGCGAGTTCTCCCACCCGACGCGGAAGCCGCTGCGGACCGCCTACTCCGGGTACCTGATGCGGGCGCTACCCCCGGTTGCCCGCCGCGTGAGCTCCAGCCCCGACGCCTACGTGTACCTGGCCGAGTCGATCCGGGCATGGCCCGACCAGGCCGCGCTCGCGGCGCAGGTGGCAGCGGCCGGCTGGCGCGAGGTCGCCTGGCGCGACCTCACCGGTGGGATCGTCGCGCTGCACCGAGCGGTGCGGCCGACCTGAGCCGGGCGCGTCCCGAGGTGCGGCCCGGCCGTGCCGGTGGTGCGATGGGAGGGATCGGGGCGGACGTCGCCCCGGCAGGCTCGCTGGAGGTACGGCATGGGGCTCGGAGACAAGATCAGCAACGCCGCCGACAAGGTGAAGGGCAAGGGCAAGCAGTCCGTCGGGGACGCGAAGGACGACGAGCAGATGCAGGCCGAGGGTCAGCGCGACGAGGCCGGCGGCGACATGAAGCAGCGCGGCGAGCACGTCAAGGACGCCTTCAAGAAGTGACGACCTGACACCTGCGCGCTCTGCGTACCGGGCCCCGTCCGCCTCGCGGACGGGGCCCGGTCGCGTCCCGGCCCGGTCCGTGTCCCGCGCTGCCGCATCGGGGCAAGGGGTGCGGCCGGAGTCCTCCGCGTAGACTCCGAGCAGAGTTCGTGAATCCCTTCACAAGCGAGGTCGCCCCGTGAGCACGCAGCAGCAGGACGCCGACGTCCTCGTCGTCGGCGCCGGCCCGGCGGGCTCCACCGCCGCCCACTACCTCGCGCAGTCCGGGCTCGACGTGCTCGTGCTGGAGAAGACCACGTTCCCGCGGGAAAAGGTCTGCGGCGACGGCCTGACCCCGCGCGCGGTCCGCGAGCTCGTCGCGATGGGCGTCCCGACCGCCGAGTCCGACGGCTGGATCCGCAACCGGGGCCTGCGCATCATCGGCGGTGGGATGCGCCTCGAGCTGCCCTGGCCAGAGCTCTCCTCCTTTCCCGGGTACGGGCTCGTGCGGCCGCGGCAGGACTTCGACGAGGCCCTCGTACGGCACGCGCAGCGCTCGGGAGCCCGGTTGCAGGAGCGCACCGCCGTCACCGGCCCGGTGCTCGACGAGGCCACCGGCCGGGTCGCCGGCGTCGTCGCCAAGCCGGTCGACGAGTCCGGCAAGCGGGCGGGAGCGGACGTCACCTACCGGGCCCCGGTGGTGCTCGCGGCCGACGGGGTCTCCGCCCGCCTCGCGCTCTCGCTGGGCCTGAGCAAGCGCGACGACCGCCCGATGGGCGTGGCGGTGCGCACCTACTTCACCAGCCCCCGTCACGACGACGACTGGCTCGAGTCCTGGCTGGAGCTCTGGGACGGCGAGCCGCAGCGCTCCGACCTGCTGCCCGGGTACGGCTGGGTCTTCGGGGTCGGCGACGGCACGAGCAACGTCGGCCTGGGGATCCTGAACTCCTCGTCCGCGTTCGGCACCGTCGACTACAAGGACCTGCTGCGCCGCTGGTGCGCCACGATGCCGCCGGAGTGGCAGTACACCCCGGAGCACCAGGTGGGGGAGATCCGGGGCGCAGCGCTGCCGATGGGCTTCAACCGGACGCCGCACCTGCACCGCGGGATGCTGCTGCTGGGGGACTCCGGGGGCATGGTCAACCCGTTCAACGGTGAGGGCATCGCGTACGCGATGGAATCGGCCCGGCTCGCCGCCGACGTCGTGGTCCAGGCGATGGCACGGCCCGCCGGAGCCCGGCGCGAGCAGGCGCTGGCGGCCTACCCGCAGGCGATGAAGCAGTCCCTCGGCGGCTACTACACCCTCGGGCGCGTCTTCGTGCAGCTCATCGGGCACCCGCAGGTGATGAAGCTCGCGACGCGGCACGGGCTGCCGCGCCCGCTGCTGATGCGCTTCACCCTCAAGCTGCTCGCGAACCTCACGGACCCCCGTGGCGGCGACGCCCAGGATCGCGTGATCACGGCTCTGACGAAACTGGCACCCGCCGCGTGAGCACGGCGACGCCTCCCCCGGCGGTGCGTGGGCGCACCCCTAGGATGGGCGCGCCCGCCGCCGGGGACCTGCTTCCCGGCGCCCGTCCCGGCAGGGGAGAGCGCAGGTCGTGAACCCGTACGTCCCGATCCTGGTGCTGCTGGCCATCGGCGGCGGGTTCGCCGTGTTCTCCGTCGCCGCGAGCTGGCTGTCGGGCCCGAAGCGCTACAACCGGGCCAAGCTCGAGGCGTACGAGTGCGGCATCGAGCCGACACCGCAGGCCGCCGGCGGCGGCCGCTTCCCCGTGAAGTACTACCTCGTCGCGATGACCTTCATCATCTTCGACATCGAGGTGGTGTTCCTCTACCCGTGGGCGGTCGCGTTCCGCGAGCTGCAGATGTTCGGGCTGGTGGCGATGCTCGGCTTCCTCTTCCTCATCACGGTCCCCTTCGTCTACGAGTGGCGCCGCGGAGGCTTCGAGTGGGACTGACCTCGCGGTGACGGGTACGAGCACGAGCACGGAGAGGGTGCGCTGATGGGAATCGAGGAGAAGCTGCCCAGCGGCTTCATCCTGTCCACCGTCGAGGCGGTGGCGGGGTACGTGCGCAAGAGCTCGGTCTGGCCGGCCACCTTCGGGCTGGCCTGCTGCGCGATCGAGATGATGGCGGTCGGCGGGCCGAAGTACGACCTCGCCCGCTTCGGCATGGAGCGCTTCAGCGCCACCCCGCGCCAGGCGGACCTGATGATCGTGGCGGGCCGCGTCAGCCAGAAGATGGCGCCCGTGCTGCGTCAGATCTACGACCAGATGACCGAGCCCAAGTGGGTCATCTCGATGGGCGTCTGCGCCTCCTCCGGCGGGATGTTCAACAACTACGCGATCGTGCAGGGCGTCGACCACATCGTGCCGGTGGACGTCTACCTCCCGGGGTGCCCGCCACGGCCCGAGATGCTGCTCAACGCGATCCTCGAGCTGCACGACCAGATCCAGCGGATGCCGTTGGGAGTGAACCGCGAGCAGGCTGCCAAGGCCTCGGAGGAGGCCGCGCTCGCCGCCGTCCCCACGTCCCGGATGACGGGGCTGCTGCGGTGAGCCACGGCGAGCGGCCCGAGGGCCCGGGCGGGGTCGCACCCTCGGAGGTCGACGACACCGACGCGGCGGTCTCCGGGCCGGCACCCGGCCCCTCGGAGGAGCAGAAGCGCACGAGCCGCGCCGAGCGGACGACGGCCCGCGCGGCCGCGGAGGGCGGCGGGGTCGCCGCGACCGCGGCCGAGGCCGAGGTGGTCGGGGTCCGGCGCGGCATGTTCGGCGCCTCCGGTCCCGGCGACACGTCCGGCTACGGAGGCCTGGTCCGCACCGTCGCGATGCCCCCGTTCGCGGCCCGCCCGTACGGCGCCTGGTGGGACGAGGCCGCCGACGTGCTCGTCGAGGTCCTCGACGGCGACGGCGGGCCGGGCTACGACGCGGCCGTGCGTGGCCTGGTGGTGCACCGCGGCGAGGCCACGTTGCACGTGCGCCGGGAGCACCTGCTCGCCGTCGCGAGGGCGCTGCGCGACGACCCCGACCTGCGCTTCGAGCTGTGCATGGGGGTCTCGGGCGTGCACTTCCCCGACGACACCGGCGCCGAGCTGCACGCGGTGTACCCGCTGCTGTCGATCACGCACAACCGCCGCCTGTCGCTGGAGGTCAGCGCACCCGACGCCGACCCTCACGTGCCGTCGGTGGTGCCGGTGTGGCCGTCGAACGACTGGCACGAGCGGGAGGCGTGGGACTTCTTCGGGCTCGTCTTCGACGGGCACCCGGCGCTGACCCGGATCCAGATGCCCGACGACTGGCCCGGCCACCCGCAGCGCAAGGACTACCCGCTCGGCGGGATCCCGGTGGAGTACAAGGGCGCCACCGTCCCGCCGCCGGACACCCGGAGGTCGTACGGCTGATGACGACGAGCCCGATGCAGCCCGGGGCCGCCCCGGGCGCTACGACGACCGGCGGCGCGGTGAGAACCGACCCCGCGACCGGTGACCCGTTCGGCAGCGACGACTCCGCGACGGCCTCGTTCACGGTCCACGGGGGCGACTGGCAGTCCGTCGCGGAGGAGGCGAGCGCGCTCCAGGAGGAGCGCATCGTCGTCAACATGGGTCCCCAGCACCCGTCGACTCACGGCGTGCTGCGGCTCATCCTCGAGATCGAGGGCGAGACGGTCACCGAGGCGCGGGCCGGCATCGGGTACCTGCACACCGGCATCGAGAAGAACATGGAGTTCCGCACCTGGACGCAGGGCGTCACCTTCTGCACCCGGATGGACTACCTCACGCCGCTGATCAACGAGACGGCGTACTGCCTCGGCGTCGAGCGCCTGCTGGGGGTCGCCGACGACGTGCCCCACCGCGCGCAGGTGATCCGCGTGATGCTGATGGAGCTGCAGCGGATCAGCTCGCACTTCGTCTTCCTCGCCACCGGCGGGATGGAGCTCGGCGCCACCACGATCATGACGACCGGCTTCGGCGGCCGCGAGCACGTGCTCACGGTGCTCGAGCTCATCACCGGGCTGCGGATGAACCACGCCTTCGTGCGCCCCGGGGGGCTCGCCCAGGACATCCCCGCGGGAGCGCTCGACGCCGTCCGGGAGATGATCCCGCTGGTGCAGCGGGACATCGGGTTCCTGGAGAAGCTCGCCAACGAGAACCCGGTCGTCAAGGCCCGCCTCGTCGACGTCGGGTACCTCGACCTCGCCGGCTGCATGTCCCTCGGGATGACCGGACCGATCCTGCGCGCGACCGGGCTGCCGCACGACCTTCGCAAGTCGCAGCCCTACTGCGGCTACGAGACGTACGAGTTCGACGTCCCGACGCGCGACAGCTGCGACGCCTACGGCCGCTTCCGGATCCGCGTCGCGGAGATGCACGAGTCCCTGCGGATCGTGGCCCAGTGCGTGGAGCGGCTGCAGCAGATGGAGCCCGGCAGCGTCATGGTCGCGGACAAGAAGGTCGCCTGGCCCGCGCAGCTGGCCATCGGCGGCGACGGGATGGGCAACAGCCTGGACCACATCCGGCAGATCATGGGCACCTCGATGGAGGCCCTGATCCACCACTTCAAGCTGGTCACCGAGGGCTTCCGGGTGCCGCCGGGGCAGGTGTACCAGGCGGTGGAGTCCGCGAAGGGTGAGCTGGGCGTCCACCTGGTCTCCGACGGCGGCACCAGGCCGTACCGTGCGCACTTCCGCGACCCGTCGTTCAACAACCTGCAGGGGATCGCCGCGATGTGCGAGGGCGGCCAGGTCGCAGACGTGATCGTCGCGGTCGCGTCGATCGACCCGGTGATGGGAGGGGTGGACCGCTGATGACGCTGGACGCCGAGACCCGCGCGCGGCTCGTGCGGGACTGCGAGCAGGTGATCGCGCGGTACCCGCAGCGACGGTCCGCGCTGCTGCCCATGCTCCACCTGATGCAGGCCGAGGAGGGGTACGTCAGCCCCGACGGCATCACGCTCTGCGCCGAGATCCTGGAGCTGACCGCCGCCGAGGTGAGCGCGGTCGCGACCTTCTACACCCAGTACAAGCGCCACCCCAACGGCGAGTACACCGTCGGGGTCTGCACGAACACCCTGTGCGCGGTGATGGGTGGCGACGTGATCTGGGACGCCCTCACCGAGCACACCGGCGTCGGCCACGACGAGACCACGGACGACGGCCGGATCACCCTCGAGCGCGTCGAGTGCAACGCCGCCTGCGACTACGCCCCCGTGGTGATGGTGAACTGGGAGTTCTTCGACAACCAGACCCCGGCCAGCGCCCGCGACGTCGTGGACCGGCTCCGCGCCGGCGAGCCGGTCCGGCCCACCCGCGGCGCCGACAACGTGGCAACGTTCCAGCAGGTGGAGCGCGTGCTCGCGGGGTTCTCCGACGGTCGCGCCGACGAGGGCGTCGCGGCCGGCGGGCCCACACTCGCCGGGCGCCGGCTCGCGGCCGAGCGCGGCTGGACGGCGCCGCGCCCCGAGGCCTCCGCGACACCGCCCGGCCCGCAGGGCGACGAGCGCGAGCCGCTGCGCACGCAGACGAGCGCCTCCGACCCGGCCGCGGGCGGCGAGCGCGGCGGCACCACGGCCGGCAAACCGGCGGCAGAGGCCACCGAGAGCGGGGAGGACGCCTGATGGCCGAGCAGCAGGGCACTGGCGGGGTGACCTCGCCCCGCGATGCGACTCCACCCCGCGACGCGGTGACCCTGACCCCGGTGATGAGCGAGCACTGGGGCACTGGGCGCTCCTGGACGTTGGCGGCGTACGAGGACCACGGCGGCTACACCGCGCTGCGCAGCGCCCTCGACCTCGAGCCCGGTGACCTGGTGCAGCTGGTGAAGGACTCCGGGCTGCGGGGTCGGGGCGGCGCGGGCTTCCCCACCGGGATGAAGTGGGGATTCCTGCCTCCGCCCGACGGCGGGCCGCGCTACCTCGTCGTGAACGCCGACGAGAGCGAGCCCGGCACCTGCAAGGACACCCCGATGATGCTCGCCGACCCGCACCTGCTGGTCGAGGGAGTCGCGATCACGTCGTTCGCGATCGGATGCCACCACGCCTTCATCTACCTCCGCGGCGAGGTCGTGCACGTGTACCGCCGGCTGCTGCGGGCGGTGGAGGAGGCCTACGCCAAGGGCTACCTCGGCACGGACGTGATGGGGTCCGGCTTCGACCTGCACGTCACCGTCCACGCCGGGGCCGGCGCCTACATCTGCGGCGAGGAGACCGCGCTGCTCGACTCGCTCGAGGGCCGGCGCGGCCAGCCCCGGCTGAAGCCGCCGTTCCCCGCCGTGGCGGGTCTCTACGCGCGGCCGACCGTCGTGAACAACGTCGAGTCGATCACCTCCGTGCCGTCGATCGTCGCGAACGGCGCCGACTGGTTCGCGTCCATGGGCACCGAGAAGTCCGCCGGCTTCGGCTTCTTCTCCCTCTCCGGCCACGTCACGAACCCCGGGCAGTACGAGGCGCCCCTGGGGATCACGCTGCGCGAGCTGCTCGACATGGCCGGTGGCGTCCGCGAGGGCCACGAGCTGAAGTTCTGGACCCCCGGGGGATCCTCGACGCCGATCTTCACCGCCGAGCACCTCGACGTCCCGCTGGACTTCGAGTCGGTGGGCAAGGCCGGCTCGATGCTGGGTACCCGTGCGCTGCAGGTGTTCGACGAGACCACGTGCGTGGTGCGGGCCGTGCTGCGCTGGACCGAGTTCTACGCGCACGAGTCGTGTGGCAAGTGCACCCCCTGCCGCGAGGGCACGTACTGGATGAAGCAGGTGCTGCGCCGCCTGGAGGGGGGCGAGGGCACCGAGGCCGACCTCGACGTGCTGCTCGACAGCTGTGACAACATCCTCGGCCGGTCGTTCTGCGCGCTCGCGGACGGCGCCGTCAGCCCGATCACGTCGAGCATCCAGCACTTCCGCGACGAGTACCTCGCCCACCTGCCCGGGAGGGGGACGGCGGCCGGCGGCTGCCCGTTCGACCCCGTCGCCTCCACCCTCTTCGCCGGAGCCGCTGCCCGATGACCGCCACGTCCGACACCCGCGCCGCGCAGCGCCCCGACCTCGTCACCGCCACGATCGACGCGGTCGAGGTCAGCATCCCGAAGGGCACCCTGGTGATCCGCGCCGCCGAGGAGCTGGGCGTGGTGATCCCCCGGTTCTGCGACCACCCCCTGCTCGACCCCGTCGGCGCGTGCCGGCAGTGCCTGGTCGAGATCTCGACCCCGGGCCCGGACGGCACGATGCGCCCGATGCCGAAGCCGCAGCCGGCCTGCGCGATCGAGCTGACGCAGGGCATGGTCGTGCGGACCCAGGCCACCAGCGAGGTCGCCGACAAGGCGCAGCAGGGGATCATGGAGTTCCTGCTGGTGAACCACCCGCTGGACTGCCCGGTCTGCGACAAGGGCGGGGAGTGCCCGCTGCAGAACCAGGCGATGAGCAACGGGCGGGCGCAGTCCCGGTTCGCCGACGTCAAGCGCACGTTCCCCAAGCCCATCCGGATCTCGACGCAGGTGCTCCTCGACCGGGAGCGCTGCATCCTGTGCCAGCGCTGCACCCGCTTCACCAAGGAGATCGCGGGCGACGCCTTCATCGACCTGCAGGACCGGGGCGCCGGGCAGCAGATCGGCACGTTCTCGCCCGGGGTGCTGGGGATGCACGTCTCCGGCGAGTCCATGACCGACGAGTCCGGGCAGCCGTTCGCGTCGTACTTCTCCGGCAACACGATCCAGATCTGCCCGGTCGGGGCGCTCACCTCCGCGTCGTACCGCTTCCGCTCGCGCCCCTTCGACCTCGTCTCGTCCCCCGGGGTGTGCGAGCACTGCGCCTCCGGGTGCTCGCTGCGCACGGACCACCGCCGCGGCACGGTGCTGCGCCGGCTCGCCGGCGACGACCCGGCCGTCAACGAGGAGTGGAGCTGCGACAAGGGCCGGTTCGCGTTCACCTACGCGACCGCCCGGGACCGGCTCACGCACCCCCAGGTCCGCGAGGACGGCGTCCTGCGCCCGGCGAGCTGGCCGGAGGCGCTGGACGTCGCGGCGCGGGGACTCGCCGCCGCCCGTGACGGCGCCGGAGCCGGCGTCCTCGTCGGCGGGCGCGTGACCGTCGAGGACGCGTACGCGTACGGCAAGTTCGCCCGGGTCGCACTGCGCACCAACGACGTCGACCACCGCGCCCGGCCGCACTCGCCGGAGGAGGAGGCCTTCCTCGCCCACCACGTCGCGGGCACCGGCATGCCGGTCACCTACGCCGACCTGGAGCACGCCCCGGTCGTGCTGCTCGCCGGCCTGGAGCCGGAGGAGGAGTCCCCGATCCTCTTCCTGCGGCTGCGCAAGGCGGTCCGCAAGCACGGCCAGCGCGTCATCGCCGTCGCACCCCTGGCGACCCCGGGGCTGCACAAGGTCTCCGGCTCCCTCGTCGCGGCCGCGCCCGGCACCGAGCCCGCGGTGCTGACGGCGCTGAGGGACTCGCTGCCGGAGGTCGTCGACACGGCGCAGGCGCTGCGCGAGCCCGGCGCCGTCGTCCTGGTCGGTGAGCGCCTGGCCGCGGTCCCCGGTGCACTCTCGGCGGCCGTCGAGCTGGCCGGCGCGACCGGCGCCCGGCTCGCGTGGGTGCCGCGCCGAGCCGGCGAGCGCGGTGCCGTCGAGGCGGGCACGCTGCCGGGGCTGCTGCCGGGTGGGCGGCCCGTCGCCGATGCGGGCGCCCGGGTCGACGTCGGCGCCGTCTGGGACGGCGTCTCGCTGCCCGCCGCCCCCGGCCGCGACACGAGCGGCATCGTGGCCGCCGCCGCCGGGGGCCACCTCGACGCGCTCGTCGTCGGCGGCGTCGACCCCGCCGACCTGCCCGACCCCGCGCTCGCGCGGCGGGCCCTCGAGTCGGTCGGCTTCGTCGTCAGCCTCGAGATCCGTGGCAGCGCGGTGACCGACCTGGCGGACGTCGTGCTGCCCGTCGCCCCGGCCGTGGAGAAGGACGGCACCTTCTGCGACTGGGAGGGCCGCTGGCGAGGCTTCGGCGCCGCCCTCGACTCCCGCGCCATGCCCGACGGGCGCGTGCTCGACGCGCTGGCGGGTGAGATGGACGTCGACCTGCGCCTGCCGGACGCCGGTGCGGCACGCGACGAGCTGGCCGAGCTCGGCGCCTGGGCCGGTGAGCGGGTCCCCGCGCCGCAGGCGGCGCCTGCCGCCCCGCCGCGTCCCGGTCCTGGCGAGGCGGTGCTCGCGACGTGGCACCTGCTGCTGGACGCCGGCCGGATGCAGGACGGCGAGCCGTACCTCGCCGGGACCGCCCACCGGTCCCACGCTCTGTTGAGCCCCACCACCGCGGGCGAGATCGGGGTGGCTGCGGGCGGCGGGCTCGTCGTGACCACCGACGTCGGGTCGGTGACCCTGCCGGTCTCGGTCGTCGACATGCCGAACCGGGTGGTCTGGCTGCCGACCGCGTCGGCGGGGTGCGCCGTCCGACCGCAGCTCGGCTGCACCGGTGGCGAGGTCGTCCGGATCGCCCCGGCCGCCGACGGCCTGTCGCCCGCCGGCGGGCAGGAGGTGCGGTGATGGTCACGCTCGCCTCGACCGCGGTACCGGCCGCCGACTTCAGCCAGGACACGATCTGGCTCGTGATCGGCAAGGCCGTGTTCGTCTTCGTCTTCCTCGTGGTCAACGTGCTGATCGCGATCTGGGCGGAGCGCCGGATCATCGGCCGGATGCAGAACCGTCCCGGCCCGAACCGGGCCGGTCCCTTCGGCCTGCTGCAGAGCCTCGCCGACGGCATCAAGCTCGCGCTGAAGGAGGACATCGTGCCGGCCGGCGCCGACCGGCTCGTGTACATCCTCGCGCCGGCGATCGCGTCCGCACCGGCCTTCCTGGCGTTCGCTGTGATCCCGATGGGTGACCGGGCGCGCATCCCGTTCACCGAGATCACCACTCCGCTGCAGCTCACGGACCTGCCCGTCGCCGTGCTGTACATCCTCGCGGCCACCAGCATCGGCGTGTACGGGATCGTGCTCGCCGGCTGGTCGTCCGGCTCGACGTACCCGCTGCTCGGCGGGGTGCGGTCCACCGCCCAGGTGATCTCCTACGAGCTCGCGATGGGCATGTCCTTCGTGAGCGTGTTCATCGTGGCGGGCTCGATGTCGACGTCGCAGATCGTCGCGTCCCAGCAGGACGTGTGGTGGGCGGTGACGCTGTTCCCGGCGTTCGTGATCTACGTGATCTCGATGGTGGGCGAGACGAACCGGGCGCCCTTCGACCTGCCGGAGGCCGAGGGCGAGCTCGTCGGCGGCTTCCACACCGAGTACTCCTCGCTGAAGTTCGCGCTGTTCTTCCTCGCCGAGTACGTCAACATGGTCACCGTCTCCGCGCTGGCCACGACCCTGTTCCTCGGGGGCTGGCACGCTCCGTGGCCGCTGACCGTCCCCTTCGACGGCGCCCTCGACACCGGCTGGCTGACGATCGTCTGGTTCACCGTCAAGGTGTGGCTGTTCATGTTCCTGTTCATCTGGCTGCGCGGCTCGCTGCCCCGGATGCGCTACGACCAGTTCATGCGGCTCGGGTGGAAGGTGCTGATCCCCGCGGCGCTGGCGTGGATCGTCGCCGTGGCGGTGCTCCAGGGGGTGCGCGCGTTCACCGACGTGGGGCTGCGCGAGATCCTGTTCGGCATCGCCGGCCTCGCGCTGGTCGTGCTCGTCGCCACCTTCCTGTGGCCGCAGCGCGGCGAGGAGGCGGAGCCGGCCCCCGCCGAGTTCGACCCGTTCGCCGGCGGGCACCCCGTGCCCCCGCTGCCGGGACAGGCCGCGCCGGTGTCGGCGCGGCGAGAGCGGGCCCGTGTCGCGGCCGGCGCCGCGGCGGTCCCGGTGGGCGATGGCCGGACCGGGGCCGGGCCGGTCGACGAGCAGGCTCCCGCAACCGGTGACGACGAGGAGGAGAGCCGTGGCTGACCGCGACGAGGCGGGCCGCGACGAGGGCCCCGGGTTCTGGTCGGAGCTGCTGGCCCCGGTGGCCGGGTTCGGCGTCACCTTCTCGACGATGTTCCGCAAGGTGCAGACCGAGGAGTACCCCGAGGAGAGGGTGCCCACGCAGCCGCGGTTCCACGGGCGCCACCAGCTGAACCGGCACCCGGACGGCCTCGAGAAGTGCATCGGGTGCGAGCTGTGCGCCTGGGCGTGCCCTGCGGACGCCATCTACGTCGAGGGCGCCGACAACGCCGAGGGCGACCGCTTCTCGCCCGGGGAGCGGTACGGCCGCGTCTACCAGATCAACTACCTGCGCTGCATCCTGTGCGGCCTGTGCATCGAGGCCTGCCCGACGCGGGCGCTGACGATGACCAACGAGTACGAGCTCGCCGGTCCCACCCGCGCCGGGCTGATCTACGAGAAGCAGGACCTGCTCGGGCCGATGCTGCCGGGCATGCTCGCCGCGCCGCACCCCATGGTCGAGGGCACCGACGAGCAGTCGTACTACCGCGGCGAGGTCTCGGGCGCGACGACCGAGCAAGAGGCCTGGGTGCGCGAGCACCGCCCCGACGAGCACCCGGACGCCTCGGTCTCGGCCCCGGCCGCGTCGGCCTCGGCGCGACCCTCCGCGGCGTCGCGGCGGCGCGACCCGAAGGGCGGGCGGGCACGATGAGCGTGCTTGCACACCTGACGGTGCTCGCCGGGACCGCGCCGCAGCCCGCGCCCGACCGCACGCTCGGTGGGGGCGAGACCGTCCTGTTCTGGGTCGTGGCCCCGATCCTCGTGCTCGCGGCGCTCGGGCTGCTGTTCGTGCGCAAGGCGGTGCACGCCGCGCTGCTGCTAGCGACCGTGATGATCGGCCTGGCCGTGCTCTATGCGGCCCAGGACGCGCCGTTCCTGTTCGCCGCGCAGATCGTGGTCTACACCGGCGCTGTGATGATGCTCTTCCTCTTCGTGCTGATGCTCGTCGGGGTCGACTCCTCGGACTCCCTCGTGGAGACCATCAAGGGGCAGCGCTGGATCGGCCTGCTGATCGCCGCGGGGGTCGGCTTCGTGCTGATCGGCATGGTCCGCCAGCTCGTGGACGACGGCCGGCTGCCGCCTCCCGGGGACCTGACGGCCGCGAACGCCGACGGCAACCCGGTGGGCGTCGCCAGGCTCGTGTTCGGCCAGTACGTGCTCGCGTTCGAGGTGGTCGGGGCCCTGCTCATCACCGCGGCCCTCGGCGCGATCGTGCTGACGCACCGAGAGCGGCTGGTGCCGCGCACGACCCAGCGGACGCTGTCCGAGCGCCGCGTCCGCGACGGGCGGCAGGTGACCCCGCTGCCGGCGCCGGGCGTGTTCGCGCGCCACAACGCCGTCGACACCCCCGCCCTGCTGCCGGACGGGTCGCCGTCCCAGCTCTCGGTCTCGCGCGTGCTGCGTGCCCGCGGCCAGGAGGCGGCCGCGAGCAAGTGGACCGACGACGTGGACGCAGCCCGCGCGGCGATCGGCGCGGACCGTCCACGCGGCATCACCGGCACCCAGTCACCGGACGACGAGACCGTCGACGGCCGCCGCGCCCACGTCGCGCCCGCCGAGGGCACCGCCCGCACCGCGGCGGCCACCGCGACGGCGGCGGACGAGGTCGCCGACGACCTGGCCGCCGAGTCGTCCGACCCCGCGGTCGGTGACCACGTCTCCGGCAGCGGGTCCACGGCAGGCACGGCGGACACATCCGACACCGGGGAGGAGGCGGCGCGATGACCATCGCCGGCTACATGGTCCTGTCCGGGCTGCTGTTCACCATCGGGGCCACCGTGGTGCTGCTGCGGCGCAACGCCATCGTCGTCTTCATGGGCGTCGAGCTGATGCTCAACGCCACCAACCTGCTCTTCGTGACGTTCGCGCGCATGTCCGGTGACCTCTCCGGGCAGGTGATCGCCTTCTTCGTGATGGTCGTCGCCGCCGCAGAGGTCGTCATCGGGCTCGCCATCATCGTCGCCATCTTCCGCACCCGCCGGTCGGCCTCGGTCGACGACGCCAACCTGCTGAAGTACTGAAGGAGCGCCGCGCGTGACCGTCCTCGCCAGCGAGAGCCTCGCCGCAGCACCTGCATCGGGGCTGTTCGAGACCGGGTCGTGGCTGCTCGTCGCCCTGCCGCTCGCCGGCGCCGCCGTGCTGCTGCTCGGCGGCCGTCGTACCGACGCGTGGGGCCACTGGCTGGCGACCGCGCTGTCGTGGGCGTCGTTCGTCGTCGGCCTGGGCCTGTTCGCGAGCCTGCTGTCGCACCCGGGGGAGGAGCGGGCGCGCTCGCTGCACCTGTTCAGCTGGGTGCCGGCCGGCACTTGCGACGTCGACGCCGGCCTGCTGGTCGACCAGCTCTCGCTGACGTTCGTGCTGCTCGTCACGTTCGTCGGGTCCCTGATCCACGTCTACTCCGTGGCGTACATGGACCCCGCCGGCACGAGCCGCCTCGCCGACGAGCACCGGATGCGCGAGCCGGGGGAGCGGCGCCGCTTCTTCGCCTACCTCAACCTGTTCATCGCGGCGATGCTGCTGCTGGTGCTGGCCGACAGCTTCCTGCTGCTGTACGTCGGCTGGGAGGGCGTCGGCCTCGCCTCCTACCTGCTGATCGGCTTCTGGAACTACCGGCCGGCGTACGCCGCGGCTGCCAACAAGGCGTTCGTCGTCAACCGGGTCGGCGACGTCGGGCTCGCGATCGCCATCTTCCTCATGTTCTTCACGTTCGGCGGCGTCGACTTCGAGACGGTGCTGGGAGGGGCGGCGGACGCCTCCGAGGCCACCCTGACCGCGATCGGCCTGCTGCTGCTGCTCGCCGCGTGCGGCAAGTCGGCCCAGGTCCCGCTGCAGTCCTGGCTCGGGGACGCGATGGCCGGCCCGACCCCGGTCTCCGCGCTGATCCACGCCGCGACGATGGTCACCGCCGGCGTCTACCTCGTGGTGCGGGCCGGCCCGGTATTCGAGGGCGCCCCGGACGCGCAGCTCGCGGTGGTCGTCGTCGGCGCCGTCACGCTGGTCTACGGGGCCGTCGTCGGCTGCGCGAAGAACGACATCAAGAAGGCGCTGGCCGCGTCGACGATGAGCCAGATCGGCTACATGATGCTGGCGGCCGGGCTCGGCCCGATCGGCTACGTGTACGCGATCTTCCACCTCGTGACGCACGGCTTCTTCAAGGCCGGCATGTTCCTCGGTGCCGGGTCGGTGATGCACGGCATGGACGAGCAGGTCGACATGCGCCGGTTCGGGGCCCTGGCGGGCCACATGCGCACCACGTGGCTGACCTTCGGCGCCGGCTGGCTCGCGATCATCGGCTTCCCGTTCTTCTCCGGCTTCTGGTCCAAGGACCGGATCATCGAGGCGGCGTTCGTCGGGGAGGGCTGGCGGCCGTGGGTCTTCGGCCTCGTCACGATGCTCGCCGCGGGGCTGACCGCCTTCTACATGTCCCGGCTGTTCTTCATGACCTTCCACGGCCGGCGGCGCTGGGACGACGACAAGCACCCCCACGAGTCGCCCGCGCTGATGACGGTGCCGATGGTGGTGCTCGCGCTCGGCTCCGTGTTCGCCGGAGGCCTGCTCAGCGTGGGCAGCGCCTTCAGCCACTGGCTGGAGCCGGCCGTGGGCGAGCACGGCGAGCTCGAGCCGGTCCTGGCGATCCCCGTGATCACCTGGGGGACGGTGCTGCTCAGCGCTGTCGCGGTCGTGCTGGCCTGGCGGATGTACTGGCAGGTCGAGCTGGCCCGCGTGGCCCCTCGCGGGTCCCTCGCCGTCCGCCTCGCTCGCCGCGACCTGGGCCAGGACGACCTCAACGAGGCCGCCTTCATGCGGCCCGGCCAGTACCTGACCCGGTCCCTGGTCTACGTCGACAACCGCGGTGTCGACGGCGGGGTCGGTGGGGTGGCTACGCTCGTGCGGGGCAGCGGCAGCTGGCTGCGCCGCTGGCAGACCGGGTACGCGCGGTCCTACGCGGCGTCCATGCTCGGCGGCGTCGTCGCCGTCCTGTTCCTGCTCTGGCGGGTGAACTGACGTGGCCTTCCCCTGGCTGACGACGGTGGGCCTGATCCCGCTCGTGGGTGCCCTGCTCGTGCTGGCCCTGCCCGGCGAGACCCGTCGCCTCGCGCGCCCGCTGGGCGTCGCGGTGTCGGTGGTGACGCTCGGCGTCGTCGTGGTGATGGCGACTCGGTTCGACGTCGCGGCCGCCGGCGAGCACCAGCTCCTCGAGACCGTCTCGTGGATCCCGCAGCTCGGGGTCTCCTACGCCCTCGGCGTCGACGGCCTGGGCCTGCTCATGGTGGCCCTGTCGGCGTTCCTCGTGCCGGCGTGCCTGCTCGCGAGCTGGGGCGACGTCGCCGACGACCCGGACCGGATGCGGACGTTCACGGCGCTCGTGCTCGTGCTGGAGACGATGATGATCGGGGTCTTCGCGGCCCGCGACGTCTTCCTGTTCTACGTGTTCTTCGAGGCCATGCTGATCCCGATGTACTTCCTCGTCGGGTCGTTCGGCGGGCCGCGGGCGCGCGTCGCCGCGGTGAAGTTCCTCATCTACAGCCTCGTCGGCGGGCTCGTGATGCTCGTCGCGGTGATCGCCCTGTACGTGGCGGGCCCCGGGGGCGAGCGGGGGTTCCTCGTCACCGAGCTCACCGGGCTGCCGCTGGCCGAGGGCACCGGGCGGCTGCTGTTCGCCGGCTTCTTCTTCGCGTTCGCGATCAAGGCGCCGCTGTGGCCGGTGCACACGTGGCTCCCGGACGCCGCGGCGCAGGCCCCGCCCGGTGCCGCCGTGCTGCTCGTCGGCGTGCTCGACAAGGTCGGCACATTCGGCATGCTCACGCTGTGCCTGCCGCTGTTCCCCGAGGCCAGCCGCTGGGCGGCGCCGGTCGTGATCGTGCTCGCCGTGATCTCGATCCTGTACGGGGCGCTGCTCGCGATCGGCCAGAGCGACCTGATGCGGCTGATCGCGTACACGTCGATCTCGCACTTCGGGTTCATCGTGCTCGGGGTGTTCGCGATGACGACGCCGGGCCAGGCGGGGTCGATGCTGTACATGGTCAACCACGGCTTCTCCACCGCTGCACTGTTCCTCGTCGCCGGCATGCTCGTGGCACGTCACTCCGCCCGGTCGCGCCGGATCGACGACTACGGCGGGATGCAGAAGGTGAGCCCGCTGCTGGCCGGCACGTTCCTCGTCGCGGGACTGTCGAGCCTGGCCCTGCCGGGGCTGTCGAGCTTCGTCAGCGAGTTCCTCGTGCTCGTCGGCACCTTCGCGCGGTATCCGGCGGCGGCGGTCGCGGCCACACTGGGGATCGTCCTGGCGGCCGTCTACATCCTCTGGACCTACAAGCGGCTCTTCACCGGCCCGGTGCGGCCGGAGCTGTCGCTGCTGCCCGACCTCACCGCGCGTGAGGCGTGGGTCGTCGCGCCCCTGCTCGCCGTCATCCTCGTCCTGGGCTTCTACCCCAAGCCCGTCCTCGACGCCCTGACCCCGGCGGCCGAGCAGACCCTGGAGGTCGTCGGTGTCACCGACCCGGCCCCGCAGGTGACCGTCGAAGGGACCACCCCGTGAGCCCACTCGTGCTGCAGACGGCGTCGGTACCGACCGCGTTCGTGGCGCCCGACGTCGACTGGGCCGCGGTCGCGCCGGTGCTGCTCGTGCTCGGGGCCGCCGTCGTCGGCGTCCTGGTCGAGGCGTTCGCGCCCCGTTCGGCGCGGCGCCCGGTGCAGGTCGTGCTCTCGCTCGGTGCGGTGCTCGGTGCGCTCGCCGTCGTCGTCGTGCTCTGGATCGCCCCCCCGGCCGACCCGGCGGTGGTGGCGGGCGCCATGGTCGTCGACCCGCCCGGGCTGTTCCTCCAGGGGACGCTGCTCGTGCTCGGTGCGCTCGCCCTGCTGACCGTGGCGGAGCGGCACCGCGGCGAGGACGCCTTCGCACCGCAGGCGTCGGCGGTGCCCGGGTCCGCGTACGAGAACGCCGCCCGCCAGGCCGGCATCGCACAGACGGAGATCTTCCCCCTGACGCTGTTCGCCCTGGGCGGCATGCTCGTCTTCGTCACCGCCGGGGACCTGCTGACGATGTTCGTCGCCCTCGAGGTGCTGTCGCTGCCGCTGTACGTGATGTGCGGGATGGCGCGGCGCCGGCGGCTGCTGAGCCAGGAGGCGTCGCTGAAGTACTTCCTGCTCGGGGCGTTCGCGTCGGCGCTGTTCCTGTACGGCGTCGCGCTCATCTACGGCACGGTCGGCAGCGTCAGCCTCGCCGTGATGGGGCAGGTGCTGGTCGGCGAGAGCGCGGGCGGCGAGGCGAACCAGCTCTGGATCGTCGTCGTCGGCGTGGTGCTGCTCATGGCGGGGCTGCTGTTCAAGATCGGTGCGGTGCCGTTCCACGCGTGGACCCCGGACGTGTACACGGGTGCCCCGACCCCGGTGACCGGCTTCATGGCCGCCTGCACCAAGGTCGCGGCCTTCGGTGCGCTGTGGCGGGTGCTCTACCAGGGGATGCCGGGGCTCGGGGACGTGTGGCTGCCGGTGCTGCTCGCGGTCTCGGTCGCCACGATGGTGGTCGGCTCGGTCGTGGCGCTCGCGCAGACCGACGTGAAGCGGATGCTCGCCTACTCGTCCGTCGCGCACGCCGGCTTCATCCTCACCGGGCTGGTGGCGATCGACGTACCGGAGCAGGCGACGGCGAGCGTGCTGTTCTACCTTGCCGCGTACGGCTTCACGACGCTCGGCGCGTTCGCGGTCGTGTCCTCGGTGCGCGAGCAGGACGCCACCGGTGCCACGACCGGGGAGGCCACGCACCTGTCCCAGTGGGCCGGCCTCGGGCGCCGGTCCCCGGTGCTCGCTGCGGTGTTCACGCTGTTCATGCTCGCGTTCGCGGGGATCCCGCTCACCAGCGGCTTCACGGGCAAGTTCGCCGTGTTCTCCGCCGCGGTCGCAGGAGGCTACGCCTGGCTCGCCGTCGTCGGCGTCCTCGCGAGCGCCGCAGCGGCCTTCTTCTACGTCCGTGTCGTCGTGCTGATGTACTCCACCGACGCAGCCGGCGGCCAGGGCACGGTCGCCGCGGCCACGCCGCTCGGCGCCGTCGCCATCGCCGTCGGAGCCGTTGCCACGATCGCGCTGGGCGTGCTGCCGGCACCTGTGCTCGGCCTCGCGGACGTGGCCGCCGCGCTGCCGATCGTGCCGTGACGGCCGCCGCCGCCCACGGGGCGGACCAGGTGGCCACCTGGCTGCAGGGGTCCGGCGACTCCATGGTCGACACTGGTCTCGCGCTCGAGCTGGCGACCCGGATGGACGAGGTGGAGCGCCGTCTCACCGAGGCCGTGTCGCACGCCGACGAGCTCGCGGACTCCGTGTCACGCCACCTCGTCGAGGCCGGCGGCAAGCGGATCCGGCCGCTGCTGACCCTGCTCGGCGCCCACCTCGGCGACCCCGGCCGCAGCGAGGTCGTCGAGGCCGCCGTCGTCGTCGAGCTCACCCAGGTCGCGACCCTCTACCACGACGACGTGATGGACTCGGCGCCCGTGCGCCGGGGTGCGCCCGCCGCGCACACGCTCTGGGGGAACAACGTCGCCATCCTCACCGGTGACCTGCTGTTCGCCCGTGCGTCCCGCGTGGTGGCCGGGCTGGGGCCCGAGGCGGTGTCGATCCAGGCCGCCACCTTCGAGCGGCTCTGCCTCGGCCAGCTGCACGAGACGGTCGGCCCGCGCGACGGCGAGGACCCGGTGACGCACTACCTGCAGGTGCTCAGCGACAAGACGGCCTCGCTGATCGCCACGTCCGGCAGGTTCGGAGCGATGTTCGGCGGCTGCGGCCCGGACGTCGTCGACGTGATGGTCGCCTACGGCGAGGCCGTCGGCATCGCCTTCCAGGTCGCCGACGACGTCCTCGACGTGGTCGGCGACGGCACCCGCACCGGCAAGACGCCGGGCACGGACCTACGCGAGGGCGTGCCGACGCTGCCGGCCCTGCTGGCCCGGCAGGCCGCCGCCCGTGGAGACGCCGACGCCCGCGACCTCGTCGCCCTGCTCGACGCCGACCTCTCCGGCGACGCCGCCCTCTCCGAGGCCGTCCGGGCTCTGCGGGCGCACCCGGTCACCGCGGCTGCCGGCGCCGAGGCCCGACGGCGTGCCGACGCGGCCGTCGCCGCGCTGGCACCCCTGTCGGCCGGCCCGGCACGGGACGCGCTGGCCACCCTCGCCGGCTCGGTCGCCGACCGGACCAGCTGACACTCCCTTCGCGCCCGCCCACGCACCCGCACATCCCGCACCCACCGCAGCCCCTCACCCGCCCCCGCCCCCGCACCCGCACCCGCACCCGCACCCGCCCGACGTCTGGCACAGGGGTCCCCCGTGCCAACCCGGTTGGCACCGGGGACCCCTGTGCCAACCGGGTGCTGGTGCGGATCTCCCCGGTGCCGCCCGCCGGACGGTGCCTGACCGGCGCGCCCAGGCCGGCGCCCTGAGCGCCGCGCCCAGGCCGACGCGCCCAGGCCGACGTGCTCAGGCCGGGGCGGCTGCGGCGGCCGCCACCGCCCGGGCGACGCGCGCCCTGCCCCTGGCCGCGCGCAGCATGTCGAGCGTGAGCAGTGCGAGCGCCGCCCACACGAGCGCGAAGCCCGCCCAGCGCGACGCGGGCATGTCCTCGCCGAACACCAGCACGGCCACCACCAGCTGCATCGACGGGGCGATGTACTGCAGCAGCCCGATGGTCGACAGCGGCACGCGTCGTGCGGCGGACGCGAAGAACAGCAGCGGCACCGCCGTGATCACGCCCGTCCCGGCGAGCAGGGCCATGTGCCCCGCGTCGCCGGTGTCGGCGCGCGCCAGCCCTGCCGCCGACAGCCACACCAGCCCGGCCAGGGCCAGCGGCGCCACGACGGCGGTCTCGACGCTGAGGCTCGCCAGCGCCCCCACGGTCCGTCCGACCCGGTTCTTCGCCAGCCCGTAGAGCGCGAAGGACGTCGCGAGCAGCAGCGAGATCCACGGCAGGGCGCCGAAGTCGACGGTGAGGACGACGACGGCGAGCGCCCCGACGCCGACCGCGGTCCATTGCAGCGGCCGCAGCCGCTCGCGCAGCACGACCACGCCCAGCAGCACGGTGACCAGCGGGTTGACGTAGTAGCCGAGGGAGACCTGCACGACCTGACGGATCTCGACGCCGTAGATGAAGACGGCCCAGTTCGTCGTGACGAGCAGCGCGGCGACGGCGAGCAGGCCGAGCCGGCGACCCGAGGACACCGCCGCACGCACCTGTCGCCACTGCCGCAGCGCGGTGACCACCAGCAGGCACACCACCACCGTGGCGAGCACCCGGTAGAACAGGATCTCCAGCGCGCCGGTCGGCGCGAGCAGCGGGAAGTACAGCGGCAGCACGCCCCACAGCAGGTACGCCGACGCGCCGTACCCGGTGCCCCGCCGCACCTCGGATTCATGGGATGTCACCGGCGCGAGACTACCGTCGGTCAGGTGACCCGCTCGCGAAGGACGGCGTCGACGGCGGCCGCGACGACGTCCGGGTGGTCCTCGGGCGTGAAGTGCCGCCCGCCCGGGATCCGTCGCAGGGTCGTGCCGAGGTCCTTCGCCAGCCGTGCGCCGTAGGCCACCTTCTGGAACTGGTCCGCCTCGCCCCAGACCACACGCGCAGGCAGCCCCAGCCCCGGCAGCCGGTCCGCGACGCCGAGGGTGTCCTCGACGTGCAGCGAGGCGGCCTGGCGCATCATCGAGGCCGCCGCGCCGTGGGTGACGTAGGGGCGCCAGTGCACCCCGACGGCCTCGCGGGCCTGCTGCGGGTCGTCGTGCCCCCGATGCAGGAGCTGCACGAACATCGGGTAGACCGCGAGCTGGGGCAGCAGCCGCAGCATCGGGGCGCCGCGCTGCATCGCGGTCACGCTCGGGATGGGCCAGGAGTCGTAGCAGACCGCGTTGGTCAGCACGATCCCGCCGAAGCGGCGCGGCTGCCGGGCGGCGGCGATCTGCGCGACACCGCCTCCGAGGTCGTGACCGACCAGGACCGGGGACTCCAGCCCCAGGGCGTCCAGCCACGCCAGCAGGCGGTCGGCCTGCGCGGCGAGGCCGATGTCGCGGCCCGCACCGTCGGGGATCGAGTCGCCGTAGCCCAGCATCTCGACGGCCAGGCACCGCCCGGCGACCCGCGGCATCACGTGCCGCCACAGCGCCGGGGTCGTCGGGATGCCGTGGACCAGCACGACCGGCGGGCCCTCGCCCTGCTCCAGCCACCGCACCGTGTCGCCGCCGACGACCCGCTCCTGCCGGGAGGAGCCGGAGCCGGTCACGAGACCGTCCACGTGTCGCCACCGGCGATCAGGGCCGTGAGGTCCTCGTCCGATGCCGGACCACCCGCGGCGTCCACGGCGTCGCGCACCTGCTCGCGGGCCAGGTCGTCGTACACCGGGCGCTGCACCGAGCGGAAGATCCCCATCGGCACGTGCGCCATCGACACGTCGTCCAGCCGCGAGAGCGCGAAGGCACCCGTCGGGTCCTGCGCCCCCGCGTCGTGGACCACGACCTCGCGGTCGGCCGCGGCGTCGGCCGGCACGACCTCGACACCGAGCCCGTCGACGCGACGCACGACGACCTGCTCGGCGTCCTCGCGCCCGAACCGCACCTGCTCGCCGTCGGTGAGGGGCACGATCCGGGCCTGGGCCTCGTCGCGGTCCTTCAGCACCTCGTACGCGCCGTCGTTGAAGATCGGGCAGTTCTGGTAGATCTCGACCAGCGCCGACCCGCGGTGCTCCACGGCGGCGCGCAGCACCGCCTGCAGGTGGGTGCGGTCGGAGTCCATGGTGCGGGCCACGAACGAGGCCTCGGCGCCGAGCGCCAACGACACCGGGTTGAACGGGTTGTCCAGCGAGCCGGCGGGTGTCGACTTGGTGACCTTCCCGACCTCGGACGTCGGCGAGTACTGGCCCTTGGTCAGCCCGTAGATCCGGTTGTTGAACAGCATCACCGTGATGTTCACGTTGCGGCGCAGGGCATGGATCAGGTGGTTGCCGCCGATGGACAGCGCGTCCCCGTCACCGGTGACGACCCACACCGACAGGTCGGGGCGCGACGTCGCGAGGCCGGTGGCGATCGCCGGCGCGCGCCCGTGGATCGAGTGCATCCCGAACGTGTCCAGGTAGTAGGGGAACCGGGCGGCACAGCCGATCCCCGAGATGCACACGAGGTTCTCGCGGCGGATCCCCAGCTGCGGCAGGAACGACTGCACCGCCGCGAGGATCGCGTAGTCGCCGCACCCGGGGCACCAGCGCACCTCGGAGCCCGACGTGAAGTCCTTCTTGGTCAGCGAGATGCCCTCGGGCAGCCCGGGGACGCCCTCGGTGCCGCTGCGCGTGCCGGGCATCCCGAGCCCCACGGTCCCAGTACTCACTGTGTGGCCTCCTCGGAGGTCTTGGCGATGGCGTCGACGAGCTCGTGGCTGCTGAACGGGACGCCGCGCACCTGGTTGCAGCCGACGACGTCGACGAGGTAGATCCCCCGCAGCAGCAGCGAGAGCTGACCGAGGTTCATCTCCGGCACGAGCACGCGGCGGTGCGCCCGGAGCACCTCGCCCAGGTTGGCGGGGAACGGGTTGAGGTGGCGCAGGTGCGCGCGCGCGACGCGCTGCCCGGCGGCGCGGGCCTGGCGGACGGCGTCCGCGATCGGCCCGTACGTCGAGCCCCACCCGAGCACGAGCACCGGTGCGGGGCCGTCGACGTCCGCACCCGGGTCGTCGACGTCCACCGGTGACACGTCGATGCCGTCGATCTTCGCCTGCCGCAGCCGCACCATCCGGTCGTGGTTGTCGGGGTCGTACGAGATCTCGCCGGTGACGTCGGCCTTCTCGATCCCGCCGACGCGGTGCTCCAGGCCGGCGGTGCCCGGCAGCGCCCACGGCCGGGCGAGGGTCTCGGGGTCCCGCAGGTACGGACGGAACACCGGGGTCATGCCGTCGTCGGCCACGGCGTTCGGCTCGGTCGCGAACTGGGGGTCGATCTCCGGCAGCGACGCGACGTCCGGGATCTCCCACGGCTCGGAGCCGTTCGCGAGGTAGCCGTCGGACAGGAGCAGCACCGGCGTGCGGTACGTGGTCGCGATCCTGGTGGCCTCGATGGCCGCGGCGAAGCAGTCCGCGGGGGACTGCGGCGCCACCACCGGCACGGGCGCCTCCCCGTTACGGCCGTAGAGGGCCTGCAGCAGGTCGGCCTGCTCGGTCTTGGTCGGCAGGCCGGTCGACGGCCCGCCGCGCTGCACGTCGACGACGACCAGCGGCAGCTCGAGGGAGACCGCCAGGGAGATCGTCTCGCTCTTCAGCGAGACCCCCGGGCCCGACGTCGTGGTGACCCCGAGGGCGCCGCCGAACGCTGCGCCGAGCGCGATCCCGATCCCGGCGATCTCGTCCTCGGCCTGCAGCGTCGTCACGCCGAACCGCTTCAGCCCGGACAGGGTGTGCAGGATGTCGCTGGCCGGGGTGATCGGGTACGACCCCAGCACCAGCGGCAGCCCCGACCGGTGCGAGGCGGCGACGAGGCCCAGCGCGAGCGCCGTGTTGCCGGTGATGTTGCGGTAGACGCCCGGCGTGTGGGGGGCCGGCGCCACGGTGTACCGCACCGCGAACGCCTCGGTCGTCTCCCCGAACGCCCACCCGGCCCGGAACGCGTTCAGGTTCGCCTCGAGGATCGTCGGCCGCGTCGCGAACTTGGTCCGCAGGAAGCGCTCGGTGCCGTCGGTCGGGCGGTCGTACAGCCACGAGAGCAGGCCGAGCGAGAACATGTTCTTGCTGCGCTCGGCGTCCTTGCGGGACAGGCCCGACCCGGCCAGGGCCTCCACCGTGAGGTGCGTCAGCGGCAGCGCGTGCACCTGGTAGGCCTCCAGGCTGCCGTCCTCCAGCGGGTTCGTCGCGTACCCGACCTTGGACATCCCCCGCTTGGTGAACTCGTCGGAGTCCGCGATCACGACCCCGCCGCGCGGCAGGTCGCCGATGTTCGCCTTCAGCGCCGCCGGGTTCATGGCCACGAGGACGTCGGGCCGGTCCCCGGGGGTGAGCACGTCGTGGTCCGCGAAGTGCAGCTGGAAGCTCGAGACCCCCGGCAGGGTGCCGGCTGGCGCGCGGATCTCCGCCGGGAAGCTCGGCAGCGTGGCGAGGTCGTTGCCCAGCGAGGCGGTCTCGGCAGTGAACCGGTCCCCGGTGAGCTGCATCCCGTCGCCGGAGTCGCCGGCGAAGCGGATCACCACCCGGTCTACCTGCTCCAGGGGAGTCGTGGCCGTGTCTGTGCTCGTCATGGGTCCCAACTGCGTCCGTCGAGCGCCGGGCTGGGCGCGCGTCGCTGCCCTCTCCGGGCATCCTGCCCATGGTAGGTGCCCCTGATCTCGCCCCGCGTGTCGGCGCGCAGCCGTGCCCCGGGGACGTGAGCGGGTTCACGTGGACGTCGGGGGTGTGTCCCGGCGCGTGGAACAGGACGCCGTCCGCTGGGGGTGTGCTCGCGCCCACGGCCGCCTGTCGCGGGAACGCCGGCGCCGCGGACGACGTTCACCTCCAGGACAGGATCACGTGAGAGGACGACCACGCACCATGCCTCACCAGCACTTCAACGGACTCCGGACGGCGATGCTCTTCGCCGCCCTGGCCGCGCTCGTGATGGGCGCCAGCTGGCTGCTCTTCGGGCAGAGCTTCGGGGCCCTTCTCATCGGCGGCGTCCTGGCGCTCGGGATGAACTTCTTCACCTACTGGAAGTCGGACACCCTGGCGATCCGCGCCATGCGTGCCCGGCCGGTCAGTGAGGCCGAGCAGCCGGAGATGTACGCGATCGTCCGCGAGCTGTCCGTGGCGGCGCAGCAGCCGATGCCGCGACTCTACGTCTCGCCGACGCCCGCTCCCAACGCCTTCGCCACCGGACGCAACCCCGCGAACGCAGCGGTGTGCTGCACCGAGGGGATCCTCGGCGTCCTCGATCGGCGCGAGCTGCGCGGCGTCCTCGGGCACGAGCTGATGCACGTCTACAACCGCGACATCCTCACCTCCTCGGTGGCAGCGGCCATGGGCAGCGTGATCACGATGCTCGCGTACGCGGCGATGTTCTTCGGGGGCGGCGACGAGAACCGGCCGAACCCCTTCGCCGCGATCCTGCTCCTGTTCCTCGGCCCGCTCGCCGCGGGCATGATCCAGATGGGGATCAGCCGGACGCGCGAGTACGACGCCGACGAGGACGGGGCCCGCCTGACCGGTGACCCGCTGGCGCTTGCGTCGGCGCTGCGCAAGCTCGAGATGGGCACACGGCAGCGACCGCTGCGGCCGGAGCGCGACGTGCAGAGCGCGAGCCACCTGATGATCGCGAACCCGTTCCGCCCCGGCGAGGGCATGTCGCGGCTGTTCTCGACCCACCCGCCGATGTCCGAGCGGATCGCCCGTCTCGAGGGGATGGCCGGCTACCGCCGCTGACCCACCACCCCGCCACCCTCTCGGTGATCATGCACGTCCGGTCCGCCGGCGTACCCGAGGTGCATGATCACCGCGGGGGAGGGATGACGTCGTCGAGCCAGCCGCGGACGACTGCCCACGCCCGCGACGACGGGTCCACGTGGGCGAAGTGGTCCTCGCCCTGGACGACCGCCAGGCGGACGTCGTCCCCCGCTGCCCGCGCGGCGGCGGCCAGCGCCTCGGCGTACGCGGGCGGCACGACGTCGTCCCGCGACGCGGACACCGCCAGCAGCGGCACACCGAACGGCACGAGCTCCACGGGGGAGGAGCGGGCGTAGCGCTCCGGCTCGGCGGCGGGACCCGCCCCCATCAGGTCGAGGACGGCGCCGTCGCCGAGCCCCTCCCGGGCCCCCTTGGCGAGGTCGTCCACGCCCGACTGCGAGCACGCGGCGACCGGCACCACGGCCGGGCCCTCCCCGGTGGCTCCCCGCGGCAGCGCTGCCCGGGCCGCCGCCCACAGCGCCAGCGTGCCGCCCGCGGAGTGCCCGACGACGGCCACGCGGTCGGTGGCCAGCCCGGCCTCGGCGCCCGCGGCGGCGAGCAGGTCGACCCCGGCAGCGACGTCGGCGAACGTCTGCGGCCACCCGCCGCCGGCGCCGACGGCGCGGTAGTCCAGGTTCCACACCGCCCAGCCGGCGGCGACGAGGTCGGCGGCGACGTCGTCCTCCAGCGACCGGTCGTAGCCGGCCCGCCAGAAGCCGCCGTGGACGAGCGCCACGACTCCGCGTGCCGCGCCCGGGTGCCCGGCGGGCAGCCAGAGATCGGCGACCTGTGCCGGGTCCTCCCCGTAGGAGTGCGTCACCGGAGCGGGCGCGCCCGACGGGGTGCTGGCGCCGCCCCCCGCGCGGGTGCCGCTGCGCGGGGCTCCCAGGCACGCGGAGAGCAGGCCGGTCCCCGCGGGCAGCGCGAGGCCCGCGAGGAGCCGCCGCCGGGCGATCACGACCGGCGTCAGCGGTAGTTGACGAACTGCAGCGCCACGTCGAGGTCGGCGCCCTTGAGCAGCGCGATCACCTCCTGCAGGTCGTCGCGACTCTTGCCCGAGACCCGTAGCTCGTCGCCGGCGACCTGCGCCTTGACGCCCTTGGGGCCGGTGTCCCGGATCAGCTTGGCGACCTTCTTCGCGTCCTCCGACGACATGCCCTCCTTCAGGCCCGCCTCGAGCCGGAACTCCTTGCCGGAGGCCTGCGGCTCGCCGGTGTCCAGCGCCTTGAGCGAGACCCCCCGGCGCACCAGCTTGGACTGGAAGACGTCGAGCACGGCCTTCACGCGCTCCTCGCTGTTGGCGGCCATCGCGACGCGCTCACCGCTCCACGCGATCGAGGCCCCCGTGCCCTTGAAGTCGTAGCGCTGCGCGACCTCCTTGGCGGCCTGGTTCAGGGCGTTGTCGACCTCCTGGCGGTCGACCTTGCTGACGACGTCGAACGACGACTCGCTGGCCACGGTGGTCCCTCCTCCTGCGGTGCGCGGGCACGGCGTCCGGGGGCGTCGCGGGGTGTCCCGGCGGCCCGCGGGCACCGCTGCGGTGGCGTGTATCCTCGCAGGCGCCCGCCACGGCGGGCGCACCCGGCAGGTTGCCCGAGCGGCCAAAGGGAGCTGACTGTAAATCAGCCGGCACAGCCTTCGCAGGTTCGAATCCTGCACCTGCCACACCCACGAGAGGCGGCACCCCGACACGGGTGCCGCCTCTCGCCGGTCGGGCCGCTCAGGTCAGTTCGCGCACGCCCGCGACGTCGTACTCGGCGACCGCCGCGGTGAGGATCGCCGCCGCCTGCACCCCGCTCGGACCGCTGCCGCGGAACGCCTCGACGGCCGCGCGCGACTCCCACCGCTCGAACACGTCGACGCGACCCGGGTCGAGCAGGTCCGCGCTGAGCGCGAAGTCCAGGCAGCCGGGTGCGACGCGCGCCTGCTGCACGACGCTCGCGCAGCCTTCCAGGTAGTCCTCGCGGTCCTCGGCCGCGACGACCAGGTGCCCCGCGACGATCACCATGCTGTCCTCCTGCCCCACGCCTCGTGCCTTGTGCGAGTGCGAGTGCGAGTGCGAGTGCGCGCCTGCACGGGTAGACGCCGGGCCGCCGTAGGACTCATCGCCGGCGTCACCGGCGGCGCCCCACCGAGGCCCCTCAGCGGGCGCCGCCGCCCACCCGGCCCCGGCTCAGACCGCGCGCGCCACCACGCGGCGGCGCCGCCACGAGCGCCGCGAAGGACTCCCGGTCCACCGCACCCACCCAGTCGCGGCGGGTGTGGCACACGACGGCCGACTCGGCCGGCTCCTGTGCCGCCCAGCAGCCGGCGTGGGCGCCGCGGCCGCGGTCCTCCACGTCGGTCAGGACGCCCGCGCACCACCGGCACACCGGCTGCGCGGCGTGCCGCCCGGTCGACTGCCCGCGGTGGCGGGCGAGGCTGAGCGTCTGCTCGCGCGCCTCGACCTCCGGCCCGTCGACCGGGACCGGCTCGATCCAGACGTCGCCGGCCGCCGCCGCGCCCCGTGACAGCTCCGCCACGAGCAGGTCGGCCATGTCGGCGTGCGTGGCCTCGGCGCGCACGAGCGCGGCGGCGGCGGGGTCGACGGCGGTGTAGCGCAGCTGCAGGGGGTCGTGACCGGGCGCCCAGCCCGCGAGGTCCGCCACGGCCCAGCACGACCAGCCGGGCAGCGCGTCCCGCCGGGTCAGCGTCACGTGGTCGACCCACGCGAGCAGCCAGCAGTGGGTGTCGTGCACCTTGGCGACGCGGTAGACGCGGCTGCGGCGCTCGTCCGCGATCCGGCGCGCCAGCTCGCTCGTCGGCTCATCCCCCGGCGGCGCGTGCGCGGCGTGCAGCAGCAGCACGCTCCACCACGGCGCCACGAGCATGCGCAGCAGCTCCTCGCGCACCTGCTCCCAGGTGACCACGTGGCAGGCGGCTGCCGGGGTCCCCTCGGGCAGCAGGCGGTAGGTGTCCCCGACCCGCAGGAAGACGTCCGACGTGCGCGTCAGGACGGCGTCCAGGTGGTCGCTCTCCACGGTCCAGCCCCGGCCGCGCAGGTCGACGGCGAGGTCGAAGGCGTCCCGGGGGGCGTCGGCGCGCAGCAGGGCGTCGGCGGCGGCTCGGACGAGGTCGTCGCGGCGGGAGGGTGCCGGCATGCGGGGTGTGTCGGCACGCGCTGCAGCCGTGTTGATGCGCCGACCGGGTTGCGCGGCCGCGGCCTAGCATGGCCGCGTGCCGGAGATGGCGGGCTGGGAGGAGATGCGCGAGGCGGCGCTGGGACTGCTGCTGCGCAGCACCGGCCGCGACCTCGCCGCCTGGACCGCCGACATCGACGCCGCCCTCGCCTCCGACCCCGCGCTCGCCGCCGAGCCGGGCCTGCGCGCCTGGCTCGACGCCCGCGGGGTGCACGGGTACGCGCAGATGGTCGTCGTGATGGAGCGGCTCGGCTACCCCGACCACTTCCTGCGCAGCGGGGAGGAGCTGGTGGCCGCGCAGTACGCCGACCGGCCCGCGCTGCGCCCCGTGCTCGACGCCGTGCTGGCCGCCTCCGCCGGCCTCGACCCGCTGACGCTGCAGGCACGCAAGGGCTACCTGTCGCTCGTCGCGGGTCGCCAGCTGGCCGTCGTCCGCCCGACGACCCGCACCCGCGTCGACCTGGGGCTGCGTCTGGACGAGCCGGTCGGCGGGCGGCTCCTGGCGGCCCCGGGCCTGGCGAACGAGACGATCGGGGTGCGCGTCGCGCTGCACGGCCCGGGCGACGTCGACGACGAGGTCCGAGACCTGCTGCGGCGGGCGCACGCGGCGAACACCTGACGTCCGACCGGCTCGCGCGCACCCCCTCACGGCCCGAGACGATCCCACCCCGGCGAGCCGTGTAGCCTTGGCGCCGCTGCCCCAGTAGCTCAGTCGGCAGAGCGTCTCCATGGTAAGGAGAAGGTCTAGGGTTCGATTCCCTACTGGGGCTCTCTCGACGTCCGCAGCCCCCCGCCGGTGCGGGGGGTGGGCGTCAGCCAGGCGGGGTAGCTCAGGTGGTTAGAGCAAACGGCTCATAATCGTTGTGTCGCGGGTTCGAGTCCCGCCCCCGCTACCGAGCAGCGCCCACCGGCGCACGGCGCGATCGATTCGACGTCGCGACCGATTCGACGTCGCCGTGCGGCGGGCCGTATCCTCGCCCGAGTTCTCGCGCTGCGCGCGGACCCGGGTGGGGAGTCCCCGACGGGTCGTCAGTCCTCGTCCGACCCAGGAGAAGGTGCGTCCCCGTGGCCAGCAAGACCGCTGACGTCCGCCCCAAGATCACGCTGGCCTGCGTGGAGTGCAAGGAGCGGAACTACATCACCCGCAAGAACCGGCGCAACGACCCGGACCGGCTGGAGATGAAGAAGTTCTGCCGCCGCGACGGACGGCACACCGTCCACCGCGAGACCCGCTGAGCGCAGCGAGCGACACTCGAGCAGCGACCACCACGGCCGTCCCGCAGGCGGGGCGGCCGTCGTGCTGCACCGGCCGCGACGGTGGCGCGGCCCCCGCACAGGTGATCCACTGACGCGGCGATCACCGCGCGGTGCGTGGAGGAGGATGGAGCCGATGGCCGTCAACGCCGCCTTCGTGGGGCGCACCTACCCGCCCGACGGCGTGTACGAGGTGAGCCGCGAGAAGATCCGCGAGTTCGCCGAGGCCGTGGCCGGGGCCGACCGCGGAGCGTTCGCCGAGCCCGGCGCCGTCGCCCCTGTGGACCCGGTCCACACCGATGGCGAGGCCGCTCGTGCCCTCGGCTACGACGACGTCGTCGCCCCCGTCACGTTCGCGGTGATCGTCGCCCAGCGCAGCGACGCGAGGCTCGTGCGCGACCCCGAGGCGGGCATCGAGCTGGGGCGGATCCTGCACGGGGAGCAGGGCTTCGTGCACCACCGTCCGATCACCGCGGGGATGCGCCTGATCGCGACCCTGCACGTGGACTCCGTGCGTGAGGCCGGCGGTCACGCGATGGTGGGCACGCGCAGCGAGATCGCCACCGAGGCGGGCGAGCCGGTATGCACCGCGACGTCCCTGCTCGTGGTCCGGGGCGCGGACGCGTGAGCGCCGTGACGGGACCCGGCGCGGACCAGCACCCCCAGGCAGACCACGAGCCGGCGGCGGCCAGCCGCCACGAGGCCCTGACCCGCCCCGTGCTCTCCGACCTCGAGGTCGGAGCGGAGGTGGCGCGGGCCCGCTACGCGGTGCGCCGCAGCGACCTCGTGCGCTACGCGGGTGCGGGCGGCGACTTCAACCCGATCCACTGGGACGAGGCGTTCGCGCGGTCCGTGGGCCTGCCGGACGTGCTCGCCCACGGCATGTTCACGATGGCCACGGCCGTCCGTGTCGTGACGGACTGGTGCCGGGACCCCGGTGCCGTGCTCGCCTACTCGGTCCGCTTCACCAAGCCCGTCGTCGTGGACCACGACAACGGTGCCACGATCGAGGTGGTGGCCACGGTCGGTGCCCTGGACCCCGAGGCCGGGACCGCCCGGATCGACCTGGCCGCCACCAGCGCCGGCGTCGGCGTGCTGGGCAAGGCCCGCGCGACGGTCCGGCTGCCGCCGCGGTGAGGCGCGGCTCCCGGCCGTGACCCGACCCGCCGTCGGCCGGGACGGCGGTGACCCCGTCGTCGCGGCACGCACCGCCGTCGCCTCGGCGTTCTTCCTCAACGGCCTCGCGTTCGCGACGTGGGTCTCGCGCACTCCCGCGGTCCGCGACGTCCTCGACCTGACCCCGGGCCGCCTCGGGCTGCTGTTGCTGACGATGGCCGCGGGCGCCGTGGTCGCGCTCCCGGTCTCCGGCGCGGTCGCCCGGCGGGTCGGGACCGGCCGCGCCGTTCTCGGCGGCGCCGTCGGTGTCGGCGCCGGTCTCGTCGTCGCCGGGCTCGGCGCGGGGGTGGTCGGCTCGCCCGCCGTCGTCGCCGCCGGGCTGTTCGCCCTCGGTTACGGCTCCGGCACGTGGGACGTCGCGATGAACCTCGAGGGCGCCGACGTCGAACGTCGCCTGCGCCGCACCGTGATGCCCCGCTTCCACGCGGCGTTCAGCGTCGGCAGCGTCGCCGGTGCGGGTCTCGGCGCCGCCGCGGCGTGGCTTGGCCTGCCGGTCTCGGTGCACCTCCCGCTCGGCGGGCTCGCCGTCGTGGCCGCCGTCGCGCTGGCGGTGCCGGCGTTCCTGCCGCGACCGGCCGGGACGGCGCCCCGCTCGGCGGGGCAGACCGGGGGGCCCGCAGCGGCGAGCGATGCGCCGTCGCCCCGCGAGCTGCCCGTCGGCCGGTTCCGCGGGGTCGACGCCTGGCGCGAGCCGCGCACGCTCCTCGTCGGTCTCGTCGTGCTCGTGATGGCGTTCACCGAGGGCACCGCCAACGACTGGCTCGCGGTCGGCTTCGTCGACGGCTACGGCGTCACCCCGGCGGCGGGCGCGCTGGTCTTCGGGGTCTTCGTCACGGCGATGACGGTGGGACGCACGGCGGGCACCGTGGCGCTGGACCGCTGGGGGCGGGTGCCGGTGGTGCTCACCACGATGGCCGCCGCCGCCACCGGCGCCGTCGTCGCGGTACTCGCGGGCACGCTGTGGCTGGCCGTCGTCGGTGTCGCGCTCTGGGGGCTGGGCACCTCGCTCGGCTTCCCGGTGGGGATGAGCGCGGCCGCGGACGACGAGGAGCGGTCCGGGGCGCGGGTCAGCGTCGTCGCGACGATCGGCTACGCGGCGTTCCTCGCCGGGCCCCCGCTCGTCGGGTTCCTCGGCGACCGGGTCGGCGTGCTCGCCGCGCTGCTCGCGGTCCCGGTGCTGCTCGCCCCCGCCCTGCTGCTGGTGCCGGCGCTGCGCCCGCCCGCCGTGCCCCGCACCGCGCCGGCGTCGCCGGCGCGCACCGGCGGCTACGGTGACCAGCCGTGAGCCCCTCGACGCCTCTCGCCGAGCTGACCACGCTGCGCGTCGGCGGCCCCGGTGACCGGCTGGTCGAGGCCCGTACGGACGACGAGCTCGTGGCCGCCGTCGCCGGCTGCGACGACGCCGGCGAGCCCGTGCTGCTCGTCGCCGGCGGCTCCAACCTGCTCGTCGCGGATGCCGGCTTCGCCGGGACCGTGGTGCGCGTCGCGACGCGCGGGGTGCGGGTGGAGTCCGCGGACGCCTGCGGCGGCGTCGCGGTGCGGGTGGCGGCGGGGGAGCCGTGGGACCCGCTGGTCGCCCGTGCCGTCGCCGAGGGGTGGTCCGGGGTCGAGGCGCTGTCCGGCATCCCCGGGTCGACAGGTGCGACGCCGGTGCAGAACGTCGGCGCCTACGGCCAGGAGGTGTCGTCGACGATCGCGAGCGTGCGCACCTGGGACCGGGCCGAGCGTCGGGTCCGCACCCTGGCGAACGCCGACTGCCGCTTCGCCTACCGCCACTCGCGGCTGAAGGCAGAGCCCGGCCGCTTCCTCGTGCTCGACGTGGCGTTCCAGCTGCCGGACGGCGACCTCGGCGCTCCGGTGCGCTACGGCGAGCTCGCCCGCGCGCTCGGGGTGGAGGTGGGGCAGCGGGCACCGCTGGGCGCCGTGCGCGACGCGGTGCTCGGCCTGCGCCGCGGCAAGGGGATGGTCCTGGACGGCGACGACTGCGACACGTGGAGCGCCGGGTCGTTCTTCACGAACCCCGTGCTGGACGGCGGTGCCGCGGTGCCGGAGGGCGCGCCGCGCTTCGACGCCGGGGACGGGCGCGTCAAGACCAGCGCGGCGTGGCTGATCGAGCACGCAGGCTTCGGGCGCGGCTACGGCCTGCCGGGGCCCGCGTCGCTGTCGACGAAGCACACCCTGGCCCTGACCAACCGCGGGGGGGCCCGGGCGGAGGACCTCGTCGCACTGGCGCGCGAGGTCCGCGACGGCGTGCGCGACGCCTACGGGATCACGCTGGTGAACGAGCCGGTGCTCGTCGGCTGCCGCCTCTAGCCGGCCCGCCGGGCGGCGCGTTGCCCAGCGGCGGCCACGTCGTAGCGGTCGAGCACGATCTGCACGAGCCGCGGGTCGGGGTCGTCCACCGACGCCAGCGGAGCGGTCACCACGTCGGCGCCCGCCCGCACCAGCCGGTCGTGGAAGAACCCCGCCGACAGCAGGTACCCGGCGACGACGACGCGCTGCGCCCCGCCGGCCCGCAGGGCGGCCACCGCATCGGGCACGCGGGGTCTCGCGCTGGCGCCGTACGCCGCGACGACGGGCCCGCCGCGACGGGCCGTCAGCGCAACGGCCACGGTCTCCACGTCGCGCCGGGAACGCGGGTCGCTGGACCCGGCGGCGGCGACAACGACGGCGTCGGAGTCGCTCGCGCCGGCCTCGCCGAGCCGCTGCGCGAGCAGGTCCACCAGCAGCGGGTCCGGTCCCAGGGGCCCGGTGGCCGTCGCCGCCGGATGGGGGTCGACGGCGGCGGCGACGTCCACGTGCACGTGGTACCCGGCAGACAGCAGCAGCGGGACGACCACCGCGCTGCGGCCCTCGGCGGTCACGCGCGTGACGACGTCGGCGACCCGGGGCGGCTGCACGTCGACGAACGCGGGCTCGACCCGCAGCCACGGGCGCGCCGCGCCCACCGCCAGCAGCAGCCGCGCGACGGTGCGGCGTCCGGCGGGCCCCCGGGTGCCGTGGGCACAGCCGACGAGGACGGGCCCACCTCCGCCGGGGGACACCGGTCCCGGGTGCTGCCCGTTCGGTGCCGCCTCGGGGACCGGCACGACGATCCCGCCCGTCGGCAGCGGTCCCGCCGTCGTCGCGTCGCTCACGCCCCCATCGTCGCAGGCACGCCCGCGCCGGGGAGGCGGCGTCAGGGCGGCGGCGTCCCGAGCCAGGCGGTCACGCCGGCGAGCAGGGTCTCCCGCACGTGCGAGGGCGCACGCGACGCCCGGATGCCGGCCCGCGCGAGGTCCGCCAGGGCGACGTCGTCCAGGCCGTGGACCTCGCGGGCGGCCGTGTACTGGTCGACGAGGCGGCTGCCGAACAGCAGCGGGTCGTCCGCGCCGAGCACGACCCGGGCCTCCGCGTCGAGCAGCCGCCGCAGCGGCACCTGCGCGGCGTCGGGGTAGACACCGAGCGAGACGTTGCTGGCGGGGCACACCTCGAGGCTGACGCCGGAGTCCACGACGCGGCCGAGCACACCCGGGTCCTCGGCGCTACGCACGCCATGACCGAGCCGGTCGGGTCGCAGTGCGTCGAGCGTGACGTCGACGTGGTCCGCCCCGAGCAGCTCCCCGGAGTGCGGCACCAGCGCCAGCCCGGCGCGCCGTGCGATGTCGAAGGCGGGCGCGAAGTCCTCGGTCCAGCCCCGCCGCTCATCGTTGCTCAGCCCGAACCCGACGACGGTGCCCGGCCCGTCGCCGGCGTACCGGGCCGCGAGGCGGGCGAGGGTCCGGGCGTCCAGGGGGTGGCGGGTGCGGCTCGCCGCCACCACCACCGCCACCGGCGCGCCGCCGCGCTCACCGGCCTCGCGTGCGGCGTCCAGCACGACCTCCAGCGCCGGGGTGATGCCCCCGACGAACGGGGCGTAGGAGGTTGGGTCGACCTGGAGCTCCAGCCAGCCGGAGCCCTCGGCGGCGTCGTCCAGCGACGCCTCCAGCACGAGCCGCCGCATGTCGTCGGCACCGCGCACGCAGGCCCGGGCCGCGTCGTACAGCCGCTGGAACCGGAACCAGCCGCGCTCGTCCGGTTCGAGCCGCACGAGATGGTGCTCCCGCAGGGTCGCGGGCAGGCGCATCCCGTGCCGGGCCGCGAGGTCGGTCAGGGTCGCCGGCCGCATCGAACCGGTGAAGTGCAGGTGCAGGTGGGCCTTGGGCAGCGCCGCCAGGTCGCGCCCCGTGCCCCGGCTCACCCCTCGCCGAGCAGCTGCTGGATCCGGCCGACTCCCTCGACGAGGTCGTCGTCGCCCAGCGCGTACGACAGGCGCAGGTAGCCGCTGGGCCCGAATGCCTCGCCCGGCACCACGGCCACCTCGGCCTCCTCCAGGATCAGCGCGGCGAGCTCGGCGGACGTCGTCGGGCGCCGACCGCGGATCTCGCGACCGAGCAGGCCCCGCACGTCCGGGTACGCGTAGAAGGCGCCCTGCGGCACCGGGCAGACCACCCCGTCGATCGCGGAGAGCATCTCGACCATGGTGCGGCGGCGCCGGTCGAACGCGGTCCGCATCCGATCCACGGCGCTCAGGTCCCCGGTCAGCGCCGCGATCGCCGCGCGCTGGGAGACGTTCGCGACGTTGGAGGTCAGGTGCGACTGCAGGTTCGACGCGGCCTTCACGACGTCGGGGGGACCGATCAGCCAGCCGACGCGCCACCCGGTCATCGCGTACGTCTTGGCCACGCCGTTGACGACGACGGTGCGGTCCGCCAGCTCCGGGACCTCCACCGGCAGCGACGCCGCCCGGACCCCGTCGTAGACCAGGTGCTCGTAGATCTCGTCGGTGACGATCCACAGCCCGTGCTCCTGCGCCCAGGCCCCGACCTCGCGCACGAGCTCGGGCGGGTAGACCGCGCCGGTCGGGTTCGAGGGGGAGCAGAGCAGCAGCACCTTCGTGCGGTCGGTGCGCGCCGCCTCCAGCTGCTCGACCGAGACCAGGTAGCCCGCCTCGACCCCGGCGAAGACCTCGACCGGCACGCCCCCGGCGAGGCGGATGGCCTCGGGGTAGGTGGTCCAGAAGGGTGCCGGCAGGATCACCTCGTCGCCGGGGTCGCACAGCGTCGCGAAGGCGGTGTACACGGCCTGCTTGCCGCCGTTGGTGACCAGCACCTGACCGGGGGAGACCTCGTAGCCGGAGTCGCGTGCCGTCTTGGCGGCGACCGCCTCACGCAGCGCCGGCAGGCCGGCGGCGGGGGTGTAGCGGTGGTTGGCCGGGTCGGTGCAGGCGGCGACGGCCGCCTCGACGACGTACCCCGGCGTCGGGAAGTCCGGCTCGCCGGCGCCGAAACCGATCACCGGCCGGCCCTCGGCCTTGAGTGCCTTCGCCTTCGCGTCGACCGCGAGGGTGGCGGACTCGGCGATCCCACCGACGCGGGCGGAGACCCGGGCGCGACCCGACGTGCCGGTGGACGTGGTGGCGGCAGGCTGGGTGCTCACGCCCGCCATGCTGCCACTGTCGTCGGTTCGACCCCGCACCGCCCGCTGGCGTACAGTGACCGCGGCGGTTCGACGGCTGTCATGCTTCGGCGCGCCTGCGTCCGGGCAGCAGCCACCTACCGCGTAGGGCAGTGGCGCAACTGGCAGCGCACCGGTCTCCAAAACCGGCGGTTGAGAGTTCGAGTCTCTCCTGCCCTGCGGCGACGGCCTCCTCCCGGGGGAGGCCGCGGCGACGAGCAGCACCGGCACCACCCGCACGGCACACCGCCCGAGCGGGACCGAGACGACAGGCGAGGACGCGTGACCGAGACCCAGGCCGGTGGCCCCAGCACGCCGCGCGCCGGTGATCGCGGCCGTCTCGGCGCCTTCGCCCGGCTCTCGGTCTTCCTGCGGCAGGTCGTCGCCGAGCTGAAGAAGGTCGTCCGACCCACCCGGACCGAGCTACTGACGTACACCTCCGTCGTGCTCGTCTTCGTGCTCGCGGTGATGGTGTACGTGGGCGTGCTCGACCTCGGGTTCGGGCGTCTCGTGCTGTGGGTCTTCGGCGGCTAGAGGAGCCGACGCCCCGGCCGGTGCGTGCGCCCGCAGCGCCCCGTCCCGCGCCGTCCGGCAGCACGACCGGCACCACCCTTACGAGCAGAGAGCAGGTTCCCAGCGTGTCCGAGCAGTGGCAGGACCCGGCACCCCACGCCGGAGAGCACCCCGGTGACCAGCCGGTCGTCACGCGCGAGGCCGGCTCCGGTGACGTGCCCGACGTCCCGGCCGATGGCGTGCCCGACGGCGTGGGTGACGTCGCGCTGCCCGACGCCGAGCAGACCGTGGCCGACGCCGACCTCGCCGCCGCCGCCGCGCACGACGCGGACCCCGCCACCGCGCACGACGTCGACGCTGCCGCCGCGACCGGGGACGCCGCGGACGAGGACGCCGCGCCGGACGAGGACGCCGCGCCGGAGGAGGACGAGGTCGACCCCGTCGCCGAGTTCAAGGCGCAGCTGCGCCGTTCGCCGGGGGACTGGTTCGTCGTCCACTCCTACGCGGGCTACGAGAACCGCGTGAAGGCCAACCTCGAGACCCGGATGACCAGCCTCAACATGGAGGACTACATCTTCCAGGTCGAGGTCCCGATGGAGGAGGTCACCGAGATCAAGAACGGCGTGCGCAAGCAGGTGCGCCGCGTCCGCATCCCCGGGTACGTGCTCGTCCGGATGGACCTCACCGACGAGTCCTGGGGCGCCGTGCGGCACACCCCCGGCGTCACCGGGTTCGTGGGTCACACCCACCAGCCGGTGCCGTTGAGCACCGACGAGGTGTTCTCGATGCTCGCCCCGTCGCTGACGCCGAAGCAGGCCCCCGCCAAGCCCACGGCGACCACGGTCGTGGAGTTCGAGGTCGGCGAGTCCGTCACCGTGATGGAGGGCCCGTTCGAGACGATGCCCGCCACGATCTCCGAGATCAACGCCGACGCCCAGAAGATGCAGGTGCTGGTCTCGATCTTCGGCCGCGAGACGCCCGTCGAGCTGTCGTTCAACCAGGTCGCCAAGATCTGACCGGCGGGCCGGCGGCCGCCCGCCTCCGGCCCGTGCCCGACACCCCCCGGCCCCGGGGCGGTGCGCACCACCCGACGCGAAGGACCGCAGAGCATGCCCCCGAAGAAGAAGGTCTCCGGCCTCATCAAGCTCCAGATCAACGCCGGCGCGGCGACGCCGGCCCCGCCGATCGGCCCGGCCCTGGGCCAGCACGGCGTGAACATCATGGAGTTCTGCAAGGCCTACAACGCCGCGACCGAGTCGCAGCGCGGCAACGTCATCCCGGTGGAGATCACGGTCTACGAGGACCGGTCCTTCACGTTCGTCACGAAGACGCCGCCCGCCGCGGAGCTGATCAAGAAGGCGGCAGGCGTGCAGAAGGGCTCCGGCGAGCCCCACAAGACGAAGGTCGCGTCGCTCACCGCCGACCAGGTGCGCGAGATCGCCGAGCAGAAGATGACCGACCTCAACGCCAACGACGTCGACGCCGCCAGCAAGATCATCGCCGGCACCGCCCGGTCGATGGGGATCACCGTCGACGGCTGATCCCCGCGAGTGCACCACCAGTGGCAGGGCCTGCGCCGGCCCGACGACCACGACTCCACCCGGACGCCACCAGTCACCAGGAGACGAGATGAAGCGCAGCAAGGCCTACCGCGCCGCCGAGGAGAAGATCGACACCGACCGGCTCTACGCCCCGCTGGACGCCGTCCGGCTCGCGAAGGAGACCTCGGTGACGTCGTACGACGCGACCGTCGAGGTCGCCTTCCGGCTCGGGGTCGACCCCCGCAAGGCCGACCAGATGGTCCGGGGGACCGTCAACCTGCCCCACGGCACCGGCAAGACCGCCCGCGTCGTGGTGTTCGCGACCGGTGACCGCGCTGAGCAGGCCCGCGAGGCCGGCGCCGACGAGGTCGGCGGTGACGAGCTGATCGAGCGCGTGCAGGGCGGCTGGCTCGACTTCGACGCCGCCGTCGCGACGCCCGACCTGATGGGCAAGGTCGGCCGCCTGGGCAAGGTCCTCGGGCCCCGCGGCCTGATGCCGAACCCGAAGACGGGCACCGTGACGATGGACGTCGCCAAGGCTGTGCAGGACATCAAGGGCGGCAGGATCGAGTTCCGGGTCGACAAGCACTCCAACCTGCACTTCATCATCGGCAAGACCTCCTTCGGCGAGGACGCGCTGGTGGAGAACTACGCCGCCGCGCTGGAGGAGGTGCTGCGCCTCAAGCCGTCCGCGTCGAAGGGCCGGTACATCTCCAAGGCCACGCTGGCCACGACGATGGGCCCGGGCGTGCCGCTCGACCCCAACCGCACCCGCAACCTCACCACGGCCGACGCCGACGCCTCCTGACCCGTCCCCACCGCGGTGATCATGCACCTCGGGTTCGCCCGCGGACCCGAGGTGCATGATCACCGCTGGGTGGGGCGGTGCGATTTGGTCGCGCCGGACCCTGCCGGATACCATCCACACACCCAAGACCGCCGGTCGCCACCCCTCGGGGTGGTCGAAGGTCCCGCCACGGGCGACCAGCGCAGGTGCCGCACTCGAGAACCGGCCCGGCCCCGCCGTGCCGCCACGAGCCCCGCGCGCCCCTGCGCCGGGGCTCTTCGCGTGCCCGGGCCACGGGCGGTCGTCACCACCGACACCGAAGGAGGGCCATGGCGAACCCGGAGAAGACGGCTGCCGTCGCCGAGCTCACGGAGCGCTTCCGCAGCTCGAACGCCGGCGTCCTCACCGAGTACCGCGGGCTGAGCGTCGGCCAGCTCGGCGCGCTGCGTCGGGCGCTGGGTGACAACGCGACCTACGCCGTCGTGAAGAACACCCTCACCGCGATCGCGGCCAAGGAGGCCGGCGTCGATGCTTTCGACGGCGCGCTCAGCGGCCCCAGCGCGATCGCGTTCGTCACCGGCGACCCGGTCGAGGCTGCGAAGGGACTGCGCGACTTCGCTCGCAAGAACCCGGCACTCGTCATCAAGGGTGGCTACCTGGAGGGCAAGGCGCTCTCGCCCGCCCAGGTCACCGGTCTGGCCGACCTGGACTCGCGCGAGGTGCTCCTCGCGAAGATGGCGGGGGCGCTGAAGGCGTCCATGAACAACGCGGCCGCGCTGTTCGCCGCGCCGCTGTCGCAGGCCGTCCGCACCGTCGACGCGCTGCGCGAGAAGCGGCAGCACGAGGCACCGGCGGACGCAGGGCCGCCGGCCGAGGCCGCTGCCACCACGGACGAGGGCACCACGGACGAGGGCACCACGGACGAGGGCACCACGGACGAGGGCACCACGGACGAGGGCACCACCGGCGCCAGCACCGAGGCACCCGCGGAGGTCTGACCGCCCACCCCGCCGGCGTCGCCGGCACACCACCCGAACCGCCGGCGTGAGCCGGCACGCTCCTGACACGAGAGGACACCACCCATGGCGAAGCTCAGCACCGACGAGCTGCTCGACGCGTTCAAGGACATGACCCTGATCGAGCTCTCCGAGTTCGTGAAGAAGTTCGAGGACACCTTCGAGGTGACCGCGGCGGCGCCCGTCGCCGTCGCCGCGGCCGGTGGCGCCGGTGGCGCCGCCGAGGCCGAGCCGGAGGAGGAGCAGTCGGAGTTCGACGTCGTCCTCGAGGCGGCCGGCGAGAAGAAGATCCAGGTGATCAAGGAGGTCCGCGCCCTCACGAGCCTCGGCCTGAAGGAGGCCAAGGACCTCGTCGACGGCGCCCCCAAGGCCGTCCTCGAGTCCGTGGACAAGGACGCTGCCGAGAAGGCGAAGGCCGCCTTGGAGGGCGCCGGCGCCACCGTCACCGTCAAGTGACCCCGCCGCCGGCGGGGTGCACGTGACGACCGTCCCCTCGGGACGGCTCCACGGCGCCCCGCCCGCGGCGCGTGACGACCTGCGCCGCCGGCGCCGGTGGTCATCCCGTCACCACCCGTCCGGCCCCGGCCGGCCCGGATGTGCTTGACGAGGCGGCCGGTGGCGGTCATCCTCGTCGGGCAACGCAGAGCCGCTCTCCCCGGTGCGGCCCGGTCGCCACGACCCGCCCTCTCGCGGTCGGCGGCTCCCCGGGGAGGGGGTTCGACAGCGACGCCTACGGGGCGTATGCTCGTCCTTTGCGCTGCCCTATTCGCCTGCCCGTGCTCGCCCCGCCTCGCACACGGGGCCGTACGGCTGCGCCCGATCCACTCGCACGCCCTTGGAAGGATGCCACTTGGCCGCCTCGCGCACTGCGTCTGATCAGCCCACGACGGACACCCACCCCACGGCCTCCCGCCGCATCTCCTTCGCCTCGATCCACGAACCGCTGCAGGTCCCGGACCTGCTGTCGATGCAGACCGACAGCTTCGACTGGCTGCTCGGCAACCAGAACTGGCAGGACCGGGTCGCGGTCGCTCTCGAGGCCGGTCGTGACGACGTCCCGGAGACCTCCGGCCTCGAGGACATCTTCGAGGAGATCTCCCCGATCGAGGACTTCTCCGGCTCGATGAGCCTGTCCTTCCGGGACCACCGCTTCGAGCCCGCCAAGTACTCCCTGGAGGAGTGCAAGGAGCGGGACATGACCTACGCGGCCCCGCTGTTCGTCACCGCCGAGTTCATGAACTCCACCACCGGTGAGATCAAGAGCCAGACGGTCTTCATGGGCGACTTCCCGCTGATGACCTCGCGCGGCACGTTCGTGATCAACGGCACCGAGCGCGTCGTGGTCTCCCAGCTCGTCCGGTCCCCGGGTGTCTACTTCGAGCGCACGCCCGACAAGACCTCGGACAAGGACGTCTACACCGCGAAGGTCATCCCCTCGCGCGGGGCGTGGCTCGAGTTCGAGGTCGACAAGCGCGACACCGTCGGGGTCCGGATCGACCGCAAGCGCAAGCAGTCCGTGACGGTGCTGCTCAAGGCGCTGGGCTGGAGCGAGGCGCAGATCCTCGAGGAGTTCGGCGAGTTCGAGTCCATCCGGGCCACGCTGGAGAAGGACCACACCTCCGGCCAGGACGACGCGCTGCTCGACATCTACCGCAAGCTGCGCCCGGGCGAGCCGCCCACGCGCGAGGCCGCGCAGACGCTGCTGGAGAACCTGTACTTCAACCCGAAGCGCTACGACCTGGCAAAGGTCGGTCGGTACAAGATCGACCGGAAGCTCGGCATCGACGCCCCGCTGTCGGACTCGGTGCTGTCCACCGACGACATCGTGGCCGCCATCCGCTTCCTCGTCACGCTGCACGCCGGCGGTCCGACGGTGAAGGGTGCGCGGGCAGGCGAGCCCATCGACGTGCGCGTCGAGGTCGACGACATCGACCACTTCGGCAACCGCCGGCTGCGCACGGTCGGCGAGCTGATCCAGAACCAGGTGCGCACCGGCCTGTCGCGGATGGAGCGCGTCGTCCGGGAGCGGATGACCACGCAGGACGTCGAGGCGATCACGCCGCAGACCCTGATCAACATCCGTCCTGTCGTCGCCTCCATCAAGGAGTTCTTCGGCACCAGCCAGCTGTCGCAGTTCATGGACCAGACCAACCCGCTGGCGGGCCTGACCCACAAGCGGCGCCTCTCGGCGCTGGGGCCGGGCGGTCTGTCCCGCGACCGGGCCGGCTTCGAGGTCCGTGACGTGCATACCTCGCACTACGGCCGGATGTGCCCGATCGAGACCCCGGAGGGCCCGAACATCGGCCTGATCGGGTCGCTCGCGAGCTACGGCCGGATCAACCCCTTCGGTTTCGTGGAGACCCCGTACCGCCGGGTCCTCAAGGGCCACGTCTCCGAGGAGGTCGACTACCTCACCGCGGACCAGGAGGACGAGTACGTCATCGCCCAGGCCAACGCGCCGCTGAGCGAGGACGGCTCGTTCGCCGAGGAGCGCGTGCTCGTGCGCGCCCGCGGCGGCGAGGTCGAGTTCATCCCGCGCGACGAGGTCGACTACATGGACGTCTCGGCGCGCCAGATGGTCTCGGTCGCGACCGCGATGATCCCGTTCCTGGAGCACGACGACGCCAACCGCGCGCTGATGGGCTCGAACATGCAGCGCCAGGCCGTGCCGCTCGTGCGCGCCGAGGCGCCGCTCGTCGGCACCGGCATGGAGCGCCACGCCGCGGTCGACGCCGGCGACGTCGTGGTGGCCGACAAGCCCGGTGCCGTCGCGGAGGTCTCCGCGGAGGCCATGACCGTCGCCAACGACGACGGCACCTCCACGACCTACGGGCTCTCGAAGTTCCGCCGCTCGAACCAGGGCACGTCCTACAACCAGCGTGTGCTGCTCGACGAGGGCGACCGGGTCGAGACCGGCACGGTGATGGCCGACGGCCCGTCCACCGACATCGGCGAGCTCGCGCTCGGCAAGAACCTGCTGGTCGCCTTCATGTCCTGGGAGGGCCACAACTTCGAGGACGCGATCATCCTCAGCCAACGGCTGGTGCAGGACGACGTCCTGTCCTCGATCCACATCGAGGAGCACGAGGTCGACGCCCGCGACACCAAGCTGGGGCCGGAGGAGATCACCCGCGACATCCCGAACGTCGCGGAGGAGGTGCTCGCCGACCTGGACGAGCGGGGCATCATCCGCATCGGCGCCGAGGTGGTCCCGGGCGACATCCTCGTCGGCAAGGTCACCCCCAAGGGCGAGACCGAGCTGACGCCGGAGGAGCGCCTGCTGCGCGCGATCTTCGGTGAGAAGGCGCGCGAGGTGCGTGACACGTCGCTGAAGGTGCCGCACGGCGAGTCCGGCACCGTGATCGGCGTCAAGCTGTTCGACCGCGAGGAGGGCGACGAGCTCCCCCCGGGTGTGAACCAGCTCGTGCGGGTCTACGTCGCGCAGAAGCGCAAGATCACCGACGGCGACAAGCTGGCGGGCCGCCACGGGAACAAGGGCGTCATCTCCAAGATCCTTCCCGTGGAGGACATGCCGTTCCTCGAGGACGGCACGCCGGTCGACATCGTGCTCAACCCCCTGGGGGTCCCGGGCCGGATGAACGTGGGCCAGGTGCTGGAGCTGCACCTGGGATGGGTCGCCAAGCAGGGCTGGGACGTCGACGCCGCCGTCGAGTGGGCCCAGCGGCTCCCTGAGCGCGCGTTGCAGGCCGCACCGGGCACGCCCATCGCGTCGCCGGTGTTCGACGGCATCCGCGAGGACGAGGTCACCGGCCTGCTCGCCTCGGCGCGGCCCAACGTCGACGGGGACCGCCTCGTCGACGGGACGGGCAAGGCGCGGCTGCTGGACGGCCGCTCCGGCGAGCCGTTCCCGGAGCCGGTCAGCGTCGGCTACATGTACATCCTGAAGCTCCACCACCTCGTGGACGACAAGATTCACGCCCGCTCCACCGGCCCGTACTCGATGATCACCCAGCAGCCGCTCGGTGGTAAGGCGCAGTTCGGTGGGCAGCGGTTCGGCGAGATGGAGGTGTGGGCCCTGGAGGCGTACGGCGCCGCCTACGCCCTGCAGGAGCTGCTGACGATCAAGTCGGACGACGTGCTCGGCCGCGTGAAGGTCTACGAGGCCGTCGTCAAGGGCGAGAACATCCCCGAGCCCGGCATCCCCGAGTCCTTCAAGGTGCTCATCAAGGAGATGCAGTCGCTGTGCCTGAACGTCGAGGTGCTGTCCAGCGACGGCATGTCCATCGAGATGCGCGAGACCGACGAGGACGTCTTCCGCGCGGCGGAGGAGCTCGGCATCGACCTGTCCCGACGGGAGCCGAGCAGCGTCGAAGAGGTCTGAGGAGTCCGCGAAGCGCTGCGTCGAAGGGGTCCGAGGAATCCGCGGAGCGCATTCCTCGGACCCCCTTCGATGCAACCAAGGGCCAACAGGGCGCAGCCCGACCGGGCCATGTACTGGCACCACGAGAAGGCAACACAACCTCCTACCGGGAGAGCAGGTAGCACCTAGTGCTTGATGTCAACTTCTTCGATGAGCTGCGTATCGGCCTGGCCACGGTGGACGACATCCGCCAGTGGTCCCACGGCGAGGTCAAGAAGCCGGAGACCATCAACTACCGCACCCTGAAGCCGGAGAAGGACGGGCTCTTCTGCGAGAAGATCTTCGGTCCCACTCGGGACTGGGAGTGCTACTGCGGCAAGTACAAGCGGGTCCGCTTCAAGGGCATCATCTGCGAGCGCTGCGGCGTCGAGGTCACTCGCGCCAAGGTCCGCCGTGAGCGGATGGGCCACATCGAGCTCGCCGCACCGGTCACCCACATCTGGTACTTCAAGGGTGTGCCCAGCCGGCTGGGCTACCTGCTCGACCTCGCGCCGAAGGACCTTGAGAAGGTCATCTACTTCGCCGCCTACATGATCACCTCGGTCGACGAGGAGTCGCGGCATCGCGACCAGCCGAGCCTGCAGGCGCAGATCGACGTCGAGAAGAAGGAGGTCGCCGACCGCCGCGACTCCGACGTCGAGAACCGCGCCCAGCGGCTCGAGAGCGACCTCGCAGAGCTCGAGGCCGAGGGCGCCAAGAGCGACGCCCGGCGCAAGGTGAGGGAGTCCGCCGAGCGCGAGATGAACCAGATCCGGCGGCGTGCCGACGCCGAGATCGAGCGGCTCGAGCAGGTCTGGGACCGGTTCGTGAAGCTCAAGGTCGCCGACCTCGAGGGCGACGAGGTGCTGTACCGCGAGCTCCGGGACCGCTACGGCCTCTACTTCGAGGGCGGCATGGGCGCCGCCGCCATCCAGAAGCGGCTGGAGACGTTCGACCTCGAGGGCGAGGCCGAGAACCTCCGCGAGATCATCCGCAGCGGCAAGGGGCAGCGCAAGACCCGCGCCCTGAAGCGGCTGAAGGTCGTCTCCAACTTCCTCACCACGCGCAACTCGCCGATGGGCATGGTGCTCGACTGCGTCCCGGTGATCCCGCCGGACCTGCGCCCGATGGTGCAGCTGGACGGCGGCCGCTTCGCCACCAGCGACCTCAACGACCTGTACCGGCGTGTGATCAACCGCAACAACCGGCTCAAGCGCCTGCTCGACCTCGGTGCGCCGGAGATCATCGTCAACAACGAGAAGCGGATGCTGCAGGAGGCCGTCGACGCGCTGTTCGACAACGGCCGTCGCGGCCGCCCCGTCACCGGGCCGGGTAACCGGCCCCTGAAGTCGCTGTCGGACATGCTCAAGGGCAAGCAGGGGCGGTTCCGCCAGAACCTGCTCGGCAAGCGCGTCGACTACTCCGGCCGTTCGGTCATCGTGGTCGGCCCGCAGCTGAAGCTGCACCAGTGCGGCCTGCCGAAGCAGATGGCGCTCGAGCTCTTCAAGCCGTTCGTGATGAAGCGGCTCGTCGACCTCAACCACGCCCAGAACATCAAGAGCGCCAAGCGGATGGTCGAGCGTGCCCGGCCGCAGGTGTGGGACGTGCTCGAGGAGGTCATCACCGAGCACCCGGTGCTGCTGAACCGCGCCCCGACCCTGCACCGGCTCGGGATCCAGGCCTTCGAGCCGCAGCTCATCGAGGGCAAGGCGATCCAGCTCCACCCGCTCGTCTGCGCCGCGTTCAACGCCGACTTCGACGGTGACCAGATGGCGGTCCACCTGCCGCTGTCCGCCGAGGCGCAGGCCGAGGCGCGGATCCTGATGCTGTCGAGCAACAACATCCTGAAGCCGGCCGACGGCCGTCCGGTGACCATGCCGAGCCAGGACATGATCATCGGGCTGTACCACCTGACCGCCGACAAGGAGGACGCCCCGGGCACGGGGAGGCACTTCGCCTCCGTCGCCGAGGCGGTGATGGCCTACGACGCCGGCGAGCTCGACGTCAACGCGGCGATCAGGCTGCGACTCGACGACGCCGTCCCGCCGCCGGGCTTCGCGACGCCCGAGAGCTGGGAGCAGGGCCGTCCCCTCGTGCTCGACACGACGCTGGGTCGCGCCCTGTTCAACGAGACGCTCCCGGTCGACTACGCCTACGTGAACACCGGCGTGGACAAGAAGCGGCTGTCGACGATCGTGAACGACCTCGCCGAGCGCTACCCCAAGGTGCAGGTCGCCGCCACGCTCGACGCGCTGAAGGAGTCGGGCTTCCACTGGGCCACGCGCTCGGGCACGACGATCTCGATCAGCGACGTCGTCGCGCCGTCGAACAAGCAGGAGATCCTCGAGCGCTACGAGGCGAAGGCCGAGAAGGTCCAGCAGCAGTACGAGCTGGGCCTGATCACCGACGACGAGCGTCGGCAGGAGCTCATCGAGATCTGGACGCAGGCCACCAACGAGGTCGCGAAGAACCTCGAGGAGTCGATCCCGACGACCAACCCGATCTACCGGATGGTGCAGTCGGGTGCGCGGGGCAACTGGATGCAGATGCGCCAGATCGCGGGCATGAAGGGCCTGGTCGCCAACCCCAAGGGTGAGATCATCCCGCGCCCGGTGAAACAGAGCTTCCGCGAGGGCCTGACCGTGCTGGAGTTCTTCATCTCCACGCACGGTGCCCGCAAGGGCCTGGCGGACACCGCGCTGCGCACCGCCGACTCGGGGTACCTGACGCGGCGGCTCGTCGACGTCTCCCAGGACGTCATCGTCCGCGAGGAGGACTGCGGCACCGACCGCGGCCTGACGCTGGCGATCGCCACCAGGGGCGCCGACGGCGGGCTGCTCAAGCTCGACACGGTCGAGACGAGCGTGTACGCCCGCAGCCTCGCGGCGGACGCCAGGGGGCCCGAGGGCGACGTGCTGGCGGACGCCGGCGCCGACGTCGGCGACGTGCTCATCGACGCCCTCGTGACGTCGGGTGTCACCGAGGTCAAGGTGCGCTCGGTGCTGACCTGCGAGTCCAGGGTCGGCACCTGCTCGACGTGCTACGGGCGCTCGCTGGCCACCGGCAAGGTCGTCGACATCGGCGAGGCGGTCGGCATCATCGCCGCCCAGTCGATCGGCGAGCCCGGTACGCAGCTGACGATGCGCACGTTCCACGTCGGCGGTGCGGCCTCCGAGGGCGGCGACATCACGCACGGCCTTCCGCGCGTCCAGGAGCTGTTCGAGGCGCGCACCCCGAAGGGCGTCGCGCCGATCACCGAGGTCGCCGGCCGGGTGGAGATCGACGAGACAGACCGCACGCGCCGGGTCGTCGTCACCCCCGACGACGGCTCCGAGGAGATGGCCTACCCCGTCACCAAGCGGGCCCGGCTGCTCGTAGAGGACGGGCAGCACGTCGAGGTCGGCGACCAGATGGTGGTCGGCTCGGTGGACCCGAAGCAGGTGCTGCGGATCCTGGGTCCGCGTGCGGTGCAGAAGCACCTCGTCGACGAGGTGCAGGACGTCTACCGCTCGCAGGGCGTGGGCATCCACGACAAGCACATCGAGGTCATCGTCCGGCAGATGCTGCGCCGGGTGACGATCATCGACTCCGGTGATGCAGAGCTGCTGCCCGGCGAGCTGGCCGAGCGTGGCCGGTTCGAGCAGGAGAACCGGCGGGTCGTCTCCGAGGGCGGCAGCCCCGCCTCCGGCCGGCCCGAGCTGATGGGGATCACGAAGGCGTCGCTGGCGACGGACTCGTGGCTCTCGGCCGCCTCCTTCCAGGAGACGACCCGGGTGCTCACCGAGGCGGCGCTGGCGGGCCGCAGCGACCCGCTGCTCGGCCTCAAGGAGAACGTCATCATCGGCAAGCTGATCCCCGCCGGGACCGGCCTGAGCCGCTACCGGGACGTCCGGGTCGAGCCGACCGAGGAGGCGAAGGCGGCGATGTACGCGATGCCCGGGTACGACGACGCCGACTACGGCCAGTTCGGTGTCGGGTCCGGCCAGGCGGTCCCGCTGGAGGAGTTCGACCTCGGCGGCGACTACCGCTGAGCCGGACCACGGGCCGCGCGGGGGGCGACAGGCGTACCGCGTCTGCCGTCCCCCGCGCCGGCGCCTCCTCGGGGACCGTGCCGGTTTTGACGCTCTCGCCGGGCGGCCGGTACTCTCGGTCCTCGTGCCCGAGCACGCTCGGGTCCTCGCGCGTCCACGAGGTCGGCGCCCCCCGGGGCACCGGCGCCCGACGGAGGCGGTCCACTGCGGCACCGGCAACGGTGCGGCGGGGCCATCGCAGCCGACACGCCCGGGTGCGGGGGCCGGACGCCGCCGCCCGAGCCGTCCCGCGGTCCGCCGCGGGACGGGCGCCGCCCCGGCGGCACCCTGATCCGCGGCGACCCGCCCGAGCACTGCCCCACGCCACACCCCACGAAGACGGAGACTGATCGGTGCCCACGATCCAGCAGCTGGTGCGCAAGGGCCGCCAGGACAAGGTCGGGAAGCAGAAGACCCCGGCGCTCAAGGGGAGCCCGCAGCGGCGCGGCGTGTGCACGCGCGTCTACACGACCACCCCGAAGAAGCCGAACTCCGCGCTGCGCAAGGTCGCGCGCGTCCGGCTGTCGAGCGGCATCGAGGTGACCGCGTACATCCCGGGCGTGGGTCACAACCTGCAGGAGCACTCGATCGTGCTCGTGCGCGGCGGCCGGGTGAAGGACCTGCCCGGCGTCCGCTACAAGATCGTGCGCGGCTCGCTCGACACCCAGGGTGTGAAGAACCGCCGGCAGGCGCGCAGCCGCTACGGCGCGAAGAAGGAGAAGAGCTGATGCCTCGCAAGGGCCCGGCCCCCAAGCGGCCGCTCGTCGTCGACCCCGTCTACGGGTCGCCGCTGGTCACCCAGCTGGTCAACAAGGTGCTCAACGACGGCAAGAAGTCCACCGCGGAGCGGATCGTGTACGGCGCGATGGAGGGCGTGCGCGAGAAGAGCGGGCAGGACCCCGTGATCGCCCTCAAGCGTGCGCTGGACAACGTCAAGCCCGCCCTGGAGGTGCGCTCCCGTCGGGTCGGCGGTGCGACCTACCAGGTGCCGGTGGAGGTGCGCGCCTCCCGCTCCACGACGCTGGCGCTGCGCTGGCTCGTCGGCTACTCCCAGCAGCGCCGGGAGAAGACGATGACCGAGCGCCTCATGAACGAGGTCCTGGACGCGAGCAACGGCCTGGGGGCTGCGGTGAAGCGCCGCGAGGACACCCACAAGATGGCCGAGTCCAACAAGGCCTTCGCGCACTACCGCTGGTGAGGTGACGCGGACCGGGACGACCCGGTCCGCCGCCCGCTCGCGACGACGAGACGAAGGAAGAGACGACAGTGGCCCAGGACGTGCTGACGGACCTCGAGAAGGTCCGCAACATCGGGATCATGGCGCACATCGACGCCGGCAAGACCACGACCACCGAGCGGATCCTGTTCTACACCGGGATCAACTACAAGATCGGTGAGGTCCACGACGGCGCCGCCACGATGGACTGGATGGAGCAGGAGCAGGAGCGGGGCATCACCATCACCTCCGCCGCCACCACCTGCTTCTGGGAGGGCGCCCAGATCAACATCATCGACACGCCCGGCCACGTCGACTTCACCGTGGAGGTGGAGCGGTCGCTGCGCGTGCTCGACGGGGCCGTCGCCGTCTTCGACGGCAAGGAGGGCGTCGAGCCCCAGTCCGAGACCGTGTGGCGGCAGGCGGACAAGTACGACGTGCCGCGGATCTGCTTCGTCAACAAGATGGACAAGCTCGGCGCGGACTTCTACTTCACCGTGCGCACCATCGTCGAGCGCCTGGGCGCCACGCCGCTGGTGATCCAGCTGCCGATAGGCGCCGAGAGCGACTTCGTCGGTGTCGTCGACCTCGTCTACATGCGTGCCCTGACCTGGCGCGGCGAGACGGGCAAGGGTGAGGCGTACGGGGTCGAGGAGATCCCGGCGGACCTCGCGGAGAAGGCGGCGGAGTACCGCCACCAGCTCGTGGAGACGGTCGCGGAGTCCGACGAGGAGCTGCTCGAGAAGTACCTCGGCGGCGAGGACCTCACGCCCGAGGAGATCAAGGGCGCGATCCGCAAGCTCACCGTCACGAGCCAGGTGTACCCGGTCCTGTGCGGGTCGGCGTTCAAGAACAAGGGCGTCCAGCCGATGCTCGACGCCGTCCTGGACTACCTGCCGTCGCCGCTGGAGGTCGAGTCCGTCGTCGGTCACGCCGTCGGCGACGAGGAGACCGAGATGGCCCGGCCGCCGGACTCGTCCGCGCCGTTCTCGGCGCTGGCGTTCAAGGTCGCCTCGCACCCGTTCTTCGGCAAGCTCACCTACGTGCGCGTCTACTCCGGCCGCGTCGCGTCGGGCTCGCCGGTGATGAACTCGACCAAGGGCCGCAAGGAGCGCATCGGCAAGCTGTTCCAGATGCACTCCAACAAGGAGAACCCGGTCGACGAGGCGCGTGCCGGCCACATCTACGCGATGATCGGGCTGAAGGACACCACGACCGGCGACACGCTGTGCGACCCGCAGCAGCCCGTCGTCCTCGAGTCGATGACCTTTCCCGAGCCGGTCATCAGTGTGGCGATCGAGCCCAAGACGAAGGGCGACCAGGAGAAGCTGTCCACCGCCATCCAGAAGCTCGCGGAGGAGGACCCCACCTTCCAGGTCCAGCTCGACGAAGAGACCGGCCAGACCATCATCAAGGGGATGGGCGAGCTCCACCTCGACATCCTCGTCGACCGGATGCGTCGCGAGTTCCGGGTCGAGGCCAACGTCGGCAAGCCGCAGGTGGCCTACCGGGAGACGATCCGACGCAAGGTCGAGAAGGCCGACTACACCCACAAGAAGCAGACCGGTGGGTCCGGCCAGTTCGCGAAGGTGCAGGTCTCGATCGAGCCGCTGGACACCGCCGACGGCGAGATGTACGAGTTCGCCAACAAGGTGACCGGCGGTCGCATCCCGCGGGAGTACATCCCCAGCGTCGACGCCGGCATCCAGGACGCGATGCAGCTCGGCGTCGTTGCCGGCTACCCGCTCGTGGGCGTCAAGGCGACGCTCCTCGACGGTGCTTACCACGACGTCGACTCCTCGGAGATGGCGTTCAAGATCGCCGGTTCGCAGGTGCTGAAGGAGGCGGTCCGCCGGGCCGACCCCGTGCTGCTGGAACCGGTGATGGCCGTCGAGGTGCGCACGCCCGAGGAGTACATGGGCGACGTCATCGGCGACATCAACTCCCGCCGCGGCCACATCCAGGCCATGGAGGACGTCAGCGGGGCGAAGACCGTGCGCGCGACGGTGCCGCTGTCGGAGATGTTCGGCTACGTCGGCGACCTGCGCTCCAAGACCCAGGGGCGCGCGGTCTACTCGATGCAGTTCGACAGCTACGCCGAGGTTCCGCGCAACGTCGCGGAGGAGATCGTCGCCAAGACCCGGGGCGAGTGAGCCCCTCCGCGAGCACCACCACGGTCGATCGGCGACCCGCGGTGGGCTCGGCGCCCGGACACCGGTAGCGTCGTCCCGCCCACCGCAGCACCTACCCAGAAGCACCCACCAGTCCTACGAGGAGGCCCGCAGTGGCGAAGGCGAAGTTCGAGCGGACTAAGCCGCACGTCAACATCGGCACCATCGGTCACATCGACCACGGCAAGACGACGCTGACCGCGGCGATCACCAAGGTGCTGCACGACAAGCTGCCCGACCTGAACCCCTTCACGCCGTTCGACGAGATCGACAAGGCGCCCGAGGAGAAGCAGCGCGGCATCACGATCTCGATCGCGCACGTGGAGTACCAGACCGAGGCGCGTCACTACGCGCACGTGGACTGCCCCGGTCACGCGGACTACATCAAGAACATGATCACCGGTGCCGCCCAGATGGACGGGGCGATCCTCGTGGTCGCCGCGACCGACGGCCCCATGCCGCAGACGCGCGAGCACGTGCTGCTCGCCCGCCAGGTCGGCGTCCCCTACATCGTGGTGGCGCTGAACAAGGCCGACATGGTCGACGACGAGGAGATCCTCGAGCTCGTCGAGATGGAGGTCCGCGAGCTGCTGTCCGCCTACGAGTTCCCCGGTGACGACGTCCCCGTCGTGCGTGTCTCGGCGCTGAAGGCGCTCGAGGGCGACCCGGAGTGGTCCGCGAAGCTGATGGAGCTCATGGACGCCGTCGACACCGGCATCGTCGAGCCGGAGCGGGAGGTCGACAAGCCCTTCCTCATGCCGGTCGAGGACGTCTTCACCATCACCGGCCGCGGCACCGTGGTGACCGGCCGGGTCGAGCGCGGCACGCTGAAGATCAACGAGGAGGTGGAGATCGTCGGCATCCGCGAGAAGTCGACGAAGACCACCGTCACCGCGGTCGAGATGTTCCGCAAGATCCTCGACGAGGCACGTGCCGGCGAGAACGTCGGGCTGCTCGTGCGCGGCATCAAGCGCGAGGACGTCGAGCGCGGGCAGGTCATCTGCAAGCCGGGCTCGATCACCCCCCACACCGAGTTCGAGGCGCAGGTCTACATCCTGTCCAAGGACGAGGGCGGGCGGCACAACCCGTTCTACTCGAACTACCGGCCGCAGTTCTACGTGCGGACCACCGACGTCACCGGCGTCATCACGCTGCCCGAGGGCACCGAGATGGTCATGCCGGGCGACAACACCGAGATGTCGGTGTCGCTGATCCAGCCGGTCGCGATGGACGAGGGCATGCGCTTCACCATCCGCGAGGGCGGCCGCACCGTCGGCGCCGGTCAGGTGACGAAGATCCTCAAGTGACGCCCTGAGCGTCACGGGCACGAGGCCCGGGCAGGTACCACGCCCGGGCCTCGTGTCGCACCCGCCGGCGGCGATTGGCCAAAGCCGCGGGTGCTCTGGCACGATGGACAGGTTGTTCGGCGCACGACCCCCGGTCGCTCACGGCGGGGGGACGAGGGGTCCGCACCCCACCGCGCCGGCGCCCGGGTCAGCCCGGGTCGATGACACCCCGACGAGGCGGCGCCGCTTGGCGCGACGAGCGGACGCGTGCGCCGCAGGCGACACACCCGACCTCGGGGGTCGGAGACGAGCAGGGCCCGGACACGCAGCGGTACGACGAGAGAGAGTCAGACGACGCCATGGCGGGACAGAAGATCCGCATCCGGCTCAAGTCCTACGACCACGAGGTCATCGACAGCTCGGCGCGCAAGATCGTCGACACGGTGACCCGGGCCGGAGCGACTGTGGTGGGCCCGGTGCCGCTGCCGACGGAGAAGAACGTCTACTGCGTCATCCGCTCGCCGCACAAGTACAAGGACAGCCGCGAGCACTTCGAGATGCGCACGCACAAGCGCCTCATCGACATCATCGACCCCACGCCGAAGGCCGTCGACTCGCTGATGCGCCTCGACCTGCCCGCGGACGTGAACATCGAGATCAAGCTCTGAGGGACGCCGACACCATGACTGCTGACACCACGGGTGCGCCCGCACGGGCCGTCGCCGGCCTGCTCGGCCGCAAGCTCGGCATGACCCAGGTCTGGGGCGCCGACGGCCGGCTCGTGCCGGTCACCGTCGTCCAGGCCGGGCCCTGCGTCGTGACGCAGGTGCGGTCCGCCGAGACCGACGGCTACGCCGGCGTCCAGCTCGCCTATGGGGCGATCGACCCGCGCAAGGTGACCCAGCCGCTGGCCGGGCACTTCGCGAAGGCCGGGGTGACGCCGCGCCGCCACGTGACCGAGCTGCGCACCGCCGACGCCGCCGACTACAGCCTCGGCCAGGAGCTGACCGTCGAGGTCTTCTCGGCCGGGCAGGTGGTCGACGTGGCCGGCACCACCAAGGGCAAGGGCACCGCCGGCGTGATGAAGCGCCACGGCTTCTCGGGCGTGGGCGCCTCGCACGGGGCGCACCGCAACCACCGCAAGCCGGGCTCCATCGGCGGCTGCGCCACCCCCGGTCGCGTCTTCAAGGGCATGCGGATGGCGGGCCGGATGGGCGCCGTTCGCCAGACCACTCAGAACCTCACCGTGCACGCCGTGGACGCGGAGCGGGGGCTGCTGCTCGTCAGCGGCGCCGTCCCGGGGCCGCGCGGCGCGGTCGTGCTCGTCAAGAGCGCGGCGAAGGCCGCTCCGAAGGAGGCGTGACGATGGCTGCCGAGAGCGCCGACGCGCTGCACGTCGATGTCCGCACGGCGGACGGGTCGGGGGCGGGGACCGCCGAGCTGCCCGCCGAGGTGTTCGACGTCGTCACCAACGTGCCCCTGATCCACCAGGTCGTCGTGGCCCAGCTGGCCGCGGCCCGCCAGGGGACGCACTCCGCCAAGAACCGCGGCGACGTGCGTGGCGGCGGCAAGAAGCCGTACCGCCAGAAGGGGACCGGCCGGGCCCGCCAGGGCTCGCTGCGAGCCCCGCAGTTCACCGGCGGTGGCGTGGTCCACGGCCCGGTGCCGCGGGACTACTCCCAGCGCACGCCCAAGAAGATGAAGGCGGCCGCGCTGCGGGGGGCCCTGTCCGACCGGGCTCGCCACGGCAGAGTCCACGTCCTGGACGGCGTGGTCTCCGGGGACGCGCCGTCCACGTCCGCCGCGGTGGCGGCGCTGGCCGGCGTCAGCGAGCGCAAGAACCTGCTGGTCGTGCTGCACCGTGACGACGCGGTCTCGTGGAAGAGCCTGCGGAACGTCTCGGGGGTGCACCTGCTCGCCGCCGACCAGCTCAACACCTACGACGTGCTGTGCAGCGACGACGTGGTCTTCACGCGCGGCGCCCTGGACGCGTTCCTCGCCGGCAGCGCCGGTCGGGGTGCGTCGGCACGGCCGGCCGACGGCGCCGCCGCCGGTGACAGCAGCGAGGAGGCCCAGGCGTGAGCGCGATCGTGAAGGACCCCCGGGACGTGCTGCTGGCGCCCGTGGTGTCGGAGAAGAGCTACTCGCTGCTGGACGAGGGCAAGTACACGTTCCTCGTTGACCCGCGTGCCAACAAGACCGAGATCAAGATCGCGGTCGAGAAGGTCTTCGGCGTCAAGGTCGCGCGGAACGGCGTCAACGTCGTCAACCGTGTCGGCAAGCGTCGCCGTACGCGGTTCGGCTGGGGCAAGCGCAAGGACACCAAGCGGGCGATCGTGACGCTGCGCGAGGGCACCATCGACATCTTCGGCGGAGCGGTCTGACGACCGCCACCAGCTGGTGAAGGACTGACTCAACATGGGAATCCGCAAGTACAAGCCGACGACCCCGGGCCGTCGTGGCTCGTCCGTCGCCGACTTCGTCGAGGTCACCCGGTCGGAGCCGGAGAAGTCGCTCGTGCGTCCGCTGGCCAAGAAGGGCGGGCGCAACAACGCCGGCCGGATCACCACCCGCCACCAGGGTGGTGGCCACAAGCGGGCCTACCGGGTGATCGACTTCCGCCGCGTCGGCAAGGACGGGGTGCCGGCCAAGGTCGCGCACATCGAGTACGACCCGAACCGCACCGCCCGGATCGCGCTGCTGCACTACGTCGACGGCGAGAAGCGCTACATCCTCGCCCCGACACGGCTCAAGCAGGGTGACCTGGTCGAGGCCGGTACGGGCGCCGACATCAAGCCCGGCAACAACCTGCCGCTGCGCAACATCCCGGTCGGCACCGTCGTCCACGCGATCGAGCTGCGGCCGGGTGGCGGCGCGAAGATCGCCCGTTCCGCCGGGACGTCGGTGCAGCTCGTGGCCAAGGACGGCCCCAACGCGCAGCTGAGGATGCCGTCCGGCGAGATCCGCAACGTGGACGTGCGCTGCCGCGCGTCGGTCGGCGAGGTCGGCAACGCCGAGCAGTCGAACATCAACTGGGGCAAGGCCGGCCGGATGCGTTGGAAGGGCAAGCGCCCGACGGTGCGTGGTGTCGTGATGAACCCGGTGGACCACCCGCACGGCGGTGGTGAGGGCAAGACCTCCGGCGGCCGGCACCCGGTCAGCCCGTGGGGCAAGCCCGAGGGCCGCACCCGTCGCCCCGGCAAGGAGAGCGACCGCCAGATCGTGCGCCGTCGCCGAACCGGCAAGAAGAAGCGCTGAGAAGGAGCCTGACGACCGATGCCTCGCAGCCTGAAGAAGGGCCCCTTCGTCGACGACCACCTCGTCAAGAAGGTGGACTCGCAGAACGCCAAGGGAACCAAGAACGTCATCAAGACCTGGTCCCGTCGATCGATGATCGTGCCGGACATGCTCGGCCACACCATCGCGGTGCACGACGGCCGCAAGCACGTGCCGGTGTTCGTCACCGAGTCGATGGTCGGCCACAAGCTGGGCGAGTTCGCCCCCACGCGCACGTTCCGTGGCCACGTGAAGGACGACCGGAAGGCCCGCCGCCGCTGAGCGGCGCGGACCCCCGGACTCGACGAGACCAGAAGGCAGGACAGCGATGGAAGCCAAGGCGCAGGCGCGGTACGTCCGCGTCACGCCCATGAAGGCCCGACGCGTCGTCGACCTCATCCGTGGCCGCAGGGCGAGCGATGCGGTGGCGGTGCTGACGTTCGCGCCGCAGGCAGCGAGCGAGCCGGTGCTGAAGGTCGTGCAGAGCGCGGTCGCGAACGCCCGGGTCAAGGCCGACCGGGCGAGCGAGGCGTTCGACGAGCGCGACCTCGTCGTGCATGCGGCATTCGTGGACGAGGGCCCGACGATGAAGCGCTTCCGGCCGCGCGCGCAGGGCCGGGCGTTCCGGATCCGCAAGCGCACCAGCCACATCACCGTGGTCGTCGGGGCCCCCGACGAGGGCCCGGCGGCCGGCCGCTCCGGTGGCCGCCGCGGCAGGACGAGGAGCACGAGCACCAGCAACGCGACGACGGAGAGGGACTCCTAGTGGGACAGAAGATCAACCCCAACGGGTTCCGGCTCGGCATCACCACCGAGCACCGGTCCCGGTGGTTCGCCGACAGCACGAAGGCGGGCCAGCGGTACAGCGACTACGTCAAGGAGGACGTGGCGATCCGCCGGCTGATGTCGACCGGCATGGAGCGTGCGGGCATCTCCAAGGTCGAGATCGAGCGGACCCGAGACCGCGTGCGGGTGGACATCCACACCGCCCGCCCGGGGATCGTGATCGGGCGGCGCGGCGCCGAGGCGGACCGCCTGCGCGGCGAGCTCGAGAAGCTCACCGGCAAGCAGGTCCAGCTCAACATCCTCGAGGTGAAGAACCCCGAGGTCGACGCGCAGCTGGTCGCACAGGGCATCGCCGAGCAGCTCGCCAGCCGCGTGTCCTTCCGGCGCGCCATGCGCAAGGGGATGCAGACCGCGCAGCGGGCCGGCGCCAAGGGCATCCGGGTGCAGTGCTCGGGTCGACTCGGTGGCGCTGAGATGAGCCGCTCGGAGTTCTACCGAGAGGGCCGCGTCCCGTTGCACACGCTGCGGGCCAACATCGACTACGGGCTCTACGAGGCCAAGACGACGTTCGGCCGCATCGGCGTGAAGGTGTGGATCTACAAGGGTGACGTGACGCAGCGCGAGCTCGCGGCGCAGCAGGCAGCCGCGCCCCGCGCCCCGCGGTCCGGCGGACCGCGGGGCGAGCGCGCCGACCGGCCGCAGCGTCGCCCCCGTGCCGGCGGCGACCAGCAGCGGCAGGGTGCGCCCGCCGCCACGGCCGAGCCGGCCGCGGCGCCCGAGTCCGGATCGGAGGGCTGAGGCGTGCTCGTCCCCAGGCGGCTGAAGCACCGCAAGCAGCACCACCCCACGCGCCGTGGGGTGGCCAAGGGCGGCACGACGATCGCCTTCGGCGACTACGGAATCCAGGCCCTGGAGCCTGCCTACGTCACCAACCGGCAGATCGAGTCGGCCCGTATCGCCATGACGCGCTACATCAAGCGCGGCGGGAAGGTCTGGATCAACATCTACCCGGACCGTCCCCTGACCAAGAAGCCCGCCGAGACGCGGATGGGGTCCGGCAAGGGCTCCCCCGAGTGGTGGGTGGCCAACGTCAAGCCCGGACGCGTCATGTTCGAGCTGTCCGGCGTGCCGGAGCCGGTGGCGCGCGAGGCGATGCGCCTCGCGATCCACAAGCTCCCGATGAAGTGCCGCTTCGTGCGGCGCGAGGGTGGTGAGTCCTGATGGCGGTCGGTTCCAAGGACTTGGTAGCGGGGCAGCTGCGCACCTTCGACGACGAGCGCCTCGTCGACGAGCTGCGCAAGGCCAAGGAGGAGCTCTTCAACCTCCGGTTCGCGTCCGCGACCGGGCAGCTGGAGAACCACGGCCGGCTGCGCGCGGTGCGGCGCGACATCGCCCGGATCTACACGATCATGCGCGAGCGCGAGCTCGGCATCGACGTGATCGCCACGGACGGCGACCAGTGAGCGCGACGAGCGGAGAGACGATGAGCGAGCAGCCCGAGCGCGGCTACCGCAAGGCCCGGCGCGGCTACGTGGTGAGCGACGTGATGGACAAGACGGTCGTCGTGGCCGTCGAGGACCGCGTCAAGCACCCCCTGTACGAGAAGATCCTCCGCCGCACGAGCAAGGTGAAGGCGCACGACGAGGGCAACGTCTGCGGCAAGGGCGACCTCGTGCGGATCAGCGAGACCCGGCCGCTGTCGGCGACCAAACGGTGGCGCGTGATCGAGGTCCTCGAGAAGGCCAAGTGACGAACGAACGATTCGAGCGGCGCGAGCGTCGTTCGTTCGCATCAGACATCCGGTCGGCGGCGCCGACCGTCGGTGAAGGGATTCGGTTGTGATCCAGCAGGAGTCGCGGCTCAAGGTCGCCGACAACACGGGTGCGAAGGAGATCCTCTGCATCCGCGTGCTCGGCGGCTCCGGCCGCCGGTACGCCGGCATCGGTGACGTGATCGTCGCGACCGTCAAGGACGCGATCCCCGGCGGCAACGTGAAGAAGGGCGACGTCGTCAAGGCGGTCGTCGTGCGCACCGCGAAGGAGCGCCGCCGTCCGGACGGCTCGTACATCCGGTTCGACGAGAACGCCGCGGTGATCCTCAAGGCCGACGGGGACCCCCGTGGGACACGTATCTTCGGCCCGGTGGGCCGCGAGCTGCGCGACAAGCGGTACATGCGGATCATCTCGCTGGCCCCGGAGGTGCTGTGACCATGGCGCGGATGCGGATCAAGAAGGGCGACCTCGTGCAGGTCGTCAGCGGTACCCCGGAGTCCAAGGGCGGCGACCGCGGCAAGCAGGGCAAGGTGATCGAGGTCTTCCCCGACAACTCCCGAGTGCTGGTCGAGGGCATCAACCGGGTTACGAAGCACGTGAAGGTCTCGCGCAGCGGCCGGGGCACCCGCACCGGTGGCATCGAGACCCACGAGGCGCCGCTGCACGTCAGCAACGTGATGGTCGTGGACCCGGAGACGAAGCGCCCCACCCGCACCGGCAGCCGGGTAGAGACCGTCGAGCGCGACGGCCGCACCCGCACCGTGCGGGTCCGCGTCGCCCGGCGTTCCGGCCAGGACATCTGAGAGGCATCCGACGATGACGACTGAGACGACGAGCGCTCCGGCCGACTACGCCGGCCCGCGGCTGCGCGCGCGCTACCGCGAGGAGACCGTGCCGGCCCTGACCCAGGAGTTCGGCTACGCCAACGTGATGCAGGTGCCCGGCCTGGTGAAGGTCGTGGTGAACATGGGCGTCGGCGATGCCGCCCGCGACTCCAAGGTGATCGACGGCGCGGTCCGTGACCTGGCGACGATCACCGGGCAGAAGCCGGCGGTGACCAAGGCTCGCAAGTCCATCGCGCAGTTCAAGCTGCGCGAGGGCATGCCGATCGGCGCGCACACCACGCTGCGCGGGATGCGGATGTGGGAGTTCCTGGACCGCCTGGTCACGATCGCGCTGCCCCGCATCCGCGACTTCCGTGGCCTGTCCCCCCGGCAGTTCGACGGCAACGGCAACTACACGTTCGGCCTGACCGAGCAGTCGATGTTCCATGAGATCGACCAGGACCGGATCGACCGCGTGCGCGGCATGGACATCACCGTCGTGACCACGGCGAAGACCGACGACGAGGGCCGGGCGCTGCTCCGTGGCCTCGGTTTCCCGTTCAAGGAGAGCTGACGTGGCCAAGACCGCGCTGAAGAACAAGGCCGCCGCCAAGGCGAAGTTCGCCGTCCGGGCGTACACGCGCTGCCAGCGGTGCGGCCGGCCCCGGTCGGTGTACAAGAAGTTCGGCCTGTGCCGCATCTGCCTGCGGGAGATGGCCCACCGGGGCGAGCTGCCCGGTGTCACCAAGAGCAGCTGGTGACCCCAGCGGTGCACGAACCCACCACCACGGCTACGCCGCAGGTCCGCCGCCACGAGCGGGGCGAAACCACGGCGAGGAAGGGCGGACGAGCCCGATGACCATGACAGACCCCATCGCGGACATGCTGACCCGTCTGCGGAACGCCAACTCGGCGTACCACGACGACGTCACCATGCCGTACAGCAAGCTCAAGTCGCACCTGGCGGAGATCCTGCAGGCCGAGGGCTACATCAGCTCCTGGGCCGTCGAGGACGCCGAGGTCGGCAAGAAGCTGACCCTGGAGCTGAAGTACGGCCCGAACCGGGAGCGGTCCATCGCGGGCCTGCGTCGCGTGTCGAAGCCGGGCCTGCGGGTCTACGCGAAGTCCACGAATCTGCCGCGCGTGCTCGGCGGCCTCGGCGTCGCGATCCTGTCGACGTCGTCCGGCCTGCTGACCGACCGGCAGGCACAGACCAACGGCGTGGGCGGGGAAGTCCTCGCCTACGTCTGGTAAGGGAGGGCGAGCATGTCCAGGATCGGCAAGCTGCCCGTCGTCGTCCCCGGAGGGGTCGACGTCAGCATCGACGGCCGCGACGTCACCGTGAAGGGCCCCAAGGGGACCCTCTCGCACAGCGTCGCCGCCCCCATTGCCGTGGAGCGCGAGGACGGCACGCTGCGCGTGACCCGTCCGGACGACGAGCGAGTGTCGCGCTCGCTCCACGGCCTCACCCGCACCCTGTTGGCGAACATGGTCACCGGGGTGACCGACGGCTACACCAAACGGCTCGAGATCGTCGGGACCGGCTACCGGGTCGTGGCCCGCGGCTCCGACCTGGAGTTCGCGCTCGGCTTCAGCCACCCCGTGCTCGTCCGGGCACCCGAGGGGATCACCTTCGCGGTCGAGGCGCCGACGCGCTTCTCGGTGAGCGGCATCGACAAGCAGCAGGTCGGCGAGGTCGCCGCGAAGATCCGCAAGCTGCGCCGTCCCGACCCGTACAAGGGCAAGGGCGTGCGGTACGCGGACGAGACCATCCGCCGCAAGGTCGGAAAGGCTGGTAAGTGACGATGGCGATCGGTGTGAAGGGCAAGGGCACGGGCGTCGCCCGCGTCCGGCGTCACCTGCGGGTGCGCAAGAAGGTCGCCGGTACCGCCGCGCGGCCGCGGCTCGTCGTCAACCGCTCCTCGCGGCACGTCTTCGTGCAGGTCGTCGACGACACCGTCGGCCGCACCCTGGCGTCGGCGTCCACGATGGAGGCCGACCTGCGGGCCGGTGACGGGGACAAGACCGCCAAGGCGCGCACCGTGGGCGGCCTCGTCGCCGAGCGCGCGCAGGCCGCGGGCGTAACCTCCGTCGTGCTGGACCGTGGTGGCAACCGGTACGCCGGCCGAGTCGCGGCCGTCGCCGACGGCGCCCGCGAGGGCGGGTTGGCGCTGTGAGCGCGGCGACCGACACCAACGACCACGCAGAGAAGAGGACTGTCTGATGGCTGGACCCCAGCGCAGGGGTGGCAGCGTGGGCGGTGCCGGCGGGGGAAACGACCGCCGGGACCGCCGCGACCGCGACAACCGGGGCGGCGGCGAGCGGGACAAGACCCAGTTCGTCGAGCGCGTCGTGACGATCAACCGCGTGGCCAAGGTCGTCAAGGGCGGCCGCCGCTTCAGCTTCACCGCGCTCGTGGTGGTCGGTGACGGCGACGGCACGGTCGGTGTCGGCTACGGCAAGGCCAAGGAGGTGCCCGCGGCAATCGCGAAGGGCGTCGAGGAGGCCAAGAAGAGCTTCTTCAAGGTGCCACGGATTCAGGGGACGATCCCGCACCCGATCACCGGCGAGGCCGCCGCGGGTGTCGTGCTGCTGCGCCCCGCGTCGCCGGGTACCGGCGTCATCGCCGGTGGCCCGGTCCGCGCGGTGCTGGAGTGCGCCGGCATCCACGACGTGCTCAGCAAGTCGCTCGGCTCGGACAACGCGATCAACGTCGTGCACGCCACCGTGGCGGCGCTGCGCGGGCTGGAGCGGCCGGAGTCGGTCGCCGCCCGCCGCGGTCTGCCGCTGGAGCACGTGGCACCGGCGGCACTGCTGCGGGCCCGGGCCGCGGGGGCGAGCACCTGATGGGCCGGCTGAAGGTGACGCAGACCCGTTCGGGCATCGGCGGCAAGCAGAACCAGCGGGACACCCTGAGGTCGCTGGGCCTGAAGCGCATCGGCGACGTCGTGGTCAAGGAGGACCGGCCCGAGATCCGCGGCATGGTCACCACGGTCACGCACCTGGTCACCGTCGAGGAGGTCGACTGACATGGCAACGACGAGGCGCCGCGAGAGCGCCCTGAAGGTCCACCACCTGCGTCCCGCACCCGGGTCGCACACGCCGAAGACGCGCGTCGGCCGGGGCGAGGGCTCCAAGGGCAAGACCGCCGGGCGGGGGACCAAGGGCACCAAGGCGCGCTACCAGGTCAGCGCCGCCTTCGAGGGTGGCCAGACCCCGCTGCACATGCGCCTTCCCAAGCTGCGCGGCTTCACCAACCCGTTCAAGACCACCTACCAGGTGGTCAACCTCGACCGCATGGGGGCGCTGTTCCCCGAGGGCGGCCGGGTCGGTGTCGACGAGCTCGTCGCGCGTGGCGCCGTGCGCGGGGGCGAGAAGGTCAAGGTGCTGGGCACCGGGGACATCAGCGTGGCGGTCGACGTGACCGCCCACGCGTTCTCGGCCACGGCCCGCGACAAGATCGCCGCGGCGGGCGGGTCCACCACCGAGCTGTGACGCGTCGCGGGCGTGTCGCCGGGCACCACCCGGCGGCCCGCCCGCGCCCGCGTCCGCCCGCGGCCCGACCGCAGGCCCTGGGAGGGTGCCGACCGGCCACCGTCGGTAGCCGCTCCGGGTAGGGTCTCTTCCGGCCCGCCGCGACACCGCCGCGACACCTGCGGCCGGTGTCACCGAGGTAGCGACCGTCCGCCAGGCGCGGACCAGGAGGATCCGTGCTCAGCGCATTCGTCCGGGCGTTCAGGACTCCCGACCTTCGGCGCAAGCTGCTGTTCACGATGGCCGTGATGGCGCTGTTCCGGCTCGGGTCCTTCATCCCGACGCCCGGCGTCAGCTATCCGAACGTGCAGCAGTGCCTGGCGGCGGTGCCCGACGGCAACGACCTGCTCGGCCTCGTGAACCTCTTCTCCGGCGGCGCCCTGCTCCAGCTCTCGGTGTTCGCGCTCGGGATCATGCCGTACATCACCGCGAGCATCATCACCCAGCTGCTCGTGGTCGTGATCCCCAAGTTCGAGGAGCTGAAGAAGGAGGGGCAGGCCGGCACCGCCAAGCTCACGCAGTACACGCGGTACCTCACGATCGCTCTGGCGGTGCTGCAGTCCACGACCCTGGTGTCGGTCGCCCGGTCGGGCCAGCTCTTCGGCGACTGCGCCGTGCCGATCATCCCGAACGACTCGGTCCTGACGATACTGCTCATGGTCATCACGATGACCGCGGGCACCGGGCTCATCATGTGGCTCGGCGAGCTCATCACCGAGCGCGGGGTCGGCAACGGCATGTCGCTGCTGATCTTCACGTCGATCAGCGCGACCTTCCCCGGTGCCATCTGGTCGATCGGCACGGAGCGCGGCTACGGCACGATGGCGCTCGTGATCGCGATCGGCCTGGTGATCGTGGCCCTGGTCGTGTTCGTGGAGCAGTCGCAGCGACGCGTCCCGGTGCAGTACGCCAAGCGGATGGTCGGCCGTCGGATGTACGGCGGAACGAGCACCTACATCCCGATCAAGGTCAACATGGCCGGCGTGATCCCCGTGATCTTCGCGTCGTCCCTGCTGTACCTGCCCGCGCTGGTGGCGCAGTTCAACGACCCCACCTCGGACTGGGTGGTCTGGGTCAGCAACGTCTTCACCACCGGCGAGCACCCGGTCTACATCGCCACGTACTTCCTGCTGATCGTGTTCTTCACGTACTTCTACGTCTCGATCACCTTCAACCCCGACGAGGTCGCCGACAACATCCGCCGCGTCGGTGGGTTCATCCCCGGCATCCGCGCCGGGCGCCCCACCGCGGAGTACCTCGACTACATCCTGACGAGGATCACGCTCGTCGGGGCGCTGTACCTGGGCCTGGTCGCCCTCATCCCGCTGATCGCGCTCGTGCTCGTGGGTGCGAACCAGAACTTCCCGTTCGGCGGCACGTCGATCCTCATCGTCGTCGGCGTCGGGCTGGAGACCGTCAAACAGATCGAGTCCCAGCTGCAGCAGCGGCACTACGAAGGGTTCCTCCGATGACACGACTCGTCCTCCTCGGTCCTCCGGGCGCCGGCAAGGGCACCCAGGCGGCGCGGCTGTCCGAGCGGCTCGGAGTCCCGGCGGTCTCGACCGGCGACATCTTCCGCGCCAACGTCTCCGAGCAGACCGACCTCGGCCGCGAGGCCAAGCGGTTCATGGACGCCGGCGAGTACGTGCCCGACGAGGTGACGAACTCCATGGTCCGCGACCGCCTCGCCGGCGACGACGCCGCCGCCGGCTTCCTGCTCGACGGGTACCCCCGCACGACGGCCCAGGTGGCCGAGCTCGACGCGATGCTCACGTCGTCCAGGACCGCCCTGGACGGGGTCGTCGAGCTCACCGCGGACACCGAGGAGGTCGTCGCGCGGCTGCTGCACCGTGCCGAGACCGACGGGCGCAGCGACGACACCGAGGACGTGATCCGCCGTCGCCTCGAGGTGTACCAGGAGCAGACGGCTCCGCTGACGCGCGTCTACGCGGACCGCGACCTGCTTGTGCGCGTCGACGGCATGGGCGACGTGGACGACGTCACCGCCCGCGTCACCGCGGCGCTCGACGGCCGCTGAGCCCGCGGCGGGGGACACCGTGTTCGGACGCGACCGGATCCAGTACAAGGACGACGACCAGGTCCGCGCGATGCGTCGCGCCGGACTCGTCGTGGCCGACGCCCTCGCGGCGGTCCGCGACCGCGTCCGCGCCGGTACGACGACGGCCGAGCTCGACGCGGTCGCCGCGAAGGTGATCGCCGACGCCGGGGCCACTCCGTCGTTCCTGGGCTACCACGGCTTCCCCGCGAGCACCTGCGTCTCGGTCAACGACGAGGTGGTGCACGGCATCCCGGGGGACCGGGTGCTGCGCCCCGGCGACCTCGTTTCGGTGGACTGCGGCGCGATCCTCGCCGGCTGGCACGGTGACGCCGCGTTCAGCACGGTCGTCGAGCCGGTGGCCGCGGCGGACGCCGACCTCGTGCAGGTGACCGAGGAGGCGATGTGGGCCGGGATCGCCGCACTCGCCGGCGGCGGCCGCCTGGGCGACGTCGGTGCCGCCGTCGAGGGCCACGTGGCCGGTCGCTACGCCGTCGTCGAGGGGTACGTCGGGCACGGCATCGGCACCGAGATGCACCAGGCGCCGGAGGTGCTGAACCACCGTATCCGCGAGCGTGGCCCGCGGCTGCGCCCCGGTCTCTGCGTGGCGGTGGAGCCGATGCTCGTGCGCTCCGACGAAGGGGACACCCGTGTGCTCGACGACGACTGGACGGTCGTCACCGGCGACGGCGCGCGCGCGGCGCACTGGGAGCACTCGGTCGCCGTGCACGCCGGCGGGATCTGGGTGCTCACGAGCCACGACGGCGGCGCCGCCGCGCTGGAGGCGCGGGGCGTGACCGTCACCCCGTTGTGAGTCCACTGTGCGCCCCGCGGCGCCGATTTCGTCGCGGCAGCGGCGATGGCGTAGGCTGGTGAGTCGGCTCACGAGCTTCTTCGTCCTGCCCGGGTCCCGCGGCTGGTTCTCCTCGGACAGGACGCCTTCACGTGTGCGCCGAGGTCGGTCACCCGGCCGACCAGGACGGTCACCGATCGTCATCCAGTCCCGCTGCGGCGGGCCGAGCAGTGAGCGGAGGACATGGCCAAGAAGGACGGTGTCATCGAGATCGAGGGCAGCGTGGTCGAGGCACTCCCCAACGCGTTCTTCCGCGTGGAGCTGTCGAACGGCCACAAGGTGCTCGCCCACATCTCGGGGAAGATGCGACAGCACTACATCCGGATCCTCCCCGAGGACCGCGTGGTGGTGGAGCTCAGCCCCTACGACCTCACCCGCGGCCGGATCGTCTACCGCTACAAGTAACCCGCCCACCCGCGAGCACCCGGGGCGTGGCCGCGAGCGGCCGCGCGCGTCCGGGCGAGGACAGCCATGAAGGTCAAGCCGAGCGTCAAGAAGATCTGCGACAACTGCAAGGTGATCCGCCGCAACGGGCGGGTCATGGTGATCTGCACCAACCTGCGCCTCAAGCAGCGCCAGGGCTGAGCAGGACCCCGCAGCACCTCAGCAGCACCCGAGCAGCACCCACGCAGCGCCCGACCCCCGCGACCAGGCCACCGAGCCCCCGCGGGACGCCACCCCCGGCCCGGAGGCCGGGGACCCGCCACCGGCGGGGACGGCGCTGCACCAGACCTCCGGATGAGCACTGGAGACACCTTCCGATGGCACGCATCGTCGGCGTCGACCTCCCCCGCGACAAGCGGCTCGAGGTCGCGCTCACCTACATCTTCGGCGTCGGCCGCACCCGGGCCCTGCAGACCCTCGCGGCGACCGGGGTCAGCCCCGACACGCGCGTGAAGGACATGACCGAGGCCGACGTCGTCGCGATCCGCGACCACATCGAGGCCACGTTCCAGGTCGAGGGCGACCTGCGCCGGGAGGTCGCCTCGGACATCCGGCGCAAGGTCGAGATCGGCTCCTACGAGGGCCTGCGGCACCGCCGCGGGCTCCCGGTGCGCGGTCAGCGCACCAAGACCAACGCGCGCACGCGCAAGGGTCCGAAGCGCACGGTGGCCGGCCGCAAGAAGACCGGCAAGTAGCGCGGACCGCTCCAGGGCGGCCCGCCCACCGACCCGCACGCCCGTAGACACCAGGAGAACCAGCCATGCCCCCCAAGACCCGTGCTGCGGCCGGCACGCGCCGGCCCCGCCGCAAGGAGAAGAAGAACGTCTCCCACGGCCACGCGCACATCAAGAGCACCTTCAACAACACCATCGTCTCGATCACCGACCCCAGCGGTGCGGTGATCTCGTGGGCCTCCGCCGGCCAGGTCGGTTTCAAGGGCTCGCGGAAGTCGACGCCGTTCGCGGCGCAGATGGCCGCCGAGGCGGCTGCGCGCCAGGCGCAGGAGCACGGCATGCGCAAGGTCGACGTGTTCGTGAAGGGCCCCGGCTCCGGCCGGGAGACCGCGATCCGCTCCCTGCAGGCCACCGGCCTGGAGGTGGGCTCGATCCAGGACGTGAGCCCCACGCCGCACAACGGCTGCCGTCCGCCCAAGCGCCGCCGCGTCTGACGCGACGAAGAGACCGAGGAGAACCCCATGGCGCGTTACACCGGCGCTGACTGCAAGCGCTGCCGTCGCGAGAAGATGAAGCTGTTCCTCAAGGGCAGCAAGTGCGAGTCCCCGAAGTGCCCCATCGAGATCCGGCCCTACCCCCCGGGTGAGCACGGCCGTGGCCGCACGAAGGAGAGCGAGTACCTGCTCCAGAAGCGGGAGAAGCAGAAGGCCGCCAGGATCTACGGCGTGCTGGAGAAGCAGTTCCGCGGGTACTACGAGGAGGCCCACCGCAAGCAGGGCAAGACCGGCGAGAACCTGCTGCGGATCCTGGAGTCCCGCCTCGACAACGTCGTGTTCCGGGCCGGCTTCGCCAAGTCCCGCGACATGGCGCGCCAGCTGGTGCGCCACGGTCACCTGCTGGTCAACGGCCGCAAGGTCGACATCCCCAGCTACCGCGTCTCGGAGAACGACATCGTCGAGGTCCGCGAGAAGTCGTGGGAGATGACGCCGTTCGTGATCGCGCGTGCCGAGGCCGGCGAGCGCGGCACCCCCGCGTGGCTCGAGGTGGTGCCGAACCGGATGCGGGTCCTCGTGCACGCGCTGCCGAGCCGCCAGGTGATCGACACGCAGGTCCAGGAGCAGCTGATCGTCGAGCTCTACTCGAAGTGAGGTCCCGCCGTCCCATCGGGCGGCAGCTCCTCGGCACCAGTACGACCAGCACCACCCCGGCCGGCATACCGAGCCCGGCCGGGCACGCACACGGGGTCATATGGCGGACCCCGTCGGGAAGGACAGACACGTGCTCATCGCACAGCGCCCCACGCTCTCCGAGGAGAGCGTCGCGGACCACCGGTCCCGGTTCGTCATCGAGCCGCTGGAGCCCGGTTTCGGCTACACCCTCGGCAACTCCCTGCGGCGCACGCTGCTCTCCTCGATCCCGGGTGCCTCGGTCACGAGCATCCGTGTGGACGGGGTGCTGCACGAGTTCTCCACCGTCACCGGGGTCAAGGAGGACGTCACCGAGGTCATCCTCAACATCAAGTCCCTCGTCGTCTCCAGCGAGCACGACGAGCCGGTCGTGATGTACCTGCGCAAGCAGGGCCCCGGCACCGTGACCGCCGCGGACATCGCCCCACCCGCAGGCGTGGAGGTCCACAACCCGGACCTGCACGTCGCGACGCTCAACGGGAAGGGCAAGCTCGAGATGGAGCTGACCGTCGAGCGCGGTCGTGGCTACGTCTCGGCGCAGCAGAACAAGGCCGGCGACGCCGAGATCGGCAGGATCCCGGTCGACTCGATCTACTCGCCGGTGCTCAAGGTGACGTACAAGGTCGAGGCGACCCGCGTCGAGCAGCGCACCGACTTCGACAAGCTCATCGTCGACGTCGAGACCAAGCCGTCGACGCACCCGCGTGACGCGATGGCGAGCGCCGGCAAGACCCTCGTCGAGCTGTTCGGTCTGGCCCGCGAGCTCAACACCGAGGCCGAGGGCATCGACATGGGCCCGTCGCCGACGGACGCGGCCCTGGCGGCGGACATGGCGCTGCCGATCGAGGAGCTGGATCTGACCGTCCGGTCCTACAACTGCCTCAAGCGCGAGGGGATCCACAGCGTCGGCGAGCTCGTCGGCCGCAGCGAGGCGGACCTGCTCGACATCCGCAACTTCGGTGCCAAGAGCATCGACGAGGTGAAGGCCAAGCTCGTCGGCATGGGCCTCCAGCTCAAGGACAGCCCGCCCGGGTTCGACCCGAGCGCCGTCGTGGACTCCTACGGGGACGACGACATGTCCTTCGCCGAGGACGAGCAGTACTGAGCCCGGACCCGACCCGCTGACGCGGGTGGGCCCGCCGCCCCCGCGGCGGCCCCGCCCGCGGAGCCCCACCCGAGGAGACACGACTTCCATGCCCACCCCCACCAAGGGCCCGCGGCTCGGCGGCGGTCCGGCGCACGAGCGGCTGATGCTGGCCGGCCTGGCCAGCCAGCTGTTCGAGCACCGCCGGATCACGACGACCGAGACGAAGGCCAAGCGGCTGCGCCCGCTCGCGGAGCGGCTCGTCACGTTCGCCAAGCGCGGTGACCTGTCCGCCCGCCGACGGGTGATGACGGTCGTGCGTGACAAGGGCGTCGTCCACGAGCTGTTCACCGAGATCGCCCCGGCGATGGCGGAGCGGCACGGCGGCTACACCCGGATCACGAAGATCGGCCCGCGCAAGGGCGACAACGCCCCGATGGCCGTGATCGAGCTGGTGCTCGAGCCGCTGTCGGCGAAGCAGTCCACCGTGCGTGAGGCCGAGGCCGCCACCGGCCGCTCCTCGCGGGACCGGGCGGGTGCCGCCGAGCCGACCCCGGTGGCTGCCGAGGACGCAGCGCAGGACACCGCGGTCGAGGCGCAGGTCGCCGCCGACGAGGGCGACGCGGAGGGCGCCGTCGACGCGGCCGCCGAGGCCGAGACCGCGGCCGCGGTGGCGCAGGACGCGGCTCCCGGCAGCGAGGAGGCGGCCGGTGCCGCCGCCGCCGCCGAGGTGGCCGAGGAGGCCGCCACAGACGCCGTCGGGCAGTCCGACGACGAGCGGGGCCAGGCCTGACCGGTCCGTCCCCGCACCGCGGGCCCGTCGCTCCCTCACCCGGGGACGGCGGGCCCGCGTGCGTCGGCGCCGGTCTGCTGCGGCTCCGGCTCGACCTCGGCTACGACGGAACCGGCTTCGCCGGCTGGGCACGGCAGCCGGGGCTGCGCACCGTCGAGGAGGTGCTGCGGACGGCGTTGGCGCAGGTGCTGCGGGCGGACGTCGCGCCGGTGCTCACCGTCGCAGGCAGGACCGACGCGGGCGTGCACGCGAGCGGGCAGGTCGTGCACGTCGACGTCGAGCCGGCGGCCTGGCAGGGGCTGCCGGGACGCTCGGGGAACAGCCCCTCGACCGCGTTGGTCACGCGGCTCGCCGGGGTGCTGCCGGCGGACGTGCGGGTGGTGGCCGTCGCCGAGGCACCGGCGGGCTTCGACGCCCGCTTCTCGGCATTGCGACGCCGGTACGCCTACCGCCTGGACGACCGCCCCGGGGGGCCGCCGCCGCTGCGCCGGCACGAGGTCGTCGCCGCCCGCCGGCCACTGGACGTGGCGGCGATGGGGGAGGCGTCGCGGGCCCTGCTCGGGCTGCACGACTTCGCCGCGTTCTGCCGTCGCCGGGCAGGTGCCACGACCCTTCGGACGCTGCTGGCATACGACTGGCGACGGGACGCCGACGGGCTCGTGGTCGCCGACGTGGTCGCCGACGCCTTCTGCCACTCCATGGTCCGTGCGCTCGTCGGGGCCTCGCTGGCCGTGGGTCTCGGTCGCCGGGAGGTCGCCTGGCCCGCGCAGGTGCTGGCCGGCGGCGTCCGCGACCCGAGGGTGACGGTGGCACCCGCCCGCGGGCTCGTCCTGCGGGAGGTGACGTACCCGCCGGCCGCCGAGATGGCCGCGCGGGCGGCGCAGGCGCGCGTCGTCCGCACGCAGTCCCCGGAGCAGCAGTCCCCGGAGCAGCAGTCGCACGGGGACCTGGCCCGGCGTTTTGACCCCCCACCGGACCCGCAGGTAGTCTGAGCAGTCGATGTGCGCCCTGTTGTGCCGGGGTGCACGTGACGGTCGCCCCGCGGCGGTCCGGACGAGAGCCGGGCCGGTGGCGAGGGCGCCGCAGGCAGGCACCACCGTTCAGCAGACGACAGGACGAGGCTCACCCGTGCGTACGTACACCCCCCGGCCCGGCGAGGTCGAGCGCAAGTGGCACGTCATCGACGCCGACGACGTCGTGCTCGGCCGGCTCGCCAGCCATACCGCGTCGCTGCTGCGCGGCAAGCACAAGGCGTTCTTCGCTCCGCACGTGGACACCGGCGACTTCGTCATCATCGTCAACGCCGGGAAGGTGGCACTGACCGGCTCCAAGCGGGAGCAGAAGCTGGCCTACCGGCACTCCGGGTTCCCCGGCGGCCTGAAGTCGGTCTCGTACGTCGACCTGCTCGACCGGCACCCCGAGAAGGCGGTCGAGAAGGCAGTGCGGGGGATGCTGCCGAAGACGACGCTGGGTCGCCAGATGCTGCGCAAGCTCAAGGTCTACTCGGGCCCGACCCACCCCCACTCGGCGCAGAAGCCGCAGCCGTTCACCATCAGCCAGGTCGCGCAGTAGCCGGCGACACCCCAGCAGCACCGACGCCGTAGCGAGCACCGAGGAGAACCGTGGCCGAGCCCACCACCGACATCGCCGCCGACGAGCAGGACTCGCCGAGCGAGTACTCGACGACCACGCCGGGCACCCGCGGCGCCGGCAGCAGCGCGACCGTGCCCGGTGGTGCCGTCGGGCGGCGCAAGCAGGCCGTGGCCCGGGTTCGCCTGGTCCCGGGCTCCGGGACCTGGCGGATCAACGGTCGCGACCTGGACGCCTACTTCCCGAACAAGGTGCACCAGCAGCTGGTCAACGACCCGTTCAAGGTGCTTGAGCTCGAGGACCGGTTCGACGTCATCGCGCGGATCGACGGTGGAGGGCCCTCCGGCCAGGCCGGCGCGCTGCGGCTCGGTATCGCCCGGTCGCTCAACCAGATCGACGTCGAGGCCAACCGTGAGGGCCTGAAGCGCGCCGGGTTCCTGACCCGGGACCCGCGGGTCAAGGAGCGCAAGAAGGCCGGGCTGAAGAAGGCCCGCAAGGCACCCCAGTACAGCAAGCGCTGAGGTAGCGCGCCGGCGTCGCGGCGACGCCCGCAGGCGGCCCCGGGAGTACGCTCCCGGGGCCGCTTCGCATGTCGGCCGGTGCGCAGCGAGGCGCAGCCACCAGGACCCCGCCCCGGCGGGGGGAGGAGGACGCACGTGGGACGGCTCTTCGGCACCGACGGGGTGCGGGGCGTCGCGAACGCCGACGTCACCGCGGAGCTCGCGCTGGACCTGTCCGTCGCGGCCGCCCACGTGCTGGCGGACCGCGGCGAGTTCGGCGACCACCGACCCCGCGCCGTCGTGGGTCGCGACCCCCGCGCGTCGGGGGAGTTCCTCTCCGCCGCGGTCGTCGCGGGCCTTGCCAGCGCGGGCGTCGACGTGGACGACGTCGGGGTGCTGCCGACCCCGGCCGTCGCTTACCTCGTCGCCGAGACCGGCGCGGACCTGGGCGTGATGCTCTCGGCCTCGCACAACCCGATGCCGGACAACGGCGTGAAGTTCTTCGCCCGAGGCGGCCACAAGCTGCCCGACGACGTCGAGGACGCGATCGAGCGCCGGCTCCGCGAGGCATGGCAGCGTCCGACGGGCCGCGCCGTGGGCAGGGTGCGGCCTGATTTGACCGGCGGCGGCCGCTACGTCGACCACGTCGTCGAGACGCTGCCGCGGCGCCTGGACGGCCTGCGCGTCGTCGTCGACTGCGCCCACGGTGCCGCCTCGTCCGTCGGCCCGGCCGCGCTGCGCGCGGCGGGAGCCGACGTCGTTGTGATCGGCGCGGAGCCGGACGGCCTCAACATCAACGACGGCCACGGGTCGACCCACCTGGGGCCGCTCTGCGACGCGGTGCTCGCGCACGGCGCGGACGCCGGGCTGGCCTTCGACGGGGACGCCGACCGGTGCCTGGCCGTGGACGGCCGCGGGTGCGTGGTCGACGGCGACCAGATCATGGGCGTGCTCGCGATCGGTCAGCACGAACGAGGCCGGCTCGCCCATGACACGCTGGTGACGACCGTGATGAGCAACCTCGGACTGCGCCTGGCGATGGCCGCGGCCGGCGTGCACACGCGTCAGACCGCGGTCGGGGACCGGTACGTGCTGGAGGAGATGCACCGCGGCGGGTTCACGCTCGGCGGGGAGCAGTCGGGGCACGTGCTGATGCTGGAGCACGCCACCACCGGAGACGGCTTGCTCACCGGGGCTCACCTGCTGGCGCGGCTCGCGGACTCCGGGCGCACGATGGCGGACCTCGCCGGAGCCGTGGAGCGGCTGCCGCAGGTGCTCGTGAACGTGTCCGGGGTCGACAAGGCGCGCGCCAAGCAGGACGACGGCGTCGTGGCGGCCGTGTCGCAGGCCGAGGCCGAGCTCGGCGAGACGGGCCGGGTGCTGCTGCGCCCGTCGGGCACCGAGCCGCTCGTGCGCGTGATGGTCGAGGCCGCCGAGGCCGGGCACGCCCAGGCCGTCGCGGACCGGCTGGCCGCGGTCGTGCAGGCGCGGCTCTCGCTGTAGCCGCTGCGACCGGTGGCGACGACTCGAGCGCTCGAGCGCTCCCCGGTCGGTCAGGCGGCCCAGGTGTGCGGCAGTCGCGCTGCCGTGTACAGGGTCTCGACCTCGTCGGTGACGAGCCGGGCCGGCTGCGTCCGCAGCCACCCGTCGACGTCCCGCCGCGTGAGCACGCGGACGCCGTCGCGGGGCTGCGCATGGCAGACGAAGCCGTCGTGGGCGCCCACCACCACGAGCAGCGCGGTGACCTCGACGCCGCACTCGGTGGCGGCAGCGAGGCGTGCGCCCGCGCCGCGGGCGACGCGCCGGGACTCGGCGACCCAGCGTGTGGGCGCGCCGTTGACGAGGACCGTCTCGCCGCGGGTCCAGACCGAGGCGCCGGGCGCGTGCCGGACGGTGACCGCGTACACGCCACCCGGGCCCACGACGAGCAGGTCCGCGACGTCCGTCGGGTGCACCGGAACGCCGTGCACGATGCTCCACCGGTCACCGAGTCGGGCGAGCCGGGCCGCGACCTGCTCCACGCCGGCGCCGTCGAGCGGCCAGGCACGGTCGGTGCAGTCCGCTCCCACGACGCGCGCGAACGAGGCGCTGCGGTGCGGCCGGGGGCGGGCGGTCTCGGCCGGGAGCGGGCGGGGGGCGGCGGAGACGCCGGTCGGGGGCTCGGTGGGCAGGTCGGGGGCAACGGCGAGGTCGGTCACATCTCCACGTTCGGAGCGCGAGGTCGCAACCTCCTGTTGAAACACGGACTTTTGACTCCTCGTGGCCTGGATTTGACCTTTGGGTAGGCCACGCGGTTGAACCGTCACACGTTCGGGGTCGTGGCCCGGCTCGACGGACCGGCACGGGGCGTGCGCCAACCCGTTGGGCGTGCGCCCCTGTGCCAGTCGGTGCGGTGCCCGCGAGCGTGGTCCGGTGTGGCGGTGCCGCCGGGGGCATGGACGTCCCTCGCCACAGGGTCGATCCTGGTCCGGAGGTGAGGGCGATGGCAGGACCCCCGGAGGCTGCGGACGACGTTGTCGGGCGGCGCCCGCCCGGCTCCAGGTGGCGGGTGCTACCGGAGCCGGTCCGCTGGGCCGACACGACGACGACGCAACCGGTCGGCTCGTGCTGGCTCGTCGTCGGCTGCGCGGGGGGCGCGGACGGGGCGAGCCTCGGGACCGACCTCGGGGACGGGGACTAGGCCAGGACTAGGCCGGACTAGGCCCGCGGGCGAGCAGGCGGCCCGTCGCGCCGCGCCCCTCGTGCTCACCCCGAAGGGTCGGTGGTGGGCCAGCCGGTGACCAGGGGTGGTGGGGTGCGGTGGTAGGTGCGTGCGGTGGGGCTGGTCCAGGTGAGGGTGCCGGGGGTGGGGTGGGTCAGGGTCCAGCCGCCGTGGGTCTTGG